>JAHEAR010000046.1 GCA_024642665.1 Bacteroidota bacterium
GTTCTTTTACCGGTGAGTTTTGCCCCGGTAGCATAATCCAAATCTCTTCTGGATTGCGTTTGGGCGGCGTACAAATCAGCCATAATGGAAAAATGAAAATTTTGTTTCGGATGTTGATAATGATATCCTAAACCAAAATGCATGGCAGGGCCGCTGGACAGTCGATCATATCCCGGGAGATAATCTTTTTCCAGCGCAACCACACTTCGCCCATTGTCCTGCACTCTTACTTTATGTTGCAAATAGCCAATGCCGATCTGGGTGCGTATGCCGGTTAATTTGTTTTCATGTTTTGTCGTCGGAAATATCTTTCCGGCATTAAGGCCAAAGTAAAAACCACGTTCTTTTAAAGTCACATCTCCGGGCGCTCCATTGACATCGATGATACTTCCGTTATAGGATCGGAGATTGGCAAGCACGTCTTCATTTACATTATTGCCAAAGAGATATATTCCATCAAATCCAAAGAAGATTTTATTCTTCAGTCGAACAGATTCTGCCGAAAAACCAATCGTGCTGTTTGAGCCAAATCTCGATTTCATATCTGCCATCGAAAAGTCAAACCCATACCGAAATTCAATAATGTTTATTGCGGCCCCTTTTTGACCGTGAACATCCGATGGAAATAATAGGGTAGCGAGCAAAGCCAAAATGCTCCAAAACCTTAATTCTAGTATCTTTACAGTTCTCATAATTCTTAAAATCGTAAATAAAGGTATTGAAAAGGGTCTTAATCACCGGTGCGGCCGGTTTCATCGGTTCACACTTGTGTGACCGCTTCCTCCGAGAAGGTTTTCACGTCATCGGGATGGACAATTTGCTCACGGGTTCTATGAAAAACATAGAGCATTTATTTTCCGAGCCTCATTTTGAGTTCCATCATCATGATATTACCACGTATGTCCATGTAGCAGGCGATTTGGACTATATTCTGCATTTTGCTTCTCCGGCAAGCCCCATTGATTACTTAAAGATGCCTATCCAAACCCTTAAAGTTGGTTCGTTGGGTACCCATCACTTACTAGGGCTTGCCAAGGCAAAAAAATCCAGAATCCTAATAGCCTCTACATCAGAGGTTTATGGAGATCCATTGATTCACCCGCAAGTGGAGGAGTATTGGGGAAATGTGAATCCGATAGGTCCAAGAGGGGTATATGATGAAGCAAAGCGTTTTATGGAGGCCATTACCATGGCGTACCACCGATTTCATGGGGTAGAAGTCCGGATCATCCGAATATTCAATACCTACGGGCCCAGGATGCGGATTGAAGATGGCAGAGCCCTGCCTGCCTTTATGGCACAGGCTTTGAGAGGTGAAGGGTTAACAGTTTATGGCGATGGTAGCCAAACTCGGAGTTTTTGCTATGTAAATGACTTAGTAGAAGGGATTTACAGGTTATTGCATGGAGCGTATTCACTTCCGGTCAATATGGGTAATCCGGACGAAATATCCATCATGCAGCTAGCGAAGGAAATACTTGATCTGGTAGGAAATAAAGAAGCCTATATTGATTACAGACCATTGCCTGAAGATGATCCAAAAGTCAGACAGCCGGATATCAGCCTGGCTAAAAGGTTGTTTGGATGGGAACCGAAAGTACCAAGGAATGAAGGTTTGGTACATACGCTGGAGTATTTTAAAACGGAGCTTGGTAAGTAGTTAAGCATCTGAGGGATAAATGGAAATCATGTTTGGGAAGTTCATCAGAATTAAATCAATCCTTATAGGACTATTTGGATTACTGGTCTTTGCTCCTGCCTTAATGGGTCAGCAAATCACAGAAGATCAGGCAAGAGTAATGCTTGCCGATCGAGGTATTCCCGAAGACACGCTCCGCACAAGGTTGATCCGGAAAGGGTATGATCCTGACAATATAGCTCCTGATCAGCTCGGTTCTTTTCAGGAGGTCATTATTCAAACGGTCAAGGAAATTGAATCTGATATGGCTGCCCGTGAGGATTCTAAAAAAAATAAGGCGTCTGAGAAAGTCAAGGAAACTCCTCCGGCAGAGCTTGTAAAGCCGGAGCCCATTGAGCCCCCGAAGCCTACGCCACCTGATACAACACCACCCAAAATCTATGGGCAGGAAATATTCAGAAATAATTCGATTACTGTTTATCAAAAAGCCGGTGATCTGGCTGCTCCCGAAACCTATATTCTTGGTTCAGGAGATAAAATTGGCGTCATTGGTTTTGGACGATCTCAATTTGAACAGATTCTTGAGATTGACGAGGATGGTTTTGTAATAGCGGGAGAACGCCTGCCTAAGATTTTACTTAAAGGCGTGCGACTAGGGGATGCAAAAGAATTGCTTTTTCAACGGTTTAGTCAAAACTACATTATCAACCGCGGTGAATTTCAGGTGACCCTGAATAAATCCAGAAACATGACAATTAATGTTTTTGGAGAAGCCAAAACTACAGGCTCATTTACACTGCCGGGAATCAACACTGCGTTTAATGTGATCAGTGCAGCCGGGGGCCCAACAGATATCGGATCTGTTCGTCGCATCAAAGTCATTCGCGGTAATAAAACGATCCCTTTGGATGTGTATGAATTTATGAATGACCCCGGTATAGTGAAGGATTATTTCCTTCAAAACAATGATTATATCCACATACCGGTGGCACAAAAAGTTATTACCATTAAAGGAGCGGTGGTTCGGCCAATGACCTATGAACTATTGGATGACGAAAACCTAGCACAGTTGTTAACCTTTGCCGGTGGAGCAAAAGCAAATGCTTATTTGTCCTCCGTACAGGTGACCAGATATATGAATGACGGGGCTATTATTACGAACGTAAATCTCAAAGAGCTGGTTGAAAGTGGTGGTGATTATGTCCTCTTCAATGGTGATGTGGTAGAGATTAAAACAATTGCAGGAAGCGCCCAAAACATGGTCACGATTGATGGTGCGGTTAAATACCCTGGCATCTACGAAAGACGCGAAGGCATGAAGGTTTCTGACCTTTTAAAAGAGAGCACTATTCGACCGGATGCAAGACTTGATTTTGCCTATCTGTTGCATTATCAGCAGGATGGTACCTATAAATATCAGCGCATTAATATTCAGGAAGTCCTGGACAATCCATCCTCATCCTCCAATGTGGTGTTGAGGAACCTCGATATGGTTCAGGTGATGACGTTGAAGGATTATGTCAATCAAGGTACTTTTTCAGTCATTGGGGCGGTCAATTTGCCGGATACTTTTGCCTTCAATCCCGACGGGAGAGTTCGATTAGAAGATGCTATTTTGTTAGCCGGAGGATTATCAAATGACGCGTCGGAGTTTGGCTACATATTGCGTCGCGATCCAACCGAACCAAAGAAGGTGGAGTACCTCCATCTTGATATCAGGGAATCTATGGATAATCCATTTTCTGCGGCAAATGTAATCATAGAATCAGGGGACCAGATTAATATATTTGATAAAGGAGGTCGACGTGATGAGATTACTGTTTCTATTTTTGGAGCAGTTAGAAATCCAGGTGTATTTAGTTATGGAGAAGGAATGCGTTTGGCGGATCTGATTAGTCTGGCAGGCGGATTTAAGTTTGAAGCGGATAATGATCGAATTGATATTGCCCGGTCCATTTTTTATGGGGATGATGAAATAAAAATTTCGCAATCAACGGTTGGCCTTTCCAGAGATTTCGAGCTTTATTATGAGCGAGATACAAGTGTTATACTGGCCGCTTTTGATCACGTCTTCGTTCGTGCAATTCCTGATTTTGAGTTGCAGCGTACAGTGCTTGTGGAGGGAGCGGTGAAGTATCCGGGCACGTATACATTGCTTCAGGACAAAGAAAAAATTTATGATGTGATTGAAAGAGCTGGCGGATTATCCGGACAGGCTTTTCCTGAAGGAGCTAAATTGTATAGAGAAGGGGATGGAACAGGACTGGTCATAATAGACTTATATGATATTTTGCAAAATAATAATATCCCATCCAATATTACGCTGCGAGGAGGTGATGTGATTCAAATTCCGAAAAGTCGTGAGTTGGTGACGATAGAGGGAAATGTAAATCTTGATGAAGCCTATTCGAAAGGCTTTTTAAAGGACGTTAAATCTGTTTCGGTGGCCTACAGAGGCGCCAAATCCGCCAGATATTATGTGAATAATTTTGCAGCCGGTGTCAGCGAAACAGGTACGATGAATAAATTGGTAGTGCAGTATCCCGATGGCCGAGTACAAAAAACTAAGAAATGTTTACTCGTATTTAATAAGCATCCAAAGGTAAGTAAAGGATCCACGATTTCGGTCGGAGCAAAAAAAGTAAAACCCCCTCGCACCCCATCCGACAAGAAAACTGACTGGGGATTGATTTTACGTGACACCTTGTATCAGGCTACAGCTGTTTTGACCTTGTTAATATTGGTCGACCAACTTTCTAAGTAAGTTGTTGTTTCAATAAACTATATGGTTAGGATAAAGGATATAGCACTTGGAGATTTTCCGCTTTTACTGGCACCCATGGAGGATGTGAGTGATCCTCCGTTCCGTTCGCTATGCAAAGAACAAGGGTGCGACATGCTCTACACCGAATTTATCAGTGTCGAGGGATTGATTCGCGATGCGGAAAAGAGTATTCAGAAACTGGACATCTATGAAGCTGAGCGACCCATTGGTATTCAGATTTTTGGCGCTGAACTGGATTCTATGATGCAAGCCACGGATATTGTCGTGGAAGCCAAACCGGAATTACTTGATATCAATTATGGTTGTCCTGTAAAAAAAGTAGTCTGTAAATCCGCCGGGGCAGGCATCCTGAAAGATATTCCTAAGATGATCCAGTTGACAGAAGCTGTTGTCAAACGGAGCCCGATACCTGTCACCGTAAAAACACGTCTGGGTTGGGATGAAGATTCCAAATATATAGTGGAGGTAGCAGAGCGATTGCAGGATATTGGCATTGCAGCAATTTCCATTCATGGCCGAACCAGAGCACAGATGTATAAAGGAGAAGCTGACTGGAGCCTTATTGCAAAGGTGAAAAATAATCCAAGGATGCATATTCCTGTTTTTGGGAATGGCGATATTGATACCCCTGAAAAAGCATTACGTTACCGAAACCGATACGGGGTTGATGGGATCATGATTGGTCGTGCAAGTATTGGATACCCCTGGATTTTCCGAGAGATAAAACATTACTTTAAAACGGGTGAATTTTTACCCCCACCGACGATATCCGAAAGAGTAGATGCTGCACAAAGGCATCTGCAACATTCAATCGCATGGAAAGGTGAGCGCGTTGGTGTCAATGAAATGCGCCGTCATTATACAAATTACTTCAGATCGCTTGATGGGATCCGACATTTCAGATCATTGCTGGTGACAGAAAATGATCCTTCCGCGCTCTTTGATATTCTGGATCAGGTAAGGAATCATTATGCGAATGAAATGATCAGCATAGATTGATTTAAGGCATACCACATCCCTATCTGGTACTCAAATTGAAAAGGACCCGCAGCTAAATCTTTACCCTGTTTAGCGAGACTATATGAAACTAGAAATATCCACTACAGAGCATTCACTTTTTGAAGTCATCAGATCAGCAGCGGAGGCAATTGATCAGGAAGTATATGTCGTGGGTGGTTTTGTTCGTGATCGATTGCTGGGCATCCCTTGTAAAGATTTTGATTTTGTAACCATTGGTGATGGTCCTGCATTGGCAGAGGAAGTCTGTCATCTGCTTGGTCACGACGTAGCACACTTGTCTGTATTTAAAACGTTTGGTACAGCGATGATCAGGTATAATGATCTTGAACTTGAATTTGTAGGAGCCCGAAAAGAATCATACCGGCAGGATAGCAGGAAGCCCAGTATCGAACAAGGTACACTTCAGGATGATCAGTTGCGAAGAGATTTTACAATCAATGCATTAGCTGCCAGTTTAACAGGTAATGAACCTTACGAAATCATAGATCCGTTTAATGGGATCACAGATCTTGGAAAGGGTGTTTTGGTTACGCCGATGGAACCTACAAAGACGTTTTCTGACGATCCGCTTCGGATGATGCGGGCGATTCGATTTGCAAGTCAGCTTTCGTTTCAGATTGATCCGGAAACATTAACCGCAATTACTGCGATGCGGGATAGAATTTCCATTGTTTCAGCTGAGCGGGTAACCTATGAGTTGAACAAAATCATTTTATCTCCTGTTCCGTCTGAAGGGTTTCTGTTATTGGAAAAAACCGGATTGCTCAAATTGATATTTCCGGAGCTTGAGGATATGAAGGGGGTAGACCGGAAAGAAGGGTTTGCTCACAAGGATAATTTTTATCATACCCTTCAGGTGCTGGATAATATTTCAGAAGCGACTTATAATTTATGGCTGCGATGGAGTGCTATATTACATGATATTGCTAAGCCGGCGACAAAGCGATTTGAGCCCGGACATGGTTGGACTTTTCATGGCCATGAAGTCGTTGGTGCCAATATGGCAAGGAAGATTTTTAGTCGAATGAAACTTCCATTGGATGACAAACTGAAGTATGTTCAGAAACTGGTAAGATTACATTTACGACCAATCGCTTTAGTACAGGAAGAAATATCTGATTCCGCAATCCGGCGACTGTTGTTTGATGCGGGTGATGATCTGGATGATTTGATGACTTTGTGCAAGGCGGATATTACCTCAAAAAATCAGGCGAGGGTAGCTAAATATCTTAAGAATTATGAGAAAGTAATAAAACGATTAAGCGAGGTTGAAGAACAAGATCATTTGCGAAACTGGCAGCCTCCCATATCCGGTGAAATGATTATGGAAACTTTTGGATTGAAACCATGTCGACTGGTCGGAGAAATTAAAACTGCCATACGGGAGGCCATATTGGATGGTCAGTTGGAAAGTGATTACCAGAAATCATTTGATTTTATGATCGAAGAAGGAAAACGGCATGGGTTGGAACCGGTCAAATCTTCATGATTTCTCCGTACTTTTAAATATTATGGCAAGATGCAACATAACTCCATCGTCAGGTTCGTTGCTATAAAAACACTAAAATGTTCAGGATCAGGTTACTGATATGGATCATGGCATTTGTTTCTACAGCCTTTCAGCTGCAGGGACAGAGTCAGAAATTAGCGATTCAGGCGGAAGGCAGGAACGCTTCTGAATTCTTATTGGAACTAAGTGAGCAGTCAGGAATTAATATTATCTATTCTGACAACGTCATTGAAAAACTTAAGCCGATCACTCTGCGTATTAAGAATGTTACGGTGGATGAAGTGTTGACAATCATTCTTCAGGAAAGTGATGTCGATTTTCAATACATAGACAATCAAATCGTTTTATATGAAATCGAAACGAAAGTGCAACGTTTTAGCATTAGTGGCGTCGTTACAGATTCCATTTCCGGTGAACCCTTGATTTCAGCTTATGTCTATGATGCGATCTCAGGCAAAAGCACTTCCACAAATAATTACGGTTATTATAATCTGAATCTTCCTGCTGGTGAAATTGAGCTGTTGGTCGGCTTTCTTGGATATGCACCGATTACTAGACATAAGGTGTTAAGACAAAATGAAATTTTTCATCTTCGGCTGGCCTTAAACAATACGCTCAAAGAAGTGATCGTTCGTTCCGGTGATCCCACCAGAAGTGATGCTATTGTGCCTCCGGCGGAGCGGATAACCTATAAAGATTTACAAAACAATATTCATCTTGGCGGCTCAAGTGATTTGTACAGGGCGGCAGATTTTATTCCCGGCGTCCACACAGGAACGGATGGTATCGGGGGCATTCATGTCCGGGGTGGGGGCAATGACCAAAATCTGATACTAATGGATGGGGTACCTATATACCATCCGAATCATTTGCTGGGTATTGTTTCGGTTTTTAATTATCAGGCACTTCAACAAGCTTCCATCTACAAATCTAACTTCCCCAGTCGGTTTAGTGGTCGATTGTCATCCGTGATGGATGTTCGATTAAGAGAAGGAAATATTCATCAATGGGTATTGACAGGAAACATCGCCTCTTCCGAAGTCGGGATGATGGTAGAGGGACCATTGGTTAAGGATAAAGTAGGTATTCTTGTGAGCAGTAGATTTTTTCTTCCCGGTCTTTTTATCCGTGATATTACGCGACAGTATAAAGCGCGCAATAATGTAGGGGGTTCTGCACACCTTGATTATTTTGATTTTAATAGTAAGATTAACTGGGTCATTGGAAACAGGGATCGACTTTACATCAGTTTGTATCAGGGAAGTGATCGGTTTGCCGATCAGACGATTACTGATCGGGATCAGGTTCAGGATTCAGGAGTTCGGATTGTTTCTCATGAAGAGTTTAATAAAGATCTTAACTGGAGTAACCGAACAGGTGTTCTTCGATGGAATCATTTAGTGAGTGATAAGGTGTTTTCAAACCTTACCATATCATCGAGTGCTTTTCAGTTGCAGTCTGTGGACCATAGCCAGTTTATCCATACGTTTCCTGGATCTGCATTTGATTCTCTTTCAGGATTTGATGCGAAAGAGTTTAAATCAAGTATTCGGGATGTGACGGTTAAACTTGAACTTGAAATGAGAGCATCTGCAGATCACCAACTCGCTGCCGGCTTGTATGCCATTGGGTATACTTTTCAACCAAAATCCATTTCAATCAATGAAGAGAGTAAAGTAGGAGAGTTTTATTTACGGGAAGGCTTATTGGATGATATATACTTCTCATCCTTTCGTGTGAATGCCACGGAAGCAGGTATATATTTTGAAGATCAGTGGGAGATTAATTCAAAATTCAAACTTAATTCGGGGCTTCATATTTCCAGTTTTTTTGTCCAGGGGACCTATTACATGGATCCTCAGTTAAGACTGAGTTTGGATTATCTTCCTTCCTCAAAGCTTGCCTTCAATGTTGGGTTTAGTCGAATGGTTCAGTATCTGCACAATCTCAAGTCCAGTAGTATTGGTTTGCCGACTGATCTATGGGTTCCCACCACCAGTAAAGTAGCACCGGAATTATCTGATCAATACGCCATATCTGTTTTATGGAAACCGGGTACTTTCAGTACCATTCAGTGGTCGGCATATTTTAAAGATATGCGCAGTCTGATATCTTATGAAGAGGGTGCCAGCTTCCTGCTCAGAGAAGGGCTAGTCCCTTCCAGCATCGTCGATGCGGCCAATTGGGAATCAAAAGTGACTTCCGGCATTGGTGAAGCAAGTGGAATAGAACTTCAATATATGTATACCAGGGAAAAAATTCAATTTAAATGGAATGCCACCTGGTCCAGATCGTATAAGCAGTTTGATGAAATAAATAATGGCTATGCCTTTCCAGATCGCTATGATCGGCGCTGGTCTTCTACTTTGTCGGGGCAAATAAAGCTTGGGCCAAGGTGGACATGCGGTGCTAACTGGCTCTTCGGAACAGGCATTGCGATTACCCTTGCAGAAAGTAAATTTTACAATCCGGGGTCCTTTTTTCCGGAAATCGGGATAAACTACAGTGATCGGAATGGTTTTCGTCTGCCGGCCTATCATAGGCTGGATCTAAGCGCCAATTTTAAATTAAAGGAAAGAAAATCCTTTAGCCAGTCACTCACCATTAACTTGTACAATGTGTATGGTCGTGTGAATCCGTTCTATATCACTCTGGTGCAAGATCCTATTAGTCAGGATTTTGAGTTCAGGCAGTTCTCCTTATTTAGATTTTTACCATCGCTTAGCTATAGGTTTTCTTTTCACTAATTGCAAAATAAGTACCGGCGAAGAAGTGTTTTTGCCAATTAACGTCAAAAAGTCATATCTTTAAAGGGTGAAGAATCTGTTTTCATATGCTTGTTACGTGCTGGTCATCAGCTCTATGTGGCTTCTGTCAGGCTGTGAAACTACGTTGGAGCTTCCCAACAACAAACTTCCTAAGCTTACGATTATAGCTCATTTGTCTACAGCCTCTGTTGGATGGGAGCAACCGAGAGTATATGTGTTTGTTTCACAATCTCCTTCAGATTCAAGCAGTTTTGAAATGCCTGAAAATATTGAAGTTGAGGTGACTGAGCTGGAGACTGATCATTCGATCAATCTGACGCAGAGCACAGTGAATGGAGAATCCTTTTTTGGCTTTCCACAAAACTTTTTGAAGGAGGGCTTTTCTTATACTATTTCAGCCTATTCGCCTGGTTACGAGAGTGTTAGGGCTACGACTAGTATTCCAAGACCCAGTACCATATCAAATTTGAATATTACAGGAATCACTATAGAGCCCTCGACCAAAAATGAGTTTAAAGATATCGTCAGGTATTCTTTAGATTTTGAGATTAATCATATTGGCAATAATCAATACTATCATTTAGTGTTTTATAATCAGTATGCCGGTCTGCCTTCTGCGTATATTGTCAATCCCGAACTTACTGATGATCAGCCGTATCTGGCACATTATGATTTTGGTGTGTTGATAGATAAAGATGATCTTGTACCGGGTGCACCATTAAATTTCAACTTTGTGGATTGGGTACTGGAGGATAATGAGCTAAGAAGGGTTTTTGTGGAATTGCGTTCCATCACGAAGGAATATTACAAATACCATAGTACACTGGCTCGTCAGTTAATTGTTCGACAGGATCCTTTTGCTGAGCCGGTCTCTATTTATAACAATATAGAGGGTGGTTACGGTAATTTCTCCGGGTTTTCTCCCGATGTTTCCTCATCCTATTTGCCCCAGTAGCCTTTTTTACAATTTTTATTCTGTCATCCATAGGGGTGGACGAATCTTATTGTGTCTTATACCTGACATTTCATTTTATCTATTTAGGCATAAGAATACCCACAGGCTATGAAACTTGATATTCTCGACAGCATTCCCTTCTTCAGTGTATTGGAAAAAGAGGAATTAGCCGATTTGGCGCACCACATGGACTTTCAGACTGTTCAAAAGCATTCTGTCATTTTCTCAGAAGGAGATGAGGCCCAGTATTTTTACATTCTGTCAGCCGGTAGCATTAAGATTGGTACCCATCATGAGGATGGACGAGAGGTCATAAAGCAAGTGCTGCATCCCCGGATGATATTTGGTGAAATCGCACTGATTCAGCAAAATGAGCGCCATCATAATTTTGCCATGGCGCTATCCAACAACACCTCATTTTACAGAATTCCGGTAAGCATATTCAGAAAAATAATGGATAAGAACCCACAAGTCACAATGGGGGTTATTTCAATGATCGGGTTAAAACTCAGGAGAACTGAAAATCAGCTGGAATCCCTGATTTTTAAAGATGCACGTGGCAGGATTATAGATTTCATTATTGAAAATGCAAATCAATGTGGTCGTCAGGTAGGATTCGAAACCCTTTTGAAACATTCACTGACCCAACAGGATATAGCCAATTACACAGGGACCAGCCGACAGACCGTGACGGCAGTATTAAATGATTTGCGAAAGGCAAATAAAATATACTTTACCAGGAGCAGTATTCTCATTAGAGATCTGGATGCTTTGGCCTGAATGAAAAAATAAAAGGATAAAGAGGGTTGGTTAAAAATAGCCGGACCGGGTGTACAAAACCTGTTCCGGCTTTTTTTATTTAGTTTTATTTATTCAGGCAAGAAATATACATCTTTCCGAAGCAAAAAATTTCTTGTTAATATTCATGAAAAAGCCTTTTATTTGCTGATACTATAGCATAGTAATGAAGTCATAGTCATTCAAAATCATAGTTTATTTTAGTAATACACACCTAGACACTTAATCAAATGGTCAACAAGCCTCGTATCGTAAAGGATTATGAAAAACTTGATCCTGAAATTCAGGAACAAATAAAACTGAACTACCCTTATGGTTTTCACAGACACCTTATCCAATATAAAAACGTGGAGGGGAAGTTTGTTTCAGCACTTCCTTTTGAAACAGAGGATCGATATTACCTTGTCAGAATGACCCTGATTGAAGCGAAACAAATCGTCGAAGATGATGATGATTACAACTCACGCGGTGAACTCAAGGATAGTATCCGCGAGGACTATGAAGAAAAATATGGGGATCTGGATCATCTGACCATCTCCGATGGTGTGCCTGATGATGTAGGTGATGATGAAGATGAGGAAGAAGAAGAGGTAGCGGATGCAGGGGAAGAAGAAGATGAGGACTAGACTTCGATCATTTTTTCTTTTAATTAAGTATGAATTTTTAGTGAGCCGGGGACGCAAGTCCTTACGGTCTTAACAAGCCACTACACGAATTACTCCCGTTTTTCTGTTCCGAAAAAATTAGAATGCTAATCTTTGGAGCAGATTTTTTTCATTAAAAAAGTGTTTTTAGTTGCATAACGTATAATTACGTTATATATTCGTATCGTGATCTGACAAAAGTTTGTTTCCTATGAAGAACTTAACACGAGCCGAAGAAGAAATAATGCACCACATCTGGGCACTGGAAAGATGCACCGTGGCTAATATCATTGAGCAGCTAAAATCTCCCAAACCACCACATTCCTCTATTTCCTCCATTGTCAGAATTTTAGAGAAGAAGGGATTTGTTGGACATAAGGCCTATGGGAGGACTTATGAGTATTTTCCTGTTATATCTAAAGCTACGTATAGTAAGGGCAATGTGACCTCTCTCATCAAAGAATATTTTAACGGCTCGCCAAAACAACTGGTTTCCTTTCTGGTAGCCAATGATGAGACTTCGGTGGATGAATTACAACATCTGATTAAAGAACTAAAAAAGAAGTCATGAACTTGTTGACGTATTTATTTCAGGTAACACTTTGTACAGCTGTCTTCTATGCCTTCTACTATTTTGCGTTAAAACGTGAGACACTTTTTGAAGTGAATAGATTTTATCTGTTACTCACAATGATCTTAAGTCTTGTCCTGCCATTCACGCAATTGAATTTTGCTCAGGAAGTGGTTCAATCGGGCTTAATGCCCTCTGTGGTTTTTCTGGAAACCACCTTTGTTACCTTATCGGATAATTTGTCCACCGCATCGATGATACCTCTTGATTTAGGGGATATCCTTCTACTGCTTTATATCATCGGAGTCCTTTTTATGGCGATAAGATTGCTTACCGCCTACCGGCACATTCATCGGATTAAAGTTTACGGCACGGCCGTGATCATACGGGATAAGCAATGTGTTTTATCAGATCAGGTTAAATCACCTTTTTCTTTTTTTAACACCATCTACCTGCCACGCCATCACCAGTATAGTAAGGAAGCGTTGGCAGAAGTGATCGCTCATGAAAATGCACATATTCGCGAACGACATTCAGGTGATGTATTGCTATTGGAACTCATCACAATGGTATGTTGGATTAATCCTTTTATTTATTTATATAAGCATTCACTTTCGGATGTGCATGAATATATCGCTGATAAAGCCGTTCTGAAGTTTTCGCATTGGGAAAATTATGCACAACTTTTAGTACAACAACAATACAAGCAATTGCCCAATGCACTTTCCCATCAATTAATTTATTCACAATTAAAAAATCGACTACGCATGATGACCAGACAACCTTCCGGTATAACAGCTCGCCTTAAGTATTTAGGTATACTTCCTGTATTAATGATTACGCTGATATTGCTTTCTTTTAAGTCTCGTGAGGCATTAACATCGACCCATACAAATTCAGCCATAGGTATCAAGATAGACGGGGAAGAAAGAGCTTTGCCGGTGTTTCCTGGATGTAACGAAGTGGCCGCTTCGGAGCAAATGCTTTGCACTTCCACGAAGCTCAATGAATACATAAGTACGAACCTGGTTTTTCCAAAAAGTCTTGAGAAGGAAGGGATAGAAGGAAAAGTCATTGCTAAGTTTATCGTGGGCAATGATGGGAAAGTAAAAGATGTCACCATCGTCAAGTCCCTTCAGGCTGATGCAGATCTGGCTGTTTTAGCTTTATTATTGACGATGAATGAAAATATAGGGCAATGGATACCGGCGACAAAGGAGGGCAAAGCGGTGGATGCAGAGATGCATTTACCTGTGGTCTTTGCACTTGCTGATAAAAAGTAAATGGAGCATTGTTTATTCCTCTTCTTTTCGCCCAAAAATATCGTGAAGCAGTTTGCCAATTCCTTTGCGTTGCTCACCTTTTAATTTATATCTTCTGGTCATGGGTGAGAGCGTATCACCCGCCATGGCGGTATCGCGTTCAAGCATTTCGAGTTCGGTCGAATCAAGGGTAAATGCACAATCATTCACCCACTTATATTCAGCCGGCCACGAAGGGACAAACAAAGATTTGTATTGTGGGTCTGCTTGCATTTGTTTAACGAATTCAGCCCAAATCGGGAGTGCGGTTTTGGAGCCTTGGCCGCGATTGGTTGACTTGAAACGGATTCTTCGATCAAAACAACCGACCCATGACCCAGCTACGAATTTTGGTGTCATTCCAACAAAAAGACCATCTGAATTAAATTGAGTGGTCCCTGTTTTGCCGGCGATAGCACCTCTGATATCGAATTCGCGATAACGCAAGGAAGCAGCTGTGCCACTGTCAACCACATTGGCCAACATCTGATTCATCATCCCGCAGGTTTCAGGTGTGTAGACACTTGTGGCAGGAGCAGGCTTGAATGTTTCAAGAACATTTCCATCCTGGTCTTCAATGCGTGTGATCAGTTGGTATGGTCTGTGCATCCCTTTATTAATAAAAGTGGAATAGGCGCTCACTAGCTCTACCAGTTTTATCTCTGCTGTTCCCAAAGCTAAGGAAGGTACCGGTTTCATTTCCCCTGTGATTCCTGCCAGTCTTGCTTTGGCAATGACGTTATCGATACCTACATCAAAAATTAATTGTGCGGCTACTGTATTTATACTTTTGGCTAAAGCGCCGGGAAGCGAGTAAACACCCCCATAGATGCCATCTGAATTCCTGGGGGCCCAGGCTTCAAAATCATCATACGTAATCAGTTCATTGGCATAATACGTGCAAAGGGCCATTCCCTGATCCAACGCAGTAGCATAAAGAAAAGGCTTAAAGGCTGAGCCCGGTTGGCGAGGTGTTAGCACATAATCAATATTAAACTCCTCTGCATCATTTCCACCGACCCAGACAAGCACCCCGCCGGTCTGCGGGTTGATGGCGACGATTGAGCCTTGAAGTGTTTTTAGGGCATGTCGGATGCTGTCCATTGGGGAGGCAAGCGTGTCCTGCATACCTTCCCATGTCCAGAATTTCATAGGGATGACCTGGTTCATGCTATCCATAATTAATGAGTCAGCCAATCCGCTTTCCATTAATGTTTTGTATCGTTGCGATCGGAGTACAGCTTCGTCCACAGCAGCTTCATATGGCTCCCAGCTTGTAAACTGTTCGTCAAATAATTTCTGAAGAATGGAGAGCCTGGTTTTTAACGCTTTTTCAGCATATGCCTGCATACTATAATCAATCGTGGTATATACTTGCAAACCATCGGTATACAAATCGTAGGGTTGCCCATTTTCTTTCATATGCGTAGCGCACCATTCAAGCAGGAACGGACGAATCTGATTTCTGAAATAAAGAGCCATTCCTTCTGAATCCGTATTGCGCTGATAGGATAAGTTTAATGGAAGTAGGCATAAGGAATCATAGGTCACTGAATCAATCACACTATTAACTTTCATTTGATACAGGACCGTGTTTCTCCTCACAATCGCTCGCTCAGGATTGTTGTTTGGATTGTAATAGCCGGTTGCCTTCAACAGTCCGACCAGCATGGCACACTCTTCAATACTAAGCTGATCTGCCGTCTTCGAATAATACCGATCGGCAGCAGCATCCAACCCATAAATGTTTTCACCAAATGAAACGGTGTTGATATAAAAAGTAAGTAGTTCTTCTTTTGAGAAAACATTTTCTAAGCGGGTGGCAATGATAAACTCACGGTATTTGTTGATCAGCATGGAAGCTACCAGAAAGTCCTTTCGTGGAAAAAGATTTTTAGCAAGTTGCTGAGACAGCGTACTTCCTCCTCCGGCACTTTTCTGCCTTAAGATTAATCGCTTGACCAATACACGCATCCAGCTTCTGAAATCAATGCCTGAATGACTCCAGAATCTGGAATCTTCAGTAGCAATCAAAGCGGTCATAAATACCGGAGGAAGATCTTCAAATTCAAGGGTGTTTCTGTTTTTGGTGTAAAACTTACCCATTAATTTTCCATCATGCGAATAAACCTTGGAGGCTTCCGGTTGCGTGATGGAGAGTAGTTCTTTTCCTTTTGGGATAGAGCCAAAAACGCCGAGCCAGGTGATCAGAAAGATAAAAATCAGCAGTGCGATACATCCACAAAAACCATAGAACCCACGCATGAGCAATTTCCTCCGGCGTTTCGGATCCTTTATGACGGTGAAGATGGCTCCGGGTAAGTTCCGAAGAAAGGAAATAGTCTTTCCGGGCAATTTCCGTAAAAAGGACTGTATGGCTGCTGAGTTTATTTCTGGTAAATTCATGTAATCCGGGAAAAGAAGGAATCGGATATAAAGTTATACTATAATAATTGATCAAATAGCAAACCTTCAAAATCACTAATTTGGTTTAGTTAACTTGCCCGGATATAATAATCAGTAAAACGGATGTGTTATTCTATTGAATACCGAAGACTTAGATAAAGATCAATTGAAACCTATGAAATCATCGTTCGTTTATTCCGGCAGTTTTATCAGCTTTTTTGTTTTGAGTATGCTTATCAGCGCCGGCTGCGCCGTCAATCCTGTAACCGGAAGGAAGCAGGTCAGTCTAATGTCGGAAAAACAGGAAATTGCTTTAGGAGCGGAGTCTGATCCACAGATCATTGCTCAGTTTGGCCTTTATGAAGATGAGGCTATTCAAAAATTTATTGATACCCACGGTCAGGAAATGGCTGCCGTATCGCACCGGTCTAATCTCAAATATCAATTCAGAATTCTGGATTCCCCGGTGGTTAATGCCTTCGCGGTACCGGGGGGGTATGTCTATTTTACCCGAGGCATCATGGCGCATTTCAACAATGAAGCTGAATTTGCGGGTGTACTGGGACATGAAATTGGCCATATTGCCGCAAAGCATTCTGCTCAGCAATATACCAAGAGCACCTTAGCGCAGGTATTATTTATAGGCGGCCTGATCGTTTCTCCGGAGTTAAGAACTTTTGCCAATGAAGCACAGACGGCCATGCAATTGCTGTTTTTAAAATACAGCAGAGACAATGAAAGTCAGTCTGATGAATTAGGGGTCGAGTACTCATCCAAAGTGGGGTATGATGCCCATCAGATGGCAGATTTTTTCAAAACGCTCAAATTATTGAGCACTTCAGAGGATGGCCAGACGATTCCTACCTTCCTATCAACGCATCCGGATCCATTGGATCGCAATGCGAAAGTAGATGCGTTGGCGACCGAATGGCAAAATAAATTGCAACTCACAGCTTATAAGGTCAGCCGCCAGTCCTATCTGGATATGATTGATGGTATAATCTATGGGGATGATCCGCGACAAGGCTATGTCGAAAGCGATATATTTTATCATCCGGGATTAAAGTTTTTGTATCCTGTGCCATCGGGTTGGAATATTGAGAATAGTCCGACACAGGTCCAGATGGCTCCTAAGGATGGTAAGGCATTGATGGTTTTG
>JAHEAR010000064.1:0-3636 GCA_024642665.1 Bacteroidota bacterium
CACAAACGGAACAATAATTGTTCACCACAATAGGACAGAACAGATTATTCCCTTTGTATGAAACCAGTTATACTTATAGCTTTTGCCAATGATTGGAATAATCCGCTGTTGACTTTGTATGCCGAACGAGCAGGCATTGAAAAGAAACTTAAAACAGCGGAAGAGAATAATCGCTGTGAGTTGGTTATCCTTGAAGCGGTAGATACAGCTCAGCTTTTAAAAGCTTTTAGAGATTATCATAACCGCATTGCCATTTTCCATTTTGCCGGGCATGCCAAGGATTTTGAGCTTTACCTGGAAACAGCATCAGGAGAAAAGGAAGTCGCCCCTATTGATGTTTTTACAGCTATCCTTAAAACCCAAAAGGGATTGGAGCTTGTATTTCTAAACGCCTGTTCCACACATAAGCAAGTTGATTCATTTTTGAAGGCAGGGGCCGGAGCTGTCATCGCTACTTCCGGAGACATAGACGAAAAAGCAGCCAATCGCCTGGCGATTCTATTTTATGACGGGCTCGGCAGAGGGCTTAGTATTCATCAGGCATACCTCGAAGCAGCCGCAGCTGTAAAAATGAAACTTGGGATAATCGATCATTCGGATAACAAGTATCATAAAGAGCAACAAAGAAATACCATCAGTCAGTTTCCATGGGATTTTTACACAAACCCTAAAGCTGAAGCAGTGAAGTCATGGACGTTACCTGACGCTGCCAACACATAGATAGTCTTCATTGATATGAATAAAATAAATACGTTTTGTTTTCCCTAATTTAAAAACGATCTTGCGGAAGTTGAGCGATAACTAATGAATGATTAATCAAAAAACACCCACTTTATGCCAACAGGTATGTCACTCCATATTGGAATCAACTACTTAGACGCCAATCATTATACGGATGATGGAAAGCCCTGGGAGGGCCGCCTTGCAGCGGCTGAAGCAGATGCCCTGGCGATGTACCATATCGCCAATCAACAAGGTTTTGCAGCGAAGCAATTATTTAGCAGAGAGGCTACCCGAACAAATGTCACTGAAGAGATTCTTAAGGCGTCAATGCATTTAGTCGCCGGCGATACTTTTTTTCTCTCTTATGCAGGCCATGGGGGCCAGGTACCTGATACCAGCGGTGATGAAGGAGATGGACTCGATGAAACCTGGTGTCTATATGATGGCCAAATCATAGATGATGAATTATTGAAGATGTGGTCCACCTTTAAAGAAGGTGTCAGAGTCCTGATCATCTCCGATAGTTGCCATAGTGGTACAGTCTTCAGAAGTGGAACCAATCGGAGCACAGCGGAGATCACGTCCGCTAGGCGTGAGGACGGATCTCGAGATAAAAATCATGCCGTTAAAAAAAGTAGTGCTGTCAGGGAAGCCGTGACTAATCAGACGGTGAATGGAACACAGTATCGATTTATGCCCACAAGAGGAGCCTACCAAACCTATAAAGGAAATCGTGAATTTTACGACGAAATATTAAAGGGTAAAAATATTAATGTTCCGGAAATAAAAGCATCCATTAGACAGATTGCTGCTTGCAGAGATAATCAATTAGCGAAAGAAGGAAAGACTAATGGTTTTTTTACAGAGACCATCCTCATCGTCTGGAAAAACGGAAGGTTTAAAGGAGATTACGACAGATTCTTTAAAAAGATTCATCGGAAAATGACCAATTGGTGGATACGATGGAGAAGAGGTGTCACACAAGAACCTTGGACAGAAGAATTTGGCATGCCGGATGCTGAATTCAAGTACCCTTTCACGTTGTAAATTTTACATTGACGCATGTGGAATATGCTCAGTTGGAATTATACGCATCATACACATTCCACACCCAGATCACAAAAGGCACAATAATCGTCGACCACAAAAAGAAGGATATGATACCTCAAACCGCCCATATCAGAAAGGCTTTGAGGATATGCCCTTTGATCAATTGCCCGAGACCGGGGATAAAGAAAGAGGGAATCGGAGGTATTCCGTGTTTTTAATTTTCCACAGCAACCTAATAGGTGTTTTAATTCGGTATCACTACCTCACCACCTGCACCGCCTCTGTATAAGAAGCGCTACCTACTATCATCCGAATATAATAACTGCCGGGTGCTAGATTATCAGCCTGCATCGTATATACATTCAATCCTTCTGCAGCATGCGTATCGTGTTGTTCAATAAATCGACCTGAACTATCGAAGAGCTGTAATCTGACATCGGTTGAGGTAACATCATTCAGCGAATACGCTATATGCATCTCATCGATCGCAGGGTTAGGATAGATGCTGAATCGGGAAAGGGGAGAGGCAGGATCATCTACCGCGGACAGGATACCCAGATCAGTTTTTACAAAAGCAGCATTGCCGGTGCTACTTCCGGAAAATTCAAGCGGTACAAGTTTCCAGATATGCTCATCCCTCGTTTTGACAAAATAGGCAAGGTTGGGTGTGATGACCCATACGAAATTGCTCAAATCAAATGACTTCCAGTCATGCCCTATGATCTCAGGATCGGGAGATAAAAGTTCACTGTAAGGTCCAAATTCAACAGTCTCCGTATCTACACCATCCGCCTGAACAGATTCTACACCATCAGCCGTTAATATCCCCGTCACCAAATAGGGAACCGTATCACCACCTGCATCCAGCAACGCTGTATAACGCAAGAATAATAATTCAAATCCATTGGCAGGTTCTACGTCCACTGATTCACCCGTGCCAAAACTGAAATAGGCGAGCATCTTACCGGCATGATCAGCTTTGTCAATCGTTTTCGTGACTTCATTCGAACCATCAAAATTGGCATACCGAAAGGTATACACCCCATTACTTAAAGACTGAATCTGCAGCTTCATATACGTACCGTCCCTTAACTCGATGGCATAGACATAGATTCCATCGATTTCTTCGGTATCCGGATTGTACATGCCCCATCCATAATCATTTGGATCACCTGGCTCGCGATATTCATTCAGCGCACCATGCGACCAGGACGTTTCCCGATTCCATATCGGATAGTCGATAAAAAATGACTCTTCCGGACTTACGCTGAAATCATCTGAGAAGGTCGCAAATGCCTGGATCGGAAGGTCAGAAGGAGACGAGCCCACACTTTCATTGATAAAGACCCCCGCATCGCCGTCAGCCACCGAGAAGGCTATATCCCATACACTATTAGCAATCTGTTGATCCGTACCGGCGGTCAGACTAACATAGTCCTGGTTGTTGTAGCCCTGACCGGTGGAGATGATTTGCAGTTCCTGTGCATTTGCTGCACCGGTTAATAAACATAATATTATAATTAATAGCTGTTTCATAATTTGAAAGTTGATCGTTTACGCCAAATATAAACAATTGAATTGTGATAATTTTTTTGTCTATACAATGTTGCACGCAGCAAGCGCAGTTTAAAACCTTTCCGATGGCACCCCCGTTCCTTAGTTTGTACCCTTCTGCTTTTAGTCTGCGTTCTTGATAAACGGGATTAGCAAAGGAGATCCCTTCTGCCATTCCGCCCTTCTGCCATTCCGCCATACATCTCTTTTGCCTTACCATTTCCATATCTTCCTAAATACTTAACTTTAGAAACTCATCACCACGCATATGGCTATTTTATTTTCCTACAACTCCGTCGAATACTGGGA
>JAHEAR010000064.1:3646-4457 GCA_024642665.1 Bacteroidota bacterium
TAGTCTGCGTTCTTGATAAACGGGATTAGCAAAGGAGATCCCTTCTGCCATTCCGCCCTTCTGCCATTCCGCCCTTCAGCCCTTCAGCCCTTCCGCCTTTCTGCCCTTAAACTATTGCCATTTCCATATCTTCCTAAATACTTAACTTTAGAAACTCATCACCACGCATATGGCTATTTTATTTTCCTACAACTCCGTCGAATACTGGGAGAAATCCAATCAGAAATATATTTGGGGATATAGAATAATCGGCGGTATTTATGTGGTAGCAGGAATAGCCTATTTTTATCCGGGTTGGTCATGGGCCGAAGACAATAGTATTTGGAATCTAATCCTTGCAATATGTTGTTTGCTGGGGGGAGCCATTAATATCTTTCAACCCAAATTTGCTAAATTCAAACCTAAAAATTTTGGAAGTGATTTTGTTACGATCGATTCCGAAAAGATAACATGGAGTGTTGGCTTATTCCGTAACCCAAATGAATTAAAGTTTGAGGATATCGCATTGTATAAAATTTACATCGGCGAGATCCATTTCACCACAAAGGATGGTCAGATAATTAAATTAGCGACCCATAAGATTCTTGATAAAGAGAAACATGATGAGTTTATGGGATTAATCCGGAATAGATTCCTATAGCCCTCCTGCCACTTTAGTGGTTAGACAAAGCTGTTTCTTATAGAAATTTTACAATAGTTTATCGGTAGGAAAAACATATAGGTTGCGGTGGTCTTCAGGCCACCGACAGAAAAATCACCGAATACTTTGTCATCTGCCTTTTGACAACTCGGGAACTAAAAAATTATTTCT
>JAHEAR010000047.1:0-2660 GCA_024642665.1 Bacteroidota bacterium
TTCAGCTATGAGATTAATAAAAGTCGAAAGTATAGCGAGAAATTAAAGGGTCACTCTTTTACCCCATTTCCTGAACAACTTCTTTAACTTGAGGCACCATGCGTTTAAGCATTGCTTCGATACCTGATTTGAGCGTAACGGTACTGGAGGGACATCCGCTGCAGGCGCCCTGCATAATGAGTGTGACCACACCATCCTGAAAGGATTTGAAAGCGATATTACCACCGTCCATTTCCACTGCAGGTTTAACGTGTGTATCAATGAGCTCACGGATGCGTGCGACCAGTTCACCTTCATCTTCGCTGTAATTTATTTCAGCCATGCGCTCTTTTTCCAGCGTATCCATAGCCTCCGCAAATCCCTCAAGAATGATGGGCTTCTCTTCCGCGATATATTCTTTAATAAAATCCTTTGTGCGCATCATAAGATCTTCCCAGGCGTAGTTAATCTCCTTGGTCAGCGTCACAAAGTTGTTGCAGATATAAACGGATTTGACATAGGGCAGATCAAATAAAGCCGCCGCCATCGGAGCGAATTGGTCAGCCAGCTCTCTGGTGCGAAAATCGGCTGTACCGGCATACAGCATTTTATTGGTCACAAACTTAAGTGACTCAGGATTAGGGGTTTGCTCAGTATAGATGAGTACCGGACTTTTTGTTGCAGTTGTGGATTCCATGACTTTATAAATAATATTTCCCTGAAAAAGTTGCAAAAAATGACTGGGGAGGACAAAGATGGGGAATTCCTGCAAAAAGGCGAATTGAAAGATAGTGCAACGGCGCAACCCCTGGCCCCTGTTTTTCTCCATTTCATTTCGAAAATACAGGGGAAGCTCTCCCACTGTATTAGAAGTGTTATGCCTTTGCGCGAAGGGGTTCTCCCGGGAATCGCAGAAACCGGGAGAAAGAGGGTGCGGATAGGAAAAAAGGCTATTCTTCTACCCTCCGATATCTGCCAGTTTCTTTGATGCGATGGAGGCCACATACTCCCCAATCGAAAGACAAGAGGTCGCCGCAGGACTGGGCGCATTACATAGATGGATCATCCGATCCTGTTCGATGACAACATAATCATCCACCAGATTGCCGTGCTTATCCAGTGCTTGGGCTCTCACACCGGAGCGACTTCGACGGATATCTTTTTCATGAAGCGATGGCACCAGAACCTGAAGGCTTTTCAAAAATGCTTTTTTGGAAAACGAGCGATTCATTTCATCAAGCCCTTTACGCCAATGTTTGAGCGCCAGTTTTTGAAATCCACTATAGGTTAATGCTTCAAATAATTCCCCCGCATGGATATCCAGATGCTTGTAACCTTCTCTTCGAAAAGCCAACACTGCATTCGGTCCGGCTTCTACACCACCACCAATTCGCTTCGTCAGATGAACACCAAGGAAAGGAAAATTAATATCCGGAACAGGATAAATCAAACCTCTGACCAGATGAGTGGCTTCCGGCCGAAGCGCATAAAACTCTCCCCTGAAAGGCACAATCTGATGCGGTGGCTGATCACCGGTCAGGCGCACTAGATGATCTGCATATAAACCTGCACATCCAACAGCAAGCCTTCCAACAATGGATCGGCTTTGGCTACTGATTGTTATGTCCTTATCGCCTTCGCGAATCTTGTCAACTTTAAAATTGGTGATGATCTCTCCGCCATTTACTTTGATCAATGCAGCCAGTTTTTCAGCGACTACCTTATAGTCAATGATCCCTGCCTGAGGCACCCAGATACCTTTCACCGCATGACAGTAGGGTTCTACTTCTTTTGTTTCTTTCTCATCGATGATTCGAATATCGGAGAGTCCGTTTTGCAAACCTCTTTCATAGATTCCTTCCATGGTGGTGAGTTGGCTTTCATCGGCGGCCACAATTACTTTACCACACAGATCGAAAGGAATCTCATGCGTTTTGCAAAACTCCAAAAGCATGTTATATCCCTTCACGCAATTGATAGCCTTGGCACTTCCCGGTTTGTAATAAATACCCGAATGTATCACACCACTATTTCGATCCGTCTGATGCGTGGCGATGGAGGATTCTTTTTCAAGCACACAAACTTTTATTCCTTGATGAGCGGATTGCAGTTGCCATCCTGTAGCCAATCCAACAATTCCTCCACCGATGATGACGATATCATATTGCATAGTGGTAAGGTATTGATTATTGTTGTTTTAAGATGCGAGACGAATGGCATGGGGCAAATTACGAAAACACTTTTCTCCCCTTTAGGGGTCGGGGGCAAAACGGGGATGCAGGAGGCAGGAGGCAGGAGGCCTGAGGCATGGGGCAGGATGAAGGAGGCAGGAGGCAGGAGGCCTGAGGCATGGGGCAGGAGGCATGGGGCAGGAGGCATGGGGCAAAGAGCAGAGTGCATATCGCTAACTTATTTCCATAACCTTTATAACCTTCTAATCATTTAACCTTCAACAATATCAGAGCTGAGACAAATAGACATGCGACTTTTCAACACGCGACACGCGAATAAATATTTCCCTACAGGATAACCCTTCTCGCTTCATAACCCTTATTACCCAATCACTAAATCACTCCTCACCCCTCACCTCTAAAAAGACGGGAGCACATCACTAATTATGAGTACCTTTGCAGCCCGCAGGAAAATGTAACCTGCCGATATTCAGTATTTTATGACTACGT
>JAHEAR010000047.1:2760-16527 GCA_024642665.1 Bacteroidota bacterium
ATCACTAAATCACTCCTCACCCCTCACCTCTAAAAAGACGGGAGCACATCACTAATTATGAGTACCTTTGCAGCCCGCAGGAAAATGTAACCTGCCGATATTCAGTATTTTATGACTACGTTCCAAGAGATGGGTCTCAAAAAAGAGATCCTCAGTGCCCTGGATGAAATGGGTTTTGAAAAACCGACCTCCATTCAGTCCAAAGCCATTCCGGTGATTATATCCTCCAATCAGGACTTTATCGGAAGAGCGCAAACCGGTACCGGAAAAACTGGCGCCTTCGGTATCTCCATCCTCAACAAACTCGATCCAAGCTCAGATCATGTGCAAGCGATCATCCTTTGCCCCACCCGTGAACTCTGCCTGCAGATCACCAAGGAGATGCAAAATTTTGCCAAGAATATGAAAGGCGTAAAGGTGGTTCCGGTGTATGGAGGCTCCAGCATGGACACACAAATCTACGCCTTGAAAAATGGCGCCCAGATTGTCGTCGGTACCCCCGGTCGAACACTCGATCTGGTCAACAGAAAAAAACTGAAACTGGAAAGCCTCCAATGGCTTGTTTTGGATGAGGCTGATGAGATGTTATCAATGGGTTTTAAAGAAGACATGGATGCAATTCTGGCCACTACGCCGGAAGGAAAGCAAACGCTACTTTTCTCCGCCACCCTGCCAAGCGGCATCAAGCAGATGGTGAAAACCTACATGAATAACCCCTTGGAAGTTGCTGCCGAAAAAACACAGACAGGAGCAGATAATGTAACGCATCATTATTATGAAGTGGCGGCCAGAGACCGATATGTAGCCATCAAAAGAATTCTCGATGCCCATCCAAATATCTACGCCATCGTCTTCTGTCGCACACGCGCCGAGACGAAAGAGATCGCTGAGAAACTTTCAAAAGAAGGATACAATTCAGATGCCTTACATGGTGACCTGAGCCAGCAACAAAGAGAATATACAATGAGTCGCTTCAGAAGTAAATCACTTCAACTACTCATCGCAACAGATGTAGCTGCACGCGGACTTGATGTCAATGATTTGACGCACGTCATCAATTACAATCTTCCGGATGATCCCGATACCTATATCCACCGAAGCGGTCGTACCGGTAGAGCACATCAGAAAGGAATTTCAGTCACCATCATTCATTCCCGTGAGCAGAATCGCCTTCGAGATTTGGAAAGACGCATTGGAAAACCATTTGAAAAGAAATTAGTCCCTACCGGAAAAGAGATTTGTGAAAAACAACTATATCATCTGGTCGACAAAGTAGAAAATGTAGAAGTGGATGAGGCGCAGATCGCCAGCTTCCTGCCACAGATTCACAACAAATTGAGTTGGCTCGATCGGGATGAACTCATCAAGCGATTTATGTCTATCGAGTTCAATCAATTCCTTTCCTATTATAAAGATTCACGCGATATCAATATCACTTCAAAGAGCAGAGATGATCGCGGACGTAATGATCGAAACGATCGAGGGGATCGAAACGATCGGGGACGGAATGATCGTCGATCAGATAAACGGGATGATAGAGGATCAAGAGATGATCGTGGTTCAAGAAATGAAAGAGAACCATGGAAGAAAAAAGAGGGTCGTGGCGATCGGGACGAACGTCCGAGACGAAATGACGGGAGACCGGAACCGGCAAAAAGAGGGGAGGACAGACCAAAAGTTAAATTCGCTCCACTCGTTATCAATGCAGGATCTGTCAATAAATTCAGTCCAAAGACATTGCTAACCTTAATCAACCAATACCTTCCTGATCAGGAAGCACAGATTGGAAAAATTGATGTGCAGTTTTCACACACGATTTTTGATGTCGATGTAGCGTATCATGATCAGGTCGTCAAAGCCTTTAAAAAAGCAAAGTACAAAGGCACAAAACTGACAGTTGATCCCGTAAAAAAGGGTAAAAAATAAAACTGATTTCTGAAAAGAGGATTTGTTCTATGTAAGCCTCAACTTTCAATGGAAGTAATTTCGAATCGGCATTATCTATCCTTGTTGCCCCGATAAACTTCAGTATCAAGAAAGTGATTCATCACTAACTTGTCAACTCCAAAAAGGACGCGAGACCATTAGACCTGATCGGAGCGCAGAACTTATTTTGTATCCGACTCCCCAATCGAAATGACTATGCCATCGAAAAGTAGATTCCTCCTTGCAGTCGGAATGACGGGGCATTGGTTGGTACGGGGAGAAAAGAGCGGGGCATTGCCCGCACCCTTTTCTCCCGCTTTATAAAAAATCGATTGTCATTCCGAGCACAGCGAGGAATCTTCTGTTGGTTTGAAAGAACGATCACACCGTATGACTAAAACCCTATGTCATTCCGAGCACAGCAAGAAATCTCTCCGAACACTCCTGATGAACTATGAGTAGATAATATTACTTCACCATAAATACATCCGTAAATACTCTCCCATTTTCATCCACAAAATTGGGAAGGTCTTCAAATTTTATATGCTCTTCTGCCCGACGATCAAACACAAGACTTTCTCTTGTGCTATTGAGGTCGCCAATTGGACCACCCCAAAACTTATCCGGTCGGTGGTATAATCGATAGGCAACTATACCATTGGGAAATACGAGAATCGAATCAGGATTTCCTTCGCCTTGTCTGATGTAGGTTTGTTTAGGATACAGGCGCTCATTTTCAGCCTGCAGTGTGGCCTCTTCACGTATCATCTTCGTGACGCCGACCGTTTGTAAGGTGGTGTATACGAATAAGCCAATTCCTGCTATTGCAAACAAAGAACCTAACAGTGCGGATTGCCCATAATGCGTTTTTCGAAAGGCCATGATAGCAAAAAATAAAACGGCCAGCATAACGGGTATCGGAAGAAAGATTAATATGCGCATCATCCAGCCATTTGGATCTGTCGTTGAACCGGGCGCATCAAAAGACATTGCAAAGCCAAGCAGGTACATAGCTCCGTAGGCAAGAATCAGAAAAAGGCCCAGAAGCATGAGAAGGATAGCAATAGTTTTCATAGTAGTTAAATGTTGGAGACAGCTGATTTGTAAAATTGGACTTATTTTTGGATACCGGCAGAAATATTTTTGCCCGGAAAACTTTAAGCTATTTACCTGTGAAATCTTCCATCTTTCTTTTGCTTACCTCATTGTTCGTATTTGTCAATATCCTACAAGCCCAGGACACTTTCTCCATCGTTGCGGCGGATTCCACTTCAAGGGAGGTAGGCAGTGCAGGTGCATCCTGCGTGGATTTATTTAATACAGGATTTTCAGATGATTCATTTCTTGGGGACCTGTTTCCGGATACCGGAGCCATTAATTCACAGGCTTATTATCTGCCCGCAAATCAAAATAATGCCAGAGTAAGAATGCGAGCCGGAGATACTCCGAGTCAGATTATTGATTGGCTCAAAAGTAATGATGTGCAGGACAATGCTTCCATACGTCAATATGGCATCGTAGGTTTTACAGGAAGTAATGTAAGCGCTGCAGGACATACCGGTTCGAATACCGATGACTACAAAAATCATATCACCGGAAGCATCAATGGCATTTACTATTCCATTCAGGGCAATATTCTTTTAGGCCAGCAGATTCTGGATTCGATGGAATCCCGTTTCAGGCAGGCAGATGGTGATTTGGCTTGCCGTCTGATGGCTGCCTTGCAAGGCGCAAAAGTGGTGGGTGCGGATACGCGTTGTGAACCGAACGGCTCGTCCACTTTATTTGCTTTTTTAAAAGTAGCCGGTCCAACGGATGCCTATGGTAGCCCTCGTTTTAAGGTTAGTGTTCGAACACGTAATAATGCAGGCATTGAACCAATCGACTCACTGCAACATATTTTCGATGCACAATATGTCTGTGGGACCACCTCTTTGCATGAGCCGGACGTAGATCTTTTATTTACGGTGCATCCAGTACCTGCGCAGGAGTTTGTCAAACTGGTGGTAGATCCTTCATTGGTCAATAAGTCATATAAGATTTTTGATCTCAATGGTCGTCAAGTGTCAAAAGGTCTGATTACTGCCCCCGAGACTTTTATTAATATCTACTCTTTCAAATCCGGCATGTATCTGATTGAAGCCGGAAATCAATACAAAGCGAAGTTTATTAAAAATTAACTTCCGGGCCATTTTGGAAAACTTTTCCTCTAAGCTTACTATCTTTAGAGGATAAGCCATTCCGAGATGAAACAATTTTTACTAACGACAACCTTTATTCTCACCGCAATCTTTTTTTTGACGGCACAGGAGAATATTCATTTTACCAATCCACTGATCCTTGATATTGTCAAAGGGAATTATAATCCTGTTGACTACTTGCCCGATCAAATCATAGACGATCCTGAGATTATCAGTACCGGTCTTTTGGATCAAATCAATCCCGATTCCATGAAGGCTACACTGTTGGGTCTTCAGCCTTTTCATAATAGAAATACCGGATCGGATACGATTTCTGCAGACACGGGCATTGGTGCAGCACGTAAATGGGTGCTTGCTCAGTTTGATCGTTTCAGTACGAATCAAGGCGGTCGGTTGGTTACCGGATATCTTGAATTTGATCAGGACGTATGTGGCATGGGAAGACATAAAAACGTTGTGGCGGTGTTGCCCGGAAGAGATATTTCTGATCCTTCATCCATTATTATTGAAGCGCATTTAGATAGTCGATGTGCAGACAATTGCGATATCAATTGCCTGGCCGAAGGGATGGAGGACAATGGCAGTGGCGTAGCGTTGGTCATGGAACTGGCACGCGTGATGAGTCAGTACACCTTTGATCATACCATTGTATTTATGACGGTGACGGGTGAGGAGCAGGGACTTGTTGGTTCCGGTGCATATGCAGCGTATGCTGTCGCGGAATCTATTCCTATCAAAGCGGTTTTGAATAATGATGTCATCGGCGGTATTATTTGTGGAGAGACGTCATCACCGCCTTCCTGCCCGGGATTAAACGATATTGATAGTACACAAGTGCGATTATTTTCTTTTGGTGGATTCAATTCGCCGCACAAGGCTTTGTGCCGGTTTATCAAACTGGAATATCAGGAGATGATTGAACCTATCTCTACTGTGTCGATGATGGTTACATTGATGTCTGCTGAAGATCGTGTGGGGAGAGGGAGTGATCATATTCCTTTTCGGGAAAACGGGTATAATGCGATTCGTTTTGCCTGCGCTAATGAGCATGGCAATGCCGATGTCAGCGATCCGGAATATCATGACCGACAGCATACTTCCGGTGATATTCTCGGCGTAGATACGGATGGCGATATGGAGATCGATAGTTTTTTTGTGGACTTTAATTATCTCGCCCGCAATGCGACCATCAATGGGAATGCAGCCGCGATGGCAGCGCTCGGTCCGGATCGTCCAACGATTGCAACGGTAGGACAGGATGGTGATTTTCTGTATATCGAAATTGATGATCCATTGGATTACAATCATTATGCCGTTGGACTCCGCGTGCATACAAATGATTTTGACACCTTGTATTACATCACGGGTGGAAAGTCAGGGGTGTTTGAATTGCCAAGCCGACAATTAAATATTTTTATTTCTGCAGCTTCTATCGACAGTAATGGTGTGGAGAGTTTATTTTCTGACGAATTACTTTCAAAACTCACAGGTACCAGTGACCCTGTGCTTCAATCCGCTATTGAGTTGTTTCAAAACGCCCCCAATCCATTTGACGAGTCTACTATTATCAGCTTTATGATCAATGACCCGGTCTCTGTTGATGAAGCTCGCATTGCCATTACCGATATCCATGGAAAACTGGTGGAGGAAATTCCAGTGGCAATCAAGGATGGTATGAATGAGGTGCTGTTTCAGCATGGGTATAATATGGCGGGGACTTATTTCTATACGTTGTATATTGATGATCACCTCATCGAAACCAAGCGCATGGTTTTTGTCAAATAGAAATAGTAGAAAATACATTAAGACAAGAACGAAATGTGCTCTTCCATAAGGGACATGCAGTTAAGTATGGGTTATAGATTTAGAAGAGATAGCTACTTTATAAGAAATAAAACCAATCTTGATATTCGTGCGTATGGCTTAACGCATCAATTTAATAAACTCCTCTTTCTTTCGGCGCGCCACATCTACATATTCCCCGTTTTCCATTTCAATCTGTCCCCCATCGCCTTTGATATATCGTTTGATATAATTTAGATTAATAAGGTAAGAATGGTGGGGTCTGTAAAAGGTGGAAGAGGGTAAGAGTTCTTCAAAACTTCCCAGGGTTCTGCTGGCAATAATTTTAGGTTGATGGTTACAATGAATAATCGTATAGTTACTTTCTGCCTTCAGATACACAATATCAGTCAGATTGATAAACAATAATCCTTCCATGGTTGGGATCGCAATTTTTTGCATCTGTGCATTCCCGGCCAGATTTTGTACAAGCGTTTCCAGTCTTTCCTCTGTGGTATGATGGGAAAGTTGTTTTTCTGCATTTTCAACGGCCGATTTAAGTTCTTCGATATCAATGGGTTTAAGAAGGTAGTCAAAGGCCGCATATTTTATGGCCTTTATGGCGTATTGGTCATATGCCGTAGTAAAAATAATTTGACAGGAATGCGCACCGATATGATTAAGCATTTCAAAGCCATTCATGCCCGGCATTTCAATATCCAGAAAAACAATTTTAGGTTTTAGGCTGGCGATCAGTTGAATGCCCTCCGTTCCGGAAGATCCTTCTCCCAGGACATGCACGCCCGGACAGTATTGCTTAAGCTTTTGCCTAAGGGCTGAACGTCCTTTTTGTTCGTCGTCGATGATGATCGCTGTAATCATAAATCAGGTCATTTTTAAAAGTACTTCAACTCTTGTTCCGGTGGGATGGCCATGGTCCTCCAGATCAATGATAGTGATAGAGGGTTCTTCTTCTTTATTAAACAATTTAACCCTTTGCCTGGTCATCTCAATGCCATGGGATTGTCTTTCCTGATGTCCGGGGCGAAATGTATTTATTCGTCCAACCCCATTGTCTTGTATGATGTATTGCAGGGCATCACTTTTTTTAGAGAGATTGATGAATAGCATACCGTTATTATCCGGTCGATTTCTTAATCCGTGCAGGATCGCATTTTCTACAAAAGGCTGAATGATTAACGGTGGGACTCTGAAATCACTATTCAGTAATTCAGGGCCAATCTCAATCTGCGTTTTAAATCGATCCTCGTTTCTAAATTGTTCTAATTCAATATACAATTTCAATGTTTCCATATCTTTCACAATAGACACGGTATTGTTTTTTGCAGTATCCAGTATATTGCGTAAGAGCTTAGCAAATTTATTTAGATATATGGTGGCATGATATTTATCATTGTTTTGAATTAGCGAGTCAATGCTATTAAGACAATTAAATATAAAATGCGGATTTAATTGGGATTGCACCGCTAACATTTCAGTCTCAAGTAGTTTCTGTTTGATTTCTGCTTTAGATCGAATTTGTTTGATTCGACTTCTCACGACAAGGAGTAGAGCAGAAAGCGTTAAGATGATGGAAGTCAGAAGAAACCATGTTGTCTTCCAAAAGGGTGGAATTATGGTAAATGTTAATAGGGTATGACTTGAACCCCAATTACCGGTGTGATCAGAAACCTTTACATTAAATATATATTTTCCGGGGGGAAGAAGAGAAAAATGCACCGTCCGATCTTTGGCGAATATCCAATTCGTATCCGGACCATCGAATTGATAAGCGAATTTTAGTTTATCCGCATTGGAATAGGTTACAGCTGTAAAATCTATGGAAATATTATTTTGTGTAGGCTTTAATTGCAATGATGGATTTGAAAGATCGGTGACATATTGTTCATTATTGATGTAAACTGCATCCAGGAGAGGCACGGGTATAGCATCTTTTTCGTCAACTGGATTTACTGAAATAAAATAAAGAAATGCAGCATCAGTAAATATAATAGATTGCGAAAGGGAATCAAACTTAATATTGTGATCTGAGTTTGTCAATTCTATGTAATCGGTGAAGACCTGATCTAAAACTGTCTTACTTGCCATATCAAATTTTGAAAAGCCAGATTGAGACATAATCCAAATATTTCTCAAATTATCTGCACATATATCAATAATTTGATCCGTCAGCAGACCATCTTCCCGCGTAAACGAGACGATGCTATCGAGAAGATAATTGTATTGAATCAAGCCACCCGAAAACCAATTCGTGACCCAAAGATGCCCTTCAGAATCTGGCCAAACAGATAAAATCCCATTTTTACTTAATATGTTTTTATCACGACCCACTTCAGGATATATGGTCCATTGATTGATCTTTTTTTCATAACTCAACATGCCACCTCCTACGTTTGAAACCATCCAAAGACGTCCCGATTTTTCCTGAACAATGGTTGAAATTCTTCCATTTTCGCTTATATCGGAAAAGGGCTTAGTAATAGTTTCATCTATTTTTATCAAGTGATGGGTAGATTTTTCATACCGAAATAAACCGCACGGATTACGGGTAGCAATCCAAATATCTCCGTCCGCATCACAAAAAAGAGCACTTATCAGTTGACGGTCTAACTCTTCGAATAAAGAGGAAAACGGAATTATCATTTTATTCGTAAGATCAAAAAGCCTGATATCCCCCGTACTCGCTATCCATAAACGGTTTTCATGATCTTCAACTATTTTGTTAAGGGATGTTTTGGGGATAGCGGGGAATGGATATGATTGTATTATTTTTCTTGAGCTGTCAATCTCAACGAGCCATTGATTTGAAAGCAGAGCGAATAGTTTCCCTGATTTTGAAACTAAAAGATCAGCGCAATTTCCATTGTTGCTGGTAGGCAGAAGATTGAGTTCTTTATGAAATGCCGGCTTATCTAATTTTAACAGGCCATCCGGTGAGGCGATCCAGTACAAATTGTTATGTGTACGAAGCAGATCTGTATTGTAAAATTGTATTCCACTCAATGACTTTCCATTAGATTTAGGCCTTTGTACGGAAATATGAGAAAGAGAATTCGGATTAAGTTCATAGCAATCCCCATGGTAAGTAAACAGGATATTATTATTTTCTACTTTGATAATGGAGTTTATACTTCTTTCTTCAATTTTGTCAAAATGATTAAATAAGCTGTTCAGAAGTTGACCCGTCTTTAAATCATATTGAAGGAGACCCTCTCCCCATGGAGCAACCCAAATGCATCCATTTACTTCATCCAGTAAAAATGCGCGAATATATTTGTGATGAAGAAAAGCAAAATCTGAAGGATTATTTTTCGCATTAAGGATTTTTTTTACCTTGAAATCAATAACATGGATGCCTAAAGTATCAGACGGGAGCCATAGCCGACCGGCCTTATCCATTTGCCAGTCTTCCCAGATAATATCAACACCAATAAGCGATTTTGTCCAATCCAGGTCGGTAAAACGAAACAGGTAATTTAAGTTTTCATCAAACACATCCAATTGACCGCTGTGATTGACCCAAATATGGTTGTCAGGATCTTTATAAAGACTGCTGACTTTAATGCCTGATCGGGCTTGAAGCGATTTGAAATTGACCTTGTCGTTTTCAAACTGTCCGGTTTTTGTATTGAACACGGAAAGGCCACTGGACGTGGCAATGAGGAGCATTCCATCCTGATACTCCAGTATATCATTGATGTAATTATGAGAAAGGCTCTGGAAATTGTTTCGTTCAGAAAAGTAATTTTTGAAATGAAGTCCATCGAATCTGTTCAATCCTTCTTTCGTCCCCAACCATAAAAAACCATATTGATCTTCATAAACTTTGTTAACCTCGTTATGACTAAGACCATCCGTTGTAGTAAATGCGCGCACTAGTTGTAGCTGAGACTGCGACTCAGTTACAGCCAAGTAACAAAATAATAGAATCAGGAGTGGACGCATGGATTGAAGTTAATCGATTATTTCTTTTGATGATCAAGAAGATTTTCAATGGATACCAAGCGTTGTTCAAGTTGGCTAATCCTTTCATTTTGGTTTTCGATGATGATTTGTTGTTCCTGCACAGCCTTGACCAGAGGTACCACAAAAACTTCATAGCTCAATGTATAGAGATCCTTTGGGCTTCGGGGTTTAGTAAGACCACTGAATTCATATCCTGAGGTTATTGCCGCAGCTTCAACTTCCTGCGCAAGAAAGCCGCTGAACCGAATGGCTTCAATATCATATTTACCATTCCAATCTTCTGTTTCTTCATTTCCTGTCAGGGCCGCCTGGGTGCGGATATCCCGGTAGTAGGTGACTGGCCGGAGCCGGGTGATAAAGTCCAGGCCTTTGACATCTTCATTGACATCGACCTTTATCCTGGCATCGGAGTAGGTACTCCACGTGACATTTCCACCGGTCCATGCAGTACTCAGGTTGCCGATGAAGGCCTGGTTGTCATAACCATTTAGATAGCCATTGTTGCCGATGCTGATGGTGTTTGAATAGGAGGAGTTTGTTCCTGACGCATAACCAATAGCAGTATTGAAGCTTCCAGATTCATTTACCTGTAATGCGAACGCCCCATGAGCGGTATTATTATTACCTGTTGTATTAAGATACATTGAATAAGATCCACTTGCGGTATTCTGGTATCCGCTTGTATTATATTCTAAAGCAGAAAAACCGATTCCTGTACTATAGGTCCCTGTTGCATTAGAAAAAATAGCCTTGTGTCCAAAAGCCGAATTACCATATCCATAGGAATTCCCTTTAAGCGCCTCGTAACCACAAGCGGTATTCCACTGTCCGCTTATATTAGAGAATAGTGCACTTCCGCCAAGGGCAGTGTTTTGATAGCCAGTAGTATTCGAATAGAGTGAACTTTTTCCGTGAGCCGTATTATTGGATCCTGTAGTGTTATTATATAGCCCCTCCATTCCACTTGCTGTATTGCTATTGCCTGTAATATTATGAAATAGTGAATGAGACCCCAATCCTGTATTATAGCTACCCGTTGTGTTTGAATGAAGGGCATCTGATCCAAATGCTGTATTGTAATTTCCTATTGTATTGTAATATAAAGCCTCATTTCCATTACCCGTATTTGAATATCCTGTAGTATTGAATCTTAAAATACTTAATCCAAATCCCGTATTTGAATATCCTGTAGTATTTGAACTTCCCGCAAAACCGCCGAGAAAGGAATTTTGAGCTATCTCCCCCGCCCATGTATTATTGACCCGAAACCGCAAAGGCTGGTTATCCGTTGTTCCAATGAAATTCAATTCAGGATCTATTCCACTGTTGCCATTCACCAACCACGTCTTTTGCCTTTCAGCCAAAAGCGTCCACATGGTATCAATGTAGATATAGAGCCCTGGCCCATTATCCAGTTGATAGATCATCAATCCCTCGGCAGGAGTAAGAATAGCATCTCGCTGTAGCAGGTTCATCCTTGGAATCAGCAATCCGCCGGTAGTACCGGAGATATCTACAATAGAACTCTCATCTGCGGGAGCACCTGTAGTATTAATCGCCACTCGTTGCGCTTGTGAAGCGATAGAACCAAAACAAAGAACCATTAGTATAAAGAGGTGTTTCATCTTGTGATTATTATTTAATAAATCTTGAGACATACCCATACTGACCTGCATATGCATAAATTATATAATATCCTGGGGGTAAAACGGAAATATCAACCTGGTTAGAGGGCGGATGATGTATCCATTGAACCTGACGACCATCAGCACTGGTAATGATTATTTTCTCAACCGCTTCTTCAAAATCTAGAAAAACTACACTCTTTGCCGGAGAAGGATATACGTTGACCGAATGGAAACGCTTAGGAATATTTGTGGAGGTAATAAATTTATCAATTATTACATCGTGTTCTTCAACACAACCGGCAAAATCAGTGATGGTTAATGAGTAGATTCCGGATATGGTCAGACCCAGCAAATCTTCTGTTAGCAATTCCATGCTATCCGGTGTCGCCCAAACCGGTGAATAGGGTTCCTGCCCTCCGGTGATGGTAACATATATGTTGGCAACATTTGCATCGTTTGATAATGTGATGGAATCAAGACTTATTTCCAACAGACTATTTTCGATTAATGTAAAATTCAACACCTGATAGCAACCATTAGCATCCGTTACCGTCAAGCTATATTCACCCGCACCAAGGTGATCAATCGCTTGCGCAGAAGAACCATTAGACCAATCAAAATGCAAGGGTTCAGCACCACCACTGGTAGTGACCATGATGGCACCGGTTGTATCTCCAAAGCATAGAATATCTGTTGTTGAACCAATGGCATTAATTGTGCATTCAGAAGCTATGCAGATATGGGAAGAAGAGGTCGGTACACAGGTGTTTCCATAAATGGTTTCAACATTAATCGAAATGGTATCACCGGGTGTCAAACCTGATACGTCCCAATTGCTATTGCAGGTCTGAAAAGGTTGAGCGCCGTTAATGGAGACCAGATAGCAATCGCTTCCCTGGATATCCTGCCAGTCAAATGAAATCAATGAAGGGGTCGGCAGGCAAGTTATTGCAGGTACCTCAGTTCCCCAAATTAAAATGCTGTCGGTATATAAACCTGATCCGCAAATGGAATCGGAAACATATTGTGCTATTATTTTCATCCCGGGAGAGTTCCAATATACCCTGAGAGACCCGCTTGTTGAATCCATGACCATGGCGGAGCTATCAAGTTGCCACGAAATCATTGTTTGCTCATTGATTATACCGGTATAATTAAGCTCAATAGTATCCTCCAAGCAAGCAAATGAATCAAGTATAAAACCGGCAATCGGTACATTTGAAATACTAACCCAAATGCATGAAGTCAATCCGGTTCCGCAATCATTATGAGGCGTAACACAAACCTGGCCACTGCTGGCTTCTGAAAAATCAAAAGTAGCCACGGATGAATTGTTTTGTGATATCACACTACCCGGTGGCCCACTCCACGTATAAGAAACCTCGGCTTCCGGTACCACAGAGATTTCTACTTCTGCCTGAGCGCAAATAGCAGTATCCCCCCATGATAATTCCGAGGTATCAGGGAGATATGTTGCTGCTATGTAGTCGAAATAATCCAAGGCAAAAGTGCAGGATTCATTTTCAAGATTGGATACTGAGGCAATTAACGCATATTCTCCATCCATAACAGGCTCTATAATCGTATCATTTGAATAATATTGACCATCCAAATTCCAGGTCCATTCAATACTGGCATTGTCCGGTATCACATTTTGTACCTGTGGTTCCAGAAAGAAAAAACCGTTTTCACAAAAGAAATGAATTGATGCCTGCATCCCCAGTATGGTTAAATGCATTTCAGTGGTTGAATCACATCCATGTATGCTTTGCCCGGGATAGTAAAGGGTGTATATGCCTGACTCACTATAATCCTGACCTTGGTAAGTAAATACTGTTTCTCCATCGGCCAGGCAGTGAATAGTATCCAGGATACCGGTCGATTCAAGGTAGACATACACCTCCCATAAACTGTCCTGAAGACACCCATCTGACTGCGAAAAAGACTGACTATACAATCCTTCTCCGGAAATCGTGAGCGCATGCCAGGTAAAAGGAAATGATTGATTACAGAATGTATCCGGGGTCTTATAGATTGGTGCCGGGATCAAGACATTGATGGAAGTACACACATCGTTATCCGTAACATCACATCCGGTAAATGCTTTTACACAGACATTGTAATTTCCTTCCGCCAGGTCTGAAGGAATATCTATGGTAATCATAGGATCCGAAGTGATCATGGTGTCATTCGGGTTCCAATCGAATATCCACCAATATCCACTGGCTTCTGAAACGGGTGGT
>JAHEAR010000022.1:0-34889 GCA_024642665.1 Bacteroidota bacterium
CTGAAACTATTGAAGAGCCAACACAGGAAGTAACACCTGACTCTTCAGTAACCGAAGTGTTAGATATCCCCGGGTTACAAAGGTTGTGGGACACGGACAACATCCTTACGACCTCAGAATCCGTTTTGTATGACCCTGCAAATGAAATCCTTTATGTCTCCTGCATCAACGGTGTACCTCCGACTAAAAAAGACGGTGACGGATTTATTGCCAAAGTAGATCTGGAAGGAAGAATCGTGGCACACAAATGGGTGACAGGACTCAATGCCCCAAAAGGCATGGGACAAAATGGGAATACACTTTATGTCACTGACATCGATCGGTTAGTGTCTATTGATATTCCATCCGGAAAAATAATCAAGGACTGGCCTGTAAAAGGATCCGTCTTTCTGAATGATATACACCTTACGAAAAACGGTGACGTCTTTTTTACGGACTCAGAAACCAGCACTATATATTCCTTAATCAATGACAAAGTTCAGGTGGTACTCGCGGACACTTCGCTGGGTGGAACGAATGGTATCTGGATTGATGGTGACTATGCTGTATTAGCAGGATATAAATCAGGTGTAATACACCGATTAAATTTAAAGACGAAAGCAATAGAGGTAATTGCTAAAGACGTACCGGGAGGTGATGGTGTAGAACCTTATGGGGGTGCGCTGATGATTTCTAACTGGAATGGGCAGGTCTATCATGTTACCTTTTCCGGTGAAGTCACACTTCTAATGGATTCACAAAATGCCAAGCTTAATGCAGCAGATATTGAAGTGATTTCAGAGAAAAAGTTACTGCTCGTTCCGACCTTTTTTGGAAATAGTGTGACGGCCTATCAACTAATCAATCAATATTAATCCGGCATCGATTAAGAAATCATATTTTTAAATCGTGGTCGTTTTGGTGAAATATCACCCAATCGTTTCTTTTTAGCTTCTTCATAATCTTCAAAGTTCCCTTCAAAGAACACGACTTCTCCTTCGTCTTCAAAGGCCAGTATGTGCGTCGCCAGTCGGTCAATAAACCATCTGTCGTGTGAAATCACTAACACGCAACCAGCGAAATTTTCCAATGCTTCTTCTAATGCTCTCAAGGTATTGACATCAATATCATTGGTAGGTTCGTCAAGGAGTAACACATTACCTCCTTCGCGAAGTGTCACGGCAAGTTGCACCCGATTGCGCTCACCACCGGAAAGTACACCAAGTTTTTTCTGCTGATCAGCTCCTGTAAAATTGAATTTGCTGATATACGAACGCACATTGACCTGTGAGGCACCTACACTCACAATTTCATTTCCACCACCAACGATTTCATAAACTGTCTTGTCCTTGTCAAGATCTTTATGTGCCTGATCAACATAACTTAACTGCACAGTATCGCCAATAGTGATATCCCCTTTATCAGGTTTTTGCTCACCCATAATCATTCGGAAAAGCGTTGATTTACCAACACCATTCGGACCGATGATACCGACGATCGCATTTTTGGGAATGCTCAAATTCAAATTGTCAATCAGAAGTCGATCACCAAATCCCTTCGATACATTTTTGCATTCAATCACTACATCTCCAAGGCGCGGGCCGGGTGGAATAAACAATTCCAATTTAGCCTCCCGTTCTTTAATTTCTGCAGAACGCAATTGATCATACGCATTCAATCGCGCTTTCCCTTTCGCTTGTCTTGCCTTTGGATTCATTCGAATCCACTGCAATTCATGGTCAAGGGCTTTCTTCCTTTTGGACTCAGTTTTTTCTTCCTGCTCAAGTCGTTTTGCTTTTTGCTCCAGCCATGAAGAATAGTTTCCCTGCCATGGAATTCCTTCTCCTCTGTCAAGCTCCAATATCCATCCGGCCACATTATCCAAAAAATATCTATCGTGCGTCACGGCTATTACCGTGCCCGGGAAGTTGCTCAAAAATTGTTCAAGCCACAATACACTTTCTGCATCCAGGTGATTGGTAGGCTCATCCAGAAGTAAAATATCCGGTTGAGAAAGTAAAAGTCTGCACAAGGCTACTCGTCTTCGTTCTCCTCCGGACAACTTCTCAATGAGAGCATCTTCCGGTGGACATCGCAGAGATTCCATAGCCGTACCTAACTTATGATCCAGCTCCCATGCATTATAATGGTCAAGTTGTTCCATGAGTTCGCCCTGACGTTCGATGGTCTTCATCATCAGATCATCGTCCATTGGTTCGGCAAGTTTGAGGTTGATATCCTCATATTCTTTCAGGATATCCACAATGTGCTGAACTGCTTCTTCCACAATTTGACGGACCGTCTTTGTTTCATCCAGTTTGGGTTCCTGTTCCAGGTAACCGATTTTATAATCACCGTCAAACCAAACCTTACCATCAAAGTTTTGGTCTACACCGGCAATGATTTTTAGAAGACTTGACTTCCCCGAACCATTTAGACCTAAAACGCCAATTTTGGCGCCATAGAAAAAGGAAAGCCATATATTTTTTAATACCTGCTTCGATGGGGGGTAAATTTTAGAAACCCCCTCCATTGAAAATATTATCTTTTCGTCAGCCATAATGATGCTAAGTATGAATTGTTAAATGTGTCGTTATTGAATTCTCTTTCCTAAGCGTTAGGAGGGGCAAAAGTAGGAAATAATAGGGGAAGCGGAAAGCGTTAAAAGAGGAGGTCAGGATTCTGCCAAAGCCTGCATAATAACTTCAGAATCCATTCAGGAAGATTAATGGAGATTAAGCTGAATTTCCTGATCGGTGTAGGCGGAAAGATCGTTGAGTTCTTTTTGAATCCAGGCATTCCACCTTACCTGAACTTCCTTGTTGATGGAGTGATTTGTCTCCTTATCATACTTGATTTGCTCGTCCTTATGTTTCTGAGCCATTTCCCGAAAAAGTTCCCGAAGATCATCCTTGTAATTTTCCGATTTGAATCTGGCTTTAGCGACCATTTTTCGAATTCGGCGGGCATAAATCTCGGTAATATCCAGATGACCCTCCTCGTGCTTTAATGCTTCCTTCTCATTCTTCAGATGAGGGTATCTGGTCCATGATTCTTCGGGATGAAAACGAGCGGTTATATTGACGGAAGCATGGAGTGGGCCAGTTTGAAGTGTTGTATAACTCAGGGATGATACGGTCACTGCGCCGGTGTTATGACCCATTTCATCGAGGTGTCTTTTATTGATCTTCCCCTCAAACATATCCCAGTTGAAGTCATGAATTAAGGAATATTCAATCACTACCGGATCCTGTGAAAACATCACAGAATGCACCAGCATCAGACATAAGATAATAGCGGTTTTCATTAAGCTATAAACAAGAAGGCTTTCCGTGATATTGCAAGGGAAAAATCTAAACTTATGTTAAATGTATCGAAAACCCAGGATGCCTGATGATAGAAGAAGAAAATAAAACCAAGTCCCCAACTATTTTAAATCAGCGAGATCGGAAACTCCTTTTCTTAAAATTTCGCAAACTCTCCACACTACAGCAACTCACCATTCACCACTCACTACTGCCGTAGTTATTCATATCGTTTAGAAATAATAGGTTGGATGGAAGACTTCCAGGAAGCGAATGTACCGTCGAGGATATGCTGACGGGCCTGGCGTACAAGAGAAAGATAAAAAGAGAGATTTTGCAGGGATGCGATCATCGCCCCAAGAGCTTCACCGGAAATGACGAGGTGACGTAAATAAGCCAGTGTATGTTCTCTACTGGTGGAAGATGGGGATTCGGGATCAATGGCATCAAAACACGCTTTCCACTTCAGGTTGCGGATATTAATGATGCCTCTTGAGGTGTAGAGCAAGCCGTGCCTGGCATTGCGGGTGGGTAAAACACAATCAAACATATCAATACCAAGTGCAATACACTCCAGAATATTTTCAGGCGTACCAACACCCATCAGGTATCTTGGTTTGTCAGCCGGGAGAATATCACATACCAATGACGTCATGGCATACAAATCTTCATGTGGCTCTCCTACGGAAAGTCCGCCGATGGCATTAATGGGCATTTCTGTTGACGAAATATACTCTGCTGATTTCTTTCGCAAATGGGGATACGTACTTCCCTGGACAATAGGCGCGAGAATTTGTGGATATCCATACAATCCTTGCGTTTCTTTGTGTCGCGTGATACAGCGGTCTAACCACCGATGGGTCATATGCATGGATCGCGTAGCATACTTTTCATCACATGGATAAGGTGTGCACTCATCAAAAGCCATGATAATATCAGCTCCAATCTCGCGCTGGATATCCATGACACCTTCAGGGGTAAAATGATGGATAGAACCATCAATATGCGATCTGAACTTAACGCCTTCTTCTTTAATTTTTCTTTGCTGGCTTAAAGAGTAAACCTGATAACCTCCACTGTCTGTCAGAAGAGGACGATCCCAGTGATTAAACTTATGTAATCCACCGGCCTTTTGTAATACTTCGGTACCCGGTCGAAGATATAAGTGATACGTATTGCCCAAAATAATCTGGGCCTGCACTTCATCTATTAATTCATGTTGGTGCACTGCCTTTACAGTCCCTGCCGTACCTACCGGCATGAATATCGGTGTCTCTACATCGCCATGTGGCAGACTAAGTATACCGGCGCGAGCGGAAGTGGTACTATCCGTTTTAAGTATCTTATACGTCATTCCTTGTAAAGAAAAATAATAAAATTGTGGTTGGTTCGAATTGCAGTATTACTTGTCACTATTTTTCGTTATGATATTTCACCCGCCTGATCTTTGGGTTAAAGTAATAGCCAATATATGAATCGCCCCCGCGATTTCTTCGGTCAGACATTGCATCATATAATTGGGCAGGCAAAATTTTTGGTTTGTTACAAATACAAGTGTCCGTATCACATAACTTAAGCATTTCCAATTGTTCTATCGATTGATTGTAATATGCTTTTGCATCCCCATTTAGTAAAATCCCCCAGGCGTTAGAAATATCTGATCGAATCCGGATCAATTCAATATAATGATCCTTGTTCAATGTATCATTCCTATTGACTGACAAACCGTCTCCAAAAATATTAAATAAGACAAATAAGACAACCCCCCAATAAGCCGATTTTATGATCAAATTTGATTGCAGTTGCTGTACAGTAGTATACAGTTTATATTTATTCGAAAGCGCAAAGAGCAAGCCAAACCAGATGATCACCACATGAATAAACAAATGATCGACAACCCTTTCCGGAAATGCATTTGATCCTGTTGCAAACAATAACATACTCATGGTTGCCGGAACATACAGAATGAGCAAGTAAAGCCATGGTTTGACATTTCCAAAAATCAACTGGGAAGATGATGACAATGTTGCTCTGGCCAGTAACGGCATGATCAACACAGATATTAATATCAGTTTACTGGTGGCCAGCCAGTCCGTCCAGAGATATAAGGTGGCGCCTAAAGTGGTCATCATCCATTTACCAATTGGCAACGTTCCATGCTCGGAATCCATTCTAATACTATTTGCCGGGGAAAGAATGACAATGGCACAACACGCCAATATTATCAGCATGTCCAGATGACTGAAAGTCCTGTTTTTATTTCGGTTGCGATACTCAAAAAGAAAGATAATACCTGTGGTGACCCCACAGAGTACCATACTAATTTCATTGGTTCCAATGCACAACATCAGTAATAGCATGGCCAATAATTTAATTATATGTTTACCTTTTTCCTGATTACCGGCACGAATTATTAAAACAAGTGCCCAGCAAGCCAGTATGAACCCTAACTGATAGGTCAGTAATCCGGTATACCTATACATCGAATCATAGACATCTTCAAGGTTAGTGAGGTATATGACATGAATACAAAACGTCGTCAGCACTGTCAGGAAAATGGACGATGGCCTGAATAAGTGCCTGACTAAATAAAACAAGGTTACAACCCAGGCGAACTGCCATAAGAGAAAAAAATACCGGAAACTTGAAAGCGTGCACCAAATGTGTGTTAGTGACAACACCGCATTACTGGTATACCTGCCCATGACTTCAGTGTAGATTACCTTTTGCGTATCAAACCAATTTAAAGGCAACTGACCCGCCTCCCTTGTCATCCAATCCCATTCGTGCATCCCGATGGGTACATTATAAAAACTTAGCCACAGAAAAGGTAACCAAACGAGGATTATCAAAATAAGTAACCCCAATTTCAATACATTAGAATAGCGTGAATATGTGTTCATTGTTGCAGACAAGACTGTTGTTGTAATTCCGGTGCAATTCCGGCTTCAGATAAACAATGTGTGCGCTCACGCGATATCCACGCTGGTACAGGCATATCAAATTTCTTGTATCTAGCCCAAAGCAGCATTTTCAAAAGAGAAATTCCTTCCTTTATGCCAATCGAATTGAGTTGGTCCGGCTGCCGGTACTCAATATGAACGGGTACTTCATAATATCTTAATTTGTTCTGAACTGTTCGAAATACTATTTCACTGGCATGGCCACGACCAGGCATACTGAGGGTAAGGGATCGGATAGCTTTAGCATTCAACGCTCTGAATCCATTATGCACATCGCTCATAACGACACCCGTAAAAAACACGTTTATCCATCTTGCCAAGCGCAAAAGTCTTTTTCTTCCTGATGGAATCAAATTTATAGAAGATTTGGAAAGAAACCTGCTTCCAAAAACAACATCGCATTCATCATTCAAAAGAGGCTGAATAAGGTTTTTTATTTCATCTGCCTTGTGCTGACCATCAGCATCCATATGAACTATAATTTCTATATTTTTTTGACGAGCATATTGCATTCCGGTTTCAATTGCTGCTCCCTGACCCAAATTTATATTATGTCGCAGGAGCGTCACCTTCGCCAGTGAATGCCTTACCGGAGGCATTGATCCATCGTCCACAATGATCAGATGGTATCCATGTGATAAGATTTCCGTAATCAAATCGTTTAGCCTTACTTCGGGTTCATTAAATACAGGTACTAAAACCGTTATCTCGTTACGATTCATACGGAGGCGCCATAATGTTCAACTAGTGAGATGGTATTTTATGCTATACTTTCAATGTGTAAAGCGTCGAAGAGTGGTTTCATAACCCAATTCATGCTGTATGCTTTTTTTAGCTGATCATCATTTACAGGTTTGCGATTCATACCTGATCGTTTCCAGTATTCGTATTCTTTCCAAATAAAATTTATTATTTCCGTCATAGATTCCTCTGAATCTGTATAGCAGGATCCAATGTTCAGTTCTTCCAACATTTCTTTAAGTTCTTCATCCAATCTATGTCTGATAATGCCAAGCACCGGGCTTCCTGCTTCAACATATTCAATCATTTTGCCCGTGACTACGCCCTGCAGGGCATCGGAAGAAATCGACAGAAGAATGTTGATGCACGCTTGTTGTTGAATACGCTTAGCTTCATCACCAGACACGATGCCTTTATCGGTTAACAACCGCTCGAAATGATATCGTGCAGCCATTTTCTGCCAATACTGACCGTCCTTACCTGCATATATAATTTGTATATCATCAGCTTCAATTTTTGTTTCACGAAAAAGTTCCTGAAGTGCTTTGAAAACAGGTTCTGCATTTCGTTTATCCAGGAACATAGAGCCGGTATAGGCTAGTGTAAATTTTTTGGAAGGTATGGGCATCGGCGTCTTCAAATCATCCGGAACACCATTTCTCAGCGTGATAACATTTGCATTATACGCTTGTAAGTGTTTTGCCAGCCCATCCGAAACAGTCGTCAGCAAATTCGCATGACTAAAAATCTTTTTAAAAAAGGAATGATGCCTTTTGGAAAAAAGAATATGATTATAATGTGGATCAATGATTAAGTCACGGAAGTCAGCAATCCAATACACCTGCGGATATCTTTTTTTCAACAAATAAGCCGCATAGTGATCTGCAAAGGGTCGATAAGAAGAATATAAATGCGTAATGCCATCTTGTCTAATACTTTTTCCTCCCCTTCTAAGCAAGTTAATAAAGTACACCAGCCCCCCTTCACCGGCAATAATATTGACAGGAAAGGTATTCATCAGACGGATAAAAAATTGGGTCACGGCAGCAGTCTTTTTGTTTTCAGGAACTGCGCCATCAGCGGTTCTCTTTCTTAGCAAGGACCGGTAATCAAATACCGGTAAGCTTATAATATTCATTCCCTGAGATTGTATCTCAGGGGTAGAAGCAATGGACGTAAATATTTTGGAAAACTTTGCTCTTTTGGAAATGAAAGAAGCAATACGATAATTTCTTTTGGGAGCAGTCCCCGCCATGGGAGGAAAAGCATAAAGAAAAAAGAGAAACTTAAACCGATCCATTGACTTCCATCAGTATATCATACAATTGATCAGCAATAATCTTTTCATCAAATTCTTTCAACACTTTATCGCGCCCGGACTGACCCATTTGCTGTTTCGCCTTTGGATCTAGTTGAATGAAAGCAATCATCGCCTTAGCCAATACCTCTGAATCCTTCACAGGAACCAAATATCCACTGATCTGATCATCGACTGTCTCTCTGCAACCCGCCGTATCTGTGGTGATGACCGGTCTTGCCATGGACATGGCCTCCATAATCACTCGTGGCATTCCCTCTCGATAGGACGGTAAAACAACACAATCCGACTTTTCAATATAATTCTTTATGTTTTCTGTTGCTCCATGATAGTGTATATCCGGATCCCGTATCCATTTCATTAAATCATCATGTCTAATGGAGGAAGGGTTTTCCTTGTCGATCTCTCCAATCAACCAAAATTGAACATTTGAATTTTCTTTTTTGACGCGTTGCGCCGCTTCAATAAATTCCTTTACGCCCTTATCATAAAGCAACCTTCCTATAAAAGTAAAAGTGGTTATATCGGTTTTTTCAATACGTCCATTTGGGCTGAAGAAATTAGAATCCACTCCACATCCTTTGATGGCCAAACTCTTTTCCGGGGAAACCAGCTTCTCCTTTTCAAACATGGCTTTATCATCCAGATTTTCAAACACAACCTTTTTATGCAATGGCAAGGCAAATTTATACAGCATTCTGGTCACTATATTGATCCACCCTTCATGCATCAAGGAATACCCCAGGCCGGTTATCACGGCCATGGAAGGAATGTTAAGTAATCGAGCAGCCAACCCTCCGTAAATATTAGGCTTGACGGTATAATGCAATATCAGATCAGGCTTTTGATTTCTGTACAGACTTAATAACTCAAAAAATAAACGCAGATCTCTGACTGGATTAACACTATCGCGATGCAAGTGTCGAATGGGTATGTGATTTACTTCAGGGATCGCTTCCGTGTAGGAAATAAATTTGTCGACGGGTGCCATGACTACTACTTCATTTCCTGCACTGATCAGTTTACGAATGATATTGAGCCTGAAATTGTAAATATTCCAGGTTGTATTGGCTACGATGACAATTTTTCTGCGGGTCACGTGGCTATGTTCCTATTATGAAAATGAGGCTGCTTCATCGAAAGATTTATAAATAATCTTTATATCCGTTTTTTTCAAGGTCTTCCTTCAGGGCCTTTATTTCCTGTTCGTCATTCATCGGATAGATCATCAGGCAATCTTCTGTATCAATAATGATGTGTCCATCCAGGCCCTTAACGGCAACGAGTTTATCTTTTTTTGATATCACAAGATTGTTATTGGCTGCCTTCATAAAAATGGAATCTGACAGCAAGACATTTCCGGCATCATTTTTCTCAAGAAACTCATAAAGGGAATTCCAAGTGCCCAGATCAGACCAGGAAATATCACAAGGAATCGTATACACATTATCTGAACGTTCCAGGATAGCATGATCTATGGATATTTTATCTGTCTTTGGATAAGCGGTGGAAATAAAATCTGATTCTTCAGGGGTATTAAACAGGGGCATGCCCGGTATCAAAAGCTCATAAATAGAGGGTGCATGATCCTTGATATCTGCGATGATCGTGTTTAGTCGCCAAACAAAGATGCCTGCATTCCAAACAAAGGAGCCATGCTTCAGATATCTTTCCGCAGTTGCCTTATCAGGTTTTTCACGGAAGGACTTTACACAAAAAACTTCTGCTGTCTCTTCTTTATCAAACTCAATATATCCGTAGCCTGTATCCGGTCGTGAAGGTTCTATTCCAAGGGTGACAATACTTGGATTTGTTGAAGCGTGCTTAACCGCCAGATCAATGATGCGTTGAAATTCTTTTTCATTATGAATGACATGATCCGCGGGTGCTACTATACAAACGGCTTCCGGATCAAGTTTGCTTAATTTAAATGATGCAAGGGCAATCGCCGGTGCTGTATTATTTCTGCTTGGCTCTCCGATGATCTGGTCATTATCCATTTCCGGAATGGTCTCGCGTACTAACGCAACATATGCTATATTGGTAATCACGTAGATATTTTCAATGGGAACAAATGGAAGATAGCGATCCACTGTTTCCCGCAATAAATTTTTCCCGGATCCGGTAATGTCGAGAAACTGTTTTGGCAAATGTTCTCTGCTAGCCGGCCAGAATCTGGACCCGACGCCACCTGCCATGATCAGAACATAGGGTGCTTTATTCATTTCTCTAGTAATATTTCGTGTTGAACTGAAAAGATCATTATTACATATAATTTATTCTCCCTGCATAGGAACGATTCCAACTCAATTTTGAATGCCGGCCAAAATCTCTACAATCCGCTCTGCAGTTTTTCCATCCCAGTATTTAATAGGTTGTCCTTTTTTCCATTCTCCGGAGATCATTCGTTTAATATATCCTTCCAACTGGGAAGGTTCTTTGACTAAAACATTGGTTCCCAGGTGAATTGTTTCAGGTCTTTCGGTACTATCCCGTAAAGTGATACAAGGAATATTGAGCATTGATGTTTCTTCCGTAAGACCGCCTGAATCTGTGATCACGCCTGAAGCATGTTGAACCGAATACATAAACTCCAGATAGGACATAGGCTCCACAATTTCGAATTTGTCATAGGTTTTTCCAATGGAATCAAAAACCTTTCTGGTTCTCGGGTGCATTGGAAAAATCGCGATACAATCGTCGATTGCGTGATGAATTGTATCCAGTAGTGCAGAAAGTTTCTCCGGATCATCAACATTGGATGGCCGATGCAAGGTTAAGACGATGTATTTTTTTCCAACAATTTTCTGATCAAAAAAATCTGGTTTTCTTAATTTAGATAAGTGACTCAGCAGGGAATCAATCATGGTATTCCCTACATAAAATATTTTTTCCTCTGCATGACCCGCTGTACGAAGATTCTGGTTGGCTTCCTCAGAGGTAGTAAAAAAATAATCTGTTATACTATCCGTGACCATCCTGTTAATTTCTTCAGGCATTGTCATATCTCCAGAGCGAATACCTCCTTCTACATGGGCTACTTTAATTTCAGCTTTCTTGGCAACAATCGCACATGCCATGGTGGAGGTTACATCACCGACGACAATACATACATCGGGTTTCCACGCTTTGATTGCATTTTCGTAGCCAATCATGATCTGCGCCGTCTGGTTGGCCTGCGAACCGGATCCTGCTCCAAGATTTATATCCGGCTCCGGTATTCCGAGTTGCTCAAAAAAACTTTCGCTCATGTTCCGGTCGTAATGTTGACCGGTATGAATCAATCTGAATTGAAAAGGTGAATCAGGATGTTGCTCATTATATGTTTTCAATTGATTGATGATCGGCCCGATCTTCATAAAATTGGGTCGAGCGCCGGCGATGATATCGATTCTCATATATTTTTCATATACTGTTTAAAGAAGTAACACAATCTTTATAAATTATTTCTCTGAATCCAATCCGAGAGGACGATAAGCTTCCATACCTGCGTCCAAAGAATGCGCTTGTCCCCTTTTTTAAACCCTTCCCATTGTTTCAATATGGCCCTTTCATTAAACTCATTTCTAGCAGCAAGATATTGGATTTTATCATTGGCCAATTCGATCAATTCATGCTTGATCCAACTTTCCATTGGGAGCGTAAATCCCATTTTCTTACGCATGCTTATCTCTTTTGGAATGCGAGGGGCTAACGCATCCACAAGTAGCTGCTTTGGTGTGTGTGGGTATTTAATATGATCGGGTAAGGAGAGCGTATATTCAACCAGGCGATAATCAAAAAAAGGAACTCTCACCTCCAGACCATGCGCCATAGACATCTGATCTGTGTCCCGCAATAATACATCTCTTGTGTAGGTTTCCATTTCACCAACAGTGGCTGAGCTAAAGTACTCCATTCCTGAAACTGAATGGCTCAACTGCTCCAACCTTTCTTCGACTTGATCATTTCCACTTGGCACAGTCAGGAGATTTTCTACATCACCGGACTCATATGCACGCCGAAGCAATGGATATATTGTTGCCAATTCCCATTTTCCCAATCCCAATACATGGGCTAATTTATCATACTGATGATTTTTGCCGGCAGCAGTGATCATCCCACCAATCAACTTCCGCATTTGTATGGGCATCCGAAGTATCCAATGATTTTTCATGATGCGTTGGTAGATCATAAACTTGTTGTAACCCACAAATAATTCATCACCACCCAATCCAGACATAGCCACTTTTATTCCTTTCTGACGTGTATGTTTTGCCACCAAAAAGGAATTGGGACCATCCCCACTAGGCATGTCCATAGACGACAGAATATCTTCAATAGCATATAAAAACTCCAACGGCCTAATAAATATTTGCTCGTGATTCGTCTTATATTTTGTAGCCACTTGTTGCGCAAACAAGGATTCATCAAATCCTTTTTCATCAAAACTTATGGTAAATGTATTGATCGGCTCTGTCGAAAGTTCGGCCATACAGGCCACTACCAAACTGGAATCAATTCCACCGGAAAGAAACGCTCCTACCGATACATCGGAAACCATTCGCAAGCGGATGGAGTCCAGAAACAAATCACTAACTTTTCTTTTCGCTTCTTCATAATTATCAGTAGACGGCTGAATATCACTATACCCCCAATAAGGAGTACACTTTAGCAAATTGCGTTTAATGACACCAAAATGTCCTGCTTCAAGGCGCTTGACACCATGGACCAGCGTTTGATCGCCCATCGATGCCTGATACATCAGAAATTCAGAAAGGTGTGCTTCCTCCAATTTATGCTGAACCAAGCCTGAAGACATTACACTTCTGAGCTCAGAACTAAAAACAAAATATTGATCCGATAACGCGTAATAAAATGGTTTCTTCCCAATTCGATCTCTCGCTATAAAAAGAACCTCTTCGACTTGATCCCAAATGGCAAAAGCAAACATGCCATTAAATCGTTGAAGGCATTGCACTCCCCAAGTGATATACGCTGCCAGAATAACTTCTGTGTCAGACTGTGTTTTGAAAGGATATTGAGAAAGCCGGTTTTTTACTTCCTTATAATTGTAAACCTCACCATTATAAACAATGTGATATCGACCGGATGAATCTGTCATCGGCTGATTGGCCGTCTCACTTAAATCAATGATAGATAAACGTCGATGACCCAGAGCAACTTTCTCATCTACATAAATACCATCAGCATCAGGTCCACGATGAGCAATCCGATTTGTCATAGATCGGATGGCATCATTATGCCTTTCGTTATGATTCAGATTAAGAATTCCGGCTATACCGCACATGGGGAAGTGATGAGGGAAAAGTCATTATGTTGAGAATAGTTTAGCACTCGTAGCCTTTGGCTCCTGTTGTTTAGAGGGTTTAGAATGATGGTTTATGAAAGTTTTGAGGTAAGAAAGATTAGTCTTAGGTCCCATGAACTACCTCCTTCGTCGGAGTACATGGTCTTCGCTGCGCTCCGAGTCTCAGGTCCAAATTTCAATACCATTCCTTCTCTGTCAAACCTGCATAAACTTTTCTAATGCCATCTTCTAAGGTGATGGTTGATTTCCAGCCGAGGTGAGTAAGGCGACTATTATCCATCAACTTACGAGGGGTGCCGTCCGGCTTTGATGTATCCTGGATTAATTCTCCCTGAAATCCAACGATGCTGCTGACGAGTACAGCGAGATCTAGAATTGATATTTCATCTCCTGTGCCTACATTGACAAACCCGGACTCGTTATAGTTTTCCATTAAAAAAAGTGATGCATCTGCCAGGTCATCCACGTGCATAAATTCGCGCAGTGGCTTTCCCGTACCCCATATAATCACTTCCTTTTCATTGTTCTTTTTTGCTCCATGGAATTTGCGAATCAGTGCCGGCAAAACATGTGATCCCTGAAGGTCATAATTGTCATTTGGACCGTACAGATTTGTCGGCATTGCTGAAATAAAATTACATCCGTATTGACTTCGATAGTTTTCACAAAGCTTGATACCTGCTATTTTTGCAATAGCATAGGGCTCATTAGTTGGCTCCAATAAACCGGTTAAAAGATATTCTTCTTTCATCGGTTGTGGTGCATTTTTTGGATATATACATGATGATCCAAGAAAGAGCAATTTTTTAACGCCGGTTAGAAAAGAGGCATGAATGATATTTGCTTCGATCATCAGGTTATCATACAGAAATTCCGCCCGATATTGATTGTTGGCCAGAATCCCACCTACCTTAGCCGCTGCGAGAAAGACATATTCAGGACGTTCCTGTTCGAAAAAAGATGTTACATCCTCCTGAAACCGAAGATCCAGTTCAGCAGAGGTTCTGCCGATTAGATTATTATATCCTGCTTTGGAGAGTCGGCGATAGATCGCTGATCCTACCATTCCTGTGTGTCCTGCGATGTATATTTTAGATCTTTGTTTCATGCTATTTGATCTTTCATACCCTAATGAGATTTTTTCTCGGTAAGGTCGAGTTTAAAAATGTGTTTAGTGCATCGCCTGCGGCTCGCTGTTTATCGTTAGCGCCTCTTGCGCTACTGTTTAGGGGGTTTAGTTTTTTAATCTTAACAATTTCAATGGTGAATCTATACATAAGGATTGCTTCAACTAAACTCTCTAAACCTTGTCACCATAGGTGACAATACTAAACTTTCTAAACTCTTCTGCTCTTCGCCCTTCTGCCCTTCCGCCTTTTCCGCCCTCCCGATGGATCGGGAGCCCTTCTGCCCGTTTTCACTCATACTCATTCTTCACATCAAATCCCTCACGCTTTAACACTGAAAGTCGCTGAACAATTTTTATATCATTCAGCACCATCTCTTTGCACAAAGAATTTACATCGTGCTTTGGTGTCCAGTTTAATTTCTCTTTTGCCTTAGTAGCATCACCCACCAGTAAGTCAACTTCGGTAGGTCGGTAATAATTTTGATCCACTGCAATTAAAGCATCGCCGACCTTGCGCATACAGTCAGTACCAATGACATGTTCAAACTTCGAATTGTCAATGAAAGAAATTCTGCCTATCTCTTCCGATCCTTTTCCTTCAAACGTGAGTTCGATACCCACTTCATTGAAAGCCATCTTAATAAAATCACGGACAGAGGTGGTTACGCCGGTAGCGATGACCCAGTCTTCCGCCTGATCATGCTGCAGTATCTTCCACATTACTTCTACATAATCCCTGGCGTGACCCCAATCACGCTTTGCATTCAAGTTGCCTATGAAAAGTTGTTCTTGTAATCCCATGGCAATTTTTGCTACGGCTCGGGTTATTTTTCTGGTCACAAACGTTTCTCCGCGCAGTGGACTTTCATGATTAAAAAGAATCCCGTTGCAGGCAAATATATCATACGCCTCCCTGTAATTAACAGTAATCCAATACGCATAAAGCTTTGCAACACCATAGGGAGATCTCGGATAAAAAGGCGTGCGTTCGGTTTGCGGAATCTCCTGTACCTTACCATAGAGCTCGGAAGTGGAAGCCTGATATATCCTTGTTTTCTTTTCCAACCCCAGAATGCGGACAGCTTCCAAAATACGTAGCGTACCTACACCATCCACATCTGCAGAATATTCAGGTTCTTCAAAACTGACCTTTACATGGGACATCGCTCCAAGATTATAAATTTCGTCCGGCTGCACTTCCTGAATGATTCTGATAATATTCGTTGCATCGGTGAGATCTCCATAATGCAAAATAAAATTGCGATTATCGACATGTGGATCCTGGTATAAATGATCTACGCGTGATGTATTAAACAGCGAACTTCTACGCTTAATCCCGTGAACGATATATCCCTTCTTTAGAAGAAACTCGGAGAGGTAGGCTCCATCTTGTCCTGTCACTCCGGTAATCAATGCCTTCTTCATATGATGCTATTCGGTTTTTGTACAAATTGAAATAATTTACGTAGTGGCTTTACCCACAGCGTAAAAAAATAAGGTTGTAATTGATTGACACGCCAGGCCTTTCGATCCTCACGGTTTGCATTTATTCTGTTTTTGAAAGAGGCATTGCTCATGCCACCGGCACGCATTTTCACCATGACCTCCGGAAGGTAACTCACAGAAATTTTTTCTTTAAAAAGAAAGCGTAACATCAACTCATAATCCGCAGCGGATTTCAGGCTGACATTAAATAGACCCAGTTTTTTATAAACTTCACTACGCACAAAAAAGGTAGGATGTGGAGGCATCCATCCATATTTGAATTTGGCCAGCTGAAAATCACCTGCAATCCATGTCCTCAATACTTTATGCGTTTGCTTAGCGTGTACATAAACAAGATCACCATACAAAGCACTGGTTTTATCAGCATGCATTCGATCGACCACTTTACGCACTACATCACCAGATATATAAAAATCATCTGAGTTTAAAATACCAACAATATCTCCGGTGGACAGACTTATGCCTTTATTCATGGCATCATAAATTCCCTGATCTTTCTCAGAAATTATTTTCGCCACATGTGGGTACTCACTGACAATGGCAAGCGTATTATCGGTTGATCGTCCGTCAACGATAATATGCTCGATATTAGGATAATCCTGAGAGACAATAGCCTCCAATGTATCGCGGATTGTTTCACCACTATTGTAGGTGGCGGTGATGATAGATACTATGGGCTTTTGTTGTGACACCGTCAAACTCATTTCTTCAGCTCATCCGCTTTCGTTCAATGACAATATTTTCCAAAACCAACATATCCATATTTGTTCTCCGAAAACAGTCCAGTGCTTCCAGGGGTGTATTGACAATGGGTTCGTTTTCGTTGAAAGAAGTATTCAATAAAACCGGTACACCTGTCTTCCTGAAAAAAGCTTCAATCAGATGATAGTATCGGGGATTGGTTTCTTTTTCAACAGATTGCAATCTTCCGGTACCGTCAACATGTGTAACGGCAGGCAGCAAACTTTGCTTTTCCTTTCGAATGGGAAAGACCTTTTCCATAAAAGGAACATTGTCCTTCACCTCAAAATATTCCTCTACATATTCTGCCAGAATCGATGGGGCAAATGGTCTGAAACTCTCTCGCCTCTTTACTTTCGCATTGAGCAATTCTTTTGCATCCTGTCGTCTGGGGTCCGCGAGAATTGATCTGGCTCCTAAAGCACGCGGACCGAATTCGGCACGCCCATTAAACCATCCCACTACACCGCCATGTATCAGGCAATCCGACACAACATCAAAAAGCACATCATCTTCCTTACTCGTAAAATTTACATTCTCCTTTTGAAGTAATTGCTCAATAGCTTCATTAGAAAAATGACTACCGGTATAGGCACTGCGTATAGACGGCATTCTTTCCTTCTTCAATAGTTGGTGATGGACATATAAAGCAGCGCCCATAGAAATACCTGCATCATGTCCGGCACTCGGAATATACACTTCTTTGAATGGTGTATTCCGGGTGATCTTACCATTGGCTACAGAATTCTGTGCTACTCCACCCGCCAGACATAGTGTTGTAGATTTTGTTCTTTCATAAAGTCCTTGCAGCAGATGAAAAATAATTTCTTCTGTAAATCGCTGAACGGAAGCTGCTAAATCTTTGTGGAATTGTGAAAGTTCTTCTCCCTTGATCCGCACCGGGCCAAAAAGATCAACCAACTTCTGACTATACAATTGATCTACCTTCGGGATATGATCGTCTCCATAGGAGATTACATTGCCACGGGTTACATTGAAATAAGCAAGATTTAGTTTAAACAAACCCTCTTTCGTAAGTTTTACAACATCTGTCAATTTGTCTCTGTACTGTGGATTCCCATAAGGGGCTAAGCCCATTATTTTATACTCATCGCCATAGTGTGGGAATCCGAGATACTGCGTGAAGGCTGAATAAAAAACGCCAATCGAATGAGGAAAATCTATGGACGTTATTTCTTCTATATCAGTTCCGTGACCTATCCCTAACATGGTGGTTGTAAAATCTCCACTCCCATCTATAGAAAGGAGTGCGGCATCTTTAAAGGGAGAAGCATAAAATGCAGAAGCTAAATGGGCATGATGATGCTCGACATAATGGATTTTTCTTTTAATTTCCTCTTCCATACATCCAGGGAAAAGTTTAGCAAACTCATTCGATAGGGAAGCAATTTTCTTTGCATTCAGGAATCGGTTTTGGATAGCGCGAATTCCGATTTGGGGATGTGCTGCGGCAAAGACCATCTTCTTGAGGAGCTTTGCTTTTGGATCTCTTCCAATGGCAATATGGTCTATCTTATCAATTCCAATATTAGCATCTGCCAAGCAAAACTTTATAGCTTCTGAGGGAAATCCTGCCCAGTGTTTTACTCTTCTAAAGCGTTCTTCTTCGCTGGCAGCGATCATTACGCCATCTTTAAAAAGAGCGGCTGAAGAATCTGCATGATAAGCGTTAAGCCCTAGTATGTACATTCTTTGAAATTGTCATCCGTTGATAAAATGAAATATAATTGGGTTAAAGTTTAACCCCGAATTTTTCCTCTATAATTTGTTGAACCGGCTTATTCTCTGTTTTCGCCCACCACTCGATTTGCTTGATTTTGGCATCGACCAGAAACCTGTACCAGAACCCTTGTAGAAAATGCCAAACCAACCCTTTCCGTCCGTCGAGGAAACCCAGCTTTATCCAATACCTGAACTGGAAATAAAGAAATGCTCTCAGGAAAAGGGGCAGCTTCAGATATAAATTGTTTTTATACCATCGCTTTGCTACTGCTTGTTTTCCTTTTGCAGTATTTCCACCCGTTGCTTTTTCTTTAAGTAATTGATAATTCGTGTTGAGTATATCAATGGCTTCTCTTGTAGAATAATCATTGTGCTTGTTGGTCCACCAACTAAGTGAATTTAAATTATTATCCACAAAGTCTTCTTCAAATGTAATTGAGTTTCCTTTCAAGAGAAACGTATGTTCATCCATCCAACGTTGTTCAATTGCGGCCTCTCCTGTTCGCCAAATTCGAAGTAGCATGGTTGGATAGTACCCCCCGTAACGAATCCATTGTCCCATAAAATAGACTTGTCGTTTTAACACAACTCCCGACACTTCTGAGGGTAGTTTGTCTATGCGTCCATGGATCTCTTTTGTTAGTTGCGGAGTGAGATATTCATCTGCATCCATTCGCATGGTCCACTTTGTATGGATGTGTCCGCTATCCATGGCCCATTGAAATTGTTGTGCCTGATTGACGAAAGGGTTCTGTAAGACTTTTGCATTTAACTCTTTTGCGATATCTATTGTCCTGTCAGTGGAATAAGAATCAACCAGGATGACTACCCTAGCAATGGTCCAGGCACTTTCGATAGCTCTTCGAATATGAAGTTCTTCATTGAAGGCAAGGATGACGACTGTTATATTAGAATTTGGTTGCACGCTTTGATATTAAACCTGAAACTTGCTTTTGATATGTTCACTTAGACGCATCGCAAGAGCCATAAAGGTAAGTGTAGGGTTAGAATGTCCTGAAGTTGGAAAGACAGAACTGCCTGCCACAAATAGATTATTTACACCATGAAGGCAACAATTTTCATCTACAACACCCGCAGCTTGTGTTTTGCTCATGCGCGTTGTCCCCATATGATGAAAGGCATCTGCCAGGTGCTGTTTAATAGTCTCATCATCTTCGTGGAGCCAACTATCCCATATTATCGTACCCATATTCAAATTCTTGAATTGTGATTCGAGCATAGGGCAAAATTCTAAAAGGGTTTTAATCGTGTCATCAGAAATATGCCAATGTATTTCCGCTAAGGGCATTCCATATCTGTCAGTAACTGCAGAGAGCCCTATAAAGCTCTTTTCAGATGGCGATTGCTCCAGCATAATAGTCAATCTAGCATTACTATTCTTTATATAAATAAATCGACCTAGCCAATAGGCATTGAGCGCAGGAATTATATCTCCCGCATCTCGCAAAGAAACAATCAACTTTTGAAAGTCTTTCCGTGTTGGCATTTTTAACCGACTTAAAGAACGATAGACACCCTTCGATGCCTCAAACAAGCTTCCTTGTTTCGGAAGAAATTGAATGAAAGCAGTTGCTGATAAAATGTTCTTCCTCGCTTGCGATTCCGATGTCAGGGATAATCTGGGCAGGCATCTAGTCCGGCCTTTGAAGAAATAGCCAAAATAACTTTGCAACGTTTGCCTATTCGTAGGATGAATTGTGGCGACCTGCGCAGTGGGATGGTCTTGAAACATGCGGCCTACCCACTTATTTACCGGTATTGATTCGGAAACTAAAATCAATCGTGCATTTTCGATTCCTCCAGCCGCAAGTACATAATGAGATGCCCTTACTGTTCCCTTTTTTCCAAGATGATTTTGAATCTTTATATTCTTTACCTGCTGTGCTTCTAAATCATATTCAATTGAAGTTGTGACCGCATGGAGTAAAATATGTGTTGTTGTATGTTGTGAACACAATTCAATTAGATTTGGTTTTAAGTTTGGTCTTGGACTCCATTTCGAAAAGTGAAGCTTGATGGCAGATTGATCCCAATGCAAAGGAGGCAATGACCTAAGCTTAAAAACGTCTGCATCGTAACTTACCTGATCTACTTTCAGCAAACGTTCAGCCTTAGAATAATAAAGTTTGATATCTTCTGCTGAAATGGGCCAACCTGAATAATCAACCCAATCCTTTTGAGTGAAAACATCATCTTCCAGGGGTAACGCTTGTCCACCCCAATACTCCGAGGTGCCTCCCAAACCGAAATACCTGCCTTCCAAATGCCCGGAAAACGGATGGCCTGTAATATAACTGGCTTTCTCCGATTCCTGGTCCGGACTCTCGTTCATTCCACCTCTCTCTATTACTAAAATCCGTAATGAAGAAGATGACAATGTACTTAACATTGTGTAGGTCGCAATGCCTCCCCCGATGATACAGAGATCGGCATCAAAATTTGTTGCCGAATCATCTAAAAAGTTTAAAATCACTTTATAGCCAGTAAATGTGACGCGTCAATCCAATCCAGTTTTTTGAAACCAACATCTTGCAACAATTTGCATATACGGTTTGCTCGATCACTATCTTTTTGTTCGGCGAAAATTGAAAAATGCATTTCTATCATTATAGCGCGGCAATCCTTATGCCGAATCGATTCTTTTCCTCCAAGCAAAACTTGCTCTTCAAATCCCTCAACATCTATTTTGATTACACCAGGTATTTTCAAATTATCTTTCTCGACGAGTTTGTCTATGGTGGTTACCTGGACTACCTGATTTTCATTAGAAATTACCTGCCCACCCTGATCGAGTCTATGGGTTCCTGCTGATGCATCATGAGCAAGTATTAAGTGCAATTGTTTTTCTTCACTACCAAGTGCTACATCATAAATTACGACATTGGAAATATTGTTTAATGTAAGATTAGACTCAAGTTTGCGCCTTGATGAATCTTCCGGTTCGAATGAATAAACAATCCCGCTTGGTTTGTTCTTGAGTGCCAGAAGACAACTATAAGCACCAATGCTGGCACCAATATCCCAAAAATTAATTCCGGGTTTCAGGTTTGTTAATAGTTTTTCAAGAATATGCTTATCCCGATATACGGCATTGGCTCTCATCCATTCATATGCGCTGCCTGTATGAAGTTTATAGTCATAGCCTAAAAGAGAAATAGCTGCGAATTTGGGTTTGTTTTGTTCGTAATACTTTCTTTCCTTGGTATTGGCCATCCTGCTTTTGTACGAGAGGAGTCGGGTGATACCTAACTTTCTTGCCAAATTTCGAATGCCTGTTAATTGTGTAAAATTCATGTTGCTTGTATATGTTTTCTGATTATAGCAATCGATTGATCAAATGTTAGCCTGTCAATAGGTATATTCTTCCAGGAAGAAATCGTTTCCTTGATATGATGATTATTGGACGAAGAGAATAGAGTCATACCACTTGGGTTTTCATACTTGGCACCTGCAAGGCAAAAACTTATTACATCAGCTTTTTTCTTAAAATCTAATTGGTTTATGTTGATATTCCTTTTAAACCAATCTTTCTGTCGTAATGAATTAATTCGGTCAACATTTTGAAATACGCCATGGATATTAATCATTCGATTTTCCAATTTCGAAATGGGGCCATGGCATAAATTATACTCATGCTGGACGACCCTATATTCCGGATGTAGTGTGGCTATATCTTCTAACTTTTCAAGTTCGGACCCAATGCCTATCGATCTTGCTTTACCGGATTGAAGAGCCCTCGCCATAAATTGGATAGTTTGAGGGCCATTGGCTTCTGCAATTGTACTTTCATGAAGGAGCAGGACATCAACATAATCAGTTTTCAAGCGCTTAAGACTCTTTTCAAGACTTTGCATCGCCCATGCCTGATCAAAATCGAATGATTTATGCCTGCTTACCCCTGCAGGTAAGCCCACGGTATTCTTCTTCTTTACTTTTATGGTTATTTGTCTGATGCTGCTAAGTATTCCAAAGGGTAGCATCGAAAGCATTGCGGATGGCTGAAGACCAATTTTAGTTGCTATTTGAATTTTATCTCTTTTGTGATGTGCAAATGTTCCTACTAATTTTTCGGACCAGCCATAGGCATAAATAGGTGCCGTATCAAAATAAGATACACCATGATCAAATGCAAGATCCAGTGTATATAATGCTTCTGCCTTAGTATGATGATGCCCAAGTCGTGATGTTCCCAAACCCAGACCTTTTAATGAAAACGTCTCTGTGCTATTCAATTGGGCTGGTCTCATTATGGGTAATAAATTTTTTATTGACCAAACTATAACATTCGTTGATATAGCGACTGGCCATGATAAATGGATTATATTCAGCTTGAATTATCTGTGGTGCCCTGAGTCGAATATCTATTAATCGTTCTCGTTCCTTGTTTATTCTTTCGAGTGTATTTATACATACTCTTTTGTCAGGCTCTATTACCCATCCCAAATCATGATCTAATACGAAATCTGAGGCACCAACGTGTTTGCTTAATAAAACTGCTGTTCCTTGAGAAAGCGATTCGATCACTACATTGCCAAAATTCTCTGTATGAGAAAGCAATACTAACAAATCTGCCTTTGCAAGTATTTCAAATTTTGCAGAATCATAAACCGGTCCGATGAATCTAATCTGGTGATAGTCGCCAATCAGATTTTGCAATTGAGCCGCATAATCCGGATCTCCTTCTCCAGCGATGGTTAAGGTATAGGAAAATGCAACTTCTTTTAAGCACTCAATAAGTAATTCAAGATTCTTGACTTGATCTAAGCGGCCTAAAAAAATAAGTTGAAGAGTATCCCTTTTGGCATCAGTTTTATTCCACTTTTCAGGAATACTAACAATGTTGGGAATCGTTATGATTTTGGCTTTTGGCACAGCATTTTTAAACTTTCTTGCTTCTTCTTCGCTAGTCACATGAAGGAGGGTTCTATTGAGCATGCCTTTGAATAAAAGTTTGTGCAACCAATTCTTTTTACGCATTGTATGTTTTGTGCGGAAGGTGTACTCACTTAATGCTCCTCTTGGCGAAAGCACATGAGGCACTTGATATAGTTTACAAATGAAAAGAGCCATAATTGCTACCCAATTCCACCAACCATGAATATGGACAAGGTCATATTGTTTTACGCGCTTTATCAGACCCCAGGTATGAGCGGGAGAAAAAGAGATAGGGTCACCTATTAACCTTCGATAGTAGAAGACTTGCACACCTTCGACAATCTTCAATTGACCATTCGTATAAGCGAAATCATGCTTTCCATTTGCGTTGGTTGTCAATACAGTTACATCGACATTATTGTCCTGAAGTGTTTCTGAAAGCGCACTTACTGATATTGTTGGACCGCCATAAATCCATGAAGGTTTATATCCTGCAGAGACCATCAGGACTTTCATTCCCAAAATTTCAAATTACAAATAGCATTATTAGACATCCGTATTATACTAATTTGCTATTTCGTTAAAAACTTTTTCGTAGACATCATAATACATTTCCGCGATGTGTTCCCCAGAAAATCGCATACGATTTGACCTGCCCTTATCAATCAAATCCTCTCTTAAATCTTTGTCTGATATTAATCTGAGTATTCCATTTCTGATGTCCGAAACATCAGAAGCATCGACAAGAAATGCCGCATCTTTTGCCACATCTATCATGGAGGAATTGTTTCCTGCGATGACAGGACGCTCTACCCAATTAGCCTCGATAATCGGCATACCGAAACCTTCAAACGTGGAAATGAAAGTTAAAATATCACACTTAGTATACTCATCGATTACCTCTTGTTGAGAAAGGTTAAATTTGTTTTCAAACTGAATGCCGTGCAAAGTAAGTAGTCTTTTATGTTCTTCATTCAATTGACCAACAATCACAAGCTTGCAAGGAATATTTTCCAAGGCCGGAATTAGTCTTTCTAAATTTTTATTTGGCGCTGTCCCTAACTGAAGCAGAACAGGACAATCCGTATTAAATTCCTTAGCAAAAGGCCTAAATAATTCCGAAACAGCTACTGGAATAACAACTACTTTATCCGGGTCACATTTAGCGTATCGAACAATATCTGATTTGCTGGCCTGAGAAATCGTCGTAATACATTTTGCTTTCCGAACTGGAAGGTAAAGCCAGAATAGTTTAAAAATAAACCGCTTGTACCAGATATTGGAATTCATTGGACCACAATCCAGAATAGTGAGGATCGATCTGCTTTTGCGAAAAAATGCATTCACGTAATGGATGTCACCGGTTACATGATTGATCACGCCTTGCGCTCTGGCAGCAAAAACGGCATTCAGTAATCGCCTCACAAAACCATTACTTTCATATCTCGCCAAATCCACTTTAAAATCAATAGATGAGGAAAGTCTCTGACGTACATCATCAAAAATAAATTCAAGACTAAAGTTTGCATTGTGTCTTGGTCTTCTTTGAAAATGAACGACCTGAAGTTTAGGCTTCATATGGATCATTGGCTAATTCCTCTTTAATTAACATATCGAGCACTTCAAAAAATGTCAAGGTATACTTCCATTCGGTTTGTTTTTCGACCTCTGATTTATCGCCATAAATATCTTTGATCTCTGCCGGCCTGAATAACGCCGGATCAATGACAATCCGTTCGTGATCCACATTGAGTTGGTCAAATACATAAAAAGCAATCTGCCGCAAGGAGACCGAGGTTCCACTGCAAACCTGAAAATCCGTTGGTTGATCCAGCTGCATCATCATCCAAATGGCCTTCACATACTCTTTGGCATGCCCGAAATCTCTTTTAATATCAATATTTCCCAGCGCAAGCGTAGTCTGCAATCCTCTGCTGATTCGAATGGCTGCTTTGATGACCTTCTTCACAAAAAAGGAATCCGTTCTCAAATAGGATTCATGATTGAATAGTATACCGCTAATCGCAAAGAGTCCATACGCCTCCCTGTATTGGCTGACCATCCAGTGACCGGCGGCTTTTGATATTCCATATGGACTGATTGGATGCAATTGAGTATGCGTCGATATCGGAAGACTTTCAATTTTACCAAACATTTCACTACTGCTGGCTTGGTAGTATTTGATATTGGTGTCCACAGAGCGAATGGCCTCCAACAAATTTAATACCGTCATGATATTAAACTCAATGGTTTCGTGCGGCTTACTAAAAGAATAAGAGACTGAACTTTGTGCTACCAGATTATAGATTTCGTCAGGAGCAAAACTTCTAAGCAACTCCGTGCATGCTTTTGGATCCAAAAGATTACATCCAAGTAATTCAATCTTATCTCTTACACCCAAATATTCAAGTCGATAAAAATCGTTTCCATCGCCCTCCCGATGAATGCCGATCACGCAATAGTTTTTCTCCACTAATAGTTGAGCCAAATAAGCCCCATCCTGCCCCGTAATTCCCGTAATGATAGCCGTCTTCAATCTTTGTGTACTCAACTTTATCTATTTATATATTGATCCTGAGGTAGAGTTTAATACTGAAGTAAAAAATCATACAAAACATTACCCCCTTTATAAACGAGTTAATAAATGTGAGTAAATCTGATTCCACGACCATCGCCGGATAAAAAAGAAGCGGAATCCATAATATCAATGTTGGATGCTTACTGGAAAAAAGTCTAACGATATTTAACAAAGTACTCAGCATGAATCCATACATGAACATGTACAGCCAGGCTCCTTTAACACCAAAATTAACATACGCCTCTCCAAGTTGTCCAATATTGTAACTGTAATTATACTTTCCACAATCTCCTAGAAACCGACAGATATTTGCTCTTCCGCCCGATTCTGGTTTGTTTGCCCATAAAAATCTTGGGACAAGTGCTGACGCAAATGATTTATAGACCGTTTCGCCATTAGCAAATGGTTCATGTTTAGGGACATGGTCCATAGATCTTGCTATGAGATATCCCTGGTTGGCCCTGACAACAAGTTTATAAATTCTATCTTCTTCAAAAATTGAGGTCGGATCTTGAAACCGTTCCAAAAACAAGGAAAAAAAAAGGGCCGGATCATTTCCTCTTTCTGCCCCTTTCCATACTACATCTCTATAATCATGCTTTACCGATTGAAGTAAAAAAATAAATACGACGCCCACTATTAGTAATGAAACCCGATAAAACATTGTAAATCGCTTATTCCCTACCAGAAACATGATTGATCCCAGGATGCTCCAATACACCAACTCACCATACATTCCGGTGTACACACTTTGAGCCAACATGAGAGATATGATGAAAGCAATGGCGATTGATCTCATTTGTATTTTGGAATACAGCAAATAAAATACACCTATATAAGTGAGCTGACTTGCATAGTATAACAATGCCCTTAAGCCCACCGGGACTAAATTGATAAGCGGCACAGCCAGCAAGCCCACTAAAATCAGGACAACGCCTATCGCCTTTTTATTCGACAAATAGCTCCGCACGGAATTAAATATTTCAGCATCACTTTGTTCAACTTTAAAAAACCTGGGCATCCAAAGCCCCATGACTAATGCTACAGTACCCGGAAGTGCTAAATAAAAATAATCCTCCTTGCTAACCACCATGAACGTTCGCCATAATGCTGCCAGCTTTTGATGCTCATGAAAAACATTATAGGTAATCAATGGCATAAGAAGATAGGATATACAAGCCGCCATGGCTGTTACATCTAATATATTAATCTCCTTTGTTAAGTTCCTGAGAAAAACAAAAACGACAAGCCCTGTAAATAATATTATGAATGCGTCCAGCGGCTGCACTTTAAAAGCAATAAGCAAAACATAGCCAACCGCAACAGCCGAAAATATCTTTAAATTGCTATACTTCCCAAACTTCACGATGACAAAGATTCATTGACAGGGTGCAAAATTCTCTGACTGACAATCCACATGACTACAAGCATAGCTACTTCAAAAAAGATAATACTTGCTGCTACTCCATTAATCCCGAATTGTTTAATCAAAAGGATGTTACTACAGACCAGGATGACAGCCCCGATTAAAAAGGCAATTCCGGTATAGCCTAATTGATTAGTAGACACCAGCAAGACAAGACGTATATTCCATATCGTATTGATGAACGTGCCCAGTAATATGAATAGAAAAAAAGGTTCTACCAGTACTACTTTACCTTTCGTCCAAAGCTGTAGAATATCTTGTCCAAAAATATAAAGCATAAGAAGTAAGCTAATCGCCATTACCGCATTCCACTTATTAGCTCCGTTGAATAATTTCCTTAGCAGGGCATAATCCTTAGCTCCAAAGGCATAGCTAAATTCTGAAGTAATCGACAAATTAATAACTCCCACAACTTGTTTAACCATATTAACTAGTGTCCTCGTAACAGTAAATAAAACAACATAAGCACTTCCGAGGCCTATGCCAATAATTGTGACCAATCCCTGAACAATAAGGTTTTGACCCATATAAATCGTCATTGTTGACAATCCCGGTTTTAGCAAATGTTTGATGGACTTAAATTCCATCTTGAAAGGTAAAAGCCTGAAAGACTCAAACTTGGTGGATAAATCATAAATCACAAAAACAAATTGAAGGAGCCTGATGAACAAATAAATAAAGGCCACCATGATCGCCTTAAATCCTGCCACGATCGCAAGGACAATCAAGAGAAACTCAATCACTCTGAATAAGGCAGAAATATAGCGTTCCCTATGGTAGATTTTCTGGACGCGATAATATCCCAATGGCAGTGTCAAAAACAAGGCTAAATAGATGTATAATATTAACAGGAAAAAAGATGCTGTGAATTCGCGTGGTGATATCTCAGTAAAGTTCAACCAATCATACCAAGGCAAAACCATAACCGACAGAAGCAGTAGTAAAAAAGGAATAAGCCCAACGGTTAAAATAAACCAGAAGGTGTTGCGAAGGATGTTCATCGCCTCTTCATCTTTTCCTCTTTCTACAAGCATCGACAGTTCGGAGGTCGTAGAAGTTCCCAGTCCCATATCACTCATCGCAATGTACGAGGGAATTGTAAAGAGAATAAGCCACTCCCCGTAATAATTTACCCCCCAGTATTTCAGCAGTATAGGAATACCTAATACCTGGATGACAGCATTAATACCTTGTATCAGAACATTTCCTGATATCGCTGAAATCAATCTTTTTCTGATCAAAAAACTAAGAGTCTTTCTTTAATAATCATTTCACTTCGATGGCAGCGGCCAATATTCCATCAGCTGTTTTCGCAACAGAAAAATTGTCAATAATTTCAGATGATACAATCCCCATTTTTCCTCCCTGTAAAAAGTCTTTATACACAGCATGCAACGACGCCGTTAAAGCGGGGATATCTCCCTTGGGATAAATATATCCATTTTGACCTGCTATTACGAGATCTTTTCCACAACCAACTGTATCACTTATGACTACCGGCAGATGGCAGGCCATCCCTTCATTGATGGAAAGACCCCATGTTTCAGTTTCAGAGCTTAAAACCAAAACATCAGAAATCAAATAATACTTGGGAAGCACCAATTGATTTACGAAACCGACAAAATGAACATTTTCAATTCCTTCCTGTGTTACAGAATCCTCCATCTTTTTTCTAAGCATTCCATCTCCTACCAGTACTAATTTCTTGTTGATAATATTCAGATGGCTGAAAGCCTTTAATAAATCGAACGGGCGTTTAATATCAATCAATTTTCCTGTAAACAGAACAACGAAATCTTCCGGGCTTATATCCAGTTCTTTTCTTTCTGCTTCCCTGTTAAGGGTGCTAATTGCAGATCGAAAACGATCATTATCAACGGAAAAAGGCGTATAGGTTAGTTTGTTATCAGGGATCTGGTAAAATTTATAAAATGCATAATTCTCAGACCCTAAATATAAAAATCTGTCCAAACCATATTTAAACAAAACCTTCCCAATAAAAAATCTCCTCATACCAGCTCTTAATCCGAATCGATTTTCTTCTTTAAACAATGGCGCATCACAGCGAATACTAACTGTATGTCCAAAAAGCCGCCCGAAGAAATAGCCCAAAATCTCAGTGAATGAATTCCAGCCGCTAATCACTACTAAGCCTTTCGGTAATTGCCAAAGCGACCATATGAGACCGGGATTAATATATCCCCAAAAACCCGAAGGGCGTTTACGTCTCCATGAAATATTCTTTAGAAACGTATAAGCATAACCTTCAAGCAGGGGAAGATCCCATATGAATTTAACACCAAACTGTTTGTCTTCGCTACCCTTTAAAGTTTGCTCTGAGAGATAAAGTACTTTTAAATGAACATCCTCCTGACGGGCAATATGTTTATAAAGTGGCACAAAGTATTGTATCGGGTGGGAAACAACAAAATAGATGTTGCGTGACTCCATGTCAGAACATTCTTTTTTCGACGGTCAAGCGAATCCCTTCATCCAGGGAGATTAACGGCTTGCCAAGTATCTTTTTCATTTTTGAAATGTCAGGTTTCCTGCGTGACATATCCCCTTCCTTTAAGGGTGGCAAATGCACAATTTTTGATTTTGATTTCAGGATTGAAATTATCTTTTCAGCCAATTGATAGATGGTCACCTCTTCATCACTCCCAATATTGATCACGTCATTTTTACAATCCCCTGTTTGTAATATTCGCTCAATGGTATCGAGATTATCATCTATATAACAAAACGTGCGGGTCTGGTTTCCCTCTCCATAGATCGTTAAATCCTTACCATGCAAAGCACTCTCAATAAATTTTGAAATGACAAAATCAGTGCTTTGGCGGGGACCATACGTATTGAAAAATCTAAAAATAGTATACGCCAGACCATACTCCTGATGATAGGATTTAAAAAAAGCCTCCCCTACATTTTTTACAATCGCATAGGGCAACCTGGAATTCAGCGGTGTAGTATCTTCATATTGCGGAATTTCAACCGGCTCGCCATACACTTCAGACGAAGAAGAAAAGAAAACACGCCTGACCCCGGTATTCTTTGAGAGATTCAAAACATTCTTGATGCCTTCTATATCATCAAGCACCAATTTTGGATTATCCAATGTTCGTTTAACACCAACAACTGCTCCATAGTGAAATACATAATCAAAATTATGCGCGAGCATGATAGCGCTGATATCCCGGTAATCATTCACATCAGATTTGATAAACTTCCAGTTGTCAAATGAGCTATTCGGTAATTTGTCCACTGCCCCGGTCAAAAGGTTATCAGCCACCACCACAAAGTGATCAGCATTCTGTACAAGTCGGTTGACAAGACTGCCTCCAATGTTACCGGCGCCGCCGGTAACCAAAATATTAGCCATAAGATTGCATTTTGAATTTATAGGATCAATTTCATACGATGATGATAGGTATGATGATCTTTAATATACTGATGTGATTGTTTTCTGATTTTTGTGGCCAGATCAGGATGCGCAAGTATAAATGCTATCTTTTCTACCATATTTTCAAGATCCGAAAAATAAAATAAATGCTCTCCATCCACAAATAAATTTGCTTGTTCGGGACAAGAAGAGGACAACTGTAGACCTCCGGCAGCAGGTATCTCAAAGAATCTCATATTCGCGGCCGGAAAGTTGGTATCATCGATGATATTTAAATTTATTCTGGAGGTCCTTATAAAAGCCCCAAACGCTTTTCCATATTTTGGTTTGTCATCGATAAATGGAAGTAAACTTTTGTTTCTGACTTTCTTACTCCACAAAGGCCCTACAATTTTTAAACGAATAGATGGAAGTGATTTGGCAATATTGGATAAGGCTCGCTCCCTTTCCGGTCTCCAACCGCCAACAAAACTGCAGTCAAAGTCAAATTTTTCCTGAAATACTTCAGATTCCTGTTCCACCAGAAAATCAACGTCCCCGGCAAATGGCATCCAGACACACTCCCGATATCCCATTGCTTTAAATTGCTCTAATGCAGTACTGCTGTAAGAGGCCATAATATCTACCTGAGAACTCATATGCGTAACAGACATGGATAGATTCACCAATGTATCCGGCCAAAATTGAGTAACCCTTAAGTTGGGTAAAATAGAATGAGCAAATGCCAACGTACCGATATTAACTGGGTTATCGCCACTAATGAACAGATGATCCGGCTTGAACTCTTGAATGAATACTGCAAGCTCTCTATTAGCTTTCCGGCGCCAGGCTTCGACGGGCCAAAACGTATTTACCTTCTTTCCAATAAAACCTCCACGAATATACTTTGACAACGATTTAAATAAATCAAAAGCGCTAACCTCATGCCCGGAATCAATAAGTGCCTTAATAAATAAATTCCCGACAGCATAAGAGCTTTCGCTGGTAATCACGAGTACCTTTTTACCCATCATAATTCAAATACAATTTTTTTTCTTCAAACTATTGGCCATTATCGTTTAGCATAATAGTCTTCCAATAAACAAGAATCTTTTTTCACTTAGAAATTATCAAAGGCCTGGATGACGCTCCATTCATACCCATTTTGTCTCCCTTCGACTGTAGGATGCCAGCTTCTTCAATAGTTGATCCAGTAAAATCAAAAGGGTTTTTTATCGCATCGTTATTTCTGAAATAATTTCCGGCACTATAAATACTACTTATATTCTTATTGCTCCATTTGATCAGATTGACAGAATCAAGACCCCCGGAGCCTCCAAAATTATTGTTTAACAAAACGAGACTTCCCGCTCCATTCGTAATGACATAATCTTCTTCAGGATGTCCATCAAAATAATTATTTGTCAAGGTTGTAAAGGAAAGATTGCTCGAAACCGTGTTTTTAAAAAAGGATCTGGATTGCTCGCTATAGTTACTTGAAGCAAGTGTACCGCAGAGCATACAAACAATATCGACTTGATTATGCGCAAATGCACATTGGCTGACATTCAGGATCGCTGAAACTTCAATGTCAATCGCAGCTTCATTATACCCCAAAAAAGAACATTTCTCAAAATAAATGTTTTTTGTATTCGCCTTCCCACCTTTGACCGCGGCCACTGTATGCCACACTTTATTGTCGTAAGTCTTACCTCTGAAAATGCAATTTTTAAAACTTATCTCTGAGACCTGATCTGAACTTCCGCTATTTAAATCAATGTTTGAAGATTCTATTCCTGCACTACCGGAAAAAGAGCAGTCCCTGAATTCCATCTGATAGATTTGATACCTGAGCTCAATATTGCTTTTTAGCTCACATCTGTATTCAGAAGCAAAATCTAAAAATTCAACAAGGTTGAGATAATTGTTTTTAAACAATAGCATTGTGCCCCCCACCGGGCCATTCCAAACTAAGCTGGATCCCTGATTGGTGGACCTGCTCATACCTTCCCCTTGAAGATTGATCGATTTATTAATTGGTGCTCTGTTTCCAACCATCAATTGCTCGTTGATATAATAATATCCGGTCGGTATAAAAACAGTAACAGAATTATTATACTCGGAAGCCAATTCAAGTGCTTTTTGAAATGACTTGGTGTCGTCTTCCTGATCATATCCTTTAGCACCAAACCAACCCACATTGATCTTTCCAATACTATGGCCCCCAAATTCAACATTTGCATTGATATCAAATACCTGCGAGTCCCCAAGAATATTCAGGTTCTTTTGAAATGTAATCTTTCCATCATCACTCGTTGTGATGAAAGCCTCCGGATAAATAGTAACCTCTTTATCAAACACAACCGGATCATTGAAATGAATCGGCCCTTTGATAGATACCATTTTTTCTGTTTCAATCATCCGGCTATTGCTCATATTACTAATCGGGGTTTCCGGTGTCTTACAACCAAAGACTAAAATGAGTACTGCCCAGCTAAAGAATATCAGCGTGATATTCTTTATTGAAAAATCAAAGAAATTTAGAAGGAATGGTTTTTTCTTCCATAACCATTTAAAAAATACAGAATAGCTATTATTCAATCTGTGATAGTTCAAAAGATTATAATCTTGTATAATGAAACTCTTTAGCAATATCAAGCACTCCTTTTATATCAAACACCATCACATCATTCAATGAAATTTCTTTCAATGCATCAGCCGATAGGGTCACATACTCCTTATGCCCCACTGCTACGACTACAGCATCATACTTTCTTTCAGGTGCTCTCTTTAAATCAATTCCATATTTTTCCTTTACCTCTTCCACAGAGGCATGTGGATCGATCACATCCACCAGAATAGAGAAGTCTGTCAATTCTTTGACGAGTTCAACGACTTTACTGTTTCGTATATCCGCCACGTCTTCTTTAAATGTAATCCCCATCACCAACACACTGCACTCACCGGGATTTTTTCCACTTTCAATGAGGGCTTGTACCACTTTCTTAACAATGAAGTGCGGCATGTAATCATTGACACGACGTCCCGCCGCAATCACTTGTGGTTCATACCCCAGCTTGCGCGATTTATGCATCAGATAAAATGGATCCACACTGATACAATGTCCTCCGACTAAACCAGGATAGTATTTATGAAAATTCCATTTCGTACCGGCCGCCTCAATGACTTCTCGCGTATCAATATCCATGCGATCAAATATAATCGCCAGTTCATTCATCAGTGAAATGTTGATATCACGCTGTGTATTTTCAATCACTTTGGCCGCCTCGGCAACTTTTATGGAAGACGCTCGATGCAATCCTGCTGTGATAATTTCTCCATACACTTTAGATATTTCTACCAATGCCTCCGAATCATTTCCACTGACAATTTTTAATATACTGGTCAGTGTTCTTACTTTATCTCCGGGGACAATCCGTTCAGGACTATAGCCAAATTTGAAACCCTTCCCCCCTTTAAGCCCCGAAGCCCTTTCCAGTACCGGCAAACAATCCTCTTCCGTACATCCGGGATACACAGTGCTTTCATACACCACATAATCGCCCTCCTTTAAAATACTCCCCACACTTGCACTTGCTTTAAGTAGAGGATTTAGATCCGGCACCTTATGGGCATCAATATCTGTCGGTACACCAATAATGTGAAAATGGGCCTGCTTCAAATCTTCCGGGTCAGAAGTAAACACAATATCACATCCCTCAAAAGCGGAAGACTCCAGCTCTTTAGAAGGATCAATTCCTTTTCGCATCATAGCCACTCTTCCCTCATTGACATCAAAACCAATGACCCGAAAGTGTTTGGCAAACTCCAAAGCCAGGGGCAAGCCAACATAACCGAGACCCGTAACGCT
>JAHEAR010000022.1:34989-40538 GCA_024642665.1 Bacteroidota bacterium
GATCAATTCCTTTTCGCATCATAGCCACTCTTCCCTCATTGACATCAAAACCAATGACCCGAAAGTGTTTGGCAAACTCCAAAGCCAGGGGCAAGCCAACATAACCGAGACCCGTAACGCTCAGGGATTTGCTTTTGAGTTGTAATTCTCTAAATATGCTCATAATTATTAATTGCTTCTACTGGATGAACTCGAAATAGAACATGTGTGTAGTATTAATTACGCTGTTGTCTTTGTGTTGAGAGGGTTTAGTTGCGACACCTTGCGGTATCGAGGTTGAGTACTATCATCCAAAGATGATAGCGTTTAGTTTTATGATCATCGAGCGATACATAATCTGTCACCAATTTGCAGTGCTAAACCTTCTAAACGCCAGGTGCCATCGACGCGCATCCCGCTAAGCGAGAAAACCTCCTAAACGCATGACCCATCCAAAAACTAAACCCTCTAAACTTAAGAGTCGCAGACACTGCTCTAAACCCTCTAAACGCATGACCCAAAGAATAAGTCACAGCCGGGGTCAAATCACCATCCCCGCCGCTACCGTTTCATTCGTGCCCTCATCAATGAGAATAACACTTCCCGTAATCCTGTTTTTATTATACGCATCGACAAACAAAGGCAACGTCGAGCGAATGGATATACGGGCAATATCATTCATATTGATCAACCGACTGTCTACATCACGATGCAAAGTGTTTACATCCATACGATATCGCACTTCCCGAATAATACATCTTGCCTCTTTAGTGGTGTGACGCAAAATATATTTACCTCTTTCCTGCAAGGGCTTTTCGTGAAACCAACAAATCATCAAATCAATATCCTGCTCCTGTCTTGGCACATTATTGACCCGTACAATCATGTCTCCTCGCGATATGTCAAAATCATCCTCAATATGCATCGTCACACTCATCGGGGGAAAAGCCTCCTCTAATTCACCATTATATGTTTCGATTTTTTTAATGCGCGTGGTAAAACCGGAGGGCAACAACATGACCTCATCTCCCTTTTTATATATTCCACCGGCTACTCTTCCGGCATACCCTCTATAGTCATGATACTCATCAGAATAGGGCCTGATCACATACTGAACCGGAAACCGACAATCTATAAAATTGTAGTCACTGGCGATATGCACATTTTCCAAATAATACAATAAGGTAGCGCCCTGAAACCACGGCATCTTGTCACTGCGATCCACCACATTGTCACCTCGGAGAGCAGAAATCGGAATAAAACTGACATCATGCACATCCAGTTTTCCGGCAAAGTTTTCAAAATCGTTCTGGATGCTTTTATACACCTCCTCGCTGTAATCGACCAGATCCATTTTATTAATGCAAATCACGAGATGCGGTATCTGCAACAAACTTGCTATGATGGCATGCCTGCGGGTCTGTTCGAGAACGCCTTGTCGCGCATCCACTAAAACCAACGCGACATTGGCAGTGCTTGCACCCGTCACCATGTTACGTGTATACTGAATATGCCCGGGCGTGTCAGCAATAATAAATTTTCTTTGTGGCGTAGAAAAATAACGATAGGCTACATCAATCGTTATCCCTTGTTCGCGCTCAGCCTTTAGTCCATCTGTCAAAAGCGCAAAGTTGACTTCTTCTTCTCCTCTTCGTTTTGATACTTCCTCTATCGCTTCATACTGATCCTGAAAGATGGACTTGCTATCATATAGCAGTCTTCCAATGAGCGTTGATTTTCCGTCATCCACACTACCTGCTGTAGTGAAACGTAGTATTTCGATGGAAGAGTCTACTGTGTCAGCTTGATTTTTCTTTGTCATTGATTATTCAGTTTTCCGTGTGTTTAGAGAGTTTAGTTTCGACACCTCACGGTGTCGAGGTTGAGGTCTATCATCTGAAGATGATAAGGTTTAGTTTTTTGATCTTCTTTCGTGATAATCTCGTAAGCATATGAACCTTCCTAAAACTAAACCCGCTAAACCTAAGCGCCAAAGGCGCTGATCTAAACCTTCTAAACTCATGAACTATGAATGGTCTGTTGTCACTGAGTTGAGAAGGTTGAGTTTCGACTCCTCACGGTGTCGAGGTTGAGTGCTATCATCTAAAGATGATAGCGTTTAGTTTTTTATTCATTGTGTGATCCCTATACTAAACCCTCTAAACCTAAGTGCCAAAGGCGCTGATCTAAACCTTCTAAACTCATGAACTATGCATGGTCTGTTGTCACTGAGTTGAGAAGGTTGAGTTTCGACTCCTCACGGTGTCGAGGTTGAGGTCTATCATCTAAAGATGATAGTGTTTAGTTTATTTAATCATCGTGTGATCCCTATACTAAACCCTCTAAACCTAAGTGCCAAAGGCGCTGATCTAAACCCTCTAAACGCATGAACAATGATACAGCTCTATTAAAAATATCCCTGCTTCTTCCGATCCTCCATGCTGGTCTCACTGCGCTTATCATCAGATCTTCCACCTCTCTCCGTCATTCGGGAGGTGGCTACCTCTTCTATAATTTCTTCCAGGGTAGTAGCAGATGATCGCCACACACCGGTACATGTCATATCCCCTATCGTTCGACAACGAATCATCTCCTCTTTAACTACTTCCTCCGGACGTCTGGTGATGTACTCGCAATCCGGAAGGATCACACCATCTCTTTCAAAAACTTTTCGCTGATGCGCAAAATAAAGTGAAGGCAGTGGAACTTTCTCTAAAGCGAGATAATTCCATACATCCAGTTCTGTCCAGTTACTGATTGGAAAGACCCTGAAGTGCTCCCCAAAATTTTTTCTCCCGTTAAAAAGATTCCACAGTTCCGGGCGTTGCTTTTTTGGATCCCATTGACCAAACTCATCTCGATGACTAAAAAATCGTTCTTTCGCGCGAGCCTTTTCTTCATCTCTGCGTCCACCACCTAATGCAGCATCATACTTTCCCTTTTCAAGTTCATCGAGGAGAACATACGTCTGCAGATTATTTCGACTGGCATTGAACCCCTTTTCCTCAACGATCTTTCCTTCATCAATTGCTTTTTGAACAGAACCAATGATTAAGCGCAGATTGTAATGATCGACAAGCCAGTCACGATACTCGAGTGCCTCCGGAAAATTATGCCCCGTGTCAATATGCAATAATGGAAATGGTACACGGGCAGGATGAAATGCCTTGATCGCCAGATAGACCATCAGAATGCTGTCCTTTCCTCCGGAAAATAATAATACCGGATTTTCAAATTGAGCAGCGACTTCTCGTAAAATGAAAATGGATTCTGATTCCAGTTCTTCAAGGTGATTTAAGTAGTACTTCATGTATAAAGAATGTTATCTATGGGATTGTCTTAAAACAATCATTTACGTTCAGGTTTATCAGTATAGTTTTTTTTGAATTACCACTTTATCAGTAGAGATGCTTTAGCAAACAATGTTGATAATGATTGTTCAACTTCTTCAGTTCCTGTTTGAATATGAATCATCGGTTGCACAGGGGGCTCATAGGGTGCATCTATTCCTGTAAAGTTTTGAATTTCGCCAGCCCTCGCTTTTTTATATAGACCCTTCACATCTCTGGCTTCACATATCGCTAAAGGTGTGTCGATAAACACCTCTACAAAATCATCTGCACCTATGATTTCTTTAGCGCGCTGGCGCATGTCACGGGCAGGTGTTATAAAACTCACAATACAAATCATCCCACTCTCCAAAAACAGTTTTGCCACTTCCGCAATGCGACGAATGTTTTCTTCGCGATCTTCCGGTGAAAAGGTAAGATTGTTGTTGATACCTGTCCGAATCGTATCCCCATCCAGAATCACGGCCTGATAACCCAGGTCAAAAAGCTTTCTTTCCATGGCTATCGCCAAGGTGCTTTTTCCTGATCCCGATAGTCCGGTAAACCAAAAGACTTTTGCCCGCTGACCAAGCCGATTTTCCTTTTCTGATCTTGAAATCGTTCTGTCTGCTATGGAATGAATATTATACATTAATTAACCTTAGATGATTTAGTGCTTTGTCGGAGCGCAGCGTAGATTACGTCCGCCAGACGTGAGTGTGTGTGAATTACGAAGAAAACCTATTATTACTAAACTCTCTAAACAACAAGCGCCTGAGGCGCTAAGTGCTAAACTTTTCTCAATACAAGAACTTTTCTTATCTCTTTTCTCACCTAAACATGGCTTCGCCATTCGATAAGTCGCAACCTATACGCCAATGTTATTCCAAAAGCCTTTCTCATCGAACAATCATTCAAACTGATCATCGAAGAGTATACTACACTTTATGCTGAATGCACACTCCATCCGGAGTATGCATTTTATTATACTTTGACAAGTATTGTTGGATCTACCTGAATCACCATTTGTAATCCAAGGCTCTCCAACGCTACGATAACTTCATGCTTTGACCGATGGGAAAGAATCGTCCCTTCCATGCCGGCAAGCTGTCCATAGGCCAGCATGACTCGATCACCCATCTCCATGCTTAATATTTCCGTGGCCACATCCATGTCTGCTCCACTAACTTTGTACAACCATTGCATCTCCTGATCACTCACATGACAGTCCTTGCCATCCATGCGCAAAAATCCCTGTACATACGGTAAAGCCAACACCTGATTTCTTCTTTGCTTGTCTAGCCGAACAAATGTATAGCAGGTGATCAGAGGCAATTCATATACCTTAACCTTCCGATTGTATTTTGCTGTTCGTTTTTTTAACGGAACAAAAGCTTCCATGCCCATGGCCATGACTTTGTCCCGTACGTATTTTTCACATTTTGTTTTTGTCCGAAGGACATGCCATTCCTGTACGCCGACAGACGTAGTCATACCTGCTCGACGAAATGTATTCGTCGTCGAAATACGTTTCTCCGCTAGTTGTCCCGAGTCCATAACAATAAAGGTTGAGGTTCAAACTGCTTCCAATCTATAGCAGGAAATTCAGCATTTCGATAAATGATATACCTGATTTTCCTTTTAATAAGCGGTTCTGCTTTGCGGATGAGATTGACCAGATAGTTTTCATCTAAATCACCGATGAGTAACAAGTCTATCACCGGACTATCGAGGCCATTTGAAAGCTGACCAATGAGATACACTTTTTGAATTTCACCAAGGCGTTCAATGACTGTATCAATGATTGTGTCAAATCCAATGTATTTAATCAGGATATTATGAATCTCTTTATAGAGCGGATGCTCTGTATTCGCCTGGAAATATTTCTTATTGCCTTCTGTGCAGGTTTTAAGCATACCGGCTTCTTCAAATCGGTTGAGCTCCTGACGAATACCATTCGTAGAATCACCAAATTCCGATTCAAGACCTCGCAAATAAGATCTCGAACTGCTATTTAGAAAAAACTTCAATAAGAGCTTAATTCGCGTTTTGGAAGAGATCAGTGTTTCAATCATTGTACTTTATTACATAATGAGTAGTAAAAGTACTCGTTTTTGATAAAAAAACCAGCTCTTCGATCCATTCTATGCCCAATTTTTACAGACATTACCCCTGTCATTGCTCAAATATCATTAGTAAATGTAATATGTGGCAAAGAATGTGCCTATTTCCCACAGATAA
>JAHEAR010000022.1:40638-53875 GCA_024642665.1 Bacteroidota bacterium
AAAAAACCAGCTCTTCGATCCATTCTATGCCCAATTTTTACAGACATTACCCCTGTCATTGCTCAAATATCATTAGTAAATGTAATATGTGGCAAAGAATGTGCCTATTTCCCACAGATAAGCTTCTAAACGGCAAAATAACCTTTAGATTGAAGCCCCAGGAGCCGAGGTAATGGAGAACAGAACTGATTGGTCTGCTTATTTCTTAAGAAGAGTGTTCCAGTCAAATTGCCGATAAGATTCAATGACCATGACCGCAGCAAGACTAAATAAGAAGGCTGCGATCGTACAGGCCAGAACGATGATGGATCTGCGTGGTCTGCTTTTCATATTTGGGACCTCCGCGGATTCAATCATATGTAGGGTAGGAACATCTATTTCAATAGCTGCATTGTACAACTTAAGCTTTTCCAGATCAAAACCAACCTGTTCGTAGGATCGGAAATATCTTGATTCCAACAATTCAACTTTTCCTTTTGCCTTATTAAAGTTTTTTAAACTATAGTTGGCATCCGGATCATCTCCATTCAGAATGGCGAGCTCGCGACTATATCCCGTAATGCGCGCTTCAATGACAGCTATTGTATCTCTCAGTTTAGAAGAGTTATTACCCTTGCGCAAGGACTCAAGAGCGGCCTTTTCACGTTCAACAGAATTAGTAACCTCAGTAATTCGGGTAGCCAGGATTTCAGTTTGACCGACAGGATCATAAATACCGGATTTCTCCCGATAGAAAATGAGACTATCCAGATTGTTCTGCATAAGCTTCTCCTTGCTGTTAATCGCCTTTTTATAGGAAGATGCAAGCGCTTTCTGACTGTTTTTGATAATGGATTTTACCTCCTGATCGATGAGGTTGGTAGCCACATTGGCCATTTCTGCTGCACGATCCGGATCTTTGTCCTCAACAGTCAACTCCAGCGCGTCCTGTTTCGTAAGCAATATTTTGAAGTTCTCCCGAAAAGCCTTGCGCATCTTATATCTGGCTCTGGGAGCGGATGGTTTAATATCATAGACAGACCATAAATCAAAAGAATCAATCAAGTAGTCTACCACCATATGCGAATTCCCAATGGTCAGAATTCGATCTATATCCTCTCCGCTTCCATAATAGTACATCTCAGAATTGCCCCCACCAAATACCTTTTCCGGTTTGAAGAGATCCTGACTGGCTGCGTAAAAGACTGTTTTACCTTCATAGTAGTTAGGCATCAGCAAGGAAAGAAGTGCACTTAATACAAAAGCACCTACCGTAACCCACATGATATGGCGTCTCCAGGGATACAGGGTCCCGAGTATTGGCAGCAAACTATCCTTGTCCATATCCATGTGCCGGCCTTTTTAGATATCCGGAGTGTAAAAGTAAAAAGAAATAAGGATGAGGCCTTCCGAAGGTCATTGAAATAGCGACCTGCTTTGAAGTTTATGGCTTCCTTACTGAATCATCTTTCATATCTCCCGGGACACCGGGTTTATTAATAAATATAGAATAGAAGATAGAGGACGCTATACAAACCAGAATCACCCCAAGAGAGATCATGACCATCGTTTGTTTGTCAAGCCATTGCTCAAGCCATTTTTCGGCCAGCATTTTGATCCCAATAAAAACTAAAACAACAGCAATACCCTGCTGGAGATAGTCAAATTTTGATACGGCTCCACGCAATAGAAAAAACAATGACCTTAACCCAAGTACAGCAAATATATTTGACGTATAGATGACCATTTTATTGCGGGATATGCCCATCACCGCAGGAATAGAGTCCAGGGCAAACACCAGATCAATGGCAGCCAGCATAAGCACCACCACGGCTAAAGAAGTGTAAAAACGCTTGCCTTTTTCAGTGATGACAAACTGACCTTCTCCATCATGTTTGACCACCGGCAAAACTTTGATTATCCACTTATAAACCTTTGTATCATGAGGATCAAATTCTTCACTTTCATTCGAAACAAACATCTTATAGCCGGTATACACAAGAAAAACGCCAAAGAGGTATAGAATCCAATGAAACTGATCCACTAATGCTACCCCAACGGTAATGAATATAACCCGAAAGACAATGGCCATTAATATCCCTATCAATAACACCCTTGGGATGTAGTTTGATTTTACTGAGAAGGAAGAAAATATCAGGATGAAAACAAAGATATTGTCAATGCTCAGACTCCACTCCATCAGGTAAGCACTGATATATTCAAACGCCAATACCTGACCTTTTTCAATCCAAACGAATACAAAAAAACCAATCGCCAGCCCTACCCAGAAAAATGTCTGATTGAGCGCCTGTCGTATAGTAATGGTTTTGTTTTTTTTACTCAACAAACCAAGGTCAAAAACGAGCGCCATGGTTAAAAGAGCACCAAAAACGATATATGTAATTTGATCAGTTGTCATGTAGGTGAATTGCAAGCACAAAGATATCTGAACTGAAGGATTAATCTTAAAATGGCCTGCGGTAATAAAATTCCAAATAAATTGACACTTTAAACGACATTTATTCCACCTCTAAAAGAACATTAACTACTGTTTATCAGCATATTATACACATTCAGTCGGCTAAATACCCCATTCCCGGACCATTCTGTCAAAAAGGCACTTGACAAGTACTATTATTTACCCCTATTTTGTTACTTAGTCTACTATTTATAGCGATCAGCATGAGGAATTATTTATGGGCTGATCTCGTTTCAAGGTATACTATTTAACAAGCATATGGGGCAAACTGGCAGTTACGACCTTCTGATCCAAAAACTGGATGCATTCACAAGGCGATATTACCTGAATAAACTTATTCGCGGCAGCTTAATCACCTTCGGTGGACTGCTCGGTGTTTTTCTGGTGTACAATCTTCTGGAGCATGAGTTTTATTTTAGCAGTGGAACACGATTGATGTTATTATTGTCATTCATCGGAATGGCAATCGCAAGTCTGGGCTACCTTGTTTTCTATCCTTTGGCTCAATATTATCGATTAGGGAAAGTCATCTCCCATGATCAGGCAGCCGGTATTATCGGGCAGCACTTTGGTCATGTGCAGGACAAACTTCTCAATATCCTTCAACTTAAAAGACAAGCGGATACGCTGGGTGGTCATCCGGAATTATTATTTGCAGGTATCGAACAAAAAACAAAGGAAATAGAAGTTGTTCCCTTTAAAAAAGCAGTAGATCTTTCCAAAAACAAAAAGTATCTGCGATATGCCCTGCCACCATTATTGATTCTGCTTGTATTTCTGGTGGCAGCCCCCAGTATTATTCGCGATAGCACTACCCGACTTATTCACACCAATAAAGTATACGAACGCGCTGCTCCTTTTAGCTTTATCGTCAACCCGAATCAATCTCTTTCGGTTGTTCAATATGAAGATTATACGCTGGAAGTCACCACCGAAGGATCAATGATGCCGGCTGAAGTATATATTGAGATTGACAATTATTCCTACCGGATGCGTCAGGATGATCAAGGGACTTTCTCTTATCACTTTAAAAACGTCCGAGAAGACACCCCTTTTAATATTTATGCAGGACCTGTACATTCAAAAGATTTCACTCTAAGCGTCATTAAAAAACCCGGGATTATTTCTTTTGATATAGGGCTGGATTATCCTGCTTATACCGGTCGCAAAGACGAAGAACTTAAAAATATAGGGGATCTTATAGTCCCGGAAGGAACACAATTGACCTGGGATATTCAGGCAGCCCAAACAGAGGCTGTAGATTTTCATTTTGAAGGAAGTGATGCCGTTTTAGAAGCAGAACGAAGAAGTGAAGATCGTTTTATTGTTAAAAATAAAGCCGATAAAAACGGACGCTATACCCTTTATCTGAACAATAGTCTGCTCCCTAATCCGGATAGTGTGCAATATAGTATTCGCGTTGTTGCTGATCGCTTTCCCGGTATTCGCGTAGAGTCTTTTACCGATAGCCTGCAAAAGGATATAGTGTATTTTGCGGGAAATGTTGATGATGATTATGGTATTCGCTCGCTTACGTTTCAATACGAATTGATTGATGAAAAAGGAACGGTAAAGGAAGTAAAAACCACCGCACTTAAAGTACCCCATCCGACACAATACTCCTACACCCATAGCTTTGACTTGAAAGCCCTTGAACTGCAACCCGGCGATCAGGTGCAATATTATTTTGAAGTGCACGACAACGATGGTATCCATGGCAGCAAAGCCAGTCGAACCCCTGTGATGCAATTCCGCAAACCCACGGCTAAAGAATTTGATAAAAAAGAAAATGAAAACAATACCCAAATTCAATTGAACCTTGAAAAGTCACTCAAGGAATCACAGGAACTGCAGAATGATATGAAGAAGCTGAAGGAAAAGCTGATGCAGGAAAAGAAGGTTGAATGGCAGGATAAAAAAGAACTGGAAAAACTGATTGATCGCCATAAATCACTGCAAAGCCAGATGCAGGAAGCGATTGACAAGTTTAAAGAAAACCTTGAAAATCAGGAAGAGCACAGCAAGCCCTCAGAAGAGCTTCTCGAAAAGCAGGAAAAAATCGAGAAACTCATGGAAGATTTAATGAGCGAAGAGATGAAAGAACTGCTGGCCAAAATGGAAGAGTTGATGAAGGAATTGGAAAAAGATGGCGCCATGGATATGATGGAAGAAATGGAAACCAATGACGAGGAATTGGAAATGGAACTCGACCGCATGCTTGAGATGTTTAAGCAGCTCGAAGTAGAAGTGGAAATGGAACAGGCCATCGAAAAGCTCGAAGAACTGGCAAAGGAAGAAGATCAACTCAGCAAAGATTCTGAGGAACAAAATAAATCCAATGAAGCTTTAGAAAAAGAGCAAGAGGAACTCAATAAGAAGTTTGATGAGTTGCAAAAAGACATGAAAGAACTTCAGGAAAAAAATGAAGCCCTGGAGAGACCAAAAAATATGGATGGCGCTGAAGAGGAGATGGAAAAAATTGATCAGGACATGGAAAACAGTCAGGACCAATTGCAACAAGATCAACCTAAGAAAGCCTCTCAGTCGCAAAAAAATGCATCCCAGCGAATGAAGGATTTGGCTAACCAGATGAATGCACAGATGGAAGCCGGCGATCAGGAACAGATGGAAGAAGATATGGCGATGCTTCGACAGCTTCTGGAAAACCTTATCACGCTTTCTTTTGATCAGGAATATCTGATCAGCGATTTTGCCGGGACTAAACCTTCCACCCCTCGCTACGTCAGTCTGGTGCAGGATCAATTTAAAATAAAGGAAGACTTCAAAGTCGTAGAGGATACCCTGCAGGCACTGAGCAAGCGCGTCACACAAATCGAAAGCTTCGTACACGAAAAAGTCTCTGATATTAAAGTCAATCTGGATAAGAGTCTGTCCACGTTAGAAGATCGCAATAAGGAGGTTTCAAGCGATCATCAGCAACGCACCATGACCTATCTGAACGATTTGGCACTAATGTTGAGTGAAGTAATGGATCAAATGCAGCAACAAATGGCCAGCCAAATGCCGGGAAGCCAGATGTGCAATAAACCGGGAGGAAAAAGCTCAGGAAAGAATGGCAAAATTCCAATGGATAAAATAACACAGGGCCAGAAGGATTTAAACCAGGAGATGCAGAAGCTTTCTGATCAAATGAAGGATGGAAACAAGGGAAAGATGAGTAAGGAGTTTGCCCAAATGGCTGCTAAACAAGCCGCTTTGCGGAAAGCCCTCAAAGAACTGGGCGACGAAAAGAAAGAACAAGGCAAAGGGGTACCTGAATTGGACAATATCACAGACGAAATGAATAAAATCGAGATAGATCTCGTCAATAAACGATTAGATAACGAAACACTGAATCGACAACAGGATATTATGACCCGTCTTTTAGAGGCTGAAAAATCCGATCGTCAACGTGATCAGGATGAAAAGCGTCAGGCGGAAACAGCACGGGAACAAAAACGTTCCATGCCTCCTGCCCTCGAACAGTATATCCAACAACGGGAAGCAGAAATTGAACAGTATAAGTCCGTTTCGCCGGATTTAAGCCCATATTATAAACTATTGGTTGAGGAGTATTATCAATCTTTAAAGAATCCAAATTAATACAACTATCAGCGTACCTCCGGAAATATTAAAACTGCCATCTCATCCGAGTTGTATCTGCGAAGTGGAAGACTTTGTCAGGGCCCTTGTCGTACGCCTCAATATCGATGAAAATCTCTATCCAAATATTCTGATCAGTTTGACAGAAGCTGTTAATAATGCCATGATTCATGGCAATAAACTGGATGAGCGCAAAGCAGTCGTGGTGACTTGTCAGGAAAAGAAACATCAGATTCAATTTATCATTTCAGATGAAGGAAAAGGATTTGACCCCTATAAAATTCCGGATCCCACCAGTCAGGATCGTATTGAAACAGAAGGTGGCCGCGGCGTATTCCTGATGAAAAGTCTTACCGATGAGATTCGTTTTGTGGACAAAGGCCGCACAGTAAAATTGATGTGGAAGATATAAATGTAATCTGGCCAGAAACAGGCGACGACGAATCCGGCATATTTTTTACTTCACACGATGTGCCCTTTACGATGTCGCATCAGGAAAAAATCAAGCAATGGATTTTTAATACTACTTCCGCCGAAGGGCATGACCTAAGCCGTCTCGATGTTGTTTTTTGTACTGATGGTTTTTTACTGACCATCAATAAAGAACATCTGAATCATGATTTCTATACCGATATCATCACCTTTCCACTAAGCACCGATCCTATCAGCGCAGAATTATATATCAGCATCGATCGTGTAAAAGAAAATGCAACAAATCTCCGGATTCCTTTTTCAGACGAACTTCATCGCGTTATCATTCATGGCGTACTACACTTATGTGGTTATGATGACCATCATGAAAGTGATATCCTAATAATACGTGCAAAAGAGGAGACCTATCTCAAAGTGCTCCAACTATAATTTATTTTACACCAATTATTCAATCTTGTTTTATTATCCATACGTAACCCGAAATGTCTTTTACCGGTCATTTAGATGCAACTATTTTATATGCTAAATCCCAATATATAAGTACAGGTATTACCCGTCATTAAAAAGAATCCGGAAATAGCCTTTTCTTAAGGGCAGCAAAAATAATATATGCTGTATCTTAACTACAATATCTGAAGACCCCGAAAACCAGATTTCTATGATGCGCCTATTTTATTTTACTATCCTGTTTTTTTGCAGTATTAATGCCGGAATCAGTCAATTCTATCAGATTTATGGTCCACAAACCATTAGTCAGTGCAATTTTGAAACTAACTCCTATTTTATCGAGACCAGTGAGCAATTGGATTCCACTATATGGGAAATAATTCCTACTCCGGGAGCCCAGATTTTTGGGACAGTTTATAGCGCAGAGGTTGTCTTTAACCAACCGGGGAGCTATCTCCTTTTTGCCACTTCCTTTACCGCCAACGGTGAATTTTTTACGGACAGTATTGTCATCTATGTAGAAGACTTTCTTTATATACCTGAAGTCCTGGGATGCTATGAAATCGATGGCCGTACCGGATGCTATCAGGTATGCGCATTTTCACAGACGATTATTGATTTAGGTTTTCAGAGTACGCAGTGGCAAGTGACCGGTGCAGAGAGCTATTCCTTTGATGGAGGTTCACAAATTGAAATTAATTGGGGTGCAGGCGGAAAGGGCTACGTCTCCGTTTACTTGCAAGGATGTTCGGTGGATTTATGTTTTGATATTCTTCCTGAACCCGTAGCGGACTTTTCAACTTCACCGGGAACAAATACCGATACACTGACCATTTGTAAAAATCAGGAAGTATACTTCGAAAATGAATCTCAAAACGGAATAGACTATCATTGGAATTTTGGTGATGGTGCCATGAGTGATGATTATGATGTCAGCCACACCTATTCCATGGAAGGCTATTACACGGTCACTCTTTCCGCAGAAACCGTATGCGCATGCAGTTCTGAAAAAGTACTAGTGATTGAAGTACTACCCGCACCGGCACCAACACTTGACTGCGTGAATAGTGTTTGTCCTGAAACCCGACAACGTTATACTGCCACTACAGCAGGATGCACAAATTATACCTGGAGTGTATCGCCAAACGGAACCATAATAAATGGTGGAGAGGCCAATGACGATTTTATTGAAATCATTTGGCATGAAGGACCTGATGGTTTTATCGATCTATCCGTCAGTGGATGTATCACCTCCTTTTGTTCTTTTACCAACCGTTTTCGCGTACCCATCATCACACCCGATGGGCCGGTAGATGGTGATGAAAGTGTATGCTCCGGAGAAATAGCCACCTACACGGCTCCCTATTTTCCCGGTACCACGTATCAGTGGCAAATCGGACCCGCTGGTATAATTTTAGGAAATCAAAATAAAAATGCCATTACCGTCAAATGGAATGACGTAAGTAGCATCACCAATACATTTGTTGAAGTGACCTATGAAAACTGTTTTCTGGAATGTGGCGGTAGTGATAATCTATCAGTAAATATCACTCCGGAGATTAATTTGTCAGGAGATGCGCAGGTTTGTCAAAATGAAATTGCATCTGTCCAGGCCACTGCCGGATTTATAACCCCAATGGCTGCCTCCGTTCAATGGCAACTTAAAGATCCGTCCGGTACAGTCATCGCCTCATCTCCCGGAATGACGGATACATGGAATTACACTTTTTCTGTTCCGGCCGGAATTTACACCTGGGTGGCTATTAATAATTCTAATAATTATTGCACCGAAATAGCAACGCTGGATATTGAAGTAACAGAAACACCTGCTTCGCCTGTTGCCATTCTCGGAGAAACAGAAATATGTCCTGGTCAGGCGTATGGATACACCATCGAAAGTGCTGGAAATTTCGCCACCATTTGGACCATTACGGACGGCGCAAATACAACTACTTATTCCGGCAATACCTGTCAGCATACTTTTGGAATCGCTCCCCCTTTTATCGTTGAGGCTTATCATACCGATATTCAGTATGCCTCCTGTGCCTCCGGTTCAATTGCCCTTGTCTTAAGTTCGGCCGCGGATCTGGTCATTGAAGGACCGGATGACGGTTGTTTTAATGCGATTGATATGTTCTCCACAAAATATGTCAGTGGCACTGAGTACTTATGGGAAGTCATTCCTGCAGACCATGGCGAAATCAGAAAAAGCAACCTCAATGAAGTAGAAGTTTTCTGGTCACAAACCGGGCCGGTGACATTGCGATTGAATGCATGTGGTGCCGTGATCGACAAACCAATCATGGTGCATGCGCTACCTGTTTTTAATGTCCTTGGACCAATGGCCGCTTGTTCGAATGTCACCGTCAATCTCACTACAGATCAACCCACACTTGATCATGTATGGATTAATGAAAATAATACCATTTTGTCCCTCCTGGATAATCATTCATTTTATCCCGGCTCCTATGCTGTAGCACTCACGGACAATTATGGCTGTACCGATAAAGAATCATTTACCATTACTTCCTTTCCCGCACCAAAAGTGCATTTGTCAAGTCCTTACGGCAACTATTTTTGCGGTAATATCCCGGGTGGATTACAGATTACCGCAAATACCGATGGACCTGATTACCAATATACCTGGTTTAAGGATGAAGTGATGGTTCCGGGTGCCGGACCTGTATACACTGTAACATCCTTTGGATCTTATCACGTGGAAGTGTCTAATCAGTATGGTTGTGTGACGGTTTCTAAAAAAATTTCCTATCAGGATTGTTGTGCGCCTAATGTGTGTAATGCTCCAGGTGGTGGTGGTGGATTTCCGGCCGGTTGCACCTTCATCCCCGCAGACTTTATGGTCAGCAAATCAGAATTAAGTTGTGAGCATCATGAATTCACACCGAATGGTGCAGATATGACCCCCGGACAAATCCAATGGATTGTAAGAAGCATCAGTCAGGGTGTGCTGGGACTAGTCAACACCGATGTTCTGGATTTTACCTACACCGATCCAGGTTACTATTTTATTGAAGTGTTCAATCCACTCACTGGCTTCCCTTACGGCGTTGACCAGTGTGGCCACTATGATGAACTGATTGATACCGTCAAAGCGGTAGCTGATTTTAAACACGAGGGAATTTGTGCTGATGCTCCAATCGATTTTGAAGATCTAACGACTTTTTTACCGGGTGAATCGATTACTTCCTGGTCATGGAATTTTGATGATCCTTCCAGCGGTGTTGATAACGCTTCCGCCAATCAGGATCCTTCCCATACGTTTGCAAATGCCGGGACTTACAATGTAGAACTTATCATAACGCTTGCCAGTGGTTGCATAAGCTCAAAAACTATACAGGTAAAGGTTTCCGATGGACCTCCTTTGAATCCACTCTATGCACTTGAGTATTGTGAAGATGAGGCCATGGCCTTCAGGCTCCCCGGAAATTTATTTAATGTGGATTGGGATTTTGGCGACCCGGGTTCTGCAGCTGAAAATACAGCCGTTACGGATTCTGTTTTCCATACGTATATCAACGCAGGATTATACACGGTTAACGTGGCGGCTTCTGATATCAACCAATGTCGAAGCCAGACTGATTTTATAGTAGAGATAAAACAAAATACACTCAACGGAATTATTGACGTTGATCCAAATACCCCTTTATGTACCGGAGACACTGCTGTCTTAACGGCTCCTGCCGGAGGACTTTCCTGGACCTGGAGTACCGGAGAAACATCCGCCTCCATACAAGTAGCAGAAAGTAGTCAGTATAATGTCCTGGTCAAAGATCAATATCAATGTAGCTATAGTCCACCGGCAGTATTTGTTGAAGTATTTCCAAAACCTGTCGTAACGATCAAGGCAAGGGAAATTGTGAGTCCGGGAATGTTTGGTGCATGGAGTTCAAACCTGATGATTTGCGTTGGCACCGAATTTGAAATACAAGCTTTTTCAATAGCAGGTGTTTCGTATCAATGGTCACATGGTCCTACTACATCAACGCTTCAGTTTACTACAGAAGGGGCAAATCTTCCTGGACCGGGATCGTATGAATTTAAAGTTCACACGATTGATCTGTTAAGTGGTTGTATTTCCGACAGCTCTTTAATACTGATTGAGGTGTTTGATTTGCCTGATGTACCTGTCATTGCGGTAATGAGTGGATCCCTGTGTAGCTTTGATAACAATGTTCTTGAAGTGACAAACCCACAGGCAGATGTTGATTATGTTTGGTCTGATGGACAGACAGGTACGGTTATCACAGCCATGGTGGAAGGTCCTTACTCCGTCGAAGCTATCAATGAACATGGTTGCAATAGCCTAAGTAATACTATTCTAATCAAACCATCTGCACAGGTGGATCAAATCCCCGGAGGATGTTTTATCGAATGTGATCCATTGGAAGTTTGTCTGCCTCCAATCAATAACGTTGCTTCTTATACCATTTACCAAAATGGATCAGTCTATTTGAGTGGTGTATCATGGCCGTCTAATTTTCAAATTACAGATGATGGTAGTTATACCATAGAAGTGACCACCAACAATGGCTGTACGGCCACTTCAGATCCTTTGGATGTCCTCCTCTATACGGGAGTAGGAAGTATTACTGTAGAAACCTGGCTTGATGCCGACGGGAATGGAGTGATCAGTGCAGGGGATATCCTCATACCCGGCATTCCGGTTGAAATTTTATCGGATGACGGATTATATGAAGGTGGAACGGAAACTATTCCGGGGGGACAATTTGTCTTTACGGACTATCCTGCACAAGGTTATTTAGCCAGTATTAATCGCGTCCTGTTGCCATCTATTTATACAGTTGTCATTGATAGTGTACAAACAAATATTACTACCTGCGGTGATTCTGTAGTTGTTTCATTACTGATTACGGACAACTGTATAGTTACTGGCCCGGATGACCTATATGATTTGTGTCCCGGTGAAACGGTAATGGTGGGCGATAGCAGTTGGATGGAGACCGGGAATTTTACCATGCATATGATGAGTTCATCTGGTTGTGATTCAGTCTTTCAGGTAGTGATTACCGCCCCGGATAGTCTTGATATTTTTGGGCAGGTATGGGTAGACGTTGATCATGATGGAACGATTTCCATGGCGGATACGCTCATTTCAGGGATCAGTATGTTATTAACAGATATCAGTACCAATACTTCCGATATGTTGGTAACGGATGGTAATGGAAGTGTTCATTGGTATGATCAATTGGAGGAATACCGACTTGAAATCGATACAGCCAATCTTGCAGCCAATTTTATTCCTATTCTGTTTGATACAATTATTAGTGATACATCCTGCGGATCTATCAGTATAGATTTTCTAATTGAATCTGCCTGCTCTCCTATATTCATCATTTTACAGGAGTCCCTGTGTTCAGGAGATTCTGTGTTTATTGAAAACCAATGGATTTCTGATGAGGGGCAGTATACTTTTATCCATACAGATCCCCTGACCTCTTGCGATACGATCATTGATGTATATGTCACCTTGAATGAAGAGATTATTGTAGAGTCCACTGTAGAATGGAATTGTTTATCCATGGGGACGATTACATTAAATGTTTCCGGTGAAGGGCCATTCGCTTATCAATGGAATCCACCATTTTCAGGCGATACCTTGTTGACAGGTTTACAGGATGGAGATTATACTGTTTTTATTACGGATGCTAATGGATGTAACTCCACAGAAACTTATACCGTTATTGGATCACCCGAACTGTTTTTTGAGGTACAGGATTATTTTTTAATCGAGGATGGAGAAAGCGTGTACATTGAGATCACAGGTGATATTGATGAAAATGGTTTGGTGTTCGAATGGTTTCCGGCAGACATTCTCGATTGCTCAACGTGTCCGGCTGCTACGGCGACACCAAATGAAACTACCACCTTCGGAATCATCATTACAGATACCAATGGATGTGTTTACAATCTGCAAACAATCGTTGTAGTGCTCACTGATACCACGGGTTTAGATGGCATCTATGTTCCTAATGTATTTTCGCCAAACAATGATGGCATCAATGATCTGTGGACCATTTTCAGTAAACACGAAAACACACAACTCAACAATCTCACGATATACGATCGATGGGGTAATATGGTATACACCAAAAAAGAATTTTTATTAAATGCGTTTGATGGATGGGATGGAACGAAAAATGGCCAGCCATTAAATCCCGGTGTCTTTGTTTTTCATGCAGTACTTACACTAAGCGATGGTAAGCAGGAAAATATTCATGGAAATATAACTTTGGTTAGATAGGGCGAAGGGCATGG
>JAHEAR010000022.1:53975-59110 GCA_024642665.1 Bacteroidota bacterium
GCGTAGGGCATGGAGCATGGAGCATGGAGCGCAGGACGCAGGGTATAAAGCAAATCACTAAATCACCACATCACTAAATCATTCCATCACCCAATAACACTTATCCCTCAGCATTGCCTTTGCTTTTACCAATCCACCCAAGGTGCGTGTGCTCAAAATGATCATCATATTTAAGACCATACCCAAAGATGCGATCGAAGGAGCTATGCGCCAGAAAAATTAAGCCGATCTTAATGAGCAGATCATTCTGCAAATAAAATCCCAGGCAAACGATCAGTACCATGATTCCTTTGTGATGTAAAAGGTTGTAGGCGATTGCACCCACTTTGGTAGAAATAAGATACCCGGCAAAGGAAATATCGGGTGCAAAAAACAAGGCAAGGAAGAATACCCATAGTCCCGGGTACAGATAAAAATAACCGATCGTAAATAATGTGAATAATGCAAACTCTTCAAGTTTTAAAATAGATTTCATATCAACATTTTTTGCAAACAATTCAATGGATTACAGCAACCATGTGGGTTTGAATATACCAGCCGTATCTACGATCAAAATGAACGTATGACAAGAAAACGCTCTGATGCTAGGCGTCTGTTTTATGTTTTCTTTTCTTATTGTCTTTAGAAAACAGATAGACATCCTCGACGGCCCTGTATCGCACCAGGACTTCCCCGGCAATGAGCAGAACAACTCCGGAAATAAACAATCCATTGCGCAGCATTTCAATAATCATCGTCCAGGATGGCCATAATCTTCGAACAAAAATCAACTCAATACCAATCACAAAAGCACTGGTTAATAACAAAACCAAACTCAGGTTTCTGTAAGGACGGACCATCGGTTTTTTCTGTCGGATGATACAGTTAATCAAAAAAAGCTTGGACGCTTCATGATCCGGATTAATCTTGACTAGTTCTTTAAGAATATGAACGGCTTCCTCAATTCGATCAAGGTTGTGTAACGAGGCTGCTTTTTTAAACAAGGTTTCAAAATAAACGTCCTGATCACGGTGGATGATGATATTACGGGAGATACTCATTTCGATGATATGGTCTGCCAGTTTGGCCTGACGAGCATATTCTCCTGTTTCAAATAATGCTTCACCATATAACACCATCATGTCAAAGTAGGCACCGACATCAAGGTCGCGTAGCATAAAGATATTTTCCTCTACAAATTGGATCTTCTCCTTATATGCACGTTGATCGATGGCCAAAAAGGCATCGTAAGTCTCTGATCGGCTACCGTACATTGGTCTCATAGCAATGCATATATATAAGGTCTGCTCGGACTGGCATCTATCATGAAAGCAGGAATCTGTATCTGAAGTAAATATAAGCCATCCGGCAAGGCGTCATCAACAAAAATCATCTCCGTGATTGTGGCATGCAATCTTTTGTCGCCATCGTAATTCCAAAAAGCTTTATGCGCAGATAGTTTCCCTTCATCCTCTTCTCTGTCCACCGAAGGCAGGTCCAGCAAGAGGTGGGAAATATGATCATCTGCCATTCGCCTGGCTACTTTTGCATCGAGATATGGAGGGTTGGTACTCCCATAATGCCTCGTTTTTTTATCCTCATGATTTGGAAGCGTTCTCAGAATAATCGCATCAATACCCTGTTCCCATTCGAGTTGATCGATCACACGATCACCGCCCTCGACAGCACTCGGATAGACTGAAATTAACTGCGCAATAAAAAACCCATCGCCCAGCGTCTCATGAATGGCATAACGCTCCCGGGTGATGTGCCCGACACATTCTGTATGTGTACCGTTTCCATGTGGATTGATTCGTATATTGAAAAAATTGACAGATGCTCCTTCTCTTGTATCCCCGACCCATCCATCTGCTTTATGCGGAGCAGCCTCATAAAGCGGTGCAAAAAATGCATTCGGTTGGGGCTTATTGTGATCTAATGGAATAGCTATGCAATGCCCTTTGCTTAAGTTCGCTGAGAGCGCTTTTCCATGCCATTCCACTGATACTTTAATTCCCTTCATTAGTTTCTTGAATCTTTCCCCCAGATTAATTTATCATGGAGCGTTCTGAGAAAAGAATAATTATGCAGCTGTATAAATCTTGTCATCACTTTTGCTTTGGTCACGGTCAGCTTATGTTCTGCCGTCACGGCTTCAAAATGGGAATCTAACGTACAGAGATAACTTTCTGCCCGCCCTTCAATTTCAAATGAAATCTCACTGCTGTCAGGCACAATAATTGGTCGGACCGTCAGATTGTGTGGGGCTACCGGTGTAATGACAAGGTTTCCTGAATTTGGAAATACAATAGGTCCTCCGCAGCTTAAGGAATAACCTGTAGAACCGGTTGGTGTCGCTACGATTAATCCATCTGCCCAAAATGAATTTAATAATTCGCCATTGATATACGTATGTATGGTAATCATACTGGAAGTGTCCCTTTTATGGAGTGTAAAATCATTTAGCGCAAGTCTTGATTTTTGGAATATATCTGCATTCGTTTCCAGATGCACCATCGTCCGTTCATCAAAGTGATAACGCTCTCTGGCCAATTCTTTGACTGCAAAGCCGGCTACCTTGCCTTCTATACTAGACAGAAAACCAAGTCTGCCGAGGTTGATACCCATGATCGGCACTTCATGCTCATTGACAAGAGAAACAGCTCCCAGAACGGTTCCATCACCGCCAAAAGCCATAACAACATCTATCTTAGAAGAATCGAAGTCCGTAAAATAGTTGATCCCCTGGTATTGCTGTACTTCGCTATCTGTTTGTACCCAGTATGGCTGATAGGCATAAGGCGTTATACCTTCCTTTTCAAAGGCTTTGAGCACTTCTAGGAGGCACGCCCGATGATTGGGTTTATAGACCTGACCATATAACAATACATTCATAAGATATAATACACCTTAAAAGAGATAAAGATCAAAAATGATACCACTTGTACCAATTTGAATGCGGTGTCGAAAAGGAGTTAGCTTTTATTACGAGCGTTACAGACGAACCATTTTTGTGACATATTGAAAATCAGAGTTGCCAAAAGTGACATAGTAAATACCTGTTGACAACGTCGAAACTTCAAATTGTTTTCGATGTACTTCACCGGGTTGAACAGGTGTTTTAGAAACAAGTCGTCCCTGTGAGTTATAGATCGAGATCATTGCGTTATCCTTTAGATCAAATGACCACTCAAGTATGGCAGCATCAACAACAGGCATAGGATATACTTTTATTTTGTTGTCCTTACTGGTCGTTTCGTCTGGTGCTACAGCATTAATGACTTCACTATGTAATTTGAACTTAATTTTTCTGACGACTTTGTCATTGGATGCAACAAAACCAGGGCCATAGTGACCAATAAAGATTCCTGCAACATCAACTGTCTCTCCGGATGTATTGATCAGTGGGGCAGCTAATGTATAACCATTTCCACCGGTATTTTGAAGATATGGCACGGCCCAAAACGGACTGATATTCCATTCCCAATCCATGACATCAGGCTCCTCAATCGTAAAAAACAGGGTGTCTCCACTTTCATACACCGGTAAAATCTCAGGATCAAAAGTGGTTATCCGACCACACTTTGCTTCAAGGCTCAATTGAAGCGGAACATCCTTTTCACAAACGGAACTACTACCCGTCCATGCACCTGTTTCGCCATCCGCAAAAGTGAAGAACCCAAGCGACAAGTCCCGTGTTGTTGAATCTAATCCACAATCAGGAATATCTCTTGTGACCAAATCAAAACAGAATTTCCATGGACCCATTCCTGAACCACATGTATTTCCATCCCCCCAATCTACACGAACAGGAGGGCCAGGGTCAGGGCAGCTTCCATTAATGCCATAAGCAAACCAACCTGCAGGTAAGATATCACCTCCTTGCGATGCCCAACAAGGATTACAACAAGCCCCACTCAAGCCCACCATCGGACAATCAGGGTCATAACGACTGTTACACATTTCAATTCGCCCATTGTTGTCAAAATCACCAATCGTAAGGTCATCACTGTCATGGTGATAATCAACATCGCTAAACCATTCCCACCGAGACGAACCATATAGTCCATTAGTAGGATCCGACATAGCATTTCCGTTGACTGTGGCATTCAAAGGCTGTCCATCACTATCAAAGGAAGAAGGATCCCAACCATTTCCAAAAACAGGCACAAGGCCCTGAAACCACTGGCAACCATTATTTGCGGCTGTATACTCAAACACATTCATGCAAACACTCACCTTTTCATCCGGATCAAACGGGCCTACCAATGGCCCGCCATTCTCTCTCTCAGTGATTTCAATGGACTGCTCTATTGAGCAAATCGATCCTCCTGATAGCGTTCTGAGATGTATAGAAAAATTGCCTCCTATACTTAAATAGGAACTCACTGCCAGATAGTAGGTTGAATTTGATTCCATGGGTATGCCTACCACTTTCGCTAAACCATCAGAACCAATGATACAGGACAAATTGCTGCTTGTTAGCAAGACCGGCTCCAAATCATCACATCCACCATCGGCAGATTTAAATAACGAAAATGCAGGCATTTCAAAATCATCACTCCTGAGGGTAATGGTTAAAAGCTCCAGAGACCATCCCGTGGGAAACTTATACCATACCGTTGGGAAGTCCCCCATCAAACAATCCTGAATTAATGTATCTGGTGAAGAATAAAGATTACACCCCCAATAATTTATGTTGTTATGTTCAGACCCCGGTATAGCAAAGACATGAGCTGAAGAACATTCATTGTTAACCATGCAAGTGTCTTGGCCAGATAAAAGGTGACTGTATAAAAAAAAGCAGGCCATTAAAAAGACAGGGAAGGGGCTATGTACTACTTTTCGAAATTTCATCATTGTAGCATTTAGTGGTTAATTCGGTTTTCCAAAATAACGATAAAAACTGAAAGTCAGATTCAAATCATTCTATCTGTCTGCTTCAGGCCATATTATCTCTGCCAAATAGGCCTCTGGATTTAGTACAAAAAAAAAGCCCTGCAGCTTGCGCTACAGGGCTTTCTCATGATCGATCTATTTTCTATAAACCGTGTAATTATCTATCGGCGATTATTTGATGATGATCATCTTCTTAGTCGCTGTGTACTCATCAGCATCCAGTCTGTAGTAAAGTACTCCCACACTTGGAATGTCTT
>JAHEAR010000023.1:0-3944 GCA_024642665.1 Bacteroidota bacterium
GCGTGCCGCAGGCACTTGTTGTTTAGAGGGTTTAGCAATGAAAATATGTGAAAGATTAGGTTGCAATTGCAAACCAAAAAAACTAAACACTATCAGCTTTAGAGGATAGTACTCAACCTTGATACCGAAAGGTATCAAAACTAAACTTTCTCAACACACGGACTACAGAATAATCTATGACCTAACTGCAGGACTTAAATTGTGCCTTTGTCACTGACCAGTGTACCAAGATTTTCGCCTTCGATTAATCGTTTGAGATTGCCGGGATGATTTACATCAAATACAATGATCGGCAGGTTATTTTCCTGACATAGGGTAAAGGCTGTCATGTCCATAATGCCTAAGCCATCGCGTATGGCTTTGGCAAATGTGATCTGATCGATCTTGACTGCGTTTTTATCTTTTTCAGGATCGGCGGTATAGATACCATCTACCCGGGTTCCTTTCAGAATTACTTCTGCGTTGATTTCATTGGCGCGAAGAGCGGCTGCGCTATCGGTAGTGAAATATGGATTTCCGGTACCGGCACTAAAAATCAGAATTCGTTTCTTTTCCAGATGGCGTATGGCGCGGCGTCGGATATAGGGTTCGGCGATAGCTTTCATTTCGATGGCAGAAATCAATCGGGTGTAGAGTCCAAGATTTTCGAGTGCACTTTGTAGTGCCATGCCATTGATGACGGTGGCCAGCATACCCATGTAATCGCCTTGTACTTTTTCAATGCCGGTTGCTTCTGCCTGCAGGCCTCTGAAAATATTTCCACCACCAATGACGATGGCTATCTCAACACCCAGATCGGCTATTGCTTTTATTTCAGCAGCGTAATGTTTGAGTTGATCAGGGTGAATACCAAACGTCTGATCGCCCATGAGGGTCTCACCACTTAGCTTTAGGAGTACTCTTTTGAATCTGGGCATAATAGATTTATGAGTCTAATTTAATCAGCTTTTTTCGAATTATTTGCTTCCGGATAGGTATTGGGCATAAAAAAAGCGAATCAACAATGATTCGCCTTTTTTTATTTGAGTTGATCAACCCAACTTGACATGTTTAAATCCAGTCACTGTCAGGTTGCCATCCATGCCTCTCAGGTATTGGTCAACAGACTGGCTGCTGTCCTTTACGAAAGCCTGTGCAAGCAGGGTATTTTCTTTGAAAAACTTATTGAGTTTACCCATGGCGATTTTCTCCAGCATTTCTTCAGGCTTCCCTTCAGAGCGCGCTAATTCCATTCCGATCTCAATTTCCTTTTCGATGATTGATGCATCAACGCCGTCTTTATCCAGTGCGACAGGCTTCATTGCTACAACCTGCATGGCGACATCTCTTCCTGCATCCTTAAACTTAGGATCGGTATTGTTCAGGCCAAGAATTACTCCTGCCTTATTTCCCATGTGGATATAGGATACTACCTGATCAGCTTCAAGACGCTGGTAGTCTGCTAATTCAATTTTCTCGCCGATCACACCAACTTGCTCAGTCACTTTTTCACCAACGGTAATATCCTGATAAGGTAATGCCAGCAACTCTTCGAGTGTAGCTGGGAAATTATCTAAAGCGATTTGAGCGAACTCTATGGCCAGGTTTACAAAATCTTCATTCTTCGCCACAAAATCTGTTTCAGAACTTAATCTGATGGCTACGCCTTTTTTGCTATCATCAGAAACGAGCGCGTAAACGACTCCTTCTTTTGCTTCTCGCTCTGCACGCTTGAGGGATAATTTTTGTCCTTTCAAACGAAGGAGTTCAATGGCTTTCTCTATATCGCCATTTGCTTCAGCAAGGGCAGATTTACAATCCATCATTCCGGCACCGGTCATATCCCGAAGCTTCTTGACATCTGTTGCGGATATCGTACTCATTAGGGTAATAATTTTGAAAATAAAGTGATACTAAAAAAAATTGCCTTGTCTTTCTGATCAGGCTTTTGATGATGCGGCCTGTTCTTCTTTTTCTTTACCACGTTCTGCTAAACCTTCCTTGATTGCATTGGTGATGTAATCTGTGATAAAAGAAATGGATCTTGATGAATCATCATTGGCAGGAATCGGGTAATCTACCAGATTAGGATCTGCATTGGTGTCCACCATGGCAAATGTTTTGATACCAAGCTTCTTTGCTTCAGCGAGGGCAAGGTGTTCGCGACCTATGTCAACGATGAAAACAGCATGTGGTAATCGGTTGATATCAGAGATACCGCCTAATACTTTATTTAACTTATTCATCTCACGGGTCAGTGTCAGCCTTTCCTTTTTGGTGGTGCTTGACAATGTACCATCTGAAAGCATTTGCTCCAGGTTGTTCATTTTCTTTACTGAACGACGGATGGTTGCAAAGTTGGTCATCATGCCTCCCAGCCAACGATCGGTGACGTAAGGCATGTTGATTTGTCTTGCGCCACTGGCGATAATTTCACGTGCCTGTTTTTTCGTAGCTACGAACAAAACTTTTTTACCTGAACGGGCCATTGATTTTAATACTTGCGCTGCTGTCTCGAGACAATCGGCAGTACGATTAAGATCGATGATGTGGATTCCTTTGCGTTCCATAAAAATGTATTGACGCATTTTTGGATTCCACTTACTGCGCATATGTCCGAAGTGAACGCCTGCCTCCAATAAATCCTGATATAATGGTTTATCCATGATGGATGTGTTGATGTTTTTGTGAATAAATAGGAATGATTAACGTTTTGAAAACTGGAAGCTCTTTCTTGCTTTAGGCTTACCAAATTTCTTACGCTCCACAACTCTGGCATCTCTGGTGAGATACTTTTTGATCTTCAATGGACCGCGGTGTTCTGCATTGACTTTGACCAAAGCTCTGGACAAGCCCAGGCGAATGGCCTCAGATTGTCCTCTGAAACCTCCACCATTTACATTGACTTTTACATCATAGGTGGTCAGTGCATCCAGTTCTACCAAAGGCGCTATCACATGTGCACTGATGTGCAGCAGGGGAAAGTACTCTTTGTAATCGCGTCCATTGATCTTGATCTTACCTGTACCATTGGATAGATATACCCGTGCTACTGAGGCTTTTCGACGTCCGATCGCATTAATTGTCTCCATATATGATTAGTCTTTAGACTGTAATTGACGATAATAAATTAAACTAGTGGTTTAGGCTGTTGGGCGGCATGTGGGTGTTCTGCGCCGGCATATACGAACAGCTTTTTGAACATGGCGTTTCCAAGTTTATTTTTTGGTAACATTCCTTTTACGGCCAGTTCTACCAAACGTTCCGGTCTGCGCTCGCGAATTTGTGCGGCGGTCAGTTCTTTTTGACCTCCGGGATATCCTGAATAGGTCTGGTATGTTTTGGCATTTTCTTTATTTCCGGTAAAACGGACTTTCGCTGCATTGATGACGATGACATTGTCACCGGTGTCCACGTGAGGGGTGTATTCCGGGTGGTGCTTGCCTCTTAAAACGGTGGCAATACGGGTACACATTCGACCCATGACCTGACCATCGGCGTCGATGACAAACCACTGGCGGTTGACTTCTTCCTTCTTGACGGACCGTGTTTTATAACTTAATGTATTCACAGCTTTTGAATTTTAAAATTTGTTTGACTAAAACCGCCTTTTTCTCAGCGGGTCGCAAAGGTAGGTTTTTGTGCCCCAGATGACATAGCATTTTGGAAAGATTTTTCAATATTGATTGTGTAATTTGCTGATAATCAGCAAATATTTCGCACAAAAAATTTGATCCTTTGGGTTTTAGGGACTGAAAATATGGTGGAATTGGCTGAAACCAGGGCATTCTGGGGGGAAAACGCAAATTACGATAAATGGACGTGAGATTTTAGACCTGAGACTTTTAGACCTGAGACTAATCTTTCTCGATTCATATTTTCCATAACCCAAATAACCATCTTAAACCCTAAACCTAAACTCATTAAAATTGATTCATCTGTAGTCATTGTGTTGAGAGGGTTTA
>JAHEAR010000023.1:4044-11048 GCA_024642665.1 Bacteroidota bacterium
AACCCGCTAAACCAAAGTGTCGAAGACACTGATCTCAACTCTCTAAACTCATGAACACTGAACCCTCACAAAAATCTAAACCCGCTAAACCAAAGTGTCGAAGACACTGATCTCAACCTGCTAAACTCTTCATCTATTTCAATATCTCGCATCTTTGCGAAACGGAAGTTTTTCCAAACTATCCACTTCAAGACTGGCGAAATCAAAATCTTCCGTGACCTTTCCATAAAGCAGGTAGAGTCCTTTGCCTTTGAGCGGGTAGCGTTCGAGTGATGGTGGGAAATGCGTCGTGTCAAAATATTTTCCATGTTCATCGAGCCAGGTGCCGAAACACATGAGCTTGCCATTGGAGGTCGTGACGGGTTTGCGGGTCACATAATAGCCGAGCATGGAAACCCGCTTACCGATCATCGCATCCAGGTCCTGTGTAAACACAATCTTTTTCTTTGGTCGCTCTGCCAGCAAATCAAACGGACTGCATAAGGGAAAGCCAAGAAGTTCAATCTCATCATAGGCCTGATCATAAGCACTCTCCTCCAGCGTCGGCAAAACATAATCCACGTGCGAACCTTTATCAAACAATGCCGGTTGCCCTGCACCTTCCTTCGCCTGCGGATTGTGCACCGCATACTTCTGCCACATCAGTTCGCACTTGGTCTGCCCTGTCCAGCGAAAAGCACCGATGCGAATTAAAAGATCAAGTTGCTCACGACCCAACTCTACCCTGCCGACAAAATCTTCGAGGCTTTTGTAAGGTCCATTGCGCTGTCGCTCTTCTACGATGCGATGTGCTACGGTGCGCTCCAGTGATTGGATATGAATAAACCCAAGATAGATTTTTGTACCATAGATGTGGGTCAGATTCAAACTGTGATTGACACAAGGCGCCTGAATATCTGCTCCACACATCCTCGCTTCGTGGACATAATATTCTGTCGAATAAAAGCCACCAAAATTGTTGATCACGCCGACCATGAATTCCATCGGGTAGTAGGTCTTCAAGTACAGGCTTTGAAAACTCTCTACCGCAAAACTTGCTGAATGTGCTTTGCAAAATGAATACCCTGAAAAACTTTCTACCTGTCGCCATACTTCACCGATCAATTCTTCCGGATAATTTCGTTCGCGGCAGTTGCGCCAGAATTTTTCCATGAGTTTGCGAAACGTATCGGATGTTTTTTTCTTGCCTGTCATAATGCGTCGCAAAACATCCGACTCGTCGAGATCAAGGCCGGCAAAGTGATGCACGATCTTCATTACATCTTCCTGATAGACCATGACGCCGAAAGTCTCGCCAAGATGTTCTTCAAAAACCGGATGCAGGTATTCTACTTTTTCGGGTTCGTGGTATCGCTTAATGTATTCACGCATCATTCCACTCTTGGCGACCCCCGGCCGTATGATTGAACTTGCTGCCACGAGGTGGATATAATTATCACAATGCAACTTGGTCAGCAAGCCACGCATCGCCGGTGATTCGATATAAAAGCATCCGATGCAGTGACCGGAATAGAGTTGTTCCTTGACGCGCTTATCTTCCTTGATCGTCGCGACATCATGTATGTCAATGGCTTTGCCCTGATTGCTGCGCACTAATCGAACAGCATCTTTGATGTGGCCCAGACCACGCTGACTCAGCACATCATATTTATGAAAACTCAGATCTTCGGCATGATACATATCAAAGTGTGTGATCGGAAAACCCTTGGGCATCATCTGTAGTGCCGTATGGTAGGTGATGGGGCGCTCACTGACGAGTACTCCACCGGCGTGAATCGAAAGGTAGTTTGGAAATCGCTCGATCATCGCTCCATAGCGAAAGATATGACGTGCATAGGGATGATGTTTGTCGCTGGCCATTGGGGCATGAACGATTGCATCGATGTCTGCTTTGGGGAGGCCAACCACTTTGCCAAGTTCGCGGATGATGGAGCGGCCTTTAAACGTATTGTAGGTGGCCAGTAATGCCGTGTGCCTTTGTCCGTATCGTTTGAAAATATAATCGGTCACATCATCGCGCTCGTCCCACGAGAAGTCAATGTCAAAATCCGGTGGCGATGATCGATGTGGGTTGATAAACCGTTCAAAATAAAGATCGAGTTCGAGTGGATCGACATCGGTGATACCGAGGCAGTAGGCTACCAGGGAATTGGCCCCGCTACCTCTGCCGACATGATGATAACCGGCGGTCTGTGCATAGCGGATGATATCCCAGGTGATCAGGAAATACGGGGGGAAGCCGAGTTGTCGAATGACTTTCAGTTCACTCTCCATGCGCGTGTTGGCTTTTGTATTCTGCAAACCGTAACGGCGGCGGCAACCTTCGCGCGCGAGTTTCATGAGCAGCTGGTGATCATCGCGTTCCGTGCCTGTGAACGTCTGTCGGTTGTTGATATTTCCGGTGGGTAAGTCTGCCGTGCAGTGGTAGAGGAGTTCTTCGGTATTGCGGAGGATCTGTGGGTAGGCGCGGAAAGCATTGTCGAGAAACTCTCTGCTGACCCAGTGGTCATCCGGGTCGGCGCTATCCTGTTGATCGAGTTGGCCGAGCATAATATTCAGGTCCACGCAGCGCATGAGTTTGTGGACTTTATAGCCTGTCTCGTCTTCGAAGGTGATGGGTTGCCAGACGACCAGGCGTTGGAGGTGGTCGCGCAGCAGGGAAGAATAGAGTCCATTGGCTTCTGATGGCCTGACGCCGATGTACTCATAGGGACGGAGGTCTGTAGGAATGGTCGAAGTGGGTCTGTATATAATATATACGTGTGCCATTTCCGGGGGTCTTTGGGGCAGTGGCAGATTGTCGAGGGAGCAGGAGGTGAGCAGTTCACAGAGTTCGCGCCAGCCTTCGGCATTGCGGGCGATTCCGGTGTAGAGGTATCGGTCATCCAGGCGGAACTCGACGCCGAGGATGGGTTTGATATCGCGTTTGCGGCATTCATTGATCCATGCTACGGCGCAGGAGGTGTTGTTGATATCGGTGAGGGCCATGGCGGTAATCCCTCTGCGGGAGGCGCCTTCTGCGAGTTGTTCCGGCGATAGGGTGCCGTATTTGAAGGAGTAGTAGGTATGGCTGTTGAGATACATGGGAGGGTGAAGATAATGCATATGACGGATATTGAGTCTATATATAGACTTATTATACGTCATATTGGGTGGAAGGGCGGAAGGCATGGAGCATGGGGCATGGGGCAGAGGGCAAATCAATTACGAATGTGTGAATTACGATGGGAAGGCATTCGGTTGGTCGAACAGTTTAGCGCGACGGTGGATAGTGATCTCGCTAATGCGAGAAAATGGTCTGCAAGAAGGGGTATTGACAATGAATGAATGAATGATATCCCTACATTTGAAAGATGAAACTTGCACTACTGATCACATTTCTTCCCATCCTGTTGCTGGCGCAGAAAAATCCGATTGAACTCGGTGATGTACACTGGTTTCGGTCTATGGAAGTCGCACAGGAAAAAAGTAAAACAGAAGGAAAACCGATCTTCATTCTTTTTCAGGAAATACCCGGATGCAGTACGTGTAAAAACTATGGCAGTCAGGTATTGTCACACCCGCTGATTGTAGAGGCGATTGAAACTTATTTTGTGCCTTTGGCGATCTACAATAACAAAGGTGGGGAAGATGAAAAAATACTGAAGAGATACAATGAGCCTGCGTGGAACAATCCTGTTGTTCGGGCCGTGGATGATAACGGAAAGGACATCGGTCCACGGCTCAACGGTGCCTATACCCCACTGGCTCTTTCTTCCTGGATGATCAACATACTTATTAATCAAAGAGGACAAGCGCCACTCTATTTGCAACTACTCAATGATGAGCTGATGGCAGAACAAAAAGGGTTGACAACGGCCACGTATTCCATGTATTGTTTTTGGACCGGAGAGGCCCTCTTTGGAAAAATCAATGGGGTCGTTAAAACCACTGCCGGATATCAGGGAGGAAAAGAAGTAGTTACCGTAGAATACAATGCCGGGGTAGTTACTAAAACGGAGTTAGATAAAATTGCGAAAAATCAAAAATGCAGTGTTGAAACAAACGGTAATACCGCACCGGATAAAACCCCAAAGTATTATTTATCCAACAGTTCATACAAGGTAGTACCGATGCTGGAAATTCAAAAGTGCAGAGTTAATAGCGCCCTTAAGGAAGGCCAGCATCCGGATGATTTTCTTTCCCCAAGGCAACTTGCATTTTTAAAAACATCGACAGTCAATTGTGTCGGTCTAACGCTTGAAGAAAGCTGGAAAAAACGGACCTGAGACCTAAGACTATTGGACCTGAGACTTTTGGACCTGAGACCTTAGATGTTTAATCCTGTGATTTTTCGACACGCGACACGCGATGTACGACTTTTAAAGGGTATTATATTGTATAACCCTAAAAACCTTCATCGCTGGTCACCCATCCCTTATTCTTCTTTCGCCTTTGCGAGAAAATTTACTTTATTTTTTTCCTAAACTTTCTCAACAACAAGTGCCGTAGGTGCTGAGTGCTCAACAATTCTCAACACAAGGACTTTTATCTTATCTATGATCTTGCCATCTTAGATTCCCCCTGCACCATCTCAATCATCATCTTCAGTTCTTCTACGAGTTCATCATTGTTGCCACTATAGCCAACTGCTTTAAAATGAATTTTCTGGTCGGGACCGATGATAAATTTTGTCGGAATACCGGATACACCGAAGTCCGCCACAACTTTATTCGCTGAATCCATCAGAACGTGGAATGGGTAATTATTCGCATCTATAAAATCACTAACCTTTCCCTGAATGTTATCGCCACTTTCCCAGGTATCGACGAAAAGAAATACTACATTCTGATCAGAAGCGAAATGTTCAACGGCTTTTTTCATGCCGGGAAAGCTGGCCTTGCATGGACCGCACCAGGTAGCCCAAAAATCCACCACGATAGCTTTTCCTGCATAATCCGAAAGAGATACTTCAGTGCCGGCTAGATCTACCAACGTAAAGGCTGGTGCGTCTGCGTCAATCCACATTTCTGCAACCTTAGCCCGCAGTAATGCATGCGCCTCATCTGCAAGTTTCTGTTCATATTGTGCATAAAGTTGCTCTGAAGAAGCTGTCTTGGTCCAATAATTTTTATGAATCTCTTTCACTTTTGCCGTAGCCTTTCCTTCTACAATCATTCTATCCATGATGTTCTCCATGTCTTTGTAATGACCGGCTTTTTCCAGATAAATCACATAACGCTCATTCATTTCTCCATTTTCAAATCCATCACTCATGACGGCAAAAGACTGTTGCGTGATGGCTTCTTCATACTTTCCTTGCTTATATAAAATCAACGCATAGGTATCCGCATAGGATCCTTTTGATCCTTCAACAACAGGTTGCCATTCTTTCTTAGTATACCCTGTAGGAATAGCACTTTCCTGATCTAATAACGCCAGAGAAGCAGCAGACATTTTTTCAGCAATCAGCAAATTAGGGGCTTCTGCTTCAATGCTTTCACCGGACAATTGCCAGGCATATTGATTGCATACTCTTGCTCTGGTCATCGGATCAGCAATTTGATTGGTATAGGTAGATACCATCGTCCAATTTTCCGCCTCTCCATACCCCTGCACAATCATAGCCGTCATCTGATCAACAATTCCTTTATTGTTATCCGTAATTTGATAAGTGGATTTAAATTTATCTCTTAATTTAACCTTCTCCTCGACGATAGAGTCCTTTCTAAAGGCTAGAAAATCCTCTTCCTGATGCAGCGCAGATTTAGGATATTTCTTATCCAGATTCTTTCGCAATGCCAATTGCAGTGTACTATCGCCCATATCTCCGGCTACTCTTACTGCTCTGACCATCATGTCTTCACTTGTCTTCCCCGGTTTGGCGGAAATTTTTGTTAAATGAGATTTCAACATATCGAGATCTTCATCTGATGTGGCTCGTTTAGCAGCCATGTAATAGCTTTGAAAAAAATCGGGATTGTCCAACCATTCCGGATAGGCTGCGATGGCTTTCTTGCAATTTTCAATCACCTGATCACTTTCCATTTCCAGCGCCATCAAACGACCATACCCATTGGCTCCGATGGTATACTCTACCAAGCCGGCTTCAGGGAGTGCGTTTGCATTCTTTACAAATTTGTCATCTCCTGATTTTACTCTGTTGGATTCATCTTTGATCACGACACGCACCCAGCTTACATGATCATGAAGCGCAAGGGCCATATTGATTTGAGAAGGGTCATCAGAGGGCAACATACCAATATCTCCTGCGATAAGCTTTGTACCATCAAAGCAATAATATACTGCATGCAGCGGACCGGACTCAGGCACTTCAGTAATAGAAATCATGACATTCTGTCCGGCTTCCGGTTCACGATCCCATGTCCAAGTTTGGGCGAAAAGATTTCCTGCGGTCAATAGCACGGCGACTAAAAAGAGTAATTTTTTCATTGATCTGTTTATTTTGGATGTACAAGATAATTAAAAGCGTTTGAACGGAACTACAGATTATCGACAAATGGGTGATTTTGAGTCCTGAGGCGCAGGGCATAGGGCGCAGGGCAAAGAGCACAGGGCGGAGGGCACAGGGCACAGGGCGTAGGGCGTAGGGCGTAGGGCGTAGGGCGTAGGGAAGATTACGAATTACTAGAATTAAAAAATGTCCCGCAGATTTCGCAGACAAAGCGCAGAATTGTGAAAATCCTTTTATAACATTAAACACTTAACCATTTAAACAAATCACAATGACTTCAACCATCGAAATCAGTCTGTATCCTCTGATGGAGGATTATCCATCCCATGTGATTCGATTTCTTGACAAGCTCAAAGCGGTTCCTGGTATAGAAATGTCTACAAATGGCATGAGTACTATTATCATCGGGGATTATACATCGCTGTGGAACTCACTGGGACAATTAATGAAGGAGGAAATGGAATCCGGTTCGTCGCTTTTTGTGATGAAGGTAGCGCCGGGGAGGAGGGAGTTTGTGGACGGTTAACGGTTAACGGTTAACGGTTAACGG
>JAHEAR010000023.1:11148-17763 GCA_024642665.1 Bacteroidota bacterium
ACGGTTAACGGTTAACGGTTAACGGTTAACGGAAATTACGAATTACGAATTACGAAATTCCTGAGATGTACTATTTTTTCTGCGTCTCCACGTGACAATACCATTAAGAGCTTTGCACCTTTGCAAGAAACTATTTTGGGCGAGCGGTTAACGGTGATCGGTGAACGGAAATAACGAATTAAACTTATTTGGCGGAAGGGCAGAAAGGCGGAAGGGCAGAAGGTTTACTAATTATTTTAACATCATCCTTTAATTTTTAACAAAATGGACCTGGGACTTTTAGGCCTGAGACATTTAGAACTTCGGGAAGCGACTTTTTGACACGCGACGCGCGATTCTTAAGGGGAACTAAATTTCAAAACTCTCAATTACCAAATCACTCATCACCAATCACTAAATCACCCAATCACTCCATCACTCAATTAGAGTAGCGCAACCACTTGATCATCTCTTTGATGGTGACCTTCTTTCCATACATCAGGATACCTACGCGATAGATTCGGCTTGTGAGCCAGATGAAAAACCAGACTGTTCCGAGCATCAGCAGTATAGACAGTACAATCTGCCACCAGGGTGGATCAAAGGCCAGTCGCGCAGGCATGATGATCGGAGAAAAAAGAGGAAATAAAGAAGCAAAAACGGCCAATGTTCCATTTGGATTGGATAGTACCGGAAACAACATATAAAAGGCCATCAAAACAATAATGACAATCGGCATCATCAGCTGTTGCCCCTCGCCCATGTCTTCATTGATGGACGAACCTATAGCAGCAAACATTGAACTATAAATAAAATACCCCCCAAGGAAAAAGAGAATAAAAACCGGTAAGATCAGCCACCACTTGATGTCAAAAATAGCGGCAATGACCTGTTGTGTGGAAAAACCATCAAAAGATGTCTGATCTACTTGTGCCATTGTGCCCATATCTGAAAGCTGAGAAGGATCACCGCCCGGCAGGAATGCTGCCACTACCATAAGAATGATAGGAATAAGCACTGCCCATAACGCTAATTGCGTCAACCCTACTCCACCCACACCGATGAGTTTACCCATCATCAGTTGGATTGGACGCACAGAACTTACCATCACCTCTACAATGCGACTGAGTTTTTCTTCCATGACACTACGCATGACCATACTGCCATAAATGAAAATGACCAGATACATCATAAAACCCATCAAACCACCTAAGACAGTTCCAATGATAATATTCAATTTTCCGGCAGCAGCGGTACCGGAAGGGTCGTCCGGATCCATCGCTCCATTTTCCAAACTGATATTGGCTCTGAAGGAATCCAACAGTTTTTGATCAATATTTGATTTCTGCATTCGATAAAGTTCCACCTGATCACCAAGCCTTGATTCAATTCCTTCGAGCAATGCCAGTGAAGGTTTTTCATTGCTATAATAGGAAGCCCCAATGCGCATGGCGGATGTATCTTTCAATGGGGGTACATACACAAAAAGGTCATAGCCCAGTGAGCGATAATCCTCTCTTAATGTCTCAAAGCTTTTGTCAGAAAAATCATACGGAAAATCTTTATCCTTGGTGGCCATTTCACGTATTATACCGGTTTCATCCTTGATGACAATTTTTTGATCCCCATTTGATCCGGCACTCATAATAAAACCGATCACGACAGAAAACAAAGCTATCCCCAGAGGCGTCAGCAGGGTCACCAGAATGAAGGATTTCTTCTGCACACGACTCAGGTATTCTCTCCTTGCGACAATCCAGATTTTATTATTCATGACTGATTCCTTTTACCCGGCTAATAAATATTTCATTGATCGTTGGCAATATTTCATGGAAGGATTGAATCTCACATCCCGCATTGATCAGAAACTGAAGCAGATGGTTAGGCGTATCATTTTCCGGAATTCGAAATGTTGCTTTGTGATCTCTTTGCTCGACCAGTTCAAGACCACCTGTAAAAGACGTCGGCAGCGAACCTTTATACATCACGCTAAACAAGTTCAATTTATTTTCATTTCTTATTTCATCGACATTCCCCATCAGTACGTTTTTCCCCTGATTGATCAGAATTATATTCTCGCACATCTCTTCCACCTGATCCATTCGGTGCGTGGAAAAAAGTATGCTCACCCCGGCATCCCGAAGGCGATAAATCTCATCGCGAATCATGTTTGAATTGATCGGATCCAGTCCACTAAATGGTTCGTCCAGAATTAATAAGACCGGATCGTGTACAATCGTGGCGATAAACTGAATCTTTTGCTGCATCCCTTTCGAAAGTTCTTCGACTTTTTTATGCCACCACTCCAGGGCACCAAATCGATCCAGCATGACCTTACATTTCTTTGCTGCATCTGCTCTTGACAACCCTTTCAGTTGTGCAAGGTAAAGCAGGTGATCTCCCACTTTCATTTTTTTATAGAGTCCTCTTTCTTCGGGCAGATAGCCCATTCTGGAGGGATGGTTTTTGTTGAGCTTTTCTCCTTCGAAATAAATCTCACCACTATCGGGTCCTGTAATGGTCGTGATAATACGTATGGTGGAAGTCTTGCCGGCGCCATTGGGACCTAACATACCGAAGATGGTGCCTGGCTCCACTTGAAAGCTGACATCATCTACGGCCACATGATCTTTGTAGCGTTTAGTAACATGCTCTAATTTGAGTATGGCCATAGTTTGGGATTATGATGGGGTAAAGTAAAACGATTTTTAGGGAAATCGTTTTACTTTTTTGGCTATTATAAGGGAATTATCGACAGATAGGTTGTTTTTTAGCTTTGGCAGCAGATGCTTTTTAAAGCAATCAATTTGTTGTATCAACAGATTTCAAAGCGTCCTCTATGGAGACGAAGAAATTTCTATATCAACAGATTTGTTACTTTTTTCACCTGTCCTGTAGTTGATCATACTATAGGATCGCCAAAAAGTAACCAAAAACGCTAGTCACCCGAAAAACTCCCTTTTACATTTTCGCTCTTCCTGGGATGTATAGGTTGTTTTGCATTGATTTTTCAGGTTTTCTTCTTTTTGCTCTTGCGGACGCAAAAAGAAGAGATCAGGTCGGTCGAACAGTTTCGAGTGACGGGAATTTTCTGATAGAATTTTTTTTGCTGTCAAACCCTAATTTCTTTGCCCTATACTTGCGAACGGAAAAATAAGCTGATTAGGGTGTTCAAACAGTTTACCGCGACAGGATTTCTCACATCGAAATGATTGTAAGTTGAAGCTCTTTTCCCCATGCTCTTTTCCCCATGCTCTTTGCTCTCCGCCCTTCGCTCCAAGCCCCATGCTCCACGCCCCTTGCCCTACGCTCCTATTCCGGTGCCAATTTGATTTTCAAACCATCAATTGTATCATCCACGCGGATCTGGCAACAAAGGCGACTATTGTCTTCGGTAGAAAATAGTTTGTCGAGCATTTCTTCTTCTTCATCAGAACGCTCATGCAATATATGATCACTGAGCACATAGACATGGCAACTGCCACAAAGCGCCATACCGCCACAGGTGCCTTCGATCGGCAATTCGGAGGCTTTGCAAACTTCCATCACATTTAACCCAATGTCTGGTGGTACTTCAATAACATGAAGCTCATCATGCCGATCAAGCACTTCTATTTTAATCAGATCATTGGCAAGCGCCAACCCTTCACTACTCATGTTGATTTAGTTAGTATCACTGAATGCGCAAAAGTACAGCAATAAGTGAAGAGTGAAAAACGAAGAGTGAAAAACGGAGTGCTGCGCTTGTCCTTAACTCAGACGTAGGAAGTAGTGCAGGGTGAGGATTGAATACTTAATGTTAAAGCAATTTTTTTGCGCGATCTGCAATTTTTTGTCAGCGGGATCAGCGGGAAATTTTTTTCGTTTCTTCTGATTTTACTATAAAACACAAGTTGTTGGAGCACGCTCCAACAACGGCAGTATCAAATGAATACAATCAATATTCCGATCATTCTTCCTTTCCTCTTGCATTTCCCTCTTAAAACCCCCTAACTTCCTCAAATGAATTCCGGTTTCACCAGACCGTGTGTTCATTTTTATTACCAGTTCGAAAACAAATTTCCATGCTTGCAAAAACGCATGCGGCTGCCGTCCACGGTGTGGATGCCCGCACGATTGAGGCTGAGTACATAGCAAATAGTATACTTTTCAAATTTTTAGTGCTATGAAGAAGCGTATCATACCACAGGAAAAAATACTAAACTCGATCCTATTCCTACGAAGTCAAAAAGTCATGATTGACAGGGATCTGGCTGAATTATATGGTGTAGAGACTAAACGTTTAAATGAACAGGTTAAAAGAAACATAGATCGATTTCCAAGCGATTTTATGTTTCAGCTTTCAAAAAAGGAAAAAGATGAGGTGGTCGCAAATTGCGACCACCTGGGATCACTAAAATTCTCCTCTACCAATCCATATGCTTTTACAGAACATGGAGCCATCATGGTCGCCTCTATTCTAAATACACCGCTTGCTGTCGAAACAAGCATTATGATTGTAAGAGTGTTTATACAACTTAGAAAAGAACTAGCTACCCATAAAGAGTTAGCGCAAAAAATTAGTCAACTGGAGAAAGCATATGATTCTAAATTCAGCATTGTCTTCAAAGCGTTAAAGCAATTAATCGAGGAACCAAAATTACCTCGAAGGCAAATAGGATTTGTTACAAATGATGAAACGAAAGATTAGATAATTCAATTCGATTGTGTTTACAGGAGACAATGTGTTTAGAAAGTTAGGCATGCTGCCGATGGCAGCATTTGTTTAGAAAGTTTAGTTTTTTGATTTCAATGTTCCAAATGAGAATCTGTTAGAAAGTGAATAACTTAAAACTAAACTTCCTAAACAATCATACCGTAGGGATAAGAACTAAACTTTCTAAACACACAGACGCTCAAAAAATTCAACCTATTTTTCCGGATTTGATCAAAACCCCCTAACTTCCTCAAATGAATTCCGGTTTCACCAGACCGTGTGTTCATTTTTATTACCAGTTCGAAAACAAAACTCCATGCTTGCAAAAACGCATGCGGCTGCCGTCCACGGTGTGGATGCCCGCACGATTGAAGTAGAGGTCAACTCCGGAGGAGAAGTGGCTCAAGGTTCACCTATGTATTTTCTCGTTGGCCTGCCCGACAATGCTGTCCGAGAAGGATGGCAGCGGATGGAGGCGGCCATCAAAAATATTGGTTATCGATTGCCGAGATGCCGGATCGTCGCCAATCTCGCGCCTGCTGATATTCGAAAAGAAGGCGCGTCTTATGATCTACCTATTGCCGCCGCGATAGCCGCCAGTACAGGCATGATCTCCGATGAGAAACTTGACAAATATATGCTTGTAGGTGAGCTCTCTCTTGATGGCTCACTGCGTCCGGTCAAGGGTGTACTGCCGATAGCCATACAAGCACGTCGTCAAAAGTTTGAAGGTTTGATCGTTCCGGAAGCCAATGCCAAGGAAGCTGCCATCGTCAATCAACTGAATGTCTATGGGGTAAAAAATCTTGCAGAAGTTTTTGATTTTTTTAACGGCACAAAAGATCTTACTCCTTTTCAATATGATACGAGGGAAGCATTTGCGCAATCCCAGGATCAATACCCATTTGATTTTTGTGATGTCAAAGGGCAACAAAATATTAAACGCGCACTAGAGATCGCCGCCGCCGGAGGGCATAATGTCATCCTGATCGGTCCGCCGGGTGCAGGTAAAACAATGCTGGCCAAAAGACTACCCACCATTCTTCCTCCATTGATTTTAAATGAAGCACTGGAGACAACCAAAATTTATTCTGTCGCCGGTCGATTGTCAAAAGATTCTTCACTGGTGACCAACAGGCCTTTCAGAGCACCACACCATACGATCAGTGATGTGGCGTTAGTAGGTGGTGGCTCAAGTCCAAATCCCGGAGAGATTTCATTGGCTCACAATGGTGTTTTGTTTCTTGACGAACTACCCGAATTTAAGCGCGCTGTTTTGGAAGTGCTGCGGCAACCGATGGAGGATCACAAAGTGACTATCTCTCGTGCGAAGATCGCCGTTGACTATCCGGCAAATTTTATGTTGATCGCCAGTATGAACCCCTGCCCATGCGGATATTATAACCACCCTGAAAAAGAATGTGTCTGTGGAGCAGGGATGGTGAAGAAATATCTGAACAAAATATCCGGTCCGCTACTTGATCGCATTGATCTGCATGTAGAAGTGACGCCGGTGTCGATTGACGAACTTTCCAGAAATGAAGAAGAGTCGGAAAAAAGTGCCACCATCCGCGAACGCGTCATTAAGGCCAGAGCGATTCAGGAAAAGCGATTTGCTGATATGCCGGGAGTGCATAGCAATACACTGATGCCTAGTCACTTGGTGCGCGAGATCTGCATGATTGATCCATCCGCAACCTCCTTGTTAAAAACGGCGATGAAGAAGTTGCAGTTGTCCGCCAGGGCGTATGATCGCATCCTGAAAGTTTCGAGAACGATTGCTGATTTGTCGAGGAGTGAGACGATTGAGATTCCGCATCTGGCTGAAGCAATTCAGTTTAGGTCTTTAGACAGAGAGGAGTGGGCAGGATGAATGCTACAGCCCAGGGGCTGAAGCAATTCAGTTCCGAAGTTTGGATCGGGAAGAATGGGCGGGGTGA
>JAHEAR010000023.1:17863-54298 GCA_024642665.1 Bacteroidota bacterium
GGGCTGAAGCAATTCAGTTCCGAAGTTTGGATCGGGAAGAATGGGCGGGGTGAGTTGCCGTCGCCAATTCCGATCCATCGGAAATGGCAACCGAAGGAAGATTGGGCCGGGTAATGAATTATAGGGTTTAGGGCATAGGGTAAAAAATATCTCCCGCTGATCGCGCAGATCTTCGCGGATAATTTTTTAGGACTCAATTTTCAGGAGAAATAAAATGTTGATTTCACTCCGCGAAAGTCCGCGGGAAAAATTCTTTGACTTTCTTAATATCCGAACCATATGATAAACCTTAGGCTTCCCGAAAACAAGATATCATACCAAGTCCGCGCAGCTATTTTTAAATCTTACAGAACACTTGGCCCTGGATTGCTTGAATCAGCTTATCAAGCTGTGCTTTTATATGAATTAGAAAAAGCTGGGGTCAACGTTCAATGTGAAGTACCGTTACCTTTAATTCACGATCATATTAAACTTAATGTTGGTTACAGGATAGACCTGTTAGTTGAAGAAAAGGTGATCATAGAAGTGAAATCAGTGGAAGTCCTTGCACCGGTGCATCACAAACAAGTGATTACTTATTTGAAATTATCTGGGTTAAAACTGGGCATCCTCGTCAATTTTAATACGGATGATATTCAAAATTCCATTTTCAGAAAAGTTAACGGCCTTTAGATCACACCTGTCTTTTCTTTGCGATATCAGCTTTTTATCTGCTTTTTCTGCTTTTTACCTTCGCTTTTCACGGGACACTTTTTTTTTGCGCTATCCGCGGGAAATCTTTTTTCCAATTCCAAAGAAACCAGGCAAACAGGATACCCAAGGCCGTCAATACTGTTTAATGCGAAAATCCATGATTTGTATCTCGTTTCTCACCCTTTCCGATTAACTTTATAGTGCCCTCTAAAAATATTCCCTCTCCCTTTTGCGCACAACTCACCTCATATGACTTTCATATGTTAACTTTGATATATGCGTTATCTATTCTTTCTATTGATCTTATTATCCTGGGGAACTGGCTATAGCCAGGGGAGTGGTTTTTCATTCAGCTATAATGGACCGACACAGATTGTGGTAGGTGATGACTGTCTGGAGGCCCTGAACTGGGGCCACCCAAACACACCCACCGCTCATAGCAACATACCCGGTGGGGTGATCGTCTCCTTTGACATCTATTCCATCAGCCCGGATTATGAAATTGATGACCTTGTCCCAGGTGGAACAACCGTCACCGTCTTTTATCAAGCCGTTGACAATTTTGGAAATTCTGCCCTTTATGGCTTTACGATTTCATTTATTGATCAGACCCCTCCGGTTTTTGACCCGCTATCACTTCCACCAAATCTGACGATCTCCTGCTCGAATCAAGTGCCTCCTCCGGCAGATATTGAGGTTTCTGATAATTGCGAAAATGAAAACACCAATCTTACTGTCACTTTCACCGAAACAAACAATGCCGTGCCTTGTGCAGGTGGAAGCATCATTCGCACCTGGGTCGCCGATGATGATCTGGGTAATTATTCCACCTTTACGCAAACGATTACCGTTACGCCTGATGTGATCCCTCCGGTCATCATGAATAATCTGCAAAACGGCATGGCACCCTGCTCAACTGCGATGGCCCAATATACCTTATGGTTAAACACCCAACGGGCTAATTTTACGGCGACCGATAATGGTTGTGGCCTGATGTCTTTGACAGATAATGCGCCAAACCCTGCGATCATCACTTCCTTCTGTGGTGTGATTGATGTAACATTTACTGCGACTGACAACTGCGGGAATATCAGTACCGTGATCAAAACGTTTACCGTTTTTAACGCTGTCGCTCCCGTTATTACTACGCCCGCCACAGGAGCAGAAGGAGATTGCAGTCAAAGCAACATCGCCCAGGTTTTTAACGCCTGGATCAACAATCATGGAGGCGCTGAGGCAACTGATGATTGCAGTTCCATCTTCTGGTCCACTTACCCACCGAATCCGACAGTTGGTGATACCTGTAATACTGCCATAGAAGTTCTTTTTATCGCCGGTGATGGTTGTAATAATTTTGATACGACGGCGGCTAGTTTTACACTGACTGACAATACGCCGCCGGTAATCACTTCAGTTCCTTCCACGATCATATTAGGTTGTCATTTAATGACCATCGATTCCTTATTGCAAGATTGGCTTATGAACCGAGGATTCAGTAATGCCAGTGATCTGTGTACTTCCAATGCCGATCTCCGGACGGGTTTCAGAATTGGAGGAAATGCATTGACTTTAGAAGAGGTGCTTGAAGCATGGGAGGATTCGTTGGTGTCCGGATGCCATGACAATGTAATCATTGGCGGCATTGGCATTAATAATGTCAAAGCCTACCTTCCGGTTGAGTTTACGTATACCGATAAGTGCGATAATGAAACCGGCAAAATTGGATACTTCGGCATCACCGATAATGGTCGACCAATTTTCGAGACCAATCCGGTGGATACATCTTTTGCCTGCGCGCAGGGGGGCAGTTGGGAAGATGGCTTTTTAGCATGGTACAATTCCGCAGGAGCGGCCACATACACAGACCTCTGCAGTGAAGTCACCGTCCATGCAAGTATGACAGCCGACAGTGCTATTCAAATACTAGCCGCCGCTCTTGATACGGCTTGCCTGCAAGGGGTGTCCGTGACCATCTCTTTTAGTTTAACAGATGAATGCGGTAACAACAGCCTGATGATGCCTTCCGGTACGTTTAGTATTCAGGATACAGTTGCCCCTGTACTGGTAACCCCAGCGATGGATGCTTTACTACCCTGCTCGGACAATGTGCAGTTGCAACTCGAAACCTGGATTGATACACTGGCAGGAGCTGAAGCCAGCGATGGTTGTGGTACACTGGCGTGGGAATTTAGTTGGGTGGATACAGCCGGCATGATTCAAGTAGGTGTACCCGGTATTGGTCCCTATCCAAGTCTGCTTGATTTAGATTGTTCCAGTGGAATAGAAATTGTTTTTGAAGGATTTGATATTTGTCAAAACAGTGTTACTGATACTGCAGTGTTTTCCGTGATTGATACGTTGCCGCCCATGATTACACTTTCAGCAGATTCAGTCCATCTCGAATGTCAGGATACTATACCGGGCGATCTTCCGCTTGTTACAGATGAGTGTGATTCAGAGCCACTCATCACCTATACAGATAGTGTAAGCATGGACTCCTGTCTGGGCATACCACTGATCGTCATCAGGACCTGGACAGCCATGGATGACTGCGGCAACGCCTCCTCTGCTATGCAATGGTTTTTCCGCATTGACACCATCCCACCCACGTTCGATTTACCTCCGGATACGCTTGCCTTTTGTGGCGGCGATAGTCTGTCTTTACTTAATGTATTGGACAACTGCGATCCCGATCCGGTGATTACGTTTGAAGATATGCTAACCGGCATTGCTTGCAACCAAACGCTTAATCGGATCTGGACAGTGACGGATGCATGTGGCAACTTCACTACTGCCGAACAAATTTTTAATTTGACGGATGATACTGCCCCTGAGATAATTGTATCACCGGGAAATTTCATTTATGCGTGTGATACTTCGTCGCTCGATTTGCAATCGGAGTATGAACAATGGATGAATGCCGTACAGATTGAAGATGGTTGTTCCGCTGCCGATTACTTCATCGCAGTAGCAGGCTCCTATATGCTGGATGATACGACTACCTGGCCGGGCACACCCATCCCTGATTCCATCATGGCAATGTGCGGAATTAATCTATTGATCGAAGCTGACCTTGTCGCTTATGATGCCTGTGGCAATGCCGTGGTGGAAGCAATTTCATTTTCTGTGATGGATACCATCAGCCCAATATTTATAGACTGTCCTGATGAACTGATTCTGCAACCCGATATGAACGATTGCCAGGCAACCGTTACATTAATGCATCCGGACTTTATTGAAATATGCTTTCCGGAAGAAGTTGTTATCCAACTGATCATCAACCATGGGGATTCTATTGTAGTGAGTCCACTTGCTTCTATTGACACCATCCTTCCAGTGGGTATGCACAACATCGAATGGCTTGCCATTGATTGTAATGGAAATGTCGGAAGTTGTAATACGACTGTTCGGGTCGTTGATATAAATGCGCTTAGTATACAATGTCCTTCGGACACGTTATTATACACCTCCCCTGAAACATGTGTTACTGTGCTTTCACTTTTTACACCTGAAACCACCACAGGTGATTGCAGTCAAGGAAGTATTAAATGGAACGGATACGTCGAGGGCATGGCTAATCCATCTGCATTTACGTTTGATTCTGCCGATCAGGAAGTAATCGTTGAATTTAACGTCGGCATGCACAATGTCTTTTTTATTGCGATTGATAGTATCGGAAATACGGATACCTGTAGGTTTATGGTTGAGGTCAGGGATACCATTTCTCCGGCAGTGCATTGCCAAAATGATACAATTTTCTTACAGCCTTCAGGTCTAGAAGATATCGATGTATCATCAACCGGACTTTTATTATCCGCTGAAGATGCGTGTGGCATTGATACAATAATGTATGATCCTCCAACAGTCAATTGCAGTAACAATGGAGATAGTGTACCCATCACCATTACCGCTACGGATGAAAATGGAAATACAAGTGAATGCCAGGCTATTCTGGTGGTCAACACGCTACCTTTGATGCCTTATTCAGAAAGTCAGTTGTGTGATGACACCCTGCGTCTTTTTGCCAATCTCCCTGATGGATCGGATACGATCTATACGTTTTCATGGACAGGGCCTGATATGTTTGTATCCACAGATCAAAACCCAATCATTCCTGCGTCAGATACAACAAACTCCGGCACCTATGTCCTCACCATCGAAAGTGAAAACGGATGCATAACCACCGGCAGTGTTGAAGTCATTGTGCAGGAATTAGTTGCTCCTGTGCTCTTGGTGGCTCCTGACACGCTATGCGCAGGTGAACAAGTAACGATAACGACACAAAGCTTTTCAGGTGATGTAAACTATCAGTGGTTTGTTGAACTGCCGGCCGGAGACACGCTGGAAGCGAATACGGATGTACCGGAATATTTTTTCATCCCCGCTGTGGCTGGTACCTATCGGGTCTTCGGAATATTGTCTCAGGACACCTGTACTTCGGCTCCGGGGATCCCTGTTGAATTTTTTGTGGTCAGTGTACCCGAGGCTAATATCGCCGGAGATTCACTGATCTTGTGTGTTGATGATACCTTATACCTCGTTCCGAATATTGTGTTTGACAGTCTTCAATATGCCTGGACCGGACCAAATGGATACGAATCTTTTGAAGCAACACCTCCCGGTATTCCGGCAAGTGAAATTGACACATCAGCAACGTATACACTGACTGTTTCAAATGCATTTTGTTCTTCACGTGCTGACAGCCTTTTTGTTTTAATACAGCCACCACTACCCCTTCCGATGATCACCGGTGATACATTTGCCTGTGAAGGTGGTACGATTGTTCTCACGACCATGTCTTCTCATTCCTCCTATGAATGGATTGACCCGCTGGGAAATTCCATTATAACAGATACTGACTCTTTAAGCGTTGCGCCAGTGGGTATGGATCAATCCGGCGATTGGAAAGTTATCGCTTATGAAAACGGTTGTGCCTCTGATACGTCAGCAGCCTTTACCATCATCATTGATACGGCCATTCAAATTTTGATTGAACCGGTTCCTGTAGTTTGTGAAGGAGACTCTATCACATTATCCTTTTCACCGGTTATTTCGGGAGATTATTTCTGGTCGGGACCTGATGCTTTCAGTTCAATGGATCTCTCTCCCACTCTACTCGCACAAACAGGAACCTATTCCGTCTCCCTGATGAGTGATACCGGATGTAATGCAGTGGATTCTACTGATATTATGGTAGATGATTTACCGGTCATTACTTCATTAGTTTCTGATGCCACTGATTGTGTCAATGGCATCGATGCGGTTACCATTTGGGCGATCACACAACCTGATTTTTCTCCGGATTACATGTATGATTGGAATGGACCCTCAGATTTTATACTACAGGATTCATCCATTCGAATAGATAGTGCGACGGCTTTCATGAGTGGTGTGTATTCGCTTGTCATCACCAATGGCGTCTGTGTATCTGATACCGCAATGATTTCCATTGATCTCACTGACACACCGGATATGCCGATTATATCAGGGGATAATCAATATTGCTATGGCGATAGTATTTTCCTTTTTATCGATAGCCCTGTGGTTGGAGGAATCTATTCATGGACTTCTTCTGATACAAATGCTATTATTGTCAGTCCGGGCACGCTGGTGATTCCGAATGCTACGCCGGGGTGGAATGGTGCGTACACTGTAGATCTTACGATAGATGGTTGCACTTCTGTTTCTTCCTCTATCGCAGTGCAGGTAAGCTCAGAATTATTTGCACCAAGTATCACGACGGCCCCGCAGATATGTGAAGGAGATAGTCTTGTTTTAATTTCCACTGCACCTGCCGGTTCGATGTCCAATTGGATATCCTCTAATGGTTTTGACAGCAACGAAGACCAGCCGGTTATCTTTCCGGTACAACTGGAAGATGCAGGAACTTATCAATTAATATACTCCTTAAACGGTTGTCCTTCGCCACCTTCCAACCCGTTTGATATAGAAGTTCTTCCTTCTCCCTCACCCCCTTCAGGAACTGCTGATATCAGTTCTGTGTGTATCGATCAGGCGGTTCCCATTGAACTTTGTATTGAACAAAATTCAATTATTTCCGGAGGAACCTATAGTTGGCAACTAAATGGCACTGGTATTATAGGAGGTCCGACAGCAGATAGTTGCATCACCATCAATAGCGGACTTCTGCATGCCGGAGTCAATAGCATTTCTGCCATCGTTTCCATTCAGGGATGTCGTTCTGTTCCGGGGCAGGAAGTATTGATCAATGGTGATGAAATTCCAAAACAAACGGCGGATGCTGGGCCCGATATCACTATCTGTCCGGGAGAACAAGTTATATTAAATGGGTCTGATCCATCGCCCGGCACCGGATTTTGGTTAAGTGATGATGCCCTTGTCATCTTCTCTGATCCCACCGATCCGATGGCTGATATCATTGGTCTTCCCTCAGGTACTTATACGCTTGCCTGGACTTTGAGCTATGCCTCATGCCTTGATTACAGTGAAGACTCTTCGGTTATTAATGTCTTGTCATCTCCTCTGGCCTTTCCGGATACAGTGGAGGTTCCGTTTGGACTGACGACTGAGTTTAATGTCGTATCGAATGATTTAATTTATTCCGGAGGCTATACCATTCAGATTGTTTCTTCTACACAGAAAGGGAATGTACTGCCCATTGGAAATGGATCCTTCAGATACTCGCCGAATGTTGGCTTTGTCGGCACGGATAGGATGATCTATCGCATATGTTCTGTCGAATGTCCTGATGAATGCAGTGAAACGGAAGTCGTTCTAAAAGTTGGAAATGAAGATGATTGTTTTGTTCCGACGTTGATCACCCCGAACAACGATGGAGTCAATGATCTTCTGGTGGTGCCTTGTCTGGAGACAGATCGCTACCCTAATAACAAGATTACAGTTTTCAATCAATGGGGCAATATTGTGTTTTCTGCTTCTCCGTATGCAAACGATTGGGATGGAACGCATGATGGTACTTCATTACCGGTCAGTACCTATTTCTATATCATGGACTTTGGCGATGGCAGCACACCGAAAAAGACCTTCCTGATTCTCGAACGCTAAATGTCCTGTGAAATGAAAAGTTTTTCTAAAAATAATATCCTTCTTATGTATTCTGATGCAAAGAAAATGAAGTTAGGTATATCCATTTTCATCGTTTTGATGCTTGTGCTTGCGATCCCTCTCTCCGCTCAGCAGCAACAATTAAATACGATGTTTATGTATAATAAATTACTCATCAATCCGGCCTATGCAGGGTATCATGATCATGTATGCCTGACCGGAATTGTACGAGAGCAATGGCTTGGGTTTGAAGGAGCACCAAAAGCACAGGCACTGAGCCTGAATGCCCCGTTGTCATCACAACGAATTGGTTTAGGGGTAAACCTTCAACGTCAATCGATTGGTGTATCCAGTGCTACCACGATCGATGGTATCTATTCGTATCGCATCCAGACAGGCAAGGGAACATTGAGTCTTGGCGTACAGGCTTCCGGAAGATTTCTGGCGGTAGATTACAGTGATCCTGCTGTACGGGCTGTACAGGACATCGGTATTGATCCGGGGATTGATGCCTTGGCAGACAGTAAGTTTCTGGCAAATGTTGGTGCGGGCATTTATTACAGTACGCCTGCTTTTTACGTTGGTGCTTCGGCGCCAAGACTGATGAGTTCAGATATCGATTTCGAAGTCAACAATCTTTTTACGGCTAAAGAGCAACCGCATTACTATTTTATGACTGGGGTGGCACTCAAGCTTAACTATAAAATGAGTTTTGTTCCGCAAGTATTGGTTCGCTATACAGAAGCTGCACCGATAAGTGTTGATCTGAATCTGGGTATGCGATGGGGGCAGGATTATGGTGTCGGGGTATCCTTTCGAAGGGGTGATCTAAATGCAGATTTTCTTGAATCTATTGATGTCATCGCCTCTGCGAAAATCCTTCGCGGTCTGCGCATTGCTGCAGCCTATGATTTTACATTGAGTGAACTTCAGCGCTACAGTGACGGAAGCATTGAAGTAATGCTGATGTATTGCTTTGGAGAAGCTGCAAGGCCCGCCACATTTATTAATCCACGGTATTTCTAAACTGCGATATGAAATATATTTATACATACCTCCTTTGTCTGATCACTTGTCTGCTTTTTGGACAGCAAGCATCCTATGTTTGTTTTCAGGACTCCGTTGAAGTGCATCCGCTTGACAATATCAATACAAAATCCATAGAGTTTTCTCCTGTGTATTATCAGACAGGTATCGTCTATGTATTGGCCAGAGAAAAAAACAAAGTGATCGATCCAAAAACAGGAAAGGCTTATTTTGATTTGATGTACACTGATCTGGGATACGGGGGCATCACGGCAAAGAGTGTGAATTTTTCACCAAATATTCGCACACAATTTCACGAGGGACCTTGTGCTTTCAGCAGTGATGGCATGGAGCTATTTTTTACGCGTTCCAATCTAAAGGGGGGCATGGTTGTCAACGATGATCATAACGAGGTTCAATTAAAAATATATACGGCCATTAAAGGGGAAGAGGATTGGGAACAAATCACCGAATTACCTTTTTGCAGTGATACATTTGCGGTTGCACATCCTGCGTTAAGTGATGATGGCATGTATCTGGTTTTTGCCTCGAATATGCCGGGTGGTTTTGGCGGAATGGACTTATACATGGTCAATCGCGTATCAGGCAACTGGTCTGAACCTGTTAATCTCGGACCGAGTATCAACACCAAAGGAAATGAGATATTTCCGTGGTTTCATGCTGATGGTTATTTGATTTTTTCTTCGAATGGACGTCCCGGAAAAGGCGGTCTGGATCTATATGTTACTGCCATGAATGATGTCAATACATTTTCGGGACTGCAACATCTGGAGGCTCCGTTTAACAGTAAAAAAGATGACCTTGGTATGATTGTCAATGCGGATGGAACCTCCGGTTATTTTGCCAGTGATCGCAAACCCACCAAAGGAAAAGATGATTTGTATCGCTGGACTTCTTCTCGCTCAATATTCTGTGCACCACCAAAAGATCCACGCATCAAAAGAGAAGTGCTTGTCGTGGATGAGGAGGGTGCACCAATAGGAAGTGCATATGTTTGGCTAATTCCCATGGATCAGGAAGGACCATCACTGTATAAGGACAATTTTGAAACAGCGCTTGTTTCTGATTCGAAAAAACAAGGTGATTTTTATCTGCAGTGGGCCGTCACGGATACCTTATCGACAGAAACCGCGGATGCCATTTCCAATGCAGATGGAAAGGTTAATCTAATGGCAGACAAAAAACTTGATTACATCCTAGTGGGTCAACACAATGCCTATAAACCTTATGTCAAAATAGCTAGTGGTAAAAATATACCCGCCTATATCACGCTAAACCGAATCGAGGCAGAAACATTGGAAACAGCACCAGATGCACCTAAACCGGAAGTATCAATTCCTTCAGGCACCGTGATTGTTTTGGACAATATCTACTATGACTTTAATAAATCAGCGATTCGGACCGGTGAAGCAAGTGAACTTGTGGCGCTGGCTAATACCATGAAAAAATATCCTGAATTGGTCATTGAGTTAACCTCCCATACGGATACCAGAGGAAGTGCAGAATACAATATGGAGTTATCCAGAAAAAGATCCGAGTCCTCAAAATCCTATCTGGTTTTATTAGGGATCGATGCTTCCCGCATCACCACCAAAGCAGCCGGAGAATCTTCGCCGCGCAACAGATGTGTGGATGGAGTACCATGCAGTGAAGAAGAACATCAATACAATCGACGAACCGATGTTAAAATCATAAATCCTGAAAAGGATATGCAAATTAAGTATAAGGATCAAAAATAATTCCTTCTACCAGCGTCGAGGGTTTATGGAAAAAATGTATTAGAGATTGAAAAACAGGCTTTTAAATGCATTGTATTGGGCTCTCTAAGAGATTTGTCCTCATCCTATTCCCTTCATAAAAAGTATTTAGCTTTGTCACCGATTTATCACACGCTGTGAAAAGCTAACTTTTGTATTGAAATCAAAAACGTATGTATAAGTATCTCCTACTATTCCTTCTGACTTGCCTTGTGGGTAGCAGCCTTCAGGCACAAAGCGAAAAACTTGGTTTTGGTTTCAGAGCAGGTGCCAGTTATGCAAAAATTACCGGCCCTTCTGAGCTTGGTCCGGCCGGAGAAAATCTGGAAAGCATGACTAATAAAAGTGGATTTCATATTGGGGCCACCATTAGTTATAAGGCGACTGATTTGTTTGGCATCAGAGGAGAGTTCGTTTATTCTCAACGAGGGTCCATATTGGATTACAATGGTCCTTCCTATTATGTATTAGGGCGGCGTACTTTATTGGAAAGTAAAGTTACCGGAACCCGTAATCAATCCTTGAAAGTGAATAATACATACCTTGATTTACCAGTAATGGTCTATTACAAGCTTGGTTTTTTAGAACTCTCCGGTGGGATTAACTCTTCATTACTTTTATCATCCACCGGCGGTGGATCAACTGGTTTTGATGATGCGAAATCTTCCAATCATGCAGCAGTAGACACTTTTTCCGTTAGATTAGAACACAATTACAAAAGTGATAAAGCAGAGGAGGCATTAGCGGAGACCTTTTTAATTATGGTTGATGGATTTAATGTGACTCAACCATCTCGTGTTGGTGCTTATTATGAGTATGACACTAAGGACAAAAACCTTTTTAAGACTTTAGACTTTGGCCTGGTGGCATGTGCCTCTATATATATCAACTCAGGTCTCTATGTGAGTGCCCGCTACATCCACGGACTCACCGATGTAGATAGGAATGATTATGATGTCTCACTGCAGTCACTCAATTCAGATGGAACATTCATTCAACGTGCAGATGTGAATAAGAGTAAAGCCTGGCAATTCAGCGTAGGCTTCTCCTTTTAAGCCCTGAGATCCGATTCTGAAGCAATCCTTATTGTTCTTCCTTGATTCATCAGAATTCTGATGGTATAATCTCTCCCGGAAGGGATGTATTCTTTTTTTTCAAATAGGCTATATTTGCCTGTGATGATTCATTCGTCAGAACGATGATTTTTCCTCATTAAAGATGGCATTCAACAAAGGATAAATGGCTAAGAAAAAAGTTTCAAAAACAAATCACAAAAAACTTTTGGTTCTGGGAGCCATCCTGCTTATCCTGACCCTGGGTCTGTATTTTCAAATCACCGATCATGCATTTGTCAACTATGACGACGACACCTTAATTACCAAGAATCGTGTGGTCGTTGATCCGGGCACAGCATTGCGTGCTTGTTTTGAGTGGAATGTTTTCTCTCCACATTTCAAACCGCTGGTGTTGATGTCCTGGAGAGCAGAATATCAAATGTTTGGCGAGAATCCGGCGGTATTCCATTTTAATAATTTGCTACTCCATGCCTTCAATGTACTCATGGTATTTATGCTCTCGCTTAGTCTGCTTCCTAAGTTTATTAAAGAGAAAAGCCAACAAACTATTGCAGCCTTCTTTATTGCCTTACTGTTTTCCCTCCATCCTTTACATGTCGAATCGGTCGCCTGGGCTGTGGAACGAAAGGATGTACTCTATACGTTCTTTTTTTTACTTTCCTGGTGGGCCTATCTGCAGTATCTGGAAAAAGAGAAATATATGTTTCTGATGCTCTCAGGTGTTTTCTTTTTGCTGGTGCTCTTATCAAAGTCCATGGGGATTACTCTTCCGGCTATTTTATTTCTGACGGATTATGTGTATCAAAGAAAAAACATCGTTGGCCTGATCAAAGAAAAAATTCCATTCCTTGCGCTTTTGATTTTTGGGGTATTTATTTACGGCCTTGGAACGTATTTTTCAAATTTCTTTTCAGGGGGTGTTGTTGGCACCAACACAAATATCAATGAAGCGTTACAAGCGGCTTCTGAAGCCAATCCGGCACTTCAAATAGTTTTGATGGCCTTTCTCAAGGTAGCTTTACTTCTCCTGCATGTATTACTTCCAGCACATATCTCTGTCATTTACGAAGGAACTGTCATTCAGGAAATGATTGGAGGATTGATATATGTTATTCCATTTCTTTTAAGTGGGCTGGTCTATCTGGCTTATCGGTTCTCCCAAAAGAATTCAGTTTATTTATTTGGCTTATTATTCTTCTTTATCACGGTATCTCCGGCGATTGCGATTGGCAAATATGGGGGTGTCGGTGTGTTTGCCGGCGATCGATATACCTATGCGCCTATGCTCGGTTTAATCATCTCCTTAGTTGTGCTATTTTACCAGATTCCAATTCGATCAGCTTCAGTGAGAAATGGGCTATTAGGGGCACTTTGCGCTATTTATTTCTTCATCTCTTATCAGGCCATTGGGGTTTGGAAAAATGCTGAAACACTTTGGACCAATGCCATCAACAAAACGGTTTGTTCCGCTCCCGCCTATAATGGCAGAGGTGTTTATTATATGGATATTACCCAGGAAAAAAATAAAGCTTTGGAAGATTTTAATCACTCCATAGCCTGTGACAGCACACATTCGAGAGCGTCATACAATCGAGGACTAATCCTGCAAGAGAAGAACAAACCTGATGAAGCATTGGCAGATTACAACAGAGCTATTCGATATAATCCGGAATATATAGAAGCCTTTGTGAATCGTGGTAATTTATTGAGAGATCAAAAAGATTATACGCAGGGATTGGCTGATTACAACAGAGCCCTTCAATTAAATCCGACATTTTCAAAAGCTTATTTCAATCGGGGTGGATTATTTTTAAATCAAAAAGAATATACGAGTGCTATTCAGGATTACACGAGTGCCATTAGTTTTGATCCTTCCTATGCCAAAGCATACTACAATCGCGGATTATGTTATTTCAATATGAATGACAAAGAATCCGCTTGTCAGAATTTCACACTGGCGGCTCAATATGGATATTCCGGTTCAGCCAAAACCATTCAGGAATATTGTAAGTAAGCAGCAATCTTTAGAAAAAAGGGTTTCTTCTAGTACAGTATATAATATGCTATACCAATGCTCAGCATCCCAACAAAGCATCCGAGATAAACATCTTTGATGACATGTGCTTTTAATATCAAACGTGACGTGCAAACCATTCCGGTGAGGAGAATGGTAGCATACAACAGGCTATTAACAGGAAGGGACAAGTTGTACCCACCCGGCAATCCAATTTGTGCCTGATCATAACCAAAAATCAGTTTGATTAAAACCACCATGGTCAGCAGGCCTCCCATTCCGGCGGCATGGACACTGACTTTTGTAAAATTGTTGATGAAGAAACATACCCATAAGCCAATGAGGGTACCCAAAACAGCAATACGCAATGCGACTGGAAAATTATCGGCTTTTGAGATGTGCAGATACAGCGAAAGATACATGAGTCCGGCAGCGATAAATGGACCGATGCGCTCCTTTTGATCTTCGAGTGTAAAAGAAGAAACCCATCCCAGCATTTTCATCATCAGCACCGCAATACCGGGCAGTGTCACCGTGGTCATAATGATGATGATCATCAAAGTACTGGATTCAGATACATGCCGCCACCCAAAGGCAAAAGGATTTGTCCACAACAGAAGGAGGGACATATAGGTTAAAATAAACAGCGGATGGAAAACTATTGAAAAAAAATGTGCTGCTGCCCTCATAGTTCGTAATTAATCATCATGACTTCCACACGTCTGTTTTTTTGTCGATCCTTTTCAGTTCGATTTGGAAACAAAGCTTCGGTAGCACCTTTTCCCACAATCCGCATACGCTCCTTGCTGATCCCCTGAAACAAAAGATAGTTGCGAATAGCTCTTGCCCGATCAAGCGACAGATCCATTAATGCCATTTCATCCCCCACATTATCCGTGTGCCCTTCAATCAAAATTTCCATGTGCGGATGATCCGCCATTTGTTGGTGCAAAAACTGCAAAGCACTTCTTGACGAAGAAAGAATGGTCGATTCTCCTTTCACAAAATTAATATTATAAAAGGTGATCATTTCCTCTTTAATCACCGGGTTGTCTTGTTTTGATGAATAGTATTTGGGCTTTTCACTTTTAGGTTCCTGTTGCGCTGTGATCACACCGGTCTTTGGTTCCAGATATAAGACCAGGTCCAGTGTATCAATCCCTTGTTTTTCCAAAGCCACAGGATCAATGATGATTTGATTTGATTTATGATTGACCTTTCGGGGTTGAAATTTATATGGTTCATATTCTGTGAGTGAAACTTCAAATTCACCGGTATAGGTATTGAAATATTCCAGATATTCATTCGAAGATTTCTGTCCCCACAGCAGCTCACTATGCACGGGCTTTCCGGTTGAAGAATTGATGATTTTACCACGGACAAACAAAGGCTTGTTTAGTTTTGGTCTGGGAGCCTGGCGCTGTCGGTAGATATCACTGGTGCCATCCTTTTTTGATGTAAAGTACAGGTAGGTATTGTCGGCATCAAAATAAGGTTGACTCTCATCCGCCACGGTATTGATACCATCTTTCAGTGGCACCGGTGTCGTCCATTTCGCCCAACTAAAGTTCAGCCTCTCAGCCATATAAATATCCTGTCCGCCAGGACCTCCCGGGCGATTGGATGAAAAATATAAAAATCGCTTATCCGGAGATATATGAGGTGTGGATTCCTGATAGGGTGTATTGAGCGTTGTTCCCATGGACATCGGAGCAGACCAGACATTATCTCTCAAATAGAAACTAACATATAAATCATTCATCCCTAGTGCATCGGCACGATTCATGCTTATGACCAACACTTGACCATCAGGAGTCATGGTAAGGTCAATATCAGATCCGGTTGTCTGAAATTGATAGATATGCATAGGTCTTGGAAAAAGTGAAGAGCCATCCTTCTCGAACACTATTCTCGAAAACCCGGCGTACATCCCACCATCTTCGGAGAACTGATTAAGGATAATGTATTCATTCGGCTTTGGACCTACAGATACCAGGCTATTAGGCAAAGCATTATTCAGTGGATAGCCGGGATGAACGGGGACTCCTATCTGATCATCATTGAGTGGAACAAACCAAATGTCCTGATTGTAAACGGATGTCAGCGGGTTATCAATTGGTTTGCCGGCGATTTCAGTATAAATCGTGGACAGCAGATCCAGATAGCCGGTGTCCAGTTTATTAGCGGTAAATTGTCCATCATGATCAAACAAGGATGGCTCAAAATCAGGATCAGCTGTTCGTGTAAAGAATAACATATCCCCATTTTGGCTTAGGACAGGCGACGTCTCATCATACGCATCTGTATTGATGCCTGATGGTAGTTTTTCGATACTCCCTTGGGCAGAGAGCACAGACGTTGCTATCCCGATCAATAGTATGATCGGAAGGATGTTATGCATAGGACAAAAATAACAGCTTATCTTATAATTCCTATTGTAACTTAATTCCCTCATAGAATCCCAGCGACTTATCCATTAACATTTTTGTAATATATGCAATTTGCCCGGTATGGTAGGAAAAATGTTCTGTCACATGGATCAGTATGGAAACGCCGGATTCTTCAAATGTCTGCACCTTTCTAGTGTGTAATAACGCTTCTACACTAATCTTCTCAATCACCGGTCGGATATTTTTCATGGTGGTGGTCAAGACAACTGCTAAATAATTTTTATCGATGTGCTCGCGCTCGTCAAACTCCATTTGTCTCTCCCGGTTGTCTGCAAAACCTCCTAATCCGGCATAGATCCATTGGTTTACATTCCCATTCAAATGAAGTATCAGATTTCCGATACTATTGGAGGATTCATTGGGTCGCCACCAGATCTGTTCATTGTCGAGCTGATCAAGACATTTTAAAATCCGAGGTAACGATTCATCGAAAAGTCTGACGATCACGTCAGTTACTATAGCATCTCTTAAAGCATTTGATTCTAGCATGGTAACAATCTTTTGAAGGAAGATGATTGACCAATAAAGTTGATGAAAATTATGGTAATGAAAAAGTATAAGGCATGGAGCGGAGGGCAAAGGGCAAAGGGCAAAGGGCGGAGGGCAAAGGGCATGGAGCGATGGGCGAAGTGCAAAGAGCAGAGGGCATGTCGAAGCGCAGATCACGTCCGCCTGGCGTGGGTAAGTGAATTACGAAAAGTACAAGTTTTAACTAAATCCTCTAAACAAAAAGTGCCAAAGGTGCTGCGTGCTAAACTATCTCAACTCATAATCCAAATGCTATAACCGTTATAAACAAATAACCTCTTAACCCTTCAACCCTTTAAACTTACACCTAAATCACAGCTCCCCGCACGCAATTGTCACCATCCGAATGGAAGCCACCGAAGCTTTTTCTAAAGCATGCGCACAGGATTCTAATGTTGCTCCGGTCGTGAGGACATCATCCACCAGAAGAATATGCTTGTCTTTTAATGCAGATGCATTTGCGACGGCAAAGGACTCCCCTATGGTTCCTACTCTTTCCAAACGATTCATGCCGGTAAGACTTTTATCATGCGTCAGCCTTACTAAAGCATTCTTGTGGCAAGGCACCCCAAAGACTTCACCAATCGCTTGTCCGAAAACAGCACTTTGATTATATCCCCGCTGTCTTTGCTTTTTCCAATGTAAAGGCACCGGAATGATCAACTCAATTTCCTGCCACAACGGTGAATCCATAAGTTGCTTTCCATACCAATGACCAATGACCTTAATGAGATCCGGTTGATTGTTGTATTTGATTTGATGCAACAAACGCTGTGTTCCACTCCCTCTTGAAAAAAAGAGAAATGCTGCCCCTGCCTTAACAGGAACGCGTCCCAAAAAATGAATAACAAAAGGATTTCTGGCATGCTGATGATAACCGGTTTCCGGTAGTTCGTGCAAACAGTCCAAACAAAATATATGTCGCTCCAGGGGTCGCTGTAATCCGCAACTGGCACACAACGGTGGATAAAGAAGATCAATAAAATGCTTCCACCAATAATCATCCATAATCCTGTATAAAAAAAGAAAAAGCCGGATGCAATGAGGGGTACATCCGGCTTAATTCAACTGGCAAATGAAGAGTCTAAAATCCGAGCGCGCAGGAGTTATCAAATCGGGTGCTACACATCAGACCGGAAACAAAAAAACATCCTCTTCAATAATGGTAGTGTCTCAAGCCACATCAAATGTTACCACAAAATGACTTTATTTCAACTTTATTTTTAAACCGGATTTTGAGGCTTTCAATTTCGTAATATTGTCTATCAGCAAATCCCATTTACTGATGCAGTAATAATATCTGCAGTATAATCAACGGTATAAAAACAACATGAATCACCTGCATTGCCATACCTTTCTAAAGGACAGTGACTATGTTTCGGAAATCCAATCAGGAGGCTCCGGTGCAGACAGAGCGATCAGTTGTTTGTATTTAAAATACAGAGAGCGAACATACGCTTACATGTCTAAACTGATAGGAAGACATTCCGACTACAAGGGCGTTGCCGATGATATCGTTCAGGACAGCTTTATCATCATGGTGGATAAAATTCGCGAACCAGACTTTGATATTACATCACTTGCAGGGTATTGGATTGGGATCAGTAAAATGCTCTTTCTCAACCAACTTAAAAAAGATCGGAGAATCCTTTACGTCAATGAGGCAGATGAGCATTATGGGTATGAAGACATGACTCCTGAGTCCATCCTATTTGAAAAAGAAGAACAATACAAACTGGAAAACGCATTTGCACAACTCGGTCCACGATGCAAAGAAGTGCTGATGCTATGGTTGAATCAATATTCAATGATTGAAATTGCCCGGCAAATGAATCTATCCTCGGATGCCATGGCAAGAAAAATAAAATTCGAGTGCTTTAAAAAACTAAAAACATTCGTAACGACTGAATCAAACCCTACACCCGGGAACACGAAATAAAATGAGTAAAACATCTATCACAAAAATGACAGAACATCATGGCAGATAATCGATTACACGATTTAATAGATCAATATCTATTGGGCACTATCAGTTCGGAAGATCACCAGGTGTTACAGCAACACATCGCCACTGATCCTGATGTAGCGCGCATGGTAGAGGAAAGCAAACTTGCCTACAAAGCATTGGAACAGGAGCGACGCAAACAATTAAAAACAAAGCTTAAAGGACTGGATGAAATCGCCTCCGGAACCGGCAGTACGAAATTCAAATGGTTTGGCCCATTGATCTTTTTGTGCGTCGCCTGCTTTTTCTATTTTTATATGTCTTCTTTCTACTTCAACCCTGGAAGGGTGGCTGAAAGAAATTATATTTCTTACCAGACGTTTAGTGTCGATCATCCTGAGATTATAATCAAAGCAGTTGAATGGCAATTGGCAGATGTTGCATTTTCTCATGGGGAATTTGAAAAGGCTATCCATCAATTCGCTATCTTAACTGAAAGCAGCAGCCCTTATGAATCAGCTGCAGCTAATTGGAATATCCTAATTGCTCAATTGGCGCTCGAAGGCCCTGTCGTCCAATGGAAATTAAAATTGGAAGCTTTTGAAAAATCTGCCCCTGAAGAGTTTTCTTTAAAAGCAAAGGCGCTGCGAAAATGTCTTGAGTCCGCCTATTACAAGTTTTTCTTATTCCGGTTTCAGGATAATTTGTCGTCGATAAAGCCACGGCTGATTTGAAATGGGGCATGGGGCATGGGGCATGGGGCATGGGGCAAAATAAAAATTACGAATTACGAATTACGAATTACGAAAAATACTGAATTGAAAAATTTAACACTGCGTTTCTGCGTGATTATTTTTAGTAGATGATTACCCTCGCAAGCGTGGGCCCCCCTTTGCCCCCTAAAAGGGGGTATCCGGGTTGCATGATCTGCAAATTTCAATTAGTAATAAGTCACAGCATTAACTTTTACTAAATCTAGCTTAGTTACTCAGGACTCTTGTTTCAAACATACATAAGATAAATATGTGTAAACAGGTATCCTCCTTTTTAGGGGGCAAAGGGGTAAGCAGCATGTGAGCATTGGAATATTGATTCGAGACCTGAGACCATTTGACCTTAGATGATTTAACCCGAGACTTTATAAATGGGTGATAGGTGATGATTGATTTTACTAAATACGCTCTTCACTTCACTCACTTTTCCTTAAAGGGTCTACGGTCTGCAAGTACCAGGTCTCAGGTCTTCCTTGTTAAAAATGTGTTAAACGAATTTTTGCAGGAAAACAACCTATGTTAAACTGCCGTTTAATGTGCCACAAACAAATTCAAACCTCTGTACGATGAAATCATTTCTTTCTTTAACACTCGCAGGTTTATTTGGTGGATTAATTTGCTTCAGTGCCATCCAATGGACCAACTCCGCAAAGGAGACTTCACAACAAGTTCAATTCGTTTCAAATGGTACAAATACACCCTCGACGGGGCCTGATTTTAGCGTTGCTGCTGACCTCGGTCAGAAGGCGGTAGTCCTGATTCATGCGGCAGAAAGCGAAGCCACGGCTGCAAAGCGCCAACGCAGCATGGATCCCATGGAGCAGTTGCTGGAGCAATTCGGCATGGGTGGATTCGGAGGTGGCGGATTCGGCTACGGCTACGGAGGACCGATGATCCGAAAAGGAGCCGGATCAGGCGTCATCATTTCAAATGATGGGTATATCCTGACCAATAATCACGTCGTGGATTTTGCCGACGAATTGTTAGTGCAACTCAGTGATAATAAGGAGTATGAGGCTCAAATCATTGGTAGAGATCCCAGCACGGACCTCGCCGTTATAAAAATTGATGCAAAAAATCTGCCTACCCTTCCCTACGCCAATTCAGACGAGGCCAAAGTGGGCGAATGGGTGCTGGCTATTGGAAATCCTTTCGAATACCTGACTTCTACGGTAACGGCCGGCATTATCAGTGCTAAAGGAAGAAACCTGAACATCATTCAGGGGAAGAAAGCAATTGAGCAGTTTATCCAAACTGATGCTGCCATCAATCCGGGCAATAGTGGCGGTGCGCTACTCAATGCCAATGGTCAATTGTTAGGGATCAATACAGCCATTGCGTCCCAAACAGGCAGTTATGCCGGATACTCATTTGCCATCCCAATAAATCTGGCAAATCGTATAGCAACCGACATAATTAAAAATGGTGGGAATATTGAGCGAACATCTTTGGGCGTTGAAGTGTTTGTATTAGATGAGGAGTTTGCAAAAGAGCAGGGAATCGGTGTTAGTTCAGGTCTTTTAGTGAATTCAGTGGTTGAAAAAAGTTCAGCACAATACGGAGGCATCCGTCCAAATGATGTTCTGACAGAAATCGACGGAAAGAAATTGAAGACTTTTGAAGACCTGAAGGATAATATTGATTTGGCAAAAGTAGGTGACTCAATAGATTTAAAAGTTTACCGAAATGGTAAATATATTGATATCCCGGTACGTTTAAAGAAAGGACTTTAGGTCCACTAAAAATATAGTTGGTTTTTCGTTTTGTTTTGATGCGCCTGTCTTGAAAGAAAGACAGGCGTTTTTTTTATAAGGCAGCTTTATTTCCAATTAAACGTCGCAATCAAGCTATCAATATCCTGTTTGATAAACGTAACAATGGGTGCCAGACTGTCGGGCTCGACATGTGAATCAAAGTATAAGGCCGCTTTGAAAAAATGAGTCGTGGTATCACTCAGGTAAAAATGCACCGGCGAAGCCGCCGGTCCGGTCCAGTCCAATATAAGACCACCGACACCTTGCGCATTCTGCACACGGGATTCAGTCATGTAATTGGCCCGCTCATTTATTTTGCCGGCAATCAGAAATGCATCATGGACGAGATCCGTAAATCCCTTGTCCTTTGTGATGGGTACATAACTACAATGTAATCTGGCTTCAAACGTCGGCATATACAAATCAAACCAACAGGCTTCTTTCTTCTCATTGATCTCGGCATAACCGGGATACAAAAAGGTATATGGACAATCCGTTACATCATAGCGGATAGTGGACCGCTCCGGGAAATCAATTTTTGGATACGCTCTTGGTCTGGGCGTCGGTGGATCACTTTTACAAGCAACTATGGTAAGCGAAATAAACAATATAAAAATGACTATTCTGTTCATTTGTCAATATGCACTTTAATACGTTCAATTCGCTTTGGCGTTACAGAAAGTACGGTAAATGAAAATGGAGGCAGCGCAATCTTCTGACCGATCACCGGCATGCGCCCATATAAATCAAGCACTAAACCTGCCAGTGAATCTGCATCCCCACCCTCATGATCAAAACTTGATTTGTCGACGTTCATGATGCGACATACATCGATGAGCATAGTCTTCCCTTCAAAAATATATTCACTCTCACTGAGTTGTCTGTATTCATATTCCTGCCCTTCATCAAACTCATCTTTGATCTCACCGATCACCTCTTCAATCACATCTTCCATCGTCACCAGTCCGGAGGTACCTCCATACTCGTCCACGACAATAGCCATATGCAGACGTTCTCTTTGGAAATCTTTTAGCAGTTCATTGATCTTTCGGGCTTCGGGAACATAGAGTACTTCTTCACGCACTAAAGCCGGCCATGGATGCGGTGGAGGCATCGTATCAATATAGCCGATCAAATCCTTAATGTATAAGATACCTTTGATGTTGTCCAGTTGCTCATCAAAAACCGGCATGCGACTATAGCCAGCTTCTTTAACCACCACCATCACTTCTTCAAGTGTCATCGCTGTATCGAGTGCCATAATGTCCATGCGCGAACGCATGATTTGTTTGACCGCCACATCATTAAAACTCACGATGGACTTTAATATCTCTGCTTCGACTTTGGAATCCTTGTGATGCGAAACCGCCAGATCAATGGCTCTGTCGATATCCACTTTATTGGCGCTGATGGCACTTTCTCCGCCAAGTCGTCGCTCCAGACTATGACCCCAACGCACCATCAATTTGTTGAGCGGGGAGGTGATGGTCATAAGGACAGTAAGCGGTGTGCTCATGATTTTAGCAAAAACAATGTTGTTGAGATTGGCATAAATTTTCGGTACGACCTCGCCAAACAATACCAGCATAAAGGTGATGCCTACTACCGATATCAGGAAGTTGAAAAATGAGGCGTATTGCTCGGCGGTAAACCAGTCTTCAGGCAACCAGGACTGAACGGCTTCGCCCCAATAATAAAATGTACCCTCGGGAGCGATGATTTGAAACAGGTAATAGGACAAAATAACAATGCCTATGTTGACGAGGTTGCCACTGATGAGAATAGTGGCCAAAAGTCTTCGGGGTTTCTCTTTCAGGGAAAAGATGCGTTTCCAGACAGGATCATCGATATCTCCTATCTCTTCCAATTGATTACTGGTCAGGGAAAAATAGGCGATTTCAGATCCTGAGATCAAGGCAGAACAAGCCAATAGAAAAATTAAAAGCAATATTCCGCCAATAAATCCCCATTGTATAATGAGCAGAAATAATACGGAACCGGGTGCTATGTCCAAAATGGGGTATTTAAGTGGAAGATATCAGCGGATCAAAATGGAAGATCGTCATCAGCATTTTGCTGACTTCCGGTATCACCGGATCCTGTAGCACCTGATGTCATGCTACCGGCACTATCCTGACCAAAATCGCCTTCAGCTTTTGAATCTTTGCGATCCAGTAACCTGATGACATTGGCCACCACCTCTGTAAAATATTTATCATGCCCTTCTTTGTCCTGGTACTTCCGATGGGTCAGTTTCCCTTCAACAAAAACCTGACTTCCTTTGTGCAGTTGCTTCTCTACCCGCTCTGCCAATCCACGCCAGGCGACTACTTCATGCCACTCGGTATTGGTCTGCCATTCGCCATTTTTATCTCTGTAGCTTTCATTGGTGGCAACGGAAAACTTAGCCACGGCGACGTTTCCTTCAAGGTAGCGCATCTCAGGATCTCTGCCCAGATTGCCGACAAGGATTACTTTATTGATCATTGGTAGGGTATCAGTATTGGTAAAAATTGACCTCAAAGATAAGGAAATTGGCGTCGGCATGGTTCAGCCTTTTTGGATATTATCAGGTAATGGATTCCTGCCTTTCATGGGTGATTTTGGTCATCACCTTCAGGGGTTGAGAAATAAATATTTAATCATTTGATTAAATTATTTGATTAATTCAATTTTTTAACCCTATTTTTGCCCGGTCAATCATCAAATTGTAACAAAATGGGGAAATCTCCCGCTTTCGAAAAAGAACTATCCACCGAGGAAAAGATCAAAGCCGCGGCGAGGATCGTATTTGCCAAAAAGGGGTTTGCCGCCGCGCGCACCAGAGATATTGCCGATACCGCCGGCATCAATCTCGCCCTATTGAATTACTATTTCCGGAGCAAACAAAAACTCTTTGATGGGATCATGCGGGAAAAACTGCAGGAGTTTTTTGGAAAAGTAGCCCCTATCATGATCGATACGACCACTACACTGGAAACGAAGATTGAAACCTTCGTTGCGCACTACACAGATATGCTGATTAAAAACCCCGAGCTCCCTCTGTTTGTGATGAGTGAAATCAGAACCCATCCACAACATTTTGCTCAAATAAGCCCGATTCACCAAATTTTAAACGAATCCTCCTTCGTTGCCCAGCTAAAGGAAAAAAGACCTGAAGTTCATCCTTTGCATTTTCTGATGTCCATGTTAGGCCTGACCGTATTTCCATTTATCGCTATGCCCATGATGAAGTCTATCGCTTCTCTCGATGATGAAGCCTACACCCGAATGATGGAAGAACGAAAGAAACTTATTCCGCTTTGGATGCATACGATCCTTGATAAAAAACCAAATACCTGAATCCAAATACCCATTTTAATCAATGTCCAATCATCATGACTAAGAAAATTTATCTCTTCTTCATACTCATTTGCTTAGGGTCATTGGCCACTTCCGCAACTGCACAACAATCCATCACGATAGAGGAATGTTATACCCTGGCGCGCGACAATTATCCATTGACCAAACAGCGCGACCTGATCACCCAAAGTGAGTCATACTCGGTAGAAAACGCCTCCAAAGGGTATCTGCCGGATATCTCCCTGCATGCCCAGGCGACCTACCAATCAGATGTACCACATATCCCTTTTGACGTGCCCGGCATCGAAACTCCACTCGTTCCAAAAGATCAGTACAAAGTGTACGGCGAACTCAGGCAAGTGATCTACGATGGTGGAGCCATAAAACTCAACAAAGATGTCGTTTCGACTGAATCGCTCACGAAACAGCAGCAGCTTGAAGTGGAACTATACACCTTAAAAGAGCGCATCAATCAATTGTACTTTGGTATCCTGCTGATCGATGAACAAGAACACCAATTATCCCTGCGAAAAAAAGATCTTGCCCTTGGAATGAGTAAAGTGGATGCCACGATTACAGCTGGAACCGCATTAAAAAGCAACCGCAATGTACTGCAGGTAGAATTACTCAAAGCGAATCAAACCCAAATTGAATTCCAATCCATCCGCCTCGCCTATCTTGATATGCTCAGCCAGATGATCGGCAGGACACTTAGTGAAAATACTTCTCTGGTCAAACCAAAGGCTGTCGATCGATATAATGAAATCAATCGTCCGGAATTAAAGCTCTTTGATCTTCAAACGCAGTCTCTGAGCTTAAAGAACAATCAACTCGAAACCGCTAACAGACCGAAAGTGCAATTGTTTCTGCAAGGTGGCCTTGGTCGACCGGGGCTAAATATTTTTGACGATCAATTCAAAGGCTATTTTACGGGAGGCGTGCAGGTTGCCTGGCCTTTGATGGGATACTATACGACCAACAATACACGCAGCATGATTACGCTGGAACAGGATCAGGTGAGTCTCAAGAGACAAACATTTCTGTATAACACCAATCTGCAACTAAAACGTAATAATGCAGAAATAGACAAACTAAATATGCTGCTCTCTTCCGATGATGAAATCATCGATCTCCTCTCCACTATCAAAAGCACCTCACTGGCACAAATGGAAAATGGTATCCTCACCGCCAATGATTACCTCGTGGAAGTGAATAAAGAAGATCAGGCACGACAAACAAAAATCCTGCATGAGATGCAATTGCTTATGTCACAGTATGCCTCTAAAACAACCTCCGGAAATTAATCGCTAAAACAGAAATCAGACTCATTATGAAGTATATATTTTTTTCAATGCTCCTCGCGCTAACTTTTCTTCAATGCAAAGAAGAAATCAATCCCTATGATGCTTCAGGAACTTTTGAAGCCGTGGAAACTATCATACCGGCCAGTGCTACGGGTATTCTCAAGGCTTTTGAGCTTGAAGAGGGGCAGGTCCTGGACAGTGGTTACGTCGTAGGCTATGTAGATAGCACCCAACTTTATTTGCGCAAAAAACAACTTCAGGAACAAATCAGTGCCTTACTCAGCAAGCAACCAAATATTGCCAGTCAGCTTGCTGCCTATCAGGAGCAATTGAAACATGCTGTGCACGAACGCAACCGAATCGATCAATTAATCAAATCGGATGCTGCCACGCCCAAGCAACTTGATGATGCCAATGCGCAGATCGCTATCATTGAAAAACAAATTGAAGGTGTGCAAACTTCTTTGAGCATTACGCGTGCCGGCATAAAGGAAGAGACTGTTCCTGTGTTTACGCAAATCGAACAAATCAATGATCAGTTGCGCAAATGCAAAATCATCAATCCGGTCAAAGGCACGGTGCTCACGAAATACGCTGAGGTATATGAAATGGCCATCCCGGGAAAAGCACTATATAAAATTGCGAATCTGGATAAAATTACCCTTCGCGCTTATGTCACCGGAGACCAGCTTCCCGGCATACAGTTAAACCAAACCATCACCGTCTTGGTAGACAATGTAGATGGTGGATATAAGGAATACAGTGGTCGCATTGAGTGGATCAGCGACAAAGCAGAATTTACACCTAAAACCATTCAAACAAAAGATGAACGCGCGAATCTGGTCTATGCTATCAAAGTGAATGTAAAAAATGATGGTGCTTTAAAAATCGGTATGTACGGAGAGATCAAATTATAATGGCAAAACCAATTCAAGCACATTCATTATGCAAGTCTTATGGCGAAGAAAAATTGCTCGCCGTAGACAACCTTTCCTTCACTGTAGAAGAGGGTGAGATCTTTGGGCTCATCGGTCCGGATGGTGCCGGTAAAACAAGTATTTTTCGAATGCTTACCACCTTACTGCTACCCGACTCCGGACATGCTACCGTGGGTGGATTTGATATCATCAAAGACTATCGGAGTATTCGAAAAATTGTAGGCTACATGCCGGGTAGATTCTCCCTTTATCAGGACCTGAGTGTGGAAGAAAACTTAAATTTTTTTGCTACCATATTCAATACTACGATCAAGGAAAACTATCACCTGATCAAAGACATTTACGAACAGATCGAACCGTTTAAAAAAAGAAGAGCCGGCAAACTTTCCGGAGGAATGAAACAAAAGCTGGCCCTATGTTGTGCCCTCATCCACCAGCCAACAATTCTTTTTCTCGATGAGCCGACTACAGGTGTAGATCCGGTATCCCGTAAAGAGTTATGGGAAATGTTGAAACGATTAAAAGCGAAAGGCATCACTATTTTAGTCTCCACACCTTATATGGATGAAGCGAACTTATGTGATCGCATTGCACTGATGCAACATGGAAAAATATTATCCATTGATTCGCCTGAAAATATCTCGGAAGCATATCCTGATCCACTCTTTAAAGTAAAAGGAGGGAAGATGTCCACCTTACTCAAAACACTTGTCGAATTCGAGGAAACAAAATCCGCCTATGCTTTTGGTGATACCGTTCATCTCACTTTACAGGAAAGTACTTTTGCCGAGCAGCGCGTGAATGACTATTTAGGGCAACAAGGAATACAGTTATCCGATATTCGTCGCGTGCAGCCTTCCATTGAAGATTGTTTCATTCAACTTTTGAAAAACTAACATGGCCGATACCGTCATCAGGACAGAAAAACTTACCAAGCGCTTCGGTGACTTTACTGCTGTGCATGAAATTGATCTCGATATCTACCAGGGAGAGATTTTTGGTTTTCTTGGTGCCAATGGTGCGGGAAAAACTACGGCCATGCGCATGCTTTGTGGTTTGTCCCTGCCCACGTCGGGCAGTGCAAGGATTGCCGGTTTTGATATCTATAAGGAAACTGAAAAAATCAAAAAGAATATTGGCTACATGAGTCAAAAATTTTCCTTGTATGAAGATCTTACAGTGCAGGAAAATATTCGATTTTTTGGAGGAATTTATGGCCTGACCCGAAAAGAACTTAAAGTCAAAAGCAATGAGCTCATCGCGTATCTGGGCCTGGAAGAGGAAGCCAATAAACTGGTAGCTTCATTGCCCTTAGGCTGGAAACAAAAACTTGCATTTTCTGTGGCGATTATGCATGCACCCAAGATTGTTTTTCTGGACGAACCTACCGGCGGTGTTGATCCGGTCACCCGAAGACAATTCTGGGATTTGATTTATAAAGCTTCTGATGATGGTATCACCGTGTTTGTCACTACCCACTATATGGATGAGGCGGAATATTGTGATCGGCTATCGATCATGGTCGATGGGAAGATAGAAGCCCTCAGCAGTCCGGCGCAAATGAAGATCGACTTACACGCAGATTCTATGGATGATGTATTTTATCAACTAGCCAGAAAGGCCCAGCGACAGGAATAAAAAAAACAATTGTGAAACAACTATTCGTTTTTGTCAAAAAAGAGTTCTATCACGTGTTGCGGGATCCCAAAACACTGCTCATCCTGTTTGGTATGCCCATCATGCAGGTGCTGATATTTGGATTTGCCCTGACCAATGAAGTAAAGAATTCTAAAATCGTAGTCATTGATCAGGCCAGGGATAATGTCTCCAGGGAAATACTGTCCAGAATAGAAGCCAGTCAATATTTTGATTTTGAAAAAGCTTCGCAGTTTTCCGGAGAGATCGAATCTGATTTCAGAAAAGGTAAAATAAAGATGGCTCTGGTGATTCCTGCGCAGTTTGGTTATATGCTGCAACATGATGGCACATCCTCCATCCAATTAATTCTGGATGCTTCGGATCCGAATACGGCTAATACACTGACCAATTATATTTCTTCCATCATCCAGTCTTATGCAATGGAACAAAATGAATCCGACGGATTCCCTATGCGTATCGTTCCGGAAGTCAGAATGCTTTATAACCCCCAACTGAAAGGAGCACCCAATTTTGTCCCCGGGGTGATTGCCCTGGTTTTGATGCTGGTCTCCGTCATGATGACAGCGGTGGCGATTGTCAGAGAAAAAGAAACCGGAACAATGGAAGTGCTTTTAGTCTCGCCTTTTAAGCCGGCATTGATCATTATCGCCAAAGCCATTCCTTATCTCATTCTGTCGCTTATCAACATATCCAGCATTCTCCTGCTGAGTATTTATGTGCTCGATCTGCCCATTCATGGAAGTCTCGTTCTCCTCCTGGCGGAAAGCACCTTGTTTATCATAACGTGTCTGACGCTGGGGATTTTGATTTCTATCAAAACCAACTCGCAGCAAGTAGCCATGCTTATTTCCCTGATGGGTATGTTGTTGCCGACCTTGCTCTTTAGTGGTTTTATGTTTCCGATTGAAAACATGCCTTTACCTCTACAAATTATTTCGAATATCGTTCCGGCAAAATGGTTTTATATCATCGTCAAATCAATTATGATTAAAGGGCTGGGCATAGGAGTCATTTGGAAAGAATCCCTGATCCTTGTGGGGATGACACTTGTTTTGTTTGTCATCAGTTTGAAATCATTTAACATCAGACTATCATGAGGATATTATCATTTCTGCTACAAAAAGAATTCCTTCAGATATTTCGAAATAAATCGATTCTGGCATTGATCATGGTCATGCCTACAATTCAGTTGATGGTGCTTCCCTGGGCGGCTGATTATGAAATTAAAAACATCCGATTAGCGATTGTGGATCATGATCACTCCACTTACTCGCAACAATTGACCTCTAAAATTACAGCCTCAGGATATTATATTTTAGAGGACTACAACACTTCCTACAAAGAATCCTTCAAGTTGATTGAATCTGATCGGGCTGATTTGATTCTGGAAATTCCTGCCGGTTTTGAAAGACAGCTATATCGGGACCATGTCCAGGGTGTCCTTGTGGCGGTCAATGCGATCAATGGTACCAAAGCCGGGTTAGGGTGTGCTTATCTCTTAAATATCATCCAGCGATTCAATCAGGATATCCTCCTTCAATGGACCGAACCGGGTCAGGGCGCCGGGCCTGTGGTCATTGACATACACGCATCAAATTGGTATAATCCACTGATGAATTACAAAGTATTTATGGTGCCCGGTATTCTGGCCATTCTGGTGACAATGGTAGGAGGGTTTTTATCTGCATTGAATATTGTCAAGGAAAAAGAAGTCGGAACGATAGAGCAAATCAATGTCACCCCGATCAAAAAATATCATTTCATCATAGGCAAGTTGCTCCCCTTCTGGATACTCGGCAATGTTGTTGTGAGTATTGGGTTACTTGTGGCATGGCTGGTCTATGGTATTATCCCTGCCGGAAGCTTACTCGTGCTTTATGGTTTCATTGCGCTTTACCTGCCGGCAGTACTTGGTTTTGGCTTATTGGTATCTACGTTTTGTGAAACGCAGCAACAGGCCATGTTTATCATGTTCTTTTTCCTGATGATTTTTATTCTGATGGGAGGATTATTCACCCCTATTGAAAGTATGCCGGGGTGGGCTCAATACATCACCTATTTTAATCCGCTGAAATATCTTATTGAGGTGATGCGGATGGTGATTTTAAAAGGTAGTGGATGGAGGGATATCCTGCCACATGCCGGCCGCATTGCTTTAATAGCGTTTGTCCTGAATACATGGGCGATTTTGAATTATAGAAAAAGAGCATAACCCCTGATTATGCGATATTTCAATAATGAACGCGTGCTGCATTGACCACGAGCTTCAGGCAGTGGCAAAATGTTTTCTTTTGGTTTTCCTGCAATGGACTTATATTGGGCGTTATTTGACCAAGGGTTTTTGCTTTTACAACCGATGCCATTTTAATGAAAATAACAATCTCTTCTATATTATTGACATTCATCTGCTTCTTTCAGACAGAAGCACAGGTTACCGGTAAGTGGAAAATCACAGACGAGCACTCAAAAGTAGAAAAGTCCATTGTAGAAGTTTTTGAGAAAGACAGCATGTACCATGGACGTGTGCTCAAGATCCTTCCAACCTCCAAGCGAACGCACTGCGATGCCTGTGAAGGGGACTTGAAGGGTAAACCTTTGGTAGGCATGGTGATTATTTATGATTTAATTAAAACACCCAACGGAGGTAAAGAGGGTAGAATTCTGAATCCCGCCAATGGAAAAACCTATTCCTGCTATATTGAGTTGGTCGAACCGAATAAACTAAAGCTCCGAGGATATCTTGGGTGGCCCGCCTTTGGAAAGACGATGTATTACAGCAGATTGTAAAAGCAACCTGTGAGAATGCTGCTGTTGCGTCCGGTATTTAATAGTTCCCTCTTTATTATTATTAGAAATTCCCTTCCTTACGATTTACTGGATTAGCCCAAAACCCGCAACATTGGGATTGCCGGTTTTTTAGCGTTTTTGGGAGAATTAAAGTAGGATGCAACAATTTTATTAATTCTTCATTTATATAGTGTACCCATAAAGTCTCAAGTGGTTTGCACGATCAAATGAACCGATTACTTATTTTTCTTTCTATCCTGATTCTTATTCCTGTCGCATCTGTTGATGCCCAGATCACCGGGCTATGGAAATCCACAGATCATTTGGACGACTCTGAAAAATCAATCGTTAAGATTTACGAAATGCAGGGTAAGTATTTTGGGGTTGTTGAAAAACTGCTCCCCGCTGCAACGATTACGCATTGCGTTGGATGTGAAGGAGAATTGAAAAACAAACCACTTGTCGGAATGGTCATCATGAAGGACATCCAAAAAAAAGGTGATGATGGGAAAAACGGAAAAATACTTGATCCAAGTAATGGAAAGTTTTATTCCTGTGATATCAAACTTGAAAGCAAGAATATATTGAAGGTGACAGGCTATGTTGGTTTCTCCTGGTTAGGCAAAGATATGTATTGGCACAGGGTTGAGGAGTGAGATTGGGGCGTAGGGCGAAGAGCAAAGAGCAAAGAGCAAAGAGCAAAATAAAAATTGAGGAGAATTACTTTTTTTCCCAATTTGGGATTGTTTTTTTTTGCGCCTTCCGACTTAAATCGGGAGCGTGAAAATATCTTTTTTCATTGATTCGTCTTACTCAAATGGCCCCCTTTGCCCCCTGAATGGGGGTACCTGTTTCATATGAATAAACACAATGCTCCTGGCTAAAACCCCTTTGCCTTTGCGAGAAAAAAAATGCGAGACATCATCCTGATGGATCGGGAACGAGATTTAACTTTTCTCACATCATAAAACTTCCTGCCGCTTGGTTAGACATTAAAGGTAATGCCCTGCGCGAGTGGCAGATCTTTTCCCCAGTTGAGCGTACTCGTCTGACGACGCATATACACCTTCCAGGCATCTGATCCGCTTTCGCGACCACCGCCGGTTTCTTTTTCACCTCCAAATGCTCCACCAATTTCGGCTCCTGATGTACCAATATTTACATTTGCAATTCCGCAATCTGATCCGGCAGCGGAAAGAAACTGCTCGGCTTCCCGCATATTGTTGGTCATGATCGCCGATGATAATCCCTGCGGTACATCATTCTGCATTTTTATTGCTTCGCTCAAAGATTTATAAGGCATCACATACAGAATGGGAGCGAATGTCTCGGTTTGAACAATTTCAAAATTATTTTGAACTTCTGCGATACAAGGCAATACATAACATCCACTCGCATATTTTCTTCCTTTCAGCACACCACCCTGTACCAACATGGTGCCTCCTTCATTTTCAATCGCTTTAAGTGATTTTTTATATTGCTCTACGGCCTGAATATCAATTAATGGACCCATATGATTTTTGGCATCCAGTGGATTTCCAATTTCAATTTGTGTATAGGCTTTGGCTAACGCCTTGGTAACTTTATCATAAATAGATTCATGTATGATCAGTCTACGCGTGGATGTACATCGCTGCCCTGCCGTTCCGACTGCTCCAAATACTGCACCGGTCAGCACTACTTTCAGATCAGCTTCAGGCGTAATGATGATGGCATTATTACCCCCCAATTCCAATAATGTTTTGCCAAAACGACTGGCTACTGCAGCTCCGACGATTTTCCCCATTCGTGTCGAGCCGGTAGCAGACACTAGTGCGACTTTGGGATCGTGTGTCATCATCTCACCTACGCGATAATCGCCATTAATTAAGGATACAATGCCTTCCGGTAATTCGTTTTCGATTAAAATATCTTGAAAAATATTCATGCAGGCTACGCCGCACAAAGGTGTTTTTTCAGATGGCTTCCAAACCACCACATCACCGCAAATCAGCGCGATCATGGCATTCCAGGACCAAACAGCCACCGGAAAGTTAAAAGCAGATATCACTCCAACTATACCCAGGGGATGGTATTGCTCATACATGCGGTGATGCGCTCGCTCTGAATGCATCGTGAGGCCATAAAGCTGGCGTGATAAACCAACAGCAAAATCGCAGATATCAATCATCTCCTGCACCTCCCCAAATCCTTCCTGAAGGCTTTTACCCATTTCATAGGAAACCAATCTTCCCAGCGGATCTTTGAACCTGCGCAGCGCTTCTCCATACTGACGTACGATCTCGCCACGCTTTGGAGCCGGAACCATCCGCCAGGTGAGAAAAGCTTTTTCGGCCGTGCTGATCACCTTGCGATATTCTTTTTCTGAAGTGGTGCTGACAGAAGCAATCAGATGTCCATCCACCGGAGAAATCGATGGTTGAAAGCTTTCAGACTCAAATGATTTTAAACCCGTAATGGTCCCGGGATTAAATTTCTTGATACCTAATTTGGAAAGAAAACGTGTGTCAATGGCCATGTGTCAATGTTTTTTAATTTAAATAAAACCACCGAAACCTAATGAATTGAATAAATTCCAATGGAATTGCAAAGATGGTTAAACCTTATAAACTCTTCACAAGGAATGAAGTTTAAAAAATAAACAGTAATGGAAAACGAGTGCTAGTGAATCACACTCACTAAACCAGCATAGACAGGCACACCAGCAGAAGAAACCTGATAATGGTAAAGTCCTGAAGGCCATGTAGCTGACGAAACCAAATGTAAACCGGACATATCCTGAGATGAAGTATACACCATTCGCCCAAGCGAATTAAAAACATGTATCTGCGGTTTCTCAATTTCCGGCAACTTCACGGTAAAAGAATTTCCGGCCGGATTAGGAAAGACAGAAAATTGATCCTGATTTGGATTTGACGTTGCAACACTTCCATCTTCTAACGAAATAATCTGGAAGTTATCAAAATAGAAACCATCCTTATGTTCAAATCCGTCTGAAACCAATAGAAATCTCAGTTGAATGATTTGTCCCAGATAAGAACTCAGATCAACATTTTCAAGCACCCAGTTGGCTTGTTTTCCATCATACAGTGGCTCTTCATAAAGCTGAAAAAGCGATCCTAAATTTGACTGTTCGCCGCAAAGATTATCCCAGGATTCACCATCTGTGCTGGCCTGAAAGACAACATAATCAAATTGATCTTCTATTTCCCATTTTGCCCAGAATTGTGCGTAGGCAGTGGAGGTCATTCTTAAATCAACATCCTGCGCCAGCATGATTGCTTCGTGTGCATTTGGAAGATACAATCCGTCCGGACTATCCGTGATGGATACCGGACCTGATTTGAAGTCTGCTGTAGTAGTACCCCACTGTGGTCCTTCACTGATATCCCATTTAGCAAGGTCTCCATCATCGCTGACAATCGTGATAAAGTCAGCTCTTGTTTTCGTCAGTGTATCGCGAAACATATAAGAACCCTGCTGGCACACGATTTCAATTTGAACCTTAGCGCCATAGGTTAATAAATTATCGATGGTAAACGAAAGATCTTTTTCAACCGGTTCGAACTTACTTAGATTGAGATTAAAGGAGGATGGTACTTCCGTAATGTGTGGGCTTAAGGAATGGAAAGAAATCGTGACTTCTCCATCTAAAAGACCATAGCGATTAAACCCAAGCTTTAGTGGATTGGTACCTGCCTGTATATACCTGGGCGTCTCATCCGTAATTTCTATTAATGAATTGACCATTCTCGCAGAAAGGAGATTCAGTTCCAGGGTAGATTGGCATAATGGAATAATTCGGTCCCTCGGCGGATAGAACCCATCATCTGAACTACCCATTTCCGGTGTAAAAGAAAAAATGCCTTTTTCACCATACATCCAATCGTCCGAATCACCATTGGTAATATATCCCAGTGTTTCCATGCCGGTTCCGAAGACGTAGCGGTTCAGTTGGGTAAGCTTATTTCCATAATTAATAAACAGGGAGGAATCCGGGGTGACTTCATCATTGAAGCCCCATGGATAGATCAGGACATTTCCAAAGGCATGATAATTCAGGGCTAATTGAAAATTGTGTTGATTGCAGAAATATTCCATGGCCTGTGTTTCAGGTTCTGAAAATGGTGAAGGCCCCCGATAGGTGTCGCTTCCTTCAAATCCGGAAGAGCCTTCGTCATCAAAACCCCACTCGTGTCCATAATTTCTATTGATATCTACCCCATCTATCTCCGGCTCAAACGAACCATTGGAATTATTGTCCCGCATGTTTTTGCGGTGATTACGTGTAAAAACATCATCGTCAGAGTTATACCCTTCCACATTATAGGTTAATCCATCCGGATTCACCACAGGCACAAAGTATAATTCTGTATTATCTAAAATCTGTTTTACCAGTGGATCCTTGTCATAATTTTCAAGGAGATACCACATGTAATAAATGGTTTGACTCACTGTAATCAACTCACGGGCATGGTGAAGACCTGTATAGAGCAGCTCAGGTTCGTTTTCATCCACCTCCGGATTATCTGAAATTTTTACCCAGTAAATGCTATTGTTTTGCCAGGTTTTAAAGTCTCCAATTGGCTTTCGGACGGAAATCAGACTGGGATACAAGAAGGCCATGATATCCAGTTGATCAATGATTTCAGACATCGAAAAGAATCCTCCGACATTTCCCAGTTCAAAATTCTTAGGAACTGCCTCATTAAATTCATGCGCCTGACAGTCCAGAAAGTTTTCACGACCGGTTTGACCGGTCTGTTGAAGACGATACTGAGCCATATCCGGGATATCCATGCTATAGCGAATGCCCAACTGATCGAATCGCTTTAACTCATAATCCTGCACCAGGGTCGTGAAGCCATATCGGCCTTGATTATGGCCGTGTGACAAATCAATTCCGGCTTTGGAAAGGTCACTTTTAGTCTGGGTACCATCAAGGACAAAAGTCACTTTGGAAAGAGTCGTCTGCGCCCCGGCATCCTGTAAAAGACAGAGTAGGGAAAATAGGATGAGCGTTCTTAACATGTACCTGGAATCATTAATTCAATACGGGGCAATAAAGCGACGCAAAGTTAGAAATATACCTTGTCTGAATATCCTCTTTTAATCGATCCTTGCCATTAATATGCCAAATGTATACATTATTTTACATATTTCAATATATTACAATGTATTATTTATATGTTATCAGGCTATTGCATGATTCTATCGGGAAAATGAAAATGAATTATGGGTCGTTTTTTATTTATTTATTAACACCTTTTTTGATTTGAGACGCTAGACCTGGGACCTTAGACTTTTCGATGCGCGATTAT
>JAHEAR010000023.1:54398-57001 GCA_024642665.1 Bacteroidota bacterium
AGACTAAGCCTTCTCAATTCATAACCTTCTAACCTCCTAAACCTTTAACCGTTTTTTCCATAAAGAATATTTATTCTATCTTACCTGTCGATCAATAAATTTTCGATGCAATTCATTAAGTCGAAAAACCAACAAATTATGATCCTCGGGAGTCTTGCTATAGAGCGGGACTCTTTTTTTAGGATCTTCTTGCTGGCGATATGTTTTTGTCTCTCAAGTCTGTCCCTATGTAGTCAGGGGGTATCGGGCGTGGTGACTGAATCTTTCTCCCATCACCCCATTCAAAATGCTACGGTAAAAATTTCCTTTAAAGACCATACTGATTTTGAATGCACCACCAATGCCATGGGACAATATCATTGGCAGATGAATAAGGCAGGCAGAGCCATCATCGAAATCACCGCTGACGGATTTCAATCTTCCGTGGTGACTGATTTGTTGTTTGATGGATATACGACGGTAGAGCTTTCCTACACACTCGAAAAAATTGCCTTTGATCTCGAAGGAATTATGGTGGTCGCATCACAAAATAATTTTACCCCATTTGTGCGAACGATCACACCAGATGATGCACTGCGTATCGCCGGAAATTTTGAAGACCCGGTTAGAATAGCCCATAGCGAACCGGGGATAGTCCTTTTGAATGATCAGGCCAATCACCTTTCCGCCAGAGGTCAATCACCACTTTTTAACAGCTGGTATCTCGAAGGACTCACCATTGTCAATCCAAACCACACCAGCAATGCCGGCACCCTTTCCGATCTACCCACACAATATGGCGGAGGGGTTAATATGTTTTCTGCACAAACCCTTGGTTCGACAGAGGTGTATATGGGTGTCAATCCTATGTCGGTCAATACAAACAGCGGTGCAGCGATCGATATGCATCTGCACGAAACGGCTAAACCTGAATGGAGAGCAAAGGCCGGTCTATTGGGTTTTGAACTTGGTGGTGGAACAGCCATTGGCCATCATAGCATGCTGGATTTTAATTTGCGTTACAGTTTTACAGGTATACTCACCAGTTTAGGTGCAGATTTTGGCGGCGAGAAAATCAACTACTATGATGGTGTTGTATCCTTTAGAAACGAAGGCGAAAAACATAAGTTGAAATTATTTACCTGGGCCGGCCGAAGCACAAATATTTTTGAACATGTTGAGCCTTCAGAAGATCGGGAAACCTACAAAGATTTTTTTGATATCGATTATGGAAATGACATTCTTGGTGTAGGTGGAAGATATGATTTAACTATTGCGCCAAAGTTGTTTTTCAAAAGCGGAATAGCCTATTCAGAAATCAAGGCAAGCTATTTGAAAAACGGACCGTTTGATACGATTCCCTCTTTAGTTGACAGAAATTACATCACCGGCATCATATCAGCTTTCGCTGAAATGACGATCCAACATACACAAAAGATTCATTCTAACATCGGGACAGATGTCACCCATAAGACCTATCGAATCGACAATAATGAATCATCTTATGATGAAGAAAATTCTTCCATCAGACCATATATAAACACCTTCATTACGTTCGCTCCCAAATGGAACCTCGAACTTGGGGGAGAATGCCAATACAATAGTGATAACCAGGAATGGGTACCAGGATATAGATTTCAATTAAATTGGAATCTTTCAGGTTCAAACTTATTGTTTGCAGGAATGCGTCATGCGCCAAACTTACCTTTCTACGAAAGCGAATCAGCAGGAAAATTTGTTTACGTGGTTTCTGATGCCTATGAGATTGGATGGAAGTATGCCCGGGCAAAACATAAAGTTGGCTTAAACCTATATAGTCAACGGATGGAAGGTTTGATCACTTATCCATTTACTTCAAATCCAAATAGCCAGAATGATTATGAGTATATGGCTGACTATCCTAATGCTCAATATGCCGGAATTTTAGGAAGTGGTCGAAATGGTGCATCCCACCAGATTGGCGTGGAAGGGCAATGGGAGTATACGTCTTCAAATGAATGGGCGCTAAACGTAAATCAAAGTGTATACAAAAGTGTTCGTGGCTTGGAAGATTCCGAGCTTGCATCTGGCCGGTATAACGGAAAGTTTACCACGCATTTTTCTATTGCAAAAGAAGTACTAAAAGCCGGAGATAAAAATAAGTTTTGGAACTTTTCGATGAGAGGAATTTATAACGGAGGTCTTTGGGAACCTACCTTTAATACGCAGATTAACGTTCCTCCATACTATGCCTATCCCGTTATCTACAACCAGAGAATACCAAACTATTTCAGGATCGATGTTGGTATCACTCGAACGATAGCTCGCGCGAAAGTTCGCTGGCGTTATTCTCTCGACATCCAAAATGTGTTTGGGATCACCAATGTGGCTTATCACTATTATGATCCATATCTTGACCAGATCGTTCCTCAAAATCAGCTTGGACTTATACCCGTTTTGTCTGTTCAGGCCTCCTGGTAAGCCGTTTGGTAGATTTATTTGGTGATATCTCCGGGGGTTTGTTATTTTTAGGAAACTTAAATTCTAAAACCTGAGATTATGGATGACAAAACAAAATCAATAGTGGCTCATATTACAGCGATCGGCTGGGTGATAGCTTTGGTGATGAACCAATCAGATAAAGG
>JAHEAR010000005.1:0-48684 GCA_024642665.1 Bacteroidota bacterium
GATTCGGAAGTTTTAAGATGCCGTTTGAAGAAGTGACACAAATTTCGAAAGGATATATCCGAGGCCCTAGTTTTCTGGTCCGACAAAGTATCCTTGCAGCACTGCATGGTTTTGATACCCACCTTGGCGTGAAAGGAAACAAATTGCAATACGGTGAGGAACTGGAATTACAAATCCGAATGCGCAAAGCCGGGTATTCCATTGCGTACGCCCCATTACTCAGCATAGGCCATTTTATGCGAACGGACAAGCTGAGTATGAAGTGGATATTGCAATCTGAATTTGCCAGACGGAGAGATAAGATGTTGTTTGAGCCAATTTCATTGCCTTTGGCCACATTGCATCTTGGCCGGACTTTACTTGGCCGCTTATTATGGACCCCAGTGCATATTTATCAACTGATTACTACAAAATCCTATTCGATGAAGAGGGCTTTGTATGATATTTTAAAGCCCATAGCCTATAGCGGGGGAGCATTCGTTGGGGTTATCATGCGTAGTCTAAAGATATCGTCACGTGATCATAATTAATTTTAAAGCCATCGAAATAAATTCCATTTACCTGGACGATAACGCTGGTATTATCTTTTATTTCGATCTTATTTGATTGCAGATTAACTAGCCCTATGAAGTATTGCCTCTATTGTTTCTGCCGTCTTCGAGCGTAATATGGATTTGTGTTTTTCAATATCCAGCGGATCAGGGTTCCAGTTAATTGGATAAAAAAATCGATATCGTATCTTGAAGTATAAGACTTCGTACCATCTCCAAAGAGAGATGAGACGTAATTTTCGTAAATATTTTTTTAGCCAGGGAGGTTTCGACAATTGATATTGATAAAGAGGCAATCCTATTTGCTCTGCGCTGGAGGCCCTGGGATCTTCCGGATTAAAAAAGAAAACTACAGGAATTCCTATGGCACTACACGTCAATGCCGAATGTAAACGTGTCGTAATAATTAGCGATGCAGTGGTCCGGTAAAGGTGCATCAAATCATTTACTGCATTTTCGCGTAAAGCCCGATCACCGGTGTACGCATGTGTTGTGACAATGGCCTCCTTCTTTAATAGAAGAGGTATGAGGTAGTCAACTCTCGCGGTATCGACCATAATGATTTTACCGTTAACGGGTTCACTTTCCCTTTTTTCAAAGGTGGTAGAAAGGCAGCCACTAAAAAAAGTATCCACCCCCATTTGTTGGAGGATATTCATAGTAAACACATCTCTACAACCAATAGGGGCATGCGTTTTTAGATAGGCTACACATTTGGGTTGTGAAAAATACTGTGTGAAGGAAGCAGCTATATGAAACCCAATAAAAACTGGAAGAAAGCAATTCGCGGGTGGAAAAGCATTTTCAGGATTTGCTGCCCACCATGCATTCATAAGAATGATAATTTTATCTTCGCTTTCCTGGAGCGCCAGGGAATCCCGATCAAACGATATTGAAGGATGATTTAAATACGGCAGCGTTGCAACGGTTTGAATATCATCTCCGAGGTTGATCGTGGAGTAGGCTAATGTTGCAAATTTGAACTTGGACATGTGTGTAAGATCTGATTTTTATTCTGTTTTAAGTTGCCAATGGTATACGGATAGAAATCCCTTATTTGATGGGGGCAATTTCCCTGTTTCGTAAAACATTCCTTGATCCACTGCAATAGTCAAAGCGTTTATGATTTCATCAGCCACCTGATTCTGGACGAATATTGTGGCATTTATATGAAAGGTCCCTTGGTTGAGTGGAAATTTTGGAAAGACACAATCTATTATTGTTTTTTCCCGAATGACGTCTAATGGTCTCCCACTGATACTATTTTTGCAAAGACACCATAGATGGCCATAGCTATCAAACAGTTCAATTTTAATTTCGACATCTCTGGATATCGACTCAGACGATAGAAGTTCCAAGCGGAAGACTACTTTCTGCCCAGCGCTAATAACCGGAATGGTTTGGTCAAAGGCATCAAGTACAACGATTGAATTTACCTTTACCTTTCCGGATCCTTTCCTGTCTTTTCTTTCAGCAATGGAAAGTTGACCTGCCATATCAACAGCATCAATGTAATGTTGTATGACATCGTCAATAGGCCCACTCTTCAATAATTTTCCACCGGCAAGATATATCCCTTGTGTGCACAATTGTTTAAGGTTTGCCATCTGATGGCTTACCATAATAATCGTTCGTCCCTGTCCGGAAACATCAAGAAGTTTTTCCATGCACTTCTTACGAAATTCCTGATCACCTACCGCCAGCACTTCATCAATAAGTAGAATGTCAGGTTCCAGATGCGATGCTACAGAAAAGGCTAAGCGAACATACATGCCTGAAGAGTAATGCTTGACTGGTGTGTCAAGAAAATCTTCAAGTCCTGAAAAGGAGACAATACTATCAAGCTTGTGCTTTACCTCGTCGCGGCCCATGCCAATGATGGTCCCATTGAGGTAAATGTTTTCTCTTCCGGTGAGTTCAGGGTGAAATCCGGTGCCCACTTCGAGCATAGATGAAAGTGTACCATGGATAGTGATACGTCCTTGGGAGGGAAAGGTGATTCGCGAAAGAAGTTTGAGCAACGTTGATTTTCCAGCGCCATTCGGTCCAACTATTCCGACGAGATCACCTTGCTGGATAGTCAGATGGATATCCTTTAGCGCATAAAATTCTTCTTGTTCCACACCCATCGCTGACCATCGTGAAGATAGACTGCTGCGTATATCGCCGTGCTTTACCTTGCCTCGTTTGTAAATCTTTGACAAGTCATCTATCACTATTGCAGCAGTATTCATATCTATAGAGCTATATAACGTCTGCAATATATTGATCCATGCGAAGGAAATACCAAACCCCGGAGATCAAAACAATAAATATGGTAATGATCGAAATCCAAACCGCATTTAAATCTAATGAGGTATGAAAGAGGGCCCATCTAAATCCTTCAATGATGCCTGACAATGGATTTAGATTAAAAGCCCACTTATAGGGTTGTGGTACAAGCGAAGCACCATAGGCAATTGGACTTAAAAACATGCCTATGCGCAACACCAATGGAAGTATATGCGTAAAATCACGAAATCGTATCGTCAGCGCTGATACCCATACGCCAAATGCCATTCCAGCCAGAATGGTGAGCATCGTAAATGGTATGATCATCAAGGCTTGCCAAGTAAAAGGAATGTGGTAGACAATCATCATGCCTGACAGCATAAAAAATACAATCGCCAGATCAACCAGTGCACTAATGGCTTTTGACAATGGGATGATGAGTCGTGGAAAGTATACTTTTTTGACAAGGGATTGTGCGCCGATGACTGATACGCCTGCCTCAGCGACTACACGTGAAAAATAGTTCCAAGAGCAAATCCCTGCCATAGAAAATAACAACGGAGGAATCCCTCCTGTATCCACCTTGACCACCACACCAAAAACAAAATAAAGTAATAACACGGAGATCATCGGATTGATGACGGCCCAGGTGATCCCTAAAACGGTCTGCGCATATCGGACACGGATATCCCGGTAACTCAACATCCTGAGTAGGTCCCTATATTGCCAGCATTCCTTAATTTTTCGCCAGTATTGAATTGGCGATCCGGCTTCAATAACAGTTACTGTGCTCATTTGATATAACGTCAGAATTGGTTCTTGTGATCAATACAACCTCTATCAACAAATTTGCGTCCTAATGAATTCAAGGTTATTACAATACATCCCTGAAGTGGGCATTAAATCTGCTGTAATATATTATTAATATTTCGTCCCATAGGGTATTGCATAACTCCTTCGAAGGGCTTGTACTTATCGGAAACGCAAAAGATTGAATCCTGCGCAATGACAGGTGTAAAGATATATAGCTGTATTATTGTATGTTGCAAAAGCCCCTACGTCTGTCTGAATATGTTTATCCACTACCTGATCACCCGATTTAATGTTAAAATTTCTGAACACGGTCCGGAAAGGATGAATTCTCCGGTGATAGACGATCGTTGGCTGCATCAGCGGATTGAATTATTTCTTACCTATTGTGTTCCCTCGGTTCTTAACCAAAAAAACAAGCAATTCCATTGGTTAATATACTTGGATGTGGACACACCACAATTTGTCCTTAACAAAATAGAATATTTAAAACATCTTGACCGTGGTATTGTATTCTTTTTTGTTGCGGATTTTAATCAGATGCTGAATCATATACGTAAGGAGTTTGAAAAATCAAAACTTCCTTATATCATCAGTAGTCGACTGGATAATGATGATATGGTAGGGGATCAATTTATACAATGCATTCAGGATGCCTTCATTCCTCAACCTAACACGATGATAAATATTAATGCGGGCTATGTTTACCATGCCGGGAATAAAGTTTTAACGAAGTGGAGAAATAAGTACACCAATCAATTCAGTAGCATCATTGAGGCTAAAAGTACAGGCCATTTTATAACGATCTATGGATTTCCTCATTGGAAGCCACCCTTCCAATCTCAGACGCAGAATGTTTTGGATATTCCATGTTGGATGGAAATGGTGCATCCGGATAATAATCGTCCCAGAACTTCATTGGGCATCCCAATATTTTTTACAAATTCGATTCAAAATTTTCCTCCGGTCATGCGGGCACTTAAAATATCCTTGAGTCAGACGATATTATATGGACTAAGATGGTTTCCCAGTGTAATCCTCAGACGACTGAGATCATTTGCAGGGCAGAAATAATCCATGAGATAAATAATCAAAGCGTGAAAAGCCAACGCTTTTTAATGTGAAAGGAGTCCGTTTGATACGAGCACTAGACTAAAGGAATATTTATCTGACGAGAACTAATTTGCCCCACCCATCATTGGTATAATCACTATTTCCATAAGGAGTAAAACGTTTGTACTCATTATTGTCTTCATCTCTGGCAACCAACCGATATAGATAAAGACCGGCGGAAATCTCATTGCCATTATTGTCTTTTCCATCCCACTCATATTCTGTCCTGTGATTTCCCGGAGCTAAAAACCCTAAATCTTCCTGTGTAATTTCGCGAACCAAAATTCCGGAGATGGACAGAATTTCAATTTTATAAAAGGCCGGAGCGCCCGGGCCAGTAAGCGTATAGATGAAACGCGTTGAAGAACTGAAAGGATTGGGGTAATTATAAATATATGATATAGATGGCTCATTGATTACTTCAAAGGAAACGGAGTAATCATTATCACCTGCGATATTTCCGGATGCATCTTTAGCATTGGCATGCAATCTGTAGATTCCATTTTCTAAGAGCTCAGGCGTGAATTCAACCAAAGCGACATTAGGGCCTGTTGAAGGGGATGTCACAAAGTGAACGTCGGCATCCGTAAAATATAACCGTCGTGATTCAAACGATGAAGGATATTCTAGATAAATGATAAAAGATGAAGTGTCATCCAATCTCAGGTATTGATTTTCATCCTTGAGTTGGATCATGATCAAAGGCTTCGAAGCCACCAGGTCTCCATCTTTAATATGATAGCCATCAAACGTTACATCTAATATTGGATTGGCCTTGTCGGCCAATATATGCATAGGGAGTATACCAATGTTGTTGGCATAATTCAATTCAATAATGTCACGGCCGGGGTTGACTTCCATCAACACCTGATAGTCTCCTTGCAAGGATCCTGTATTTTTTTCAAATTCAACTAACGCACCTGAATGTCCTTTTACATCCTGTATCAAAGCGTTTAGTTGCTCTGAAACATTGTTTTCATTGATGATACGTAATGAGACAGGCAATGAATCTACATCATATGGACTTACATTTTCAACAGAGGTGTTCAAGTACATCGTTTCTCCCTGGTGGAGTGTGTCATCAATAAATGTATATCCAAGATCGTGTTGGATGACCAGTTCAGGGTATCCTTCATAGAGCACTCGCCAGTATTTCAATTTGGCTGGTACATAGTTGACAGTATCCTGCGTATGCATCGCAAACTGGATGTAGGGAAAAGCGGTAGCATCAATATCGTCAATGATCGTATCCTGTGCTGTTAGATTACGAGAAATCCAAAGTGTATCAGCAAAGTTGGCAGATAGTGCCCAGACACTTATGATGTTGAGACCTGCAGTATCGATCAGAGGCAGGGTATAATCCAAATGCATAGAATACCATTGCGATGCCGGGCCGACCAGCGTAGAAATCATGGTGCCTTTTTCAAGTGAACTTTTGATATCATAACTCATGGAAATGACATCGGCGGTATCAACAGCAAAAATCTCTTCAATACCCCCTATCCCTTTCTGAAAAAATCCAATGTAGGGTTTGCTTCCTGTGGTCGCCAACGACCGAATAGCCGAAGATGGATATTCACTTTCAATCAATGAAAAAATGCTGTGTTCAAAATTTTCTTCATCAGCAGCCCACTGTTCCGGGAAATAATCACCACGTCCAGGGCGCTGATAGGTATAAAAGAAAACATAATACCCGGAAGGAATGATATCCTGCACAAAATGGATTAAGTCCTGCCTGCTTTCAGGAAGATCAGTTCGATAGGGGAAACAACGGATGTCATAGGACAAGTTATTAAATGACCCATACAACCCGGGATTAGGATTGATCATGAAGGTACCGGTGACAGGATTGATCGCTACGACAAAAACATTAACATCATTGTTTGTAAATTTGGAGAAAAACTCCGTGTAATATACATTATCAACAAATCCAAATGGAATTCCGCCTGTAGTCGGATCCTGATAGCGGTTCAGGATTCTGAAATTGGTGACCGTGTTGTCAAAATCCAAGGTGAGATGGAGGCTATCTGTAACTAGTCCTGTCAGTTGATTGTCTGTATGTTGATAGAAATGTGATTGATTCCATCCTGGAGGACTACCAGTCTTGTATAAAAAAGATCGCTTGCTCCATAAAAATCCTTGCGCAGGAGAGATGCTATCCAGACTGACTCTCCAATAGTACTCCTGGTTATCGATATATTGCACATCAGGCTTCCATTTCAAAGTAGAAGCATGATCATTGAATTGCTGACGCACTAGCGATGGACTGTTAAACAATGGCGTGGTGTCTAACTCAAATACAAAATCCTGGCCTGTAAGAAATGCATTACTGCCTGACGCTACCAATTCAGGCGCCTCCTTTACAATTGCAAAATCGGGGGGATACACCGAATTGACCAGATCATTGAGCAGGACGATTTGGATTCCTTCAATACCTACATTGTCTTTCAGCGTATTGTTGGATTCAGCCATTGGTTGGGGTAGCTCCTCAATAGCTTTGTCCGCATCTACCTCGATAAGTAATCGATATGATCCTGCATCTAATCCCGGCATCAAAGGCAGTCGAACAGAAACGATTGTCGTGAAACCGTTGCAGCGGATGGTATCATTTTTTAATGCTAGTTCTTCACCTGCCGGTGTCCGAAGCTTAATCGAATATCCGATTGTTTGATGGAGATTACGACCGATATTTTGAATAGAGAATATCAGATCGAAGCTATCAAGTTTTGTATTGAGAATCTCAGGAGCTATCACAACCGAATTTGGATCAATCAAATAGTCCGGGCCCGGAAACGGATGTAATGTTAAAGCGGGGTCTCCCTGAAAAGTCTGTTGTTCTAATAGAAACCGATATGAATTTATTACTAATAATTCTGGGTTGACAAAATTACTGACGCCCTTCAACCCAAACAAAATCGATTCGCCGAGTGTGGAGCCATAAGCAACGTTTCCAAAATAATCATACCAAGGACGAGCCCATGAAATCAAAGCAGAGGCAAACTGTGAACCGGATCCGGAAATAAATGCAATAGCCCCTTCGTCAGGTATCTGGACGTATCGGTCACTCAATCCAAAAGAAGTACCGTGAATCTGGCCGGCACTGCAACCCATAGCGCTAAACACGGGATAGCGGCCCTTGTTATTCCATTCAGCAGGGTCATTGATAGTGAATTCAAAGGTGCTGGTAGAAGAGTGCCCAAGATAATTGATGATCGTACTACCTTCCCGAAGCAATCTTTCGATTTGCTTGGATGTCGATTCTCCAATGACTTCTGTTGATTCCTTATGAAAGAAACTTACGTTCGCTCCAAAATCAGACGTTGAAATATCCTTACCAAGTGAATTCAGGACTTCTTTAAAACTATTTTGTTCAGAGGAATTCTTGCCACCACCAATATGCAGGACATTTTTTATCCATCCCTTTTCTTCAAGCGTTTGATCGCCAGTCATGGCAGTTCCATGTTCTTTAACTTTATTAAGGTAAGTCTGTATTGCAGCAGGGTCAACGACGGCAAGCCTTCCGATAGGATACCTGGGGACGAGATCCCAGAGTGTTGCAGCGAGCAGGTTGTCTGATCCCGGACGTCCAAATGTGGGGACAAAATAACTCGACTCCCACGTGCCATTTTCAATACGCGATTTATTATACTCAATACCTCTGCCAATGATAAAAACCATTTCCGCGGACGACCAGTGTCGATTAAAAAACTCCACAAAATTTCTAATCGCCTGGGGATGTTTTTCTATACCATAGCCAAACTGATCATATAGATCCAGAATGGAGTAAGCCTTGGCCTTGTAGTTTCCGCCTGCATCAGATAGCCTGTATTGAATGTATTCACTTTCAGTCCCTGAAGCCATCAGATCAGGATGCGTGATGACTATGTATTCTGTATTGTCGCCGGAAAAGTCTGTAAACGACATTTTATTTAACGAACTGATTACGCTGATTGAATTGCTTTGATTTGCGATTCGGAGAGTAGTTTCATTTTCGACCTCAGGCCATAGAAAATGAAACTGATGACCAGAAATATATTCGGCTTCCATTCTTGACAAGCCATCTGTTGAATAAATTACTGGATTTAATTCATCCGTTGAAAAATCATCAAATTGGTAATACTGTTGGCCGGACTTTGGCGCCAGCGTGACGATTGATTCAGTTTCCCCATTTAAATTATTCAGCCGGGGATAAGTGAGGGCTATGCTAACCAGTGCATGTCTGCTGGAAGAATTATTGTTGGTTATCGTCAGTACATTGTTGTCAAGAACAGAAGTTAAGGGAATTGAATATATGGTATCCCTGATATGAATATCAAATGCATCGAGCGTATCAATGGGCTCACCATTCCAGGAGATGGTAAATTGGTGGTCGCCATAGTTTGTAGAAGCCAGACGCAGATGAAGATTTGCTGTTGACCCAAAAGCCCTTTGGGAGGAATTTATTTGTGTACTACTATTGGTTTGAGCAAACTTGCCAAATCCTTCCCCATGCATATAACTTGAGTAAGAGATGGCGCCACCTCCACTGATCAAAAAATAGGGATCATGACTTGTGTCATTGAAGTCAATAATTTCCCGATGCAAATAATATGGCTCTGCACTTGGTGGGTTACTGAGATCATTGGCGAGTGAAGTTACGCGCACAGGCGCTATACCGGGATCTATCGTTAAGTAATAAGGACGTCGATCAGAATACATGCTGTACATGGGATTAAGCATGTTATCATCCGGGTTGCGATACAGATACCGGTCTAATTCACCTCGATTTTTGAAACCATGAAATTCAATATAATCATCTGTCGTAAAGACATCATCCGTACTGACAAAAACAGCCACTTGTTGACCCAGACTGAAAAGTTTAAAATCTATCCCTCTGGTCCCTGCCGGAATCCCTGAAGCTATAAGTGCAGTATAGGGTATTCGGTATATACCATCTTCATCCACACTAAACTTATAATAAGTCTCCGCGTAGTTGATCCATTCATTTCCGATCAGTGTATCCGGACCCTGCAGCATTTGTGCTGATGAGTTTGTGAAACTAAAGAAAAGAGGGAATAGAAGAAAGTAGAACCTGCCGTGCATAGATAGAATAGTGTGCCACAAGTGAAAGTAGTGCCAAAGATACGTATTTCAATAGGGAAACTGCAACATTTAAATCGTAAGCAGTGCGACTAAACTACTAGAAAATCAGTCCTTTAGGAAGGATTTTACAGCTTTTGTAAAGCTATCAGGTGCTTCCGCATGGACCCAGTGACCGGCATCGGCAATAGTCTCAATCCTGGCATAGGGAAAGAGATGCCTGATTTCAATCAAATCTTCTTCCAGAATATATCGGGATTTTCCACCGCTGATAAATAGTGCAGGGCCGTTAAAGGATGACACAGACTTGACTTCTTCAACAAGTCGGGGATAGGATGAAATGATCACCGGCATATTAGCCTTCCATTCAAAACCCGCTCCCTGAAGACGAGTGAGGTTTTTCATTAAAAACTGAATAGTGGATTGATCCGGGCCCAAGTATCGTGATAGAATATCCTCCGCCTCAGCCCTGTCCTTCAATTGATCCGGGGCAATCGCCTCAATCGCTTCAATCACTGCCGTATGGTGAGGAGGATATTGCTTTGGAGCAATATCAGCGACAATAAGTTTTTCTACCAATGCGGGATAGCTTAAAGCAAATACCATCGCCACCTTTCCTCCCATTGAATGGCCAATGACAGAAGTTTTGTCTATATCCAGGACGGTCATTAATTCATGAATATCTTCCGCCATGACTTTGAAATTCATTTCAACATCGTGAGGCGATCGGCCGTGGTTTCGCATGTCTACGACAATACACTGATAGTCTGCTTCCAGATTTTTAGCAATGGTACGCCAGTTATCGCCACTGCCAAATAGCCCATGCATAATGATCACGGGTTTTCCGGTGCCATAAATTTTATAATGCAATTTCATGAATGTAGTCATTGATACAGTCCCGACAAACAAAGCAAGACTAACTTAATCATCAAGTGTCCGGATACATTAAATAAAAAAAGAACACTTTAGTTCATTGTGTCATCACGTGGATGTATCAGAAAGATAATCCTTCCCTGGTCAGCCACTCCCATATTAAGTCTTCTTCAATTCCTCTGTTGCTGCCGAAGCGCAATATTTTTTTCATCTGATCAATCGGTTCTTCCGCACGAATGGTATCTCTTTTCTTTGAGAGAATAGCTTGCATACTGGTTTTGTATTCCTCCTCATCTATCGTTAGCAGCCCGGCTTCAATTAGTGATTCACTAAACCCTTTGCGGAATAATCCATTTTTTATTTTGACTCGTCCCCAATGTTCGAGTTTCCACTTATCTGATGTATAAAACCTGACGTATCTATCGTCATTCAGGAAGTCTTCTGTATACAGAGAGTCGATGATGGATTCAAATTCGTCTTCAGGAGCGCCATAGGAAGTCAATTTTTTTATTACCTCCTGACGGCAACGTTCTGCTCTGGCACAATAGGCCATGATCTTTTTAATATGGTCCGGTGGTTGATGCTGGATCATGACATGCTTATCATTTGATATTTTATGATTGACGCCGAATTGGAATGGCATTGACAGGCAACTCCCCACTAAAGGTTGGCGCAGTGATTAATAGAAAATAACCACCTCCTCCGGCGCCACAAAATTTAATATACATGCCCTGATTTTCTCGCAGGTCATTCCATTGTTTTTGGGTGGACACAGGTATGAAGTCAGAAAGATAGGTGCGCTGAAAATCACTAATGAGCGAAAGGCATTCTTCAAGTTTAGATCCTGATCGGGACAAGTAAAAATGAATTGCGTGCTCTACCACAGGAATCAATTCGCGCTCAATGCTTAATATAAATTGTTCAACCTCCAGCATTTTCCGATAAGCGCTTACAAGAGCGCTGGTTGTTCTCGCTACACCGGTATCCAGAAGAAAGATATTATAGCCATCAGGCCAGCCGGGATCATTAATTGGATGCAGGTCTCCTTGTTCGCTTCTGTATAATGCCTGATGAGTGTAAGATACAAGTGGATCCATCCCGGAGCTCGAGCCATGAAAAAAGCCTTCCATGTTTCTAAGGAGGGCATGTGTCTTTCCAGTGGTCGCCTCTGCTGCTCCGGCAACATAACGGTCATAAATGGCAGCCACATATGCTCCTGAACTTCCAAGCCCAAAACCAATTGGAATATCAGCTACATACTGCCAGCCCAACCTTGCCTCTTCAATAATTTCGGCTGCTTTGGATGGCTTTATGATGTCCTTGGATTGCAACCAATCAACATAGCGGGTGAGCGATTCATTCTCCGGAACATTTTGATGTTCATGTTGCTCCCAACGACCGCTCCATTGATTTAACGGAACAGCCAGTGCTTGCGAACCACTCAGGACGGTGTATTCACCAAATAATAAAAGTTTTGCTGGGTAGTATGGCGACAATGTAAATATTGATTTAATCAACGAATATCTAAAAACTCTTTCCAACCTGAATCATGTACAGGTGTCAGATGAAGATCCTGTTCACAAAAATCAATCAGCGGTGCCCACATTTCGTTCAGGTCCCGGCTAAACAAATCTGAAGTAATAATATGTGTGCCGGCATTCCTGAGGGGTAATTCTTTTTTTAAAGATTCGGAAGTTCCTAATTGCTCAAACATCTCTTTCATTCGTTTGACGGATACGATATTGTCCTGATGAGTTTCATCATTATAATAATAAGCTATGAAAACCGGGCTGTGTATTTTTGAAAATGTCTGTTGGGTCATCGTTTCGTTGATGATTGCTTTTAAAACAATTAAGCCTTCAATTCGATAGCGCGTGTACCAATATTGCTGAGCGGCCCCCGGTGCTTTCCATCCGTAAAAATCTGATCCTAAAATGAGTCTGCTGATTTGTAGTCCCCATGGCCATGCCATCAGGAAAGATCTTGGGTCGTAATAATCTATGTTGGGTGAAAATAAAATTTGTGCATCCACCAGATCCGGATAATTGGCAGCGAGATAAAGTGAAAATGTGCTGCCGGTAGAGCATGATATGACAATGACTTTCTCGCCAATTGCCTTTCCTATCGCGATCGCATCCAGTGCAGATTGCATCCATTTGACCGGATCAATAGTTTGCAATGGATTGTCATTGACGAGCCCATGACCTTCCAGTCTGGGGAGATATAAATTACATCCATAGCGATGAGCAAGCGCTTCATGGATGGGATCTCCTTCCTCCTGACTTGCTCCGTTGCCATGAAGATAGACGATACTGTAAGGCGTTTTTTGAAAAGGAGTCGCCCAAACGATTCGCGCTTCATTATCCGGTTTAAGATTGATCAGCGCTTCCTTTGCTGCAATACTATCTTCCAGGCCCTCAAGACTCGTGGTCATGTTCGGAATGGTGATCGATGAAAAATCCGACGATTTTACCTTTGGACCAAAAAGATAAATGAGTATGAAAATGCCAATTACCCCTAAGAGAATACGTGACCATTCTTTCTTTTTTAATGTCATTGGATCAGAAGCATTATGCTAAATTAGTAGAAATAGGTTCGGACATATTCATAGATGCTGTGCCTGTTCCTGAAGATGAATATAAGAGCCAGAAGAGCAACAAACAGGGTGATCAATCTAAAATTGCGACCATGACGCTTCAGACGCTCACGTCTATTTTGATAACGGACTCTTGAGGTATAAGACATTAAAGTGAAAAGTGAAAGGTGAAAAGGTTATGGAGGTTAAAAGGTTATGTGTTTATAAAGGTTATTTGAACCGATTTTATTTACGTGAAACTTTTTCACTATTCGTCATATTTTTTTGCTCCATGCTCCATGCCCCATGCTCCATGCTCCATGCTCCATGCTCCATGCCTCCAGTCATCATAAAAAAGTAGAATCAAAACTACGGCTTTATTTCTCATGGCAGAAAATGAGTCAGTGGCCCTATAGGTCCTTGTGTCGCTCCCAGAAATTCTGATCTTCAATTTCGCCGAGGATTTGCAGATAGTGTTCATAACGTATATAAGATATCTCTCCTTCCTCAATGGCCGCTTTTACCGCACATCCGGGTTCGTTTCGATGGAGACAGTTATCAAATCGGCAGGAAGATGATTTCTCAAAAAACTCCTTAAAATTATGTGCCACATCCAACGGCTCTAAATTATTAAAGGATAACATTTTAATGCCGGGCGTATCGATGATGTATCCTCCAAAATCCAATGTAAACATTTCTGCAAACGTTGTGGTATGCTGACCCTTTCCGGAATGATCGGAGATATCATCAGTCCGTAAGGATAGCCCGGGTTGAATAGCATTGATCAAAGTTGATTTTCCTACGCCGGACTGCCCGGCAACTAAAGTAGTTTTATCCGTTAACATGTTTTTAAGAATGTCGCTACCACCTTCTGAGATGGATGAGCAACTGATGACCTGATGGCCAATATCTTCATACATATATTTTAATCCCCCAAACATTTCCAATTCCTCTTCTCCAAACAAATCATTTTTATTCACCACGATTACCACCGGTATATTATGTGGTTCTGTCATCAGTAAAAAACGGTCTATAAAGCCCAGCTTGATTTTTGGTTGAATAATGGTTGTCACTAAAACGGCCTGATCAATATTGGCAGCCAACAGATGCAGGTCATGTTTTTTTCTGGGTGATTGGCGCACGACATAATTTCGTCTGGGCAGCACCTCCGTAATTACCCCTTTGAATTGATCGCTTTCTTCATACTGTACTTCTACCTCATCCCCTACGCCAACAGGATTCGTCGTTTTAATATCTTCCATGCGAAGCTTCCCAATTGTCCTGCAGGGCAGACTGGTTCCATCTTCAAGCCGTATTTCATGCCAACTTCCGGTTACACGTGCTACTATTCCTTTCATCTAAAATCGCTGTGATGGAATAAAAAATTCAAACCTGTTTGGGTTGCCCTGATAACCTCTGAGCAAGCGGGCATACCTCAAACCTAATGTAAATTTGCCTAAGTTTAAATCAATCAGTAGTTCAGTACCAACACTACTTATATTTTGAGATATCGCCTCAATGGAGTCAGAATAGGCAACATCGTAAAATGGCTGAAGTCTAATTCGAGGCACATAAAATATATTACCGAAACCTATATCCGGGTAGACTATTGGGAATCCATAGGAAATGCCAAGTTTATAATTTTTTCCACCATCCTGGATGTGAAACCCTCTGGCGCCAACAAAATCACTCCCAAGCCGAATAGAGTTCAATCCAGTCTTTTGAAGGAGCATATTACTTGTAATGAGTATATAGTTTGAGGCCTTTATACCTGGTAAGGCAAAATCTGCGGAAGCAAACCATTGTTTGATTTTAGTCCCTGCCACTTCATGTGTATAACTCGAGGTAATACGTTGCCCCCAGGATGGAAGGGGCTGACGATAAGCCTTTTTTCGACTATTGATGAATAATACACTATGCTTGGCATAATAAACATTCGACTCTTTCAGGAGTTTATCGTTTGTCATTCTTGTCTTTCTGTTGCCGGTCCTAAACTGAGTAGAAAATTGAAGTGTTTGTTGAAATGTACCGGGAGAAAAATAGAATGGTAATCTTAATCCAGCATACACCTCATCTAATATCGTACGTATTTGCAAACTATCCATTAACACTGGTCTTCTGGTGGTGTGTTTATATCCAAAATCAACGATCGGATACCACATTCCAAGACTCATATCAAAATACGGACCACCATCATTGTTGTTTGGATTAAACTGGTATCCTCCAGAGAGCAGGACTGTATTCATTATGTTTAGAGATCGCAGTTCTATTCCGGTGGACGGGTCATTTGCGGCAATGGCAACACCGTAATAATTTATAGCATTTTTCCAGGGGGGGTATTTTTTTAATGTAAAGGACCTGTCAACCATGGGTTCTGTCAATAAGTTTCGCCCGGATGCTTCAGAAGCATTTTTTATCCCGTCGTCTGGCTGGATCAATGTCCATTCTTCAGGCACTCCAGGCAATTGAACCAACTTACGTCCATTATTGGCATATTGCGTACATACAAGGTTTTTATGAACAGGATCCCACGAAGGATCATAGTGGGCTTGATTTCCTTTACTCACCTGATAAAATACACCCTGATCCCGGTTGATGGCATATACCTGATCTAAATCTCCAATGCCACAGGTTAAAAAGATCCAAGGTCCGAACTGATCATGACGGCCAAGCACGGCATAACTGTATTGGGTTATTTGTTTAAGGATGCCGGTTTCAATGTTTTGTTCCACAAGGCACATTTGTCCAATATGATTTCTGGCACTCGCAATTATATTCAGATGAGCCTCATCAAAAGAAGGGAATCCCAAATACAGGTTATCATCATTAGGTAACTGGTGAATGACTTCTCCTGTTGAAGCATCAAGTATATGCAGGGTAAATTTTCCTTCCGGATCCGTATGTAACGCCACGATTTCTTTTGCTGAAGCATCCAGTGCAGGCATGAAGTAGCCTTTAGATGATTTTATGTCCTTTTTTTTGCTTTTAGCAATGTCATAGATGACGATGACATTTTTATTGCGTCGTGGCCATCTCGGATCCGTTCGCATTTCAGTCCATACCAGAAAACCTGCACTGTAGTCAAAATAGGAGGCATACTGAATTCCCTGTGAGACTATTTTTGTACGCTTACCGTCCGGAGCAATTTTATAAATAGTGGCTATTGAATCAAAGCTTGTGATAGAGGTGTATATCGAGCCTTCCTTGTCAATACACGGAAATACCATATCAAAAAACGCATGACGTCGGGTTTTATCTGAAATAGGAATATAAGGATAGCTTATGTCAGGGACTGCGTGAGATTTGCTCAGGTCACCATAAAATGTTACCGCATCCTGATATAAGAAGCGATTACTCTTGCCATAAAATTTTTTAACGACCCCTGAAAACGGATCATAGATCGGGCTCATTCTTGGTGTTAATCTGAAGATGGTATCCCAGGTGGCTTCGCCAAAAACCTGATTACCATAATTGGTCATGAGATAGCCCAGCGGGTTATGATCAGGGACATTTTGTTTAAATGAACCATTCCGAAGGACATAATATTTCCAGAATTCACCCTGCCGATTTTTTTCTCGAAAAGGCAGCAAAAACTGACTCAGACGACCTCTGCCTTGTGGTGTCCATTTTGTTTCAGCAACTGCGACTTGCCCATCCCGTAACCAGTCTGAAATAGCCAGACTATACATACCGGAAAAGGCTCTTTCTCCGAAAATAACTTTAATTAAATGAGTGATACCCGTATTGACAGCATTGACTTGTTGCACAAGTTTGGATGCTTGAATAGCCAGAAGATCTGCTTGTGGCAAAGAGCCCGAAGTAAATGGATTTTCATTCGGTTGCAACGTCAATTCTGATACGTATGGTGCAACGCCAACGTAACCCCTGGATTCATTGGTATATGGTTGAAGGATAACCGAAATGGGTTTATATCGACCCTCCTTTGTGATTGGATCTTCCGAAGCCAGCTTCAGCATCAGGGAAGCTACTCGTTTGGCGGTAGCATCATACCCTTCCGGAAAAATTATACTGAGACTGTCATGCTTAAGTTCCTGCCAGTTTGTTTTGTATGGTAAGAGTCCCAAGCGCTGGGCATTGATTTTTTCTCCGGTAAAAAGGATTGTAATAAGAAAAAAAAGACTTACCGTCTTAGACATGTTGTGCCACATTGTGCGCGTGTATGGTAGCAGATACGTCAATCATTAAGGAAGGGTCATATTCAAAAGCATTGCCCATCACAATAACATCAGCACCCGCCTTAAGATTTTCAGCGACCTTCTCTGCTGAGGTAATACCCCCTCCAACAATCAGTGGTACAGAAATGGCACCGCTCACCGATTCGATCATTTCTGCAGATACCGGAATCGATGCACCACTGCCGGCATCCATAAAAATCATTTTCAACCCAAGGAGTTCTGCAGCCATGGCGGTACATGCAGCAATATCCGATTTGTTTGAAGGGATAGGGGATGTATTACTCATATATAACACCGTCGTTCCTACGCCTCCATCAATCAACATATAACCTGTAGGAAGTACTTCAAGATTGCTTAACTTAAGATACGGTGCAGCTATCACATGTTGACCGATCAGCAGATCCGGATTTCTTCCGGAAACAAGTGAAAGAAAAAGAATTGCATCTGCTTTATTACTTAATTGATAAGAACTGCCGGGAAATAAAATTAATGGTATGTCACACCTTTCACGAATCATCTGAAGACAATGATCGAGTTGACTATTCACCAACAAACTACCACCGATGAAAAAATAATCTGTTTTGCATCGCACGGCAAGGTTGATGATCTGATCGAGCTTGCCAAGTCTCATCTTATCAGGGTCAATCAGGACGGCCAGCTTTTTCTTGCCTTCTTTTCTGGCCTGTACGAGATCAGAATATATTATTGATTGGCTGGTGTTCATGTTTCAAAGATAAAAGGAATAGGGAATTTTTTGCCCTGTAATCCTTCACATTGACAGATGAATGGCTACAAAGCATTCATAAAAGAATAGTACAGGGAGCTTTCTAGGTAAAATGCTTCAACATCCTTACCTCTTCTTTGGTCAATGGGCGATACATCCCGCGAGGAAGATTTTTCTTTGTTAATCCCGCATAATACGATCTGTCCAGTTTAACTACTTCGTAACCAAGGTGCTCAAAGATGCGACGTACAAGCCTGTTTCGACCGGAATGAACTTCAATCGATAATTCTTTTCTACTCTTGCTATCCACAAAATGTAAACTATCCGGTTTGATATCACCATCCTCTAAGGTGATACCATTTCGAATTTCATCAAGATGATTGAGCGTAAGATTCTTATCCAGCGTCACCAGATAAACTTTCGGAACATTATAGCTTGGATGAGAAAGTTTCCTCGTCAGGTCACCATCATTAGTGAGTAATATTAATCCTGACGTATTGCGGTCTAATCTACCGACCGGATAGATGCGCTCGGGTATTTTTTCAGCCATGATATCAATCACAGTTCTTCGACCTCGTTCATCATTAGAAGTGCTTAAGACATTTCTGGGTTTATTCAGTAAGAAGTATACCATTTTGGTGACACGGGAGATGATTTTTCCTTTAAAGGCTACCACATCTGCTTCCTTTACCTTATAGCCCATTTCCTGCACGACCACACCATTGACGGTCACGTTACCTTGCTGAATAAGTGTATCTGCTGCACGTCGGCTGGCGATCCCACTATGGGCCAGATATTTATTTAACCGCATTTCCTCCATCACCTATTCAATTTTCCTAATAGCTTAAAATGGAATGGTCTCGTCATCTTCATTTAGCCTTGAAGGACGTGTAATCATCGTGTTATAATTATCCCCACCGGTAGCTCCTGCAGTCATATCGCCTAAGAAATCATCCGGATCCGTAAACTTAGCATACTGGGCAATAAACTTCAGATTGACAGTGCCGAGGGCACCATTTCTGTGTTTTGAAATTAATATTTCAGCCTGATCTTTTGAAATTGTAGGATCAGATTCCATTTCGTAGTAATCCGGACGATAGATGAACGTAACGATATCCGCATCTTGCTCAATAGCGCCTGAATCACGAAGGTCAGAAAGCTGAGGACGCTTGTTGCCCCCACGTGTTTCTACCGCACGACTCAACTGGGATAGTGCGATGACCGGAACATTAAGTTCTTTCGCCATGGTTTTTAGCGCCCTGGAGATAGCACTGATTTCCTGTTCACGCGTACCACCTCGTTTATTGTCAGGACCTGCTGACATCAACTGCAGGTAATCGATGACCACCAGTTCAATATCATGATGCATTTTTAGACGACGGCATTTTGCGCGCAATTCGAAAATATTGATCGCCGGCGTATCATCAATAAAAATTGGTACTTCACTAAATCGCTCGACCGAACTGTTGAGTTGTTGCCACTCAAAATCCTCCATTTGCGCATTCCTCAATTTCGAACCGGGTATCTCCGCTACCATTGACATCAAACGATGGGTGAGCTGAAGTGCTGACATCTCCAGAGAGAAAAAAGCTACGGGTCGTTTGTAATCAAAAGCAGCATTTTTAGCCAGGGCCAGACAAAATGCTGTTTTACCCATACCGGGACGGGCAGCCACGATGACCAGGTCAGACTTTTGCCATCCGTTGGTGATTTTATCAAGTTCTGCAAAACCGGTGGGGACACCGGTCATACCAATTTCTTTCTTGGACAGGGACTCCAGGTCTTTTTGCGCCTTTACGGCCAAATCCCCAAGTTTGGAATAGCTCCTGTTCAGGTTTTTCTGGGTGATGTCAAAAAGATTCGACTCTGCTTCATCCAACATCTGAAAGACATCTTTGGTGTCTTCAAAGGCGTCAGATATAGTACCTGTACTGATTCGAATCAGTTCTCGCTGAATGTGCTTTTGTGCAATTATTCTTGAGTGAAATTCAAGGTTAGCGGCACTGGCCACCTTATTCGTAAGTTCTACCAAATATCCTACTCCGCCAATCATCTCCAGACTGCCTGCTTTCTTAAGTACTTCATGCACCGTCAGAATGTCTACCGGCTGCGAACGCTCAAAAAGATGCATCATGGCCTCATAGATCACACCATGTTGTTTTTTGTAAAAACTATCCGGTGCCAGAATATCCAACACTACCGCCATGGCATCTTTGTCAAGCATTAATGCCCCCAGGACTACTTCTTCAATTTGAGTAGCCTGCGGTTGAATTTTACCATACACCAGATTGTTCAGATCGTTGTCAGAACGGATGGGTTTGAGTCTGCTACCGGAGTTTTGGGGGTTATATTGATTTGGCTCAGCCATTTAATTAAGTGAAAAGTGATGAATTAAAATTGAAACGTGCCTTTAAGTTTGTCTTGAAAGGGGAACAAAGCTAAATCAGGATCAGTTGAAATCCTAATGGGATCCTTCCTTACGCTATAACCAATGTTGACAAACACCCTGAAAAATGTGGAAAATAATGTTAGAAAATAAGTTGCCCACATTAATTTCTCCAATCTACACATTAAACAACTTAATCATGTAAAAAAGTGCCTTTTGAGATCAAAAAATTGAAGAATTGAGTCCCTAAAGAGTAGTCGTTTAAATAGAGGCGGGGAAGCCTTGAGGGACAATAAAGATACATGATAATAAAATCAATATGTAATGTATTCTCTTCGGGCAAATGGGATAAATCACAGATAGGTCATTTCCGGCGCTGGTGTGTGAGAAAATAACAGCCTATTTCCCCCAAATTATTTTTTTCCAAATCGCTCTAAAACAGCATAGGTTTCTGCAGCAGCTTTATCCCATGAAAAATCCTTTGTGCGAACATGTCCAAGGGTAATCAGCTCATTTTTCAAATGCGAATCATTGCAAATGCGGATCATTTGTTGGGCCAATTCATCGGATCGATGCGGGTCAAAAAGCAATGCAGCATTTCCGGCGACTTCGGGAAGTGATGAAACATTGCTGCAGATGACCGCAACCCCGCAAGCCATAGCCTCCAATAGGGGAAGACCAAATCCTTCATAAAGCGAAGGGTAAACCATAGCTTCTGCACTACCCACTAAAGCAACGGCTTCTGCGGTGGCTACATACCCCGGAAGTTTGATATCCTGCTTCCATGGACTTTGGGTAATAGCATTCGTCACCTCTTCTGTTTGCCAGGCAGTTCGACCTGCAATCACTAACTGAACATCGGTTTTCCGTTCAGCTTTAAACTGATTAAAACCATTTATCAGGGTAAGGATATTTTTTCGTGGATGAATAGCGCCCAGATAAAGCAGATATGGTTTTCCACTGGTATATTTCAATCGGGTTTCTCTTTTTTTTTCATCGCTTATCGGTTGATAAGAATTCGTGATGCCATTATATACTACTGAAATTTTATCCGGACGAATGTTGTACCCGGATACAATTTCCGATTTTGAAAATTCAGATACTGTGATGATATGATCTGTATACGCCATATAGCGAGGTATCCATTTTTTATAAAATGCACTCATATGCGATGGCAGAAATTCAGGATATCGGAGGTAAGCGACATCATGAAACATGGACACTTTAGGAATGCTCATGCCCAGTGGAATAAATCCATCGGTACTCAAAAAGACATCCGCCTTTCGCTTTTGAACATGCTTTCGAACAGAATAGTCCAACCAAAATCTGGTCAGGAAGGGTAAGCGCGTGACAGGTGGCAGCGCAAATCCTTTGACATTAGGCCCATGGATGAAACGCTGATCAAATTTGCGATCAAAGTAATAGTCTAATTGGTCTTCGACGTGTGCATGGGCTATTCGGCGCATCACTTCATCTGTGACAATGCCTACGCCTTCGAGCCGATCTGCTAATAAATGCCTGGTATTGACAGCAATCCTCATCTCTTCCCTTTAGTGAGCTGCAAAATAAATGAAATGATTGGAAAGGGGTTAAGGAGGTAAAAGGTTAAGGGGTTAAAAGGTTATATGGGAATTGGAATTTTCATGATTCGTAATTTTTGCTTCTTGCTTCCTGCTTCCTGCTTCTTGCTTCCTGCTTCTTGCTTCCTGCTTCTTGCTTCCTGCTTCCTGCTTCCTGCTTCTTGCCCTTCGCCCTTCGCCCCCGACCCCTAAAGGGGAGAACAGTAATTCGTAATTCGTAATTTTTTTTACCCTGCGCACTGTGCCCTCTGCTCTTCGCCCTATCTTTATTCCATTAAAATCCAGAACAAATGGGTGAAATAATAAAGACGGATGTGCTGGTCATTGGTTCCGGCGTAGCAGGGATGACATGTGCCATCAAAATAGCAGAAGCAAGACCAGATTTGAAAGTCACGGTGATCTCCAAGACCATGAAGGAAGAGAGTAATACAAAGTATGCTCAGGGAGGGGTCGCAGCCGTATGGAATGAAGAAACAGATACCAAAGAAAAACACATCGCCGACACCCTTGATGCTGGTGATGGCTTATGCGATGAGGATGTCGTTCGGATGGTCGTCAATGAAGGCCCAATTCGAGTAAAAGAATTGATTTCCTGGGGCGCCCGATTTGATAAAGAGCATGATGGTGATTATGATCTGGGAAGAGAAGGAGGGCATAGTGAAAACAGGATATTGCACTACAAAGATATTACCGGTTGGGAAATACAGCGCACGATCATTGAAAAGGCAACGCTGCTGCCCAATATTCATGTATTGGAAAATCTGTTTGCGATCGATCTGCTCACCCAACATCATTTGGGATATAACATTACCCGGTTAACCCCCGGTATTGAATGCTATGGTGTGTATGCGCTGGATAAAAACAATTTGAATGTCGAAACGCATCTTGCACGGATAACTATTCTTGCGACAGGCGGCGCCGGACAAATTTATCGCGCGACAACTAACCCAACCATCGCGACAGGTGATGGCATCGCCATGATGTATCGTGCCAAAGGTCGCTTGAATAATATGGAGTTTGTTCAGTTTCATCCAACGTCCCTTTACAATCCCGCAGTGGAACGACAGGCATTTCTTGTTTCAGAAGCCGTACGAGGTTTTGGGGCCATCCTCAAAACGAAAGGTGGGGAAACTTTTATGGAAAAATATGACAAACGAAAAAGTTTAGCGCCAAGAGATATTGTTGCTCGTGCCATAGACAATGAGATGAAGATTCGCGGTGATGAGTATGTCTATTTGGATTGTCGTCATTTGGAAATTGAAGCTTTCAAAAATCATTTTCCTACTATTTATGAGAAATGTAAGCATGACGGATATGATGCCGCAAATGATATGATACCCGTTGTGCCGGCCTGCCATTTTTTCTGTGGAGGCATACTGGTAGATAAAGTTGGTAAGACATCCATCAATCAACTTTATGCTGCAGGGGAATGCACTGCTTCCGGATTGCATGGGGCTAATCGACTGGCCTCTAATTCACTTTTGGAAGGGTTGGTCTATGGACACAACATCGCAGAAGATGTCGTTGGGTGTATAGATCAATATCAATTCAAAGCAGAGATTCCGGATTGGAATGCCACGGGGACAACCACCCCAAAAGAAATGGTTCTCATTACACAGAGTTGGAAAGAATTGAAAGATATTATGACAAGCTATGTGGGTATCGTGCGATCAAATGTGCGTATTGGAAGGGCACTTGATCGATTGAGACTATTATATCAGGAAACGGAACTGTTGTACAATGCTTCAGCACTATCACCTCAATTATGTGAATTGCGCAACCTGATCACCATTGCGTATTTAGTCACCAGATCAGCTTCTATGCGACATGAGAGTCGGGGTCTTCATTACACCACAGATTTTCCCATGTTGTTGGATCATCTCGAAGAAACATTGATGTAAAAAGAAAAATAGTTTAGCTTTTATCAGATGTTGAGACATCGACTTTAATTCTATCATTTCGATTAGCAAGTTCCCAGGCGGTGTGAAATGCCAGTTGCGCTATGAGGGCGGCTCTGTCGTACATGATTTTATCCGGTGTATCGGTAGGTCGGTGATAATCAGGATGCGTACCGGCGAAAAAGAAAATAGCAGGAATGCCCTTCTTCGCAAAATTGTAATGATCTGATCGGTAGTAATACCGATTGGGATCATCTTCTGCATTGTATGTGTAATCGAGATTTATTTTCGTATACAGATTGTTGACAGACTCATTGATTTCATGTAGTTCAGTACTTAAGCGGTTGGATCCTATCACATACACATAATTTGTGTCGGTATGTAATTTGTCCATCCGTCCGATCATGTCTATATTGACATCTGCAACAGTGTTTTCTAATGGGAAAATCGGATGCTCTGCATAGTATTGTGAGCCTAACAAACCTTTTTCTTCTCCGGTCAGCAGTAGGCATAAAACACTTCGCCTCGGGCCCTTGCCCTCTTTTTTAGCAATGGCAAAAGCCTGAGCTATTTCAAGGACACCGCTTGTGCCGGAAGCATTATCATCTGCACCATTGTAAATATCATCTCCTCGTTTTCCGAGATGATCAAAATGAGCGGATACAATGACAACTTCCTTTTTAAGATCAGGGTCTGTTCCCTCAATATATCCAAGCACATTTACACTTGGTGTTGATTTGATTTCATGGCGAGCGATCAGCTCAAGATCAACCGGGATGGTCGTATGATGTGCCTTTCCTGTTTTTGTGATTTTATCGCGAAGCTTGATGATCTTTTTTACTTTTTTCCCCGCTATTTGCTGACCGATAGTAGCAGTGACTATTACATGAGGGATGTATTCATTGAGTTGATCGGGCGAGCCCATCTGGACAGAACCATTCAACAAATTTCTTCTGGCAAACGAAGCCATGGCCCGAAACCGTTCTTCTATAATCCATATGGAAGCAGCTCCGGCATCTTTTGCTGCCTTTACTTTTAACGAAGGATCACTGGACCATGCAGAAGGCTCTACTGATTTAGAAATACGATATCTTTCATATTCATCTCTGGGCTCTCCGCCGTAGACCAACAGATTTTTTCCGCGAACATCCACACCCTTATAATCTGAGTAAGCAGGATCATCAATGCCATATCCTAGAAAAACCATCGATGAGATATCAATCGGTTTATCAGTTATTGGAAAGTTCTGCGGAATAGCAAAAAACTCACTTAAATGTTCTGACGACTGACCTGATATAGATAAGGCAATTGTATCCCACTTAAAAACAGTAAAATCCACATTCTGATAATAGGTGCCGGTTGATTGTAAAGGCGGAATACCATAGGAAGCAAATTGATCAGCGATGTATGTAGCCGCTTTTGTATTGCCTTCCGTTCCCGTTTCTCTACCTTCATAGGCATCAGAGGCAAGGGTGTATACATGTTCTTTTAGCGTAGCACCATCAATCGTTTTGGCGAGCGCAGCGCTTATGGAAGATTCCTGAGCTACGATTGAGGTAGTACAAAAAGCAAAAAAGAGGATTAGTTTTTTCATGCTTCAATACTACATTTATAAACTGAAATCAGAAGAATTCAAAGATGAAATGCTCCTGGGACTAGATTAATGACATTTGATCTTATCTACTCGTCTTTGATGCCTTCCCCCTTCAAACGGAGTTTCCAGAAAAGTTTGCACCATGGACATCGCTTCCGCTTCAGAGACGTAGCGGGCAGGGATGGAAAGGATGTTAGCATCATTATGCTGGCGGGCCAGTGAGGCCAGTTCATTGTTCCAGCATAAAGCAGCCCGGATACCCTGATGTTTATTGGCCGTCATAGCAGCACCATTGCCTGATCCACAAAGTATAATTCCCAATATCGCATCACCGTTTTCTACCGCTGTTGCCACCGGGTGTACATGATCCGGATAGTCCGTAGAAGCATCACTATCCGGTCCGGCGTCAATGACGTTATATCCGTTTCGATTGAGCCAATGGATGATGGAAGTTTTATAATCAAAACCTGCATGATCAGCGCCTATGGCAATTGTGTTTCCTTGTGAGTTGTCTTCCATATGCTTTATTGAAGTGGTGGACCGGAAGCGTATGGGCCTAACAAGGCTTCCATCTCTTCGGCAAATGCATCATCGTTCATGGTCTTTGAAATGCGTAAAATTTCACTGATCGCATTATTCGTCAGCCGGAGATCCAAACTAAAGCCGGCTCTTAAGTCATCCTGATCAAGTGAATCAAAGAATGCCATATATTCTGCTGACTCTTTGGCCAGAATACGCATGTGTTTTTTGGCTTTTTCTAATTCTCCTGCCCCTATATATATATTAATATGTGGAAGGGTCCGGGCATCATAGGGAAAATTCATGTCAGGAAATCCTTCAAAATATTTGTCGGTAATTGCGACCGCTTTTTCCTTTTCCCCTTGTGCGAGCATTTGTTCTGCCGATCGCCAAATGATCATTTTGTGCGCCTGCACACTGGCACCATAACTATTATCAACGTACAATCGCTCTTTATCAAAATTACCCCATCGCCATTTATTGACGACCCGATCATATACTTTATCAATATCGACCCGGCCACTACCATAGATATAGAATTCTTTTTGACTTGGCGTATAAATAGGTACCACTCGCAGTCCAAGACCTTCCATCTGGGTGTAGTCATTCAAATTCAACAATTTGGATTCCTGACATGTCACAGAGAAGTAAATCGATCTGTCATAGAAGTTGCTCATCAGGATATCCATGACGGCTAGCTGATCCTTGGTGACATATTGCTTATCCAGAGTGATCGGAATCTTAGTGACGATGTTTGGTGCATCTTCCGGACCCATAATGCCTGAGGCTAATGCCCTTGCGGGATCAACAGGGATATACAGGTTGTTGGATGGAAGGTATGTTTCCAGCGTTGTTCCCTGAATTGTTTGAGGGTTGTCCTTCGCCATAAACTGAAGGGCCTGATCCAACGGCATTTCATTTGTCGTGCTCTTTCCCGGAATAAAGAATATTTGATTTCGCTTATTCCCTCTGTAACTTTCTGCAGGGATGGTCAGTTTGATGGCTTCTGAATCATTGATCTTTCTGCGCAATCCTTCGATATACCAGTCAACAGCTATCAAGCTTAAATTAACGATACGCACATCACGCCGGATGCCTTCTACTTCCTGCGCATACCATAATGGATATGTATCATTGTCTCCATAGGTAAACATAATGGCATTTTCATCAAGGGATTGAAGGAAGTTACTCGCATAATCTCTGGAAGCATAGTGATGTGCCCGACTATGATCATCAAAATTTTGAAAAGCCATGATCGCAGGAGCGGTCAGAACAAGTGCTGCTGCCAGATAAGGCGTTGCAGTTCCAAGCTTTGGAAGTTTTGATTTAATCATTTCATAGATGGCCGGCACACCCAGTCCGATCCATATGCAGAATGTTAAAAAGGAACCCACCAAAACGTAGTCTCTCTCCCGAGGTTCATTAGGGGGTTGATTGGAATAGAAAATGATGCCAAGCCCCGTAAATAAAAACAAAACAATTAAGGCAGTCATATCTCGTTTTCTTTTTCGGTATTGGTAGAGAAGTCCTATCAATCCAAATAGCAACGGAAGGAAAAAATAGGTATTCCTTGCCTGATTATTTGCCATTGATTCAGGCATCTTATCCATGTTGTAGAGACGGGAACTATCAATAAAATTGATCCCGGAGATCCAATGGCCACTTTTTGGATTCCAGGGTTCTGTCCCTTGTTCACCATTCTCACGGCCGACAAAATTCCACATGAAATAGCGCCAGTACATCCAGTTGATTTGGTACCGGAAAAGGAATTCAAGATTAAAAGCCATGGTGGGTTTTCCGTTTTCATCCCCCATCCATCGTTTATACAGAGCCGGCCTAGGACCATCACTGTGACTTATACGAGGCAGAAGAATCTTGTCCTCATCTCGATAGATATAGCTGAGCTTGTAATCGACTACTTCATAATGATCCCCTACAAGACCGTAGCGATCTTCTTTTTCGGTATCCACCGGAGAGGCCGCAAAATGAGGACCTCTTAATAAAGGTCGTTCACCATATTGCTCACGGTTGAGATACGGAATGAGTCGCAAGGCATCGCTGGGCGCATTCATGTTGATCGGCGGATTTGCATTAGCGCGTATGACGACTACACCGATTGTGGAGAAGCTGATCACCAACAGTACCATTGATATAATCAGGCGTTCTGCGAGTCCGTTATTATTTTTTCTCGCCCAACGAATCCCAAAGAATGAAAGTCCACCGATAATCAGCAGGGTTGGGAAAATGCCTGAATGAACCGGCATTCCTAATCCATTGACCATCATCATTTCCATTTGTGCCCATAAGGAGGGAACACCCACGATGATCACTTTCTGAACAATGGGTATCATCATGGCACCTAAAAACAAGGCAAGGAAAAGTCCACTGACCTTAAACGTTTTATATTTTTTAAAGTAGTATAGTAGTCCGATGGCCGGAAATACAAGGAGACTTAAAAGGTGAACCCCGATGGATAGTCCCGCAAAGTATATGGAGAGGACCAACCACTTATCTGCGTCCGGGGTATCTTCCATGCCATACCATTTGGCAGCTGCCCAAAGGGTCAGCGTTGTAAACATGGTGGACATAGCATAGACCTCACCTTCTACCGCACTAAACCAAATAGACGTGCAAAATGCAGTGGCTAAACCTGCCGCCAATCCGGCACCGCTGATCACCAGTGTCTGCTCCAGATTCAATTGCTCATCTCTTGCTACCATTGATAATCTTGCAAAAATCATAGTAGTCCAGGCCACTAATGCAGCCGCCAATGCTGTACATGCTCCCGACATAAGATTCACGGCAAAAGCTATGTTCTGTGGATCATTGCTCAGGAGGTCTGCCATCCATGTAAACAGTCTCCCGATGATAAGGAATAAGGGGGCACCGGGTGGGTGTACGACCTGCAGTTTGTAGGCCCCAAGCACAAACTCTCCGCAATCCCAAAGACTGCCCGTTCTTTCCGCACTGGCAAAGTAGACGGCCATGGCAATTGCAAAAACAATCCAGCCGGTGATACGTGTTATTTTCTTTTCCTGATTCATAGTGCTGATTACATCATTCACCGTATATGGTGCAAAGGGTGATTACTTTAAATGGTTGAAAAGTTGATAAAGGGGCTGTTTCATGTTGAAAAGCTTTCATTTCTTTTCCTCTGTGGAGCAAAAGTAAGAAAATTGAATGCAGAAGGGCAGGCCATTCATACTGTTTAGGCATTTTTAACCTTAGCATGTGATTCTGACTATTTGACAACTGGAAATGAATGATGGTAACGATGAATTAAAAAGCAGTTGTGTCCGGAGAAATTCATGAGATTCTTCGCTGCGCTCAGAATGACTGTCTTTTATGAGGTTTGCGGAGGAATGTGGCTAGGGGAAGCCGCTTCCACTAAGCCACATTCCTCCGCATCTATATAAGTTAAGGAACTGTCATTCAGAACGTAACGCAGTGGAGTGATGAATCTTATCCATGAAAAGGAAGTTTAACCGGACACTAATGATTAAAAAGAATTAATACTAAAAATATTAAATAAAAATTATATTTGTAAATTATTGATGATCATATAATTATTGTTAATATTTTGTGTTTTACTGAAAAAAATCAACGACTGAATAAGCTAACCCGAAAATGATGCTACAGATCAACTTAAGTCATAGAATATCAATCCATTAAACAACATGGTGCCATTGGTATGATTCGTTTTCCCTCCTTGCTTTTCATATTTATCCTGTGCGTTATTACCTCACCGGCTTTCAGCCAAAAGAGTACACCGGAAAACCTGGTACCGAATCCGGGCTTTGAGGAATTCTCTGATGAACCTTCCGGATGGTATTATTCCGGAAAGGATTTTGCCAGGGTAGCCATGTACTGGACATCCCCTACGGCGGCCTCTCCGGATATTTATACGCCTAAAGTTAAAGTGCCACCAAGCTGGGCCGCTGTTGGTTTTGGAGATCAGCGGCCATACCGGGGGGAAGCCTTTGCCGGTATCACGGTTTACGGATGCGGTAAAGGAAAACCGCATTGCAGGGAGTATGTCCAGGTGCTTCTCACAGAAGCTCTTGTTCCGGGGCAGGAATACGGTTTTTCCTGCATGTTGTCCCACCTTCCAAAATCTGTCGGTGTCAAGAATCTGGGTTTGTGGTTTAGTGATTATGATATCGATGAAGGAGCCCATAATACCTTGTATAAAGATCCTGTGATGCTGTTAAACAGATTTATTCCTTCGGATAAAAGGTGGTATAAATGGTCCGGTACATTTGTTGCAAAATATCCATCCTCCTATTTACTCATCGGTAATTTTAAATCCGATGAAGACAGTGATGTAAAAGTGACTCCCAGAAGTGAATTACTTTTTGGGTATTATTACCTGGATGAGGTCACCTTATATAAAATCCCGCCCATCATTATTCCCTCCCATATTGAATCTCCATTGGACAACTTTGAGCCAAAGCCGGGAGAAATAGTAACCCTGAGCCGCATTTATTTTGAACATGACCGGGTGGATTTTATGCCCAGAGCCCTTATTCAATTGGATCAATTACTGGCTTTTTTATTTAAATATCCAAACATGAAAATAGAAATCATTGGCCATACCGATAATGTTGGGTATCATGATTACAACCAGCAATTGTCAGATCGAAGATCAGCTGCTGTAGCGCAGTGGCTGATCAAAAAGGGTATTGAACGCCATCGACTGCAATCTTCAGGCTATGGGAGTGATCAACCCATCAGCACAAACTATACCTCAAAGGGACGCAGTATGAATAGAAGGGTTGAAATCAAGGTACTCAGTCTGTAACTTAGCCGAGTAAACTTAAAACCCTCGACGAATATCTGTGGCGAAGCTTTTATCGTATTTGGAAAAAGGAAGACTCGAAGCAGGCTGTGATGAAGCCGGTCGCGGCTGTCTGGCCGGACCCGTGTTTGCTGCGGCGGTGATACTCCCGGAGCGCTTCAGATGCCCTCAGTTAAATGATTCGAAAAAGATATCAGCCAAAACCAGAAATAAAATCCGATGGATCATTGAAGAAAAAGCAATTGCCTGGTCAGTAGCCTCTATTACCCCGAAGGTCATTGATCGAATCAATATTCTCCGGGCTTCTATTCAGGCCATGCACAATGCTCTTAAAATGCTTTCTGAAAAACCTGATTTTATTTTGGTTGATGGCAATCAGTTTTATCCCTATGAAACGATTGACCATGCATGCATTATTAGAGGGGATGGCCGATTCAGAGCCATCGCTGCTGCTTCCATTTTGGCCAAAACACACAGGGACGAATATATGGAGCGAATGCATGCGCAATATCCTGTCTACGGATGGAATCAGAATAAAGGCTATCCCACAGCGATTCATCGAAGTGCCATAGATAGGCATGGATTGACCCCCGAACATAGAAGAAGCTTTAAATATGCCCCGGATCAGCCGGTTCAATTGGATTTGTTTGCCGCCAAAAAGAAGTCTGCCATCATTTACAAATGATCCACATCCTGTGCAAAATGGGCGCCAATCACCTCCAGTCCATGTTTGAGATATAACTGATGAGCTGCCTTTCGTTCGTGGCCGGAATCAAGGGAAAAATGATCATACGAATGGTCTTTTGCATATTGAATCATCCAGCGTAGTAAAGTGCCACCATACCCTTTACGGCGGTGATCAGGGTGGGTGATTAAATCATCCACATACAAGGTTTTACCACTAAACATAACTTCCATTGTTCGAAAGCCTGCGAGCGCAAGCACCTTATTTTCATCTTCAATATAGATGACTTCAAATCGATCCTTCATCTGTGCGCGAAGCATTTTTCGAAGCTGTTGATCTGATCGATGTTTACGCAACTCCCTGATGATGGGAATTAATTTTTCAATATCCTTTTCCGTAGCAATACGTACCTTCAAAATTGATTATTAGATCTATGGCTTTGCGTCCGATATCCTCCTGAACTCGAGTCTGGCAATATCTCTTTTGGAGGTAAAAATCTTGTCCAGCTGACGTGTAAAAAAAAGTGTAAAGTTTTGAAGGGCGACAGAAATTCCGTTCAAAGGTTCTCCCTCTTCTCTTGATTTAGGATTCAATCCTTTGCGAATCGCCCCACTGACAAAATAGCTTGAACGAATATTGATCCATTTGGTGCTGGAAAGTTCAAAGCCATACTGATGGCAGATGGATTCATAATACGTCACCGGTCGACCATAACATAAGTCATCACCAATGATCTCCTCTTCGATACGCTCAAACAGAAAGACCTTTTCTTTCGCCACACGACAAAGCTCAGCCATGATTTTTTTCAGCATACTTTCATCGGTATTGTGTTGCAATACTGTGGCAGTAAATACATAATCAAAAGATTGATCTTCGAAAGGGAGCGTAGTGCCATCAATTTTAATAATGGCCACTTCCGGAGGAAGATTCGACTTAGCGAGTTCTACCATTTCCGGGGATATGTCTACCCCGGTGAGCGATTTAGGGTTTTTGGAAAGCAATGCCTTCAGATTTCCACCGGGTCCATTACCGATTTCCAGCACCGTTTTGCCTTCAAAATCGATTTCATGTAACAGGCTTAGAAATCTTTCCCGCTTATATCTGTAGTAGGGTTCGTCATCCCCTGCAATGACATTTTTGCCCTTTCTTGACTTAATTCGCTTAGCTACATCAGACCAATAAGGTTCCGGATGATATTGACTCATATCTTGTAAATTGACTGCAAAAATATGAATACTTACCTGGTTTTGCCTGTTAGTGGCAAAGCATAAGGAAAGTTAAGCCCAAGAAACTCCCCGGAAGGGGTGGTGGGACATGGATTTTTCACTATTTTTCCCGCCAGATTACTCATGTCATGACTCAACTTTCGTAAAATTGAAACCTACCGATCTAAAAGATCCCGAATATTTTCATAAAGTCGTTGATTGTCAATATGCCTGCCCTGCTCATACCCCGGTACCGGAGTATATCCGCATGATAGCCTTGGAGCGGTATGATGATGCGTATATGATAAACTGGGAGTCTAATGTCTTTCCGGGTGTTCTCGGCCGAACGTGTGATCGACCTTGCGAGCCGGCTTGCCGCAGAGGACGAATAGAAGAAAAGCCTGTGGCTATCTGCCGTTTGAAGCGGGTGGCAGCTGATTTGAAAGGAGACATCACCAGCCGAATTCCTCGTGGTCCTTTTCCTTCCAATGGGAAAAAGATTGCCTTAATTGGTGGCGGACCGGCTTCCTTAACAGTAGCGCGCGATCTGGCTCCACTGGGGTATGAGATCCATTTATTTGATGAGCAAAAGTCTGGGGGAGGTTTTATGAGAAGTCAGATCCCTGCCTTTCGTCTGCCGGAGGAAGTCCTGAATGAAGAAGTAAATTATATTCTGGATATGGGTGTGCACAAGCATTTCAATACCTATGTCTCAAGTTTGAAAGAAATCCTGAAGCAGGATTATGATGCTGTTTTTATAGGTACGGGTGCACCCAGAGGAAAGGATTTACCAAAGTTAGATGGACGGTGGGATGCAAAAGACCATGTGCATATTGGGATCGACTGGTTAGCCAGCGTAGCCTTTGAGCATAGAGAAAAGATAGGCAAAAAAGTCATTGTAGTCGGAGGCGGAAATACAGCGATGGATTGCTGCAGAACAGCGCGTCGATTGGGAGGCACTGATGTAAAAGTAGTCGTGAGAAGTCCTTTTGAGGACATGAAAGCTTCTGCCTGGGAAATCGAAGATGCGCAACGCGAAGACATACCGATTCTCAGCTGCCACAATCCCAAAGCTTTTGTTACGGAAAACGGGGTACTCAAAGGAATGATGTTTTCCAGAGTAGAAGCAGTCTATGATGATCAGGGAAAGAGAAAGCTGGTTCCTCTTGATGAGCCCGATGTATTTATTGAAGCGGATGATGTCCTGATGGCCATAGGCCAGGATAATGCATTCCCCTGGATCGAAAAAGACCTGGGCATTGCATTTGGCGAATGGGATATGCCCGTTGTCAATAAGACCACGTTTCAGTCAACTTTGCCAAAAGTATTTTTTGGGGGTGATGCAGCATTCGGTCCTGAAAATGTGATTACGGCAGTAGCGCATGGGCATCAGGCAGCAGTCTCCATTGAGTTGTTTTGTCAGCAGATGGATGTGCATGACAGACCGAATCCCCTGACCAATTTGTTTAGTCAGAAAATGGGTATTCATGAATGGAGTTATGACAATGCAATTGTCGATGACCATCGATACAATGTACCTCATGCGAATAAAGAGCTGTCCCTGCAAAATCGAAAACTTGAAGTAGAGTTGGGCTTTGATATGCCCACCGGTTTTAAGGAAGCACAGCGTTGCCTCAATTGTGATGTGCAAACTGTTTTTCAGGAAAGCCGGTGTATCGAATGTGATGCCTGTGTAGATATCTGTCCAACAAGTTGTATCACTTTTACCACCAATGGCGATGAAGAAGATTTACGTCACAGGCTGACGATGCCTGCTTTAAATACGACTCAGGATCTCTACGTTTCTGATGTGCTGCCCACGATGCGTGTGATGGTCAAAGATGAAGATGTATGTCTCCACTGTGGCTTATGCGCAGAACGTTGCCCAACCTCTGCATGGGATATGCAGAAATTTCTTTATAATGTTTCCAAAGCTTCTCATGTATGTCCATCCGCGGTGGTGTAAATGATTTCGTAGTACGATTTGCTAATGTCAATGGTACTGGTTCTGCGAGTGCAAATACGATGTTTGCCAAAGCCATTTTCAGAATGGGTATACCGGTTTCGGCTAAAAATATTTTTCCTTCGAATATTCAAGGGCTGCCCACCTGGTACGAAGTCCGCGTCAATGGGAAGGGATATATTGGTCGTCGAGAAGGAGTCAACCTGATGGTGAGTGTAAACCCACAGAGCATCTATCAGGATTTGAAAAATACGTTGTCCGGTGGTTATTTTCTGTATGATAGCACCTGGCCAATGCCAAAGGATAAACGTCGCGATGATGTTCATTTTTTAGAGATACCACTCATGCAGTTGAGTAATGATCATTTTGAAGATCCGCGATTCCGCCAATTGTTCAAGAATATTATTTATGTCGGTGCTTGTGCTGCTTTATTGAATATTGACCGGGAGGTGATTATTGGTTTGTTGAATGATCAGTTTCCAGGCAAAGAAAAAGTTGTAGCGAATAATGTAAAAGCACTTGATCTGGGCATGGCTTATGCAAGAGAGCATTGGACTTGTCCTCTTTCGTTTAGTGTGTCCTCACTGGATTTGACGAATGGAAAGATTATGATCGACGGCAATACCGCTTGTGGTATTGGGGCAGTGTATGCAGGCGCCACCGTGATGGCCTGGTATCCTATCACACCATCTACTTCTGTTGCAGATGCTTTTGAAAAGTATTGCAGAAAGTTGCGTGTTGATCCTGAAACCGGCAGGAATAATTATGCCATTCTTCAGGCAGAAGATGAACTGGCCGCTATAGGGGTTGTCATTGGCGCAAATTGGAATGGAGCCAGAGCATTTACGGCAACCAGTGGTCCGGGCGTTTCATTGATGAATGAATTTATTGGTCTTGCTTATTTCGCTGAGATTCCAACGGTACTTATTGATGTGCAGCGAACAGGTCCATCCACCGGAATGCCCACCAGAACGCAGCAATCAGATATCACGCTTGCTTTTTATGCTTCTCATGGAGATACTAAACACATTTTGCTTTTTCCTTCAACTCCTAACGAGTGTTTTGAAATGACTGCCACCGCTTTTGATTTAGCGGAACGTCTGCAAACACCTATTATGTTGATGACGGATTTGGATCTTGGAATGAATGATCATGTGTGTGATCCTTTATCATGGGATCCTGCAAAGGAATACGATCGCGGGAAAGTGCTTTCCGCTGAAGACCTGGACAAGATGGAAACCTTTGGCCGATATCTTGATGTTGATGATGATGGTATAACGTACCGAACACTTCCGGGTACCCATCCTAATAAAGGATCATTTTTTACAAGGGGTACTTCAAGAGACGAACTGGCCAGATATACTGAGGATGGTGCTGTGTATGTTCGCAACATGGATCGATTGCTGAAAAAGTGGGAAACATCCAAAACATTAGTTCCTGCGCCACAGTTTTTGCCTTCTCCTACAGGAGCAAGTGCAGGCATTATCTTTTTTGGCACCTCTACCGATTCGGCTCTTGAGGCCATTGATTTGCTCCGTGATCAGGGTATTCATTTGGATGGTATGCGTTTAAAAGCTGCTCCATTTTCTCAGTCCGTCGTGGATTTTGTTCTGGAGCATGAGACAGTATTTGTTATAGAACAAAACCGAGATGGTCAGATGCGCAGTATCCTGATCAATGAAATTGGTATTGATCCTCAAAAAATGATCGCAATACTCAATTACGATGGTTTTCCCATCACAGCGGACAATATCACCCGGCAGATAAATCTTCACATTCCGCCACCACAATCAGCTTCCGGTAAGCCTGTGCTAAGCGAAACAAGTGCTAAACTATGAGTTATAAAAGACCTTCTTTTCGGCACCCCGGGGCCGCCATCAATGAGATTGGATTTCATCAGAAAGACTATGAAGGAGCCTTATCTACCTTGTGTGCAGGATGTGGACACGATTCGATAAGTGCTGCAATCATTCAGGCATGTTTTGAACTGGCTATTCCGCCACATCGCATTGCCAAAATATCAGGCATAGGCTGCTCCTCAAAAACGCCTACCTATTTTTTGGCGAATAGTCATGGTTTTAATTCGGTCCACGGGCGGATGCCTTCAGTGGCTACCGGAGCGGTCATGGCCAATAGAGACCTGACATACATTGGCGTTAGTGGGGATGGTGATTCGGCTTCTATAGGAATGGGTCAATTTGCCCATGTGGTCAGGCGTAACCTTAATATGGTTTATATCGTGATGAATAATGGGTGCTATGGCTTGACTAAAGGACAGGATTCTGCCACGGCGGATGTTGGATCAGTTGGAAAAGCAGGGGTGCCAACTATGTTTAGTTCCATTGACCTGGCCGGGTTAGCATTGGAACTCGGTGCTGACTTTGTAGCCAGAAGTTTTTCCGGTGATAAAGATCAATTGATCCCTTTGATCAAGGCAGGTATAAGTCATAATGGTTTTGCATTGATTGATGTGCTTTCACCTTGTGTCACGTTTAACAATACAAAAACCTCTACAAAGTCCTATAGTTATGTTCGTGATCACATGGGTTCAACATCCATTGCCGACTTTGTTCCTGAAAAAAGTGAAATTACAGCCACCGTTGCACCGGGAGAAAGTAAAATGATTGAAATGCACGATGGATCGATTATCGAGTTGACATCTCTTGCAGAAGGTTGGGATCCGGGAAACAGGCTCTCGGCGATTAATGCCATTCACAATGCGAATTTAAAAGGGGAAGTGCTCACAGGGCTTTTATACATAGATGCTAAACAACCCTCAGTACATCAATTATTAAATACAACTTTGAAACCGTTAAACAGTCTGAACCAGGATGAATTGATGCCCGGTGTGGAATTGTTGGAGAGAATAAATGCCGAGTTCAGGTAATCCGGAAGTATATTTTTCTCCAAATCGAAGTTTTTACAGGCAGGTCGAATGTTTGTGTAGAGACCTTTTTCCACAGGAATAGACTTTTTGGGATATACGATAGGTATCAATAGCAGCGTTTATTACACATCTCATCTCTCCTGAATTAAATAATGTTTTGTTTTTATGCGCTTATAGTCATAAGTGCTATAGGTGCTATCTGTTATCAACAATAACATTTGGAGGTTTTTTTCCAAAGAAGATAGTTGTGAAAAAAGCAGAAACGTACTGTAATTGAAATTATTTTTGTATCTCAATATTTAAACACTAACCAATGAAAAAATTATTCTTTTTAGCCCTGCCATTTTTATTTTTGTCTTGCAAGGGAGTCGAGCAGTACCGTGCCGGAATTGAAGAGCTTTCAGGTAGCTGGGACACCACCACAGCCGGACTTTCTGAATTTTCAGCGAAGCTGAGCAGTGAACTTTCAAATTACACAAATGCTTTTGCAGCTATGCAACCTGATGAGACGACACTTGCCGGCTTGAAATCTGATCAAAAAGAGGCTATTGAAGCGTCTCGCAATGAAGTTGTTGGTGCTTTGAAAGCCTACCCTGAACTTCAAAAGAACATTAAAGGGTTTGTTGATACCTGGACCGAAAAATCTCAGGTACTGACTTCGCTAAAGGATGGTCTTGCCGCCGGGAAGATAGAAGGTGACGTGACGGCACAACTTTCTGAATTGAGCGGCTTTGTGACCACTGCGAATGAAAACCTTTCTGCCTGGACAGCTGATCATACATCTATTCAATCCACTCTTCGCAATGCCATGGGTAAATTTTCGGTGGCTATGGAGCCTTTAAATGGTATGGCCAATCAGTAGTAATATTTTAAATTGTATAGGAAAAGGTCTTTGTCTTTTGATGGAGACCTTTTTTCTTTGATAGGTCATGTGGATATTTGGTGATGGAGTGATTTGGTGATTTAATCATTTAGTGATTTGATCTTTGCCCTGCGCCCTACGCCCCATGCCCTACGCCCCATGCATTACGCCCTGCGCCCCATGCCCCATGCTCCATGCCCTACGCCCCATGCCCCATGCAAAAGCCCGCTGTAATTAATAATCCGAGTTTTCTTTGTTATAAACCATTCCATATATCTTTGCCCCATGTATAAGGAAAAGAAAGTAGCGGTCGTGCTACCTGCATACAATGCTTCCCGAACGCTCGCAAAAACATATGCCGAGATTCCTCGTGATCTGGTCGATGTGGTTATTTTATGTGATGATGCCTCCCGGGACAATACGGTGGAAGAAGCAAAAGCACTTGGGATTCACCATATTATTCAGCATGAAGAGAATAAAGGATATGGAGGAAATCAGAAATCGCTTTACAATAAAGCGTTAGAGGTCGAAGCGGATATTGTTATTATGTTGCATCCCGATTATCAATACACACCCTTGCTTATACCAAGTATGGTCAATATTATTGGTGAAGATTTATTTCCGGTGGTATTAGGATCGCGGATTCTGGGAAAGGGTGCTTTATTAGGGGGCATGCCCATCTATAAATATTGGGCGAATCGATTTCTGACCTTTTTTCAAAACATTCTGGTCAATTATAAATTGTCGGAATACCATACAGGATACAGGGCCTTCAGTAGTCATGTGTTAAGATCTATTCCTTTTAATACCAACTCAAATGATTTCATTTTTGACAACCAGATGTTGTCTCAAATAATATATGCCGGATTTCCGATCGCAGAAGTGACCTGTCCGACGAAATATTTCAAGGAGGCATCTTCAATTAATTTGGCGCGAAGTTCAAAATATGGTTTAGGGGTACTTAAGGTTTCGGTGATGCACCGATTGCAAAAAATGGGAATCATCAATAGTCCTTTGTATTCCGGTATTGAGGTGCGAAAGCCAAAGCGAGAAACGGTAGAGTTTTAAGCAGGTCAATGATTGATGGTTAAAGGGTGAGTGGCTTAGAAGGTTATAAGGGTTATGTAGATTATGAAAGGAGTAAGATTAGTCGCCTGTCGCGTGTCGAAAAGTCGCGCATCTAAAAGTCTAAGGTCACAGGTCTCGAGTCTATTTGTCTATGGTCCAAAAGTCTCAGGTCAAATTCTGTTGAAGGTTTAAAGTATAAGGTTAAAGGAAGGTTATGAGGGGTTATGAGGGGTTATGAATGGAGGAAGAATATTCGCATGTCTCTTTTAAGTGAAAATTGAAAAGTCTCAACTTCCCTAAAACTATGGTGAGCAAAGGAAAATCGGAGAAAAGCGCTTACCCTCCACTTCGGTGTAAGAGGTAGTGCCGGTCAGACCCTGTCCTCCAGGCGTGAGTGAAAAGTGAAAAATTTAGCTGTGATGCAATTCGTAATTCACACATTCGGAATTAGCAATTTACCATTGCCCTATGCTCTGCGCCCTACGCTTCCCGCCATTAGTTTCAGGTCTCATTCAAGTAAATGGAAATAATGCCCCACCTTGATGCCTTGTCATTTTAGGTTGCCTGAAGCTTTGTATACATATCGGCGACATTTTTTTTGACATTGTAATAGCTGATAGATGGTGTTTTTCTGATATCCAGATAGCTTTATTGTTTAACCTGAAATGGTAGCAACTCTCTTTCCCGGCCAAACAGATAAAAAGGCCAGGAGGGTCCGGTACCATCAAATGGCGTTGCTTTTTCAGGCTAAATGCCTCTGATCGGGGTTAGGAGGAGGGTAAATATCAAAGGTGTTCAGCTTGTATTTACAGGAGTCAAAAATAGGCCGTAACAGTCCCTTCCTACAAGGGATATAAGTAGTCCCTTAGCTTGTCCGTATTGGGATGTGACCGATTAAACGCAGTCCCGGGAGAGGGGACTAATACCTGGAATTAGGTGTCAATGAAGGCAGGGTAGGCGTATGGAACTTCTCCCTTTTGGGTACATTTTAATAGTCCGTCAAAATATTTCTTGCGAATTGCTAAAACCCTATTACATTTGCGCCCACAAAATTTAAAATTTAACAATTAACATGAAAAAAATCCTCTTCTTCATCGCTCTTCCGCTTTTGCTAGTTTCTTGCAAAGGAATTGAGCAGTACCAGACAAGCATTGATGAGCTTGCCAGCAACTGGGATTCAACAACTACCACTGTGACTGAATTTTCACAAATGGTAAGTACTGATCTTACACAGCAAACACAAAAATTAGCAGGTCTGGACGACATGCTGGCTTCTGCTACTCTCAGTCCGGAGCAAACACAAACACTGGAAGGTGCTAAAAAAGCAGCGCTCGAAGCACTGGGCGGATATCCAGCGTTACAACAGAACATTAATGAGTTTGTAACAACCTGGACAGAAAAATCAGCTGCCGTGACCGCTCTAAAAGACGGTTTGGCTGCAGGTAAAATCGAAGGTGATATTCCTGCTCAAATCAGTGAATTATCTGGTTTGGTAACTACAGCTGCTGAGAACCTAACTACTTGGAAAGGGACTTTTGAGACTGTAAAAAGTGGAGCTGATCAAGCCGTTGGATCATTAACACAGATGGTCGCTGATTTTGCAGCAAGCAAATAGAATTTAGATTCCAAAAATCAAAAAGGCCTCTGCTGAATCAGCAGGGGCCTTTTTTAATTAAGGTTGCCTGTTTTCGTGGTTCTAATCCTTTCCATCTATCTTTGCAGCCTGATGCTGAAGTCAGAAAATCACTGAGAAAAAAATACCTATTTAGTAGGGCAAAGGCCATTTATCATATTTCGTTAGACAGATCAACTCATGCCAAAACAGGATTTAAGGACACAATCGCTCTCAGACCTACAACAATCACTTGCCTCGATTGGTCAGCCAACCTACAGGGCTAAACAAGTATATGACTGGATGTGGAAATTGGGCGCCAGAAGTTTTGATGACATGACCAATATTCCGGCCACTTTGCGTCAGGCCATGAGTGAGGTATTTACGTATGACAGCATTGTTTTAGATGATCGTCAGAATAGTGAAGATGGGACTATTAAGTCCCGGTATAAACTACACGATGGGTATAAGATAGAAACGGTGATGATTCCGGTCGTGAAAGACAAGCGAGCTACCGGTTGTGTGTCTTCTCAAGTGGGTTGTAGTCTGACCTGTAGCTTTTGTGCGACAGGAAAAATGGGACGCCTTAGAAATTTAACGGCCGCTGAAATTTATGATCAGGCTTTTGATACCAATAAGTTGTGTGTTGAGCAATTAGGTTTTCCGATGACCAATCTCGTCTATATGGGTATGGGCGAACCCTTATTAAACTATGGTCCAGTGCTCGAAAGTATCAACAGAATTACGAGTCATAATGGAATGGGTTGGTCACCAAAACGCATCACCGTAAGTACGGCCGGCATTGCAAAAATGATAAAACGTTTAGGGGATGAAAAAGTAAAATTTAATCTTGCACTTTCGCTCCATGCTTCGGATGATACCAAGCGGAATGAAATCATGCCGATTAATGAATCCAATCGACTGGCTGCTTTAATGGAATCGTTGGAATATTTTTATGAAAAAACGAAAGGGCGGATTTCATTTGAATATATTGCCTTGAAAGACTTTAATGACACGTTGGAGGATGCTGATAAACTGGTGCGTTTGTGTCGTGGTCAATTTCCTGTCAAGGTCAATGTGATAGAATACAATCCTGTTCCGGGTGTTCCTTTTGAAAGGGCTGATGAAAAACAGGTTGATGTATTTGCGGCTCGAGTGCGATCCAAAGGAGTGATGATCACAGTGCGAAGAAGCAGAGGAAAGGATATCGATGCAGCCTGTGGGCAGTTGGCAAACAAGGGATGAGGTAAAGACCTTGGACTCACTGTGAAGGCGCAGTCCTTCATCTGTAGACCTTGGACCTTAGACTGATCTCATTAGCTCGGGAGTTGTGATTTGTCGAAACGCAGCTTAGATCAGGTCCGCTAGGCGTGAGTGATTTAGTGAGTCTCGTGTCTGTTTGGTTAAAGGTTAAATGAAAATTAATTATCACTCCGCCCTCTGCTCTCTGCCCTCCGCCCTTTGTCTCGCGTCTCGTGTCGAAAAGTTGCGTGTCGCTTTATCTAAGGTCTAACCCACGGTAAGCAGCGAGCGTACTTAGAGTATGTGGATGAAGCAAAAACAGAGGTGACACGGAAACGGAGAGTAGAAAAAAGTATCCCATTGCTATTGGCCTGAAAGGGACTCCAGGATAGGTATAAGTAGGATGTTTGACCATTCACATGTATTATAATTAACATGTATAAAACACTTTATATCAAAATATTGCAATAAAAGATAAGTATAATTTTCATGCAAACAGGGAATCCCTCTCCTTTTTATATTCCTTCCGGAATTAACAATTTGTTTATCAGGTCGCGGCGGTTCCAGCCATTTGATTTATTGCAAGCACCCTCCTTTTTGCGTACCTTTGCAGAAATTTTTAGATTATGGCTGGCCACGGAGAAGCTACAGAAAACAGGGTATTCAAGAACCCCATTTTAGAGAAACTGACGCACACACATATCGCGTACCCGCTGACCATATTTTATGGATTAGGAGTTATCCTATTAGCGTACACGCTTTACTATGGAATTCTTGGCCCGGGAGCAAGTATTCTTTTATTTTTTGGAGGTCTTTTGACTTTCACGCTGGTGGAATACCTCATTCATCGGTATACGTTTCATATGGAAGTGAGTTCGCCTAAAAAGGAACGCCTTCAATATGTACTTCATGGTGCCCACCATAACTTTCCAAAAGATAAATCCCGACTAGCCATGCCACCTATTGTAAGCATTCTTTTGGCTTCTGTTTTTTTCCTTTTTTATCGTATTCTTTTAGGGGAATATGGAATTCCTTTTACGGGTGGTTTTGTAGCGGGCTATGCTACCTACCTCTGTGTTCATTATTCAGTGCATGCTTTTCCTCCGCCGAAAAACTTCATGAAAATACTTTGGATCCATCATGCACTGCATCATTACCAGCAACCTGATGCCGCTTATGGTGTTTCTTCACCACTATGGGATGTATTCTTCAGAACGATGCCGGAAAAAAGAGGCTTCAACGTAAAGACCAAGACAGGTTATATTGATGACCGCTCAGGAAATCTTTAAGTTTACCATGAAGGCGTAGCGCAGCGTAGTCCTTCATGGTAACTCCTTCATGGAAGATCAATTTAGGCGTAGCGCAGCGTAGTCCTTCATGGTAACTCCTTCATGGAAGATCAATTTAGGCGTAGCGCAGCGTAGTCCTTCATGGTAATTCCTTCAAGGAGTTTTTACTTTTTGCATGACAAGTTCCTTATAGGTTCTTCCGATGGGAAGAATGATGTTCCCTATTTCGATTTGACCGGCACTGTACGCGGATATCCTGTTCAGGGGTACTACATATGATTTATGGATGCGTATAAAATCCCCGGCATTCAACAACTCCTCGATTTCACCGATCTGAAGCTTTGTCGTAACGGTATGTTCAGTCGTATGAATTTTGACATATTCTTTAATACTTTCTATATAAAGAATGTCTTTATTGTAAATCTTTACCTGACGCTTGTCTACGTTGAAGAAGTGGAATAATTCTGCACCGGTGGAAGCTTCGGAATGAATTTGTCTGGAACTATCACTCGATTTTATTTTATTGACAGCTTGTAAGAATCGACTAAACTCAATTGGTTTGAGCAAATAATCCACCACATTGAGATCATATCCATCCAGCGCATATTGATGATACGCTGTAGTCAAAATGACCTGGTACTGGTTTTGAATGGTTTTAATAAATTCAATGCCATTTATTTTTGGGAGATGTATGTCTACAAAGAGGACATCTACTTTGTGATTTTGGAGATACGCTGATGCTGATAGGACATCTCTGCACGTAGCGACCAATTGCAGGTTTGGTACATCCTGAATATAGTCCTGCAATATCTCAGCCGCTAGTGGCTCATCTTCTATGATCAAACAATCAAGCATATAAAAATGAGTTCAAATCAATAGTTAGGATTACCTCAAAATCTGTATCCCGTGGAATGACCTCCAAATTATAACTTTTGTAGAGAATGGCTAATTGGCGTCTGATATTGGAAAGCCCAATCCCTTTTTCTGTTAGCCCATCGGAAGCCATATTTTCTGATAAATTATTCCTGACAGAGAAGACCAGTTTTTTATCATGAAGAGCCGCGTTAATTTCTATTTGAGTATCCAGCCCATGGCTATGTTTAAAGGCATTTTCGATGAGCGGGATCAATAGCAATGGAGAAATACCGGCAGTGTCATGATCGATAGCTTCTTTATATTGAATGGTCAGGTGTTCCTGAAATCTTATTTTTTGCAGCGCGATATAATCTTTGATAAGCTGGAGCTCATCCCGGATAGGGTTAGTTGGGGGACTGGTCTGGTAAAGCATATAGCGCAATATCTTGGACAAATGCATGATGGCATTGGAGGTGTTTGGATCTTGTTTGCGACTTAGGGCATATATGCCATTTAGGGTATTGAACAGGAAATGTGGATTAGTCTGCGCTTTTAAATAAAGCAGTTCAGTATTTAGCTTTTCCTGAACTAGTCTTGATTCTTGTTTTAAATAGTTGACTCTCAGCAACACCAATTTGATAGCGATGGCACTGAAAACAACAGGGATGATATCAAATAAAGAATAGATGTATCTCGCCAGTAAACTTGAAAAGCCATATCGGGGATGTTCTTCCCCAAAAATGTGTACCCAAATTACTGTATGTGTCAGGACTCTGATGAGGAGGGTGCCTAGCAGTAAAACAAAAATAAATTCAAAGAGATATCTTAGAATTGATTTTCGATTAGATATAATATAATCAGAAAAAGAGCCTGCACTGTTGGTTGCCTGACTACGCGACCAACGTGGAATGATGCTGTAAAGGGTATAATAGACTACAAATATTTTAATGCTATAAATAAGAATCTGAGACAGCAGAACACGCAGGAAAGCATCCCAGGTAGGATTAGATGAAAAGCTTGTAGACATGTATAATACATTGAACAAGCTCATGCTAAAGAATACACCCCAAAACAGGAGATGCCTGAAGACCCTTTGACGCACCATAGAAGTAAAATATGGGGCCAAATTAGTGCTTTTGCCGACCTCCTGGGTAGACAAGCCTACCAACATCCGTTTCCTTCCTCCCAACGACTCGATTTCCCAATCGAAGGACCTTCGTCATTCTCTACACGTCATGTGAAGGGCACATAGTGCAGTAGGGAGATATAATATTTTCATATGCGTAAATCTTGTTTCGTTTGTATGGCATTAAATAAGTAGTGCGCATCAAAACAAAACTGCTTAGTTCATTAAAAACAATATTCAGATGAAAAATTATTTCGTTGCCATTTGCGTAGCATTTCCATTTTTGGGTATGACCCAAACATTTACAAAAGTAACTGACAGCCCATTGAGTACACATCCGGGTGATTCCAGAAGTGTCAATTGGGTCGATGTAAGTAATGATGGCTATATCGATTGTTTCATTTCCAATGGGCCTTCCAGTGGTCAAAACAATTCGCTATTCCTTAATAATTCAAACGGGGGTTTTACGCTGGTAGAAAATGACCCAATCGTCACGGACAATAAACCATCGGATGGTGCCAGCTTTGCGGATATTGACAATGATGGAGATCTGGATGCTTTTGTGGTCAATTGGTATAACCGCCACAATATGGCTTACCTTAATAATGGAATGGGTCAGTTTACACAAGTCACAGATGGGCTTTGGGTGACCAATTCCGGCTATTCCGAAACTGCTGCCTTTGGGGATTATGACAATGATGGATTTGTTGATTTGTATGTTACGAATAGTGAGGGGATCAGAAGAAACTTTCTCTATCGAAACAGAGGGGAAAATAATTTTGAGAACGTAGAGGAAGGAAGTTTGGTGACAGATCAATCAGCATCACGAAATGTAAGTTGGTCAGACATAGACGGGGATGGTGATCTCGATTTATTTGTCACCAATGAACTGGGGCAGAAGGATGCGTTGTATAAAAATAATGCGGGTACTTCTTTTGAAAAGATAACCGATGTGGAAATTACTTCTGAAGGATTTAGTACGATGAGTTCCAGTTGGGCCGATATTGATAATGATGGCGATTTGGATTTATTTCTGGCAACCAATCAAACAAAGAACCAACTTTATCGTAATGATGGTGATTTTGTTTTTACAAAGCTGTCCAACTCTGCTGTTTCTGCGAGCAACACCAATTCTTTTAGTAGTGCTTGGTCCGATATTGATAATGATGGTGACCTCGATTTGTTTGTGACCAATGCATTTGCCAGTGGCACTCGGCTAAAGAATAATTTGTATTTGAATGATGGGCATGGTGAATTTACGGCTGTTGATGAAGGTGTGGTGGTGACAGATGCTGGCTGGTCTTACGGTTGTGCCTTTGGGGATTATGACAATGATGGGTTTCAGGATCTGGCGGTGGCTACGACCAGATTTGATGGAAAAGATGAAGTGGACTACCTGTATCACAATGATGGCAATGATAACCATTGGATTATGCTTTCATTGGTGGGGACAGTTTCCAATCGTTCGGCCATTGGTGCAAAAGTGAGAGTGAAATCTTTTATCAACGGTGCACCTATTTGGCAAATGAGAGAGATATCATCCCAAAGTGCGTACTGTAGTCAGAATGATATGCGGGCTCATTTTGGATTGGGGGATGCGGAAGTCGTCGACAGTGTTATGATTGAATGGCCTTCCGGTATAGTCCAGTATGTAACGGATATATCAATCAATCAAATTTTATCCATTGAAGAGCAATTGATCAATAGTTCAGGCAGTAGCAATGATCTGATAGAACTCAATGTATATCCAAATCCTACGGATTCCAATATTCAAATCAATGCCAGTTTTGGCGAATATGTTGATAAGCTATCGATGGAGATTGTTGGGAGTGGAGGTCAGGTTGTATTCTCTACAATAGTTCATGTGGGAGGTAGTCAGTGGTTGTATGCATTTGATTTAAAGCAGCTAAATGCTTCTCCGGGAACATATTTTATAAAAATAAAAACGGCTACTTCGGAAATAATTGAGATAGTAAGCTTGATCTAAAGGCTATTGTGATGCATAACCCAGCTCTTCCAGTTTAGATTTAAGTATTATTTGGAGTGTTTGTTTGCCGTGCAGTCCTTCATGGCAAGCCTGATCTAAAAGCTATTTTGGTAGATAGCCTAGTTCATCCAGTGTTGCTTTAAGCATTATTTGGAGTGTTCGTTTTCCGGAGTTGGTCTTGAAGTAAGACTCTCTTCTGAGTGCGTCTTCTTTTCGAAGATGAGCTTCATAATAAATGAGTATCAATGGTCTTCGGTTTACTGTACTCGCATTTTCTCCATTATTATGTTCAGTGAGTCTTCGGAATACATTATTTGAATAACCGAGATAAAGTTTTCTATCTCGCTCGCTAAATAGTACGTAGGTATAATAAAAGTTCATTAGGGGTATGGACTTTTTTCGGGCTATTCAAAGTTAGGGGGTTAGTGCATACGATGCCATGAGGGACTTCACCCATGAAGGACTCCGCCCATGAAGGACTCCGCTGCGCTATGCCTTCATGGTGCTGCGTCTAAATACAAAGTAAAAGGGACTAATAATAAAGGAGAGTTAGTGGTGCGCCATGAAGGTTTTCACCCATGAAGGACTCCGCTGCGCTATGCCTACATGGTGTTACGCCTTCATGGCGAGCATGATTTTCGGAACGGATAAGAAATCATTGAATGAAACGCCATGAATGCGTAGAAAGAATGAAGGAATGAGCCTTCATTCCAAGGACAAGGACCTCGTCCTTTTCGAACGAAGGATCTAATGAGAAAGGAAATTCTATGGTGCGCCATGAAGGACTTCACCCATGAAGGACTCCGCTGCGCTACGCCTACATGGTGTTACGCCTTCATGGCGAGCATGATTTTCGGAACGGATAAGAAATCATTGAATGAAACGCCATGAATGCGTAGAAAGAATGAAGGAATGAGCCTTCATTCCAAGGACAAG
>JAHEAR010000005.1:48784-109228 GCA_024642665.1 Bacteroidota bacterium
GCGCTCTAACCAACTGAGCTAAGGAGGCAATTCGGGAGGGCAAATATAGTAGTTTTTCCTTTTTGGAAACCTTCTTAGAAAAAATACTGATAAATGTCTAATATTCAGTTTGTTACATTAGGTGATCAGGTTACCTTCCGCATCCCATTCCGCTATGACGGTACGCTTATCCTGATCAACACATTTTGCAAGCCATGCTGCATCATATTTTAGGCCGTGTTTTGCCAGAACCGATTCCGGAACCCCATCCCATACATGTGGGGTATTACCCTTATAGCCCAGATCATCTATGCCCATCCGTGTCGTGTAATATCCGGTCAGGACGAGATTGCGCATGCGTGTAAAAAACTTAACCCCTTGTTCTACGCCGGGATCAGCTTCTTCAGGGTAAGCGATCTCATCAAGCATCTGCTTTTGCTTACTAGAAGGGCATTCAGCAAATGAGCTGTTATGAAGACTCAGCGCTCTATGATCCAGCCACATCAATCCACCCCGTAAAGGCAATTGATTGGAGGTCATGTCATTCACGATAAACGCGATAAATTCCGGAACGCCTGCTTCCGTTGCCGAACCGGCAGTTGATGTAGCAGGAAGAATTAAGTCACATAAGACGGCAATGGTCGCCAGTTCATGTTCTGAAAAGAAGGTTTCCGACATAACCTTTGCATCATGTTCCTTTTCTTTATCTGTCCTTCCATAATGTCCCGAAGTAGTTTCCGTGGATGTTGTTTCATCTTCTTTTCCAGGTTGACAACCGGTGATCATCAAGCCTCCGGCAATCCCGCCGATCAACATTGATTTGATAGTTTCTCTTCTGTCCATAATTATGATGTTATAAATGGATTAGATATTTCTCTTCTTGATTTGTTCAACAATATAATCGGACGTTCGCCAGGCAAGCGCAAGAATGGTCCATGTAGGGTTCTTGTCTGCCTGCGAAACAAATGGGCCACCATCTACTACAAATACATTGTCAGCATCATGAAGTTGCTCGAATGAATTGGTGACTGAAGTTTTAGGATCATTTCCCATCCGTGTCGTTCCGACTTCATGGATGATTTGTCCCGGTAGCGCTAAGCCATAATCATCTTCCTTGCCGGGCTTGGTACCAAGAATTTTTCCACCCATCGCATCAAGGATTTCCTCAAAGGTGTTATGCATATGTCTTGCCTGATAGCGTTCGTGATCTGTCCATGTATAATTAAATCGCAAGACAGGAATACCAAATTCATCCACTACGTTAGGATCAATTTCGCAATAGTTGTTTTCACGAGCGATGCACTCTCCTCTGCCGGAAATACCGACAACAGAGCCATAGAATTTTTTCACATCCTTTCGCAGCTGATCGCCATAACCCCCTATGCGTCCACCGAGGTATTCGTTAAGATCGTTTGGGTTAAAGCCAAAGCCATAGGAAGGCATACCCATACCGCCCCACATCTCAAGGTGATATCCTCTTGGAAAATCAAGTTTTTTATTGTCCAGCCACCATGGCGTATAGATGTGCATGCCACCTACACCATCTTCATTATAAATTTCTCTGTCCATGAGTTTAGGCATGAACGCTGCTCTGCTTGCTCCAGTTGAGTCATGCAGATATTTTCCAATCATCCCACTTGAATTGCCAAGGCCTCCGGGATGTTGCCTACTCTTTGAATTCAAAAGGATACGTGCCGAACTGCAGGCAGAAGCAGCGAGCACAACAATCTTTCCATTCAACTGATATTCTTGTCGGTCTTCTTTGTTGATATAAGAAACGCCTGTTGCTTTTCCTTCATCATTGGTAATGACTTCCCGAACCATGGAGTTGACAAAAAGATCAATCTGCCCTCCTGCTTTTTGGGCAGGAAAAATTAAACAAGTGCCGGAGGAAAAGTCTGCATGAATAGAACATGCTCGTGAACATTGTCCGCAGTAAAAACATACGCCACGATCTTCATTAATCTTTTTTGTGAGCATCGATAGTCTCCCCGGAATAACGGGCACTCCAACTTTCTTTGCCCCTTCGATGAAATACAGTTCGTGTAATCGTGGTTTCGGTGCAGGCAGAAAAAATCCATCCGGTTCGTTGGGTAGATTTTCTTTTGATCCAAACACACCAATTAGTTTGTCGACTCGATCGTAGTAAGGTTTGACATCGTCATAACTGATCGGCCAGTCATCGCCAAGTCCATCATGACTTTTGTGTTTAAAATCTGTCGGTCCGAATCGAAGAGAGATTCTGCCCCAGTGGTTTGTTCGCCCACCAAGCATCTGTGATCTGAACCATTCGAATCTGGTTCCCGGTACTCTGGTGTAGGGTTGACCCTCTATTTCCCAGCCACCATAGGCGCTGTCAAAATCACCAAAAGGTCTCGTTGTTCCTGCCCCTCTGCGAGGAGATTCCCATGGCCATTTCATTTGAGTTTGTTGTTCAGGGGCAGCGGGATCAAAAAAGGGGCCTGCTTCCACAACGGCCACGTTTAGTCCTGCTTCGCTGAGTACTTTAGTGGCCATGCCGCCGCCGGCGCCGGATCCGACGATGATGACGTCATAGACTTTAGATGATTTCTTTATTTCCATAATTCGTGGTCTGAGCCTCTCAAGATAGTAAACTATTAAAATAGGCAGGAGGCAGGAGGCAGGAGGCAGGAAGCAGGAAGCAGGAGGCGGGAAGCATCAAACAGGAAGCAAAAAGCAAAAAGCAAAAAGCGGGAAGCAAGAAGCAAGAAGCGGGACAAGAGGATTTTTTTTATCCTTTATTTAGTGAGTTGGATTAGGCTTGAATGCGGCGGCTCAGCATGTTTATTTTTTGGTACAAATTTGTTTTACTTTGAGAGTCAATGAGATTTTTCATCTCCAAAAGAATAATGATGTTTGCAGCCTCATAACATTCACGTTTAGCGTATCTCAAAAGTTGCTGCTGTTCACGCACCATTTGAGTTCCCGTTGATTCACAAATATTATTTGAGATGCTCATCCCTACTCCTCGGGTTTGGTCAGCAAAACGCCATAACTTATTGGTTTCCAATTCATCTGCAATATCAAACAAGAGGATTCCAAGGCAAATCGCTTCTTTCCAAATATCTAAATTTTCAAATCTAAATTTTTCCTGTTTCATATGATGAGTTATAGTTCCAGTTAATGTTTTTTATAAGTGTCTCATTGAAAAGGAAATGTTACTCTAGTTAAGGAATAATAAATACCATGCTCCAAACCCTCCCGCTTCCTGCCTCCCGCTTCCTGCCTCCCGCTTCCTGCCTCCCGCTTCCTGCCTCCCGCTTCCCGCTTCCCGCTTCCCGCTTCCTGCCTCCCGCTTCCTGCCTCCCGCTTCCTGCCCCATGCCCCATGCCTTTTGCCCTTTGCCCTGCACTTCCTATCTTTGCCCCCCTTAAATACACAAATATGTCAGCCGATCCATTCAAAGACCTCGTTTCCCACTGTAAAGAGTACGGTTTTATCTTCCAGTCTAGTGAAATCTATGATGGATTGAGTGGTGTGTATGATTATGGCTCTTATGGTATTGAGCTTAAAAACAACATTAAATCCTACTGGTGGAAGGCGATGGTTCAGAATCATGAGAATATCGTTGGTCTCGATTCAGCGATCATGATGCATCCTGAGATATGGAAAGCCTCGGGTCACGTGGATGCTTTTAATGATCCATTGGTAGATAGCAAAGTTTCAAATAAGCGGTACCGCGCCGACGTGCTGATCGAAGAGGCCCTGGAGAAGATTATGGGCAAAGCGGAGAAGGAAATTGAAAAAGCCCGCAAACGATTCGGGGATGATTTTGTAGAAGAACAGTATAGAAGAGATAATACACGTGTGGCGGAATATATCCAGAAGCATGATGAGATCAATCAACGGTTTGTCGATGCTATGTCGAAAAATGATATGGTGGGTCTGAAAGCGGTCATTGAAGAACTCGAAATAGCTGATCCTGTCAGCGGCTCAAAAGAATGGACGGATGTGAGACAGTTTAACCTGATGTTTCATACACAACTTGGGAATATCGCGGGTGAAGAAGGGAAATTATATCTTAGGCCTGAAACGGCACAAGGGATTTTTGTCAACTTTCTGAATGTTCAAAAGACTACCCGTCAGAAACTTCCATTCGGTATCGCCCAGATTGGAAAGGCATTTAGAAATGAAATCATCGCCCGTCAGTTTATTTTCCGCATGCGTGAATTCGAACAGATGGAAATGCAGTTTTTTGTTCAGCCGGGTTCAGAGATGAAATGGTATGCGTATTGGAAGGAGGCGCGGATGAACTGGCATAAAGCGCTGGGTACACCCGAATCCAAATTGCGCTTTCACGATCATGAGAATCTGGCCCATTATGCGAATGCCGCGGTCGATGTGCAGTTTGAGTTTCCATTTGGATTTAAGGAATTAGAGGGTATTCATTCACGTACTGATTTTGACTTAAAAAGTCATCAGGAGCTGAGCGGTAAAAAACTCCAGTACTTTGATCCGGAGACCAATGAAAATTATGTGCCTTATGTAGTGGAAACATCGATAGGAGTGGATAGAATGTTTTTGGCGGTGTTAACTAATGCCTACACAGAAGAGGAAGTACCGGATGCAGAAGGAAAAGAATCAACACGTATAGTTTTGAAATTTCCTCCGGCTTTAGCGCCGGTAAAATGTGCGATTCTTCCTTTGCTAAAAAACAATGATGCGTTGACCGGCACAGCCCGTGAAATCTTTGATGATCTGAAGTTTAACTTTTTATGTCAGTATGATGAAAAGGATGCAATCGGACGTCGATACAGAAGACAGGATGCGATTGGTACGCCTTATTGTGTCACTGTGGATCATCAGACATTAGAAGATCAGACGGTGACAATCAGAGAGCGTGATAGCTTGAAGCAGGATCGCATACCCATTTCAAAAATCCGGGAAGTGGTAGAAGCCGGGATTAGCTTCAGGTCGCTATTCCAGTAATCTCCATCCCGTACCGATCGATCGGTACGGGATCGGCAATTGATTAAACTAGCCGTTGTTGGAGTTTGCTCCAACAACTCATGACATAATTGGTTCTATTGATACAGAACGACTTTCGCTTATATGAGTTATCTGGTGATTACAAAACCTAAAGAATTAGCCGCAAATCATTTTGCTGAAATATATTCTTGGTTTTCGTTAAATTTAGGAGACATTTATCAATCTCACTTCTAATCTAAGCGAAATGAATACCAAATCTATCGTTGGCGGCATCCTTGGTGGTGTAGCCTTTTTCTTACTGGGCTGGCTCGTTTGGGGCATTATTCTTCATAATGTCATGGCAGGTTACTCCGATGGTTCTTGCGACAAATCGCAGGAAGAAATTAGTATGGTGATGATGGTTGTGGCCAATTTGGCCTGGGGATTAACTATGGCTTATATACTTTCCAATTGGGCAGGGGAGAATAATTTTTCAAAGGGCTTAAAAGTTGGTGCTATTGTTTCTGTAGCTATCGGTTTATCCTATGATTTATTTCTGATAACGATGACTACAATGATTTCAAGCTATGCAGTCATTGGTGTAAATGTTCTCGCCAATGCAGTAGTCGGTGGCATCGTTGGTGGCATTATTTGCTGGTGGCTCGGCCGTAAATAGCATTTATACAATGACTATTTAAGAAGGTTTGTTTCAACGACTCGTATTTTTCAGAAATGCAGGAGTAAACTCCTTGCATTGGCAATTTTCTTTTGAGTATTCTGTTGAAGCGGAATCAGGATCAGTAAAGGAATGCGTTTTTCACTCACGCATTGCGGAGGTGATTTTCCCTGTACGTCGTTTTTCACTTTTCGTAATTCTCACCTTCGTAATTCGTAATATTTTTTCCCTTCCGCCATTAACCTTTCCGCCCTTCTGCCCGAGCAGAGGTTGCGGGAGGTATTCCCTACATCCAGGGCTTTTTCTCAACCTCTATGCGATAAAGAATAAAGTCTCTGGCTTGCTTAGCTACTTTCGCATTGATATAGGGAAAAGAAATATCACCCCCGGCCGTATAGATATGCAGTGATGTTACACCACGTCTGCGTTGCATTGGAGAACTATGAATCGTGACGCTCTGAATCTTGTAGATTTCAATCAGCTTACTTGTGTTTCCAAATATGCCTCCTTCGGAAACAATAAAGTCCGGGTGTATTTTTAGTTTCCGTTTACCCTGGTAGAGGATGCCCATCCATATCGCCAATGGGAAAATTAATATTAATATCCATTGTACAAATCCTCCATTAAACCATGCCAGCCATCCAAATCCCACAGCAGGAAGAAATCCTAACAACGTAACCATGAGAATAACAATTGCCGGATGCATTCGGTGGGAACTGAACACGGCATCTTTATATTTAGGCACGATCGTATCGAGGGTGTGTTGAACTTGTTCCATATAGCACCCCGGTATGATCAGTGATTTATCTTTGTGTTGATGGGCACTGGTGGCCTGATAAATGTTCATTTGAAAAATACCAAACAACTTTTTTAAGGGCGAGGTCGCCCATTGAATGATTTGAATTTTCGATTTTTGAATGGATTTTTCGTTTCGGGTAAAGAATCCACTTACTACTTTATAGCTTTTGCCGTCCCGCCAGAATTTAAGATTGTAATACCGTAGGACCGTACGGATCAATGTCACAAAAAAGGAGACAAAGAGTAAAACCGGAATGGCCAAAAACATGACCAACAACCCTAGTATAGAAGCCATCAATGTTGTATCATCCAGTTGGCCCCAAACATCCAATCCAAACAACTGCTCAATATCATCTGCCATACTCACAAAGAAGGCAAAGAGGAGAGCAGCAGTACGTAAATGGTTTGCACTGATTCCCACCTTCATCAAATCTTTTGATGAAAGCGCCAATATCAATTCCGGAACCTCTTCCATGACAGGGATCGGTGGGATTGGTTTACCTGATGGGACAATTTCAGCAGCCTTAGTTTTTTGGTAAGCCAGAACAATAGTGCGAAGTTGTTCTGCATGCACTAAGCTAATCGCATCAATTTCAAGCTCACTGCCTTTTGAGCCCGCTGTATCCACCTGGACACTGACTACATGCAGAAACTGATGGACAATGTTTTGTTTGAAATCGACAGATTGTATTCGATCAAATGGAACATTCAGCACTACTTTTCTAAAGACCCCTGAGCGAACGCACAACTCATTGTTTTTAATAAAGTAGTAGTATCGCGTATACGCAACAATGGCATAGATAAAAGACAGAAAAGCTATACCAAAGACTACTGACATAACCATTAAGCCCCTTCCTTCTGTTGGCTTAATTAATACGATCAATAGAATAGGCCACAACTGACGCGCGGTAATTCGTATATATTTCAACAGAATAAGTACGACAGCCCAAATGGATTGTCGCTGCGGTTGATACAACATTGAACCGGGCTCCTCCATTTTATTCTTCCTCAATGGATTGTTCGGTAGAGTTCAATATATAGTTCTTGATCTTCTCAGATGTTTCGGGTAACAAACCGGGAATCATAAGATCTGCACTTTGTCCACCAGCTGTATATATGGTCAATTTGGATAGTCCAAACTGCCGATCAATTAACCCTTGCCGTATATCACAATGTTGCACCCGATTGAAAGGCACGGTAGTCATACTTTTCCATAGCCAACCGGACTGATAGGAAATATCCTTTTCACGCATGGCATAGCGCATGTAATGAAAGGAGATGCCATTGTAAATAACAAACCAAAGGGATAAAAGCGTAATGATTAAAGCGGGAATTTGGATGTACCCTATATAGGCTGCCTGAAGCCAAACAAATATCCAACTCCCAACAATCAATACAAAAGCAATGAGTGATGCCATGATATACCTTACTTTTATGTAGGCAGGTTCAAGTGCAATCATTTCCATCTCGTCAACGACCGGAAGGGTCGTCAAATCGATTTGTGGATTGTTAAACAATTCTTCAGATGGGGTCATTTTTCTTTTGCGATTTCCTCTTCGGTCATAGTTTGAAGCGATTCCATAAACTTCCTGGCCGATGTCATGGAATTTATTCTTTCTTTGATTAATAACAATCGTTTGACCGATTGTTTCAATTGGATGCCAAGCGCTCTTCCATTTGTGCCAAGTAATTTAATCAATTTATCAAAAACAGCACTTTCGTAATAGGCAGACTGCGCATTTTTATGGAAGTAACATCGGAGTATATTGTTTTTTAAAGTCACGGTGTCAAAGCCAAGCCCCTTTGCCAGCCATCGCATACGCAGACCTTCAAACAATTGTTCGACGACCAAGGGGCAAGGACCGAATCGATCCTGAAGCGATTGCGCAAACTTTTGAATTCCTTCTTCAGAATCTATATTATCCAGTTCGGTATACAAACGAAGTCGTTCATCAATGTTCGAAACATACTCATCCGGAATCAACATTTCGACATCGCTATCAATCTGAACATCCTGAACATATTTTCGATCTCGTTCCATTTGCTCTTTAAAGAGATCTTTAAAATCACTTTCCTTCAATTCCTGAATAGCTTCCTCGAGTATCTTCTGGTACGTCTCATACCCAATGTCCGAGATAAAACCACTTTGTTCGCCCCCAAGCAGATTGCCGGCTCCCCTGATATCAAGATCACGCATCGCAATATCAAATCCACTGCCTAAATCATTATACTCCTCAATGGTTTGCAGTCGCTTTCTGGCTTCATGGGTTAAGGAGCTTAAGGGTGGAGCAAATAAATAACAAAAGGCTTTTTTATTAGAGCGCCCGACACGACCACGCAATTGGTGCAGATCACTGAGTCCAAACTGATTGGCGTGGTTAATGATGATCGTATTGGCATTCGGAATGTCAAGTCCGGTTTCAATGATATTGGTACTGACCAGCACATCATACTTCTTGTTGATAAACTCGAGTAATGTCTTTTCCAGATGATCGGATTCCATCTGTCCATGCGCCATGGCGATGTCAATATCCGGACAGATTCTTTTGATTAAAGCCGTAATTTCCGGTAGTGTCTTTACTCGATTATGCACAAAGAATATCTGACCACCGCGATTGATTTCATAGTAGATGGCATCCTTCACAAGCTCCTCATTAAATACTCTGCGCTCTGTATGAATGGGTTGACGATTAGGGGGTGGTGTGCGGATGATCGAAAGATCTCTGGCAGCCATTAATGAAAACTGCAGCGTTCGAGGGATGGGAGTTGCCGTTAAAGTGAGTGTGTCCACATTAACTTTAATTTTTCGCAAACGCTCTTTTGCACTGACACCAAATTTTTGTTCTTCATCAACGATTAGAAGCCCAAGATCTTTGAACCCAATATCCTTATTTAGGATCGCATGCGTGCCGATTACTAAATCAAGTTTGCCTTCTTTGAGGCGTTCCATGATTTGCTTTTTCTCTTTGGCGGTTCTAAAGCGATTGATATAATCTACAGTGACACCCATGGGTCCAAGGCGCTCTTTAAAACTCTGACTATGTTGTAGTGCTAGGATAGTCGTGGGAACTAATACGGCTACTTGCTTTCCATTGATAATAGCTTTAAAAGCTGCCCTGATGGCGACTTCAGTTTTTCCGAAACCAACATCACCACAAATAAGCCGATCCATTGGATGTGGGCGCTCCATGTCTTCTTTTACATCCTGAGTAGCGGTGAATTGATCCGGCGTGTCTTCATAAATAAAGGATGCTTCCAACTCATTTTGTAAATAGCCATCCGGTGCAAATGCATAGCCATCGGCGCTTTTCCGAAGGGCGTATAATTTTATCAATTCGCGAGCGATATCCTTTACTTTCCCTTTAGTCTTTCGCTTAAGATTTTCCCAGGCATCGGATCCTAGCTTACTGAGCACAGGTGTGGTTCCGTCTTTACCAACAAACTTTGAAATCTTATGTAAGGAATGAATGCTCACATAAAGCATATCATTGTTTTTATAAATCAACCGGACTGATTCCTGAAGGTGTCCACCAATATTAATTTTTTCCAGCCCCGAATATTTTCCAATACCATGATCGATATGGGTCACGAAGTCTCCCGGTTGAAGTTCGCGCAACATGCGTACACTGATCGCCTGATCTTTTGTAAATCCACGTCTCAAATGATATTGGTGGAAACGTTCAAATATCTGATGATCGGTATAGCAGGCTACTTTGGCTGAACTATCAATAAAGCCTTCGTGAATAGACTTTGTAATGGGTATGAACTGAACATTGGCTGCCAAATCCTCAAAGATGGAATAGAATCTTTCTACTTGTCTGGCATTTGCGGTGAATACATATACCGTATGATTTGTTTTATTCAGACTTCTGAGATCATCGATGAGGAGAGGAAAGTTTTTGTTAAAGCTGGGTTGCGATTTCATTTTAAATCGGATCTCAGAATCAACTTTTACAAAGGTTCCCGGATCGCCTTCAATCACCAATTGTCTATCCTGAATACTTTCGATAAAGGAATGCGTTGGCGTAAAGTGTTTCTCTTTAATAAATCGCTGCATGGTGGTCAGCTCAGGGTCAATATCCACAGCTCTCATGGCAGCCAATCGTTCAAACGTATCCTGATAGCGATCGATCACCAGTTCAGGTTCCTGGATCCAGACTAGAATATCTGATGGGATCGCCTGTAAAAGTGGAAGATGCTCATCACTGTCAAAATGCGTTTGCACATTGGGAATAATATTGACTAATGACAAGTTTCGCTGAGACAACTGTGTAAGTGGGTCAAAAAGTCTGATACTCTCCACCTCTTCATCAAACAGTTCGACCCGGTAAGGCCATTCGTTTCCAAAAGAAAAGATGTCTATGATTCCCCCCCGGATAGAAAACTGCCCAGGTTCATATACAAAGTCAACACGAACAAAACCAATATCTATCAGAAGGGAGAGAAGACCGTCAATGCCCAGATCTTCTCCCTTTTTGATTTGAATTTGTTGTTGAGCCACAGAGGCAGGGGATAATACAGATTCAACGAGCGCTTCCGGGTAGGTGATAGCCAGCAAGGAGGATTTTTTATAACCATGTTGACCATTTTGATAAAGTTTGTTGACTGCTTCCGTGCGCTCCATCACCTGACTTGGGATGATTTCCTCGATTAAGCCAGGGCGTTTAAAGCTATCCGGGATAAACAGGACATCCGATTCAGGCAGAAGAGAGGATAGGGTATTTTGAAGATAGGCAGCTGCTTCTTTGTCGGTAGCGATGACGAGCCAGGGGCCACATCCATTGGTCGTCAGTCCGGCCAGGGCAAAGCACTTCCCGCTGCCAGCCAATCCGGACACCCCTATGTGTGCCTTTTCTGCTACCAGTCCCTGTTGTAGTGATGTAACTGTAGCGTCCTGACGATAGACGTCGATCAGCTGCTCCAGGTCTGTCATGGGAGGGCGAAGTTAATTGAAAATGGATAAATCAATTACGAATTCCGAAAGAGACCTGAGACCTAAGACGCGAGACGCCACGAGAGGTGAGGAATGAGAGGTGAGGAGTGAGTAATTTGGTGATTGAGTGATTTGGTGACATAGCTAATACCATGCCGCATGCCCCATGCTCCATGCTCCATGCTCCATGCTCCATGCTCCATGCCCTACGCCCCGTCCTTCTGCTTTCCAATATGAAAAGTCGCACCAAATAATATGTTCACCTGATAAAAAATAAAATCCTGACTGGCCTTATCCGACGAAGACATGGTGGTGCGAATATCAGGCATGTTGATATAGCCAGTTTTAAATTCTGACTGAAGAAAAAAGTTTTTAAAGAAGGTAAGATTAAGGGCTACAACGCCACTAAAGCCATAACCCGCTACATGAAATTCATCATAGCGCTCATTCATCAGCAGTGTGCTGTTGGTCCTTGGATATAGTATGCCTGCACCAATTCCTTCTGTCAGATTGACTTGCACTTTTCCCCAATTGATCAGCTCATCAAATCTTCGGATATCTGCATTGACATAATTTAACCCATCGGTATGTTCAAGATGTAAAAAATCATCCGAAAGCGCAATGTCCTCATTTTCATAAACACCATCATATTTGGTATTGCTTCCATTGATGTAGCCTGTGATAGGTACGATCTGATCTGTGACCACAACATATTTCATATGATCCGTACCAATGGAAACAGAATAATTGTCCTTAAAAAAGTAACCAATTCTAAAATTGTACTGCGGAATTGTAGCGACTCCGGGATTCAGATAACCACCTAATGTGAATTTCAAACGTCGATCTTTAGCGACAACATCCTTAAGGTCAAAATTATATTGATCACCTGTAAAGTTAATGTCCGAGTGACTGAACCAGTCAAAATTCCAGCCCCAAAACACATACATTTTTCCTTTATGAGGATTCGATGGAAAAAGGGTCTGATCCTGAGCGAATCCCGGAATTGAAATTAAAAGCAGAAGACTGATACTTGCAATCTTATGAATCTTTGAATGAAATATTGCTTTCATGGTTGGACACAAATCTAAGGTTATATACGCAACCCGGTATGTTATTTTTAATGCTTCTTTTCAGTTAGTATAAAAGCAAAACCCATATTGGCAGTTAATCCAATATGGGTTTTACAAAAACTTAGTTTTAATCTAGTTGGTCTTCACCACATCTCTGACCCAATTTCGCTTTCCATCTGTACAATGCAATATATACATTCCGGGAGCCAGGCGGCTTAAATCTATTTGTGTAGTTTCTTTATCAAATTCACTTTTAAATTCCTTTCTGATCATCGTAATTCCGTTCATGTCCACCAGTTTGAATTGCAGTTCCCGGGTTTCGAAGCCAAATAAATCGATGTTGAGTTCATCATAGGTCGGATTGGGATAGGTACTAAAGATTTGAAAGTCAGGATCAATTTCTTCATTGGCAGAAGTGATATTTCCAAGGACAAAATCATATTGCACCCCTGCACCAAAATCCGGATTGAAGGAATATAGGGGGACCGTACTTCCGGATTGCAATTTTCGCTGTAACCGAAGACTTCCTGATCCATTTTCCGGAAAGAACCAGAAGGATAGACCATCCTGTCCACTATCTCTGAAATCAAGCGTATAGCATCCGGGAGGGAAATTTAAATCATCTTCATAGACGGTATTCGAAGACATATTATTTCTAAGAAATACGACGTTCCCATCACCATCTTTGATGGTGTAGAAGTAATCACTCCCTTTGTTATTAGTTTGCAAACGCAGTTGGACGGGGTCTGAATAATTGTAAACGGCTGCCGGTGTATAGGTGGTGCGGTATTCATTGTTTTCTGCATTTCCATCCGCTGCACCATTCACTTCCGTGAGTGTGACAGAAAAAGAAGAACTGCCCAGCCAGAATTTTGCATCCGGAATAGGTAATTCTATTTCAATTGTTTCCTGCTGCTCTAAAAATCCAAACCAGGAATACGTTTGTTCATTGTCCGGACTTGTTTGATAGGTAAACTTTAATGATTCCACCAGTTCTTCGCCGGTATTTTTTACCACAATTGTTGGCGTGTTACAAACGGGATTGATTCTGGCATATTCAACCCGATCAGCATTTGGACGTTTAACGTCTTCAATGGAAACATCTGTCAGATAATTGTAGCCTCCATAGGTTACCAGAAGGGTATTGACCAGATAATTAGCCTCTGACATATCACCACCGTTCACACCATAGTCAATTTCTACGGTTTGGCCCGGGGAGACATACCAGTCTAAAGGAAAGGAGTGTACGTCAGTTTCCATACCGGGGCACCATCCGGCGCGATCAAAAATCCATGTGCCACCCTGAGGATAAATTGGGTTTTTACTACAACCTTTCCATACATCAAACGTAAATTCCTGACTGCCTCCATTAATATTAATATAATGTTGCCGTGGAACAAATTCGCCGTTCTGCCCGTGCCCGGTGATGGCAGCTCGTATCTTATAATAAGAGGCAAAAGGCATCAGGGGTACTTGCCTTGGCTCGAATACCTGATTATTCAATATAGCCGTCATATTTCCACGGCTTTGCGGCCAGATCGGTTGGATGTTTAATACAGTGCGCTCAGGTGTTCCGGTAATAAACCAAAACTGAATATCCAATTCCTCCTGATTCTGTCCTCCGTATTCGAGGGACAGTTTTCTTCGTCCTTTTAAAATGGGTGCAAAATCGGTGAGATCAAAAACAAAAGTTTTACCATCGGGACCAAGATCGAGTCCATTTCCATACGGTGTCACAAGGGACAGAATTTCGAATTTGGCATCTCGCTTCGAAAAATAATTGAGTGTCTGAATAGTTATGGTGCCATCCGCTAAAGCGGGTATGGAATTAACTAAAACGCCTTCTTCATTATACACCGGGCGGTCTCCTGCCGGATATACAAGTTGCGTGTCGAGCCTGACCAGATCCGTTCCACTCACGCCAAAATGAATGACTTCATGCAGATCACTTTCAACAGAATCCATCACCGGTGATACCATATCCTGAATCGTGTAATCCCCTTGAAGAAAAGTCACCTTAGGCCATAAATCCGTATGATTGAAATTATGGAAGAGTATATTTCCCCGAACAGCTCCCCAGGATGGAAGGGTGATGGGTGCATCAAGCATGGTGGATGAAGCATCAGCGGCATTCGTTCCGGCTCCTTCATTCAAGCTGAAATAAGCGACCAGATTAGCATAATCAGGATGGGAATTATCTATCCGTGTATTCATCCAATTCTGTATGGTTGCTTCATCCAATGCTTTATTCCAAACCTGGACTTCATCGATGGATCCGAAGTAAGGGTTGTTATTGTTTAGTGCTTTTCCAAATCGCAAAGCATTGATGCTAATCTGCTTTGACAGACCGGTACCGGAATGCCATAGTTGTCCATTGAGAAATATTTTCATTTCTCCGGACGATGCATTTTTTGTAAAAGCCCAATGGTTCCATTGACCTTTAAAATTTTCATCCAGTGCAGCTTTGTCTATTCGGTCATATCCTGAACCATCATTGCCGCAATCCCAGTAGACGCGACTATTACTCCACGGCAAATGCACATTGACCTGCCGATTACCTGCGTCATCTGTTCCTTCTACGATTTGTGTATTGGCCGGAAGGTTTGACGGATTACCGAAACACCAGAAAGATACCGTGATTTCATCCTGAATGGATGCAACGCTTTGTTTTTGAACATCCAGTGAACTCACCCCACCAAAATCAAGATAATGCTCCTCCATACCGATGGCAGATTGGATCGCTGCATCAGTGGACAATGTTGAGGAGAAATCAAACACAGGCACATCTGTATCGTTTTTAGTAGTGAAGGAAATATCCATTAACAAATTACCACCCGTCCAATCAAACGCCTGGTAAAATGGGAAGCTTAATTCTCCCGGGTTAGTCATATCTGTGGTTTTGAAATAAACTTCCTGCAGGTTATCATCATCCGGTTTGTTTCCGGCAACATCCGCCGTTGTATTTTTTAATTTAATTTTAAAAAACCCAACAGAGCTCCCACCTTGGAGAAGCGTCATCTTCAATCCGGAGATGGTTCCTGCATTTAATCCACTGTTGACTAATTCACCAGCCGGTAGAACTACCTGATAGCGGTAGGCTTTTGCTGCAGGGGAAAGCGGTGATGATGGTCCTTGGTCGGTAAATGCTGCTTCGGATATGTTGGCCCCGGGAGTCAGACTGCTTTCATGCTGATTGAAAATCGTATAAATATAGGTCGGTGAAATACTATATGGGAAACTTGTTCCTGTAAAGCTGGAGATAGTGTAATCAGGTGCTTTAGCTGCGGTAGAATCTACGCGGGTGGGATCGGTAATAAACGCATTACAGCTGTAATCCCATTCATAACATCCGACTGAGCCACTTCCAACGGCGGCATCATGGCAACGCATATTATACCGCATGAAAATTTTGCGATATGTCACCATATCATCATCCGGAAAATCAAACGTATCTGAACGATGTGTATCGGTCCATTTAAAAGTTTGAACCTTGATGGTGTCCTGAGAAAAACCTAAGGTGCAAAAGATAAAGAAGAGGAAAAGGAGTGATGTTAATCTTTTCATTAAACAGAAAATTTAAATGATGATCGGAAAATTATTATTGAAGGTATGAAGATTAAGAAAAAGGGAGGAGCCCTGTTGACAGCTATGGGTCATTTAGTGATAATTATTCCTTCCTGCACTGGATGTCCTTTGCTAAAACTGGGGCTCAGAATGGATTAATCTCAAAATTCCAATCGCCGTTACAAATTTCTGACCCCGGGAGGCCTTGTAAGACCAATTTTTGGGCAGTTTGAAGGGGATAAAAGCGATTTGTAAGGGTCAATTTAAAGGGATGATTTTACCCTTGCATGGAGGACTGATTTCCATCTTTTTCATTAAACCAATTGACTACTATATATTATGATAATATATATACATAAAAAGAATTAAATCAATTGAATATACTTTAAAAGTCATTAGGTTTTGCGGGTAAAAATGGTTATTTTTGCCCCTCAATTTTTGATACATTTTTATGAGTATACCAAAGGGAAATTATGGTGCCGAAAACATCCAGGCGCTGGAGGGATTGGAAGCCGTGCGCAAAAGGCCGGGGATGTATATTGGAAGCACCGATGTAAAGGGACTTCATCATCTGGTTTGGGAAGTTATTGACAACTCGATTGATGAGCATCTTGCCGGACATTGCACTACCATTGATATTACTGTTAATACGGATGGCTCTATCACCGTGGTCGATGATGGACGAGGTATTCCGGTAGGAATGCATCAAAAATTGCAGAAATCAGCCCTGGAGGTTGTCATGACAATTCTTCATGCCGGTGGAAAATTTGATAAGGATACCTATAAGGTTTCCGGAGGATTGCATGGTGTCGGCGTGAGTTGTGTTAATGCGCTCAGTGCGAAAGTACGTGTTGAGGTAAAAAGAGAAGGTAAAATATGGCGTCAGGAGTATCAGCGCGGCAAACCTACCACAGCCGTTGAAGCCATAGGAGAATCGGATGACACCGGAACAATGTTGACCTTTTGGCCGGATGGGGAAATCTTCGAGACTTTAGAATTTAAATATGAAACGCTGGCCAACCGACTGCGTGAATTGTCTTACCTGAATAGTGGGCTGTATCTGAATTTGATTGATTTGCGTGTCACAGAAGATGATGGAAAGCCTAAAAAGGAAACCTTTTTCTCAGAGGGAGGACTGCGCGAGTTTGTTCAATTTCTGGATGAGAGCCGTAACCGATTAATCGAGAAGCCTATCTATGTCAAAACGAAGCAGGATAATGTGGAAGTAGAGGTAGCGATGCAGTACAATACCGGTTATCAGGAGCATGTTTTTTCTTTTGTAAATAATATCTCCACCAAAGACGGAGGTACGCACGTAGCCGGATTTAAAAGAGCCATCACCCGTATTTTTAAGAAGTATGGGGATGATAGTGGTCTCTTTAGCAAAGCGAAAGTGCAACTTTCCGGTGAGGATTATCGCGAAGGATTAACGGCAGTAATTTCTGTTAAAGTACCGGAGCCACAGTTTAAAGGTCAAACGAAAGGAGAGCTTGGAAATTCCGAAGTGGTTGGAATTGTTTCCCAATGTGTGGGCGATGCCTTGGCCACTTACCTGGAAGAGAATCCCGGTGATGCCAGAAAGATTACAGAGAAAGTCATTATGGCTGCCCGTGCCAGAGACGCTGCCCGTAAAGCACGTGAACTTGTTCAAAGAAAAAACGTCGTTGCAGGGGGAGGCTTGCCCGGTAAATTATCAGATTGTTCTTCAAGAGATCCCAAAAAATGTGAGCTCTACCTGGTGGAGGGAGATAGTGCCGGAGGAACTGCCAAGCAAGGTCGAGATCGAAACTTTCAGGCGATCCTTCCCTTACGAGGAAAAATTCTCAATGTCGAGAAAGCCATGGAGCATAAAATCTATGACAATGAGGAGATCAAAAATATGTTTACCGCGCTCGGTGTCAGTATCGAAGAAAAAGATGGTGAGCGAATTTTAAACATTGAAAAACTTCGTTATCATAAGATCGTCATCATGTGCGACGCCGATATCGATGGAAGTCACATCGTCACCCTGATTCTTACTTTCTTTTTCCGCTACATGCGTCCGCTGATTGAAAATGGGCACCTGTATATAGCAGCACCCCCTTTGTACAGGGTGACTAAAGGAACACAATTTCAGTACTGCTGGAATGAAACAGAGAGACAAGCAGCTATCGATGGATATACCAATAGTGACAAAAGCGGCAATATAAAAATTCAACGCTATAAGGGTCTTGGAGAAATGAATGCTGAGCAACTTTGGGAAACGACCATGGATCCGGATTTCCGCGTTTTCCGTCAGGTGAATATCGATGATGGGTTCGAAGCAGACCGATATTTCAGTATGCTGATGGGGGATGATGTGCCGCCACGAAGAGCCTTTATTGAGGCTAATGCGAAGTACGCAAAGGTGGACGTATAATTTTTATGCATATTTTTTAGTCAATTGTCTGATCCTATTCTTTTTTCATGTTCACCATGCATGGCACTTTTTTGGGTATCCTGAAGCCTACCCTATATAGGATTGTGTATCCTTACCGCCAAAGTTATTAGTTACCGAAATGATTTCTTACTTTCATTTCCTATTCATCCGATAAGGAATTTGTAAATTTTGTTTTGGGTGTGTAGCGGTATGCTTTAAAAGAATTGATGATGAACTTGCAACGCTGGGATATAAGTAGGAATAAAGGTTTTTTCATTTCAACCTAATCCTAACTTGAAATCCATAAATCAATATATAATTTTTATGCTTGGTTTGATTTGCATTTTACATGCGGATCTATTTGGTCAGGCATTTGTGACAAATGGCAGCGCTTCATTTTTAGGAGGCGAATGTTATCAAATCACACCGGATAACAGTGGCCAGGCCGGAACAATTTTTTCGCAAAACACCATTAACCTCACCCAACCTTTTAGTGAATCAGCCACATTCTTTTTTGGATGCAAGGATGTAAATGGTGCTGATGGAATAGTTTTCATCCTTGCAACTTCTAATACATCTTTAGGGATTGGTGGTGGAAGTTTAGGGTATGATGGTATTACTCCTTCAATCGCGATAGAGTATGACGATTACCAGAATGGAAATTTCGGTGATCCGGCCAGTGATCATATGGCCGTTATCTCCATGGGCTCCGTGAATCATAATCTTGCTTCCAATCTTGTAGGTCCGGTTAATATTTCCAATGTGGAAGATTGTATGGAGCATTGCTTTTCTGTTGCCTGGGATCCCAATACACAAACCCTGTCAGCGATCCTCGATGATGATTTAATCTCCTATACGGGAGATATTGTTACGAATATTTTTAGCGGGAATGCCAATGTATATTATGGCTTCAGTTCGGCAACCGGGTCTCTTTCCAATCAGCATATCGTTTGTTTTGGCCCCCCGGAAGTTGATATGATGCCGGATGAAATAATTTGCGAAAGTGAGAATGTAATATTGCAGGCAGATCCTGATGGGATCGCATGGACCTGGATGCCTGATCCTACATTGTCATCCTTTACGATCAGCAATCCAATAGCCTCTCCAACGACTACAACTACCTATACGACAATCATAGAATATGCCTGCGGGTTCCTTGGATATGATACCGTAGTAGTAAATGTCAATCCACCACCCTTTGCCTTTGCCACAAATGATGGACCTGTATGTATTGATGAAACGCTGACGCTGATGTCAGGGGATGGATTATCCTATCAGTGGAGCGGGCCCATGTCTTTTTTTTCCAATAACCAAAATCCGCAAATTGCTAATGTTACAATTGGGCATGCCGGAATTTATTCTGTCACCGTGACGGATATCAACGGTTGTACTGCTGAAGCCACAACATTAGTGGTGATTGATGAAGGGCCGGAAATATTGGTAGATCCTATCCCGGATCCCATATGTCTCAATCTGGATCCATTTCAAATGACAGCAAGCCCGCCAGGTGGCGATTGGTCAGGAGATATCACCTTTGATGGAATATTTGACCCGGACTATGTGGGCGAGGGAATTCATGTAGTGACGTATACTGTGACTAATGGTAATGGTTGTTCAAGTACTGAAGATGTAATCATTGAAGTGTTACCAATACCTGAAGTGCTTATTGATCCCCCCGGTGTCCTTTGTGAAACCAGTGGTCCGGTGCAATTGACCGGAAGTCCATCGGGAGGATTCTGGGAAGGAGAAATTTCCATCAATGGTCTTTTTGATCCCGGGCAGGCAGGTGACGGACCACACCTGATCACTTATACAGCTAATGATGGCAATGGTTGCACAAATTTCGCTGATATCATTATTGAAGTGGTGCCCGGACTAGTGGCAGACATCACTCCTTCCGGACCATTTTGTGCAACTGATTCAATAGTTCAATTTTCAGCGGATCCAATTGGTGGTGTATGGAGTGGAGATGCAAATGCAATGGGTCTGCTATTTCCACCTGATCTGGGGGCAGGGACATACACAGTAAGCTATATGTTAAATGACACAAGTGGATGTTATTCGGGACAATTGAATTTTGAAATTCTATTGTCTCCTGCAGTAACCATTGATCCAGTGGATACCTTTTGTTTAAATCAATCCACGTACACCCTGACCGCAAGTCCACCGGGAGGTGATTGGGGAGGGGCAGCTAATCTGAATGGCGAAATAGATCCAATGACCTTAGGCTCCGGAACACATCAGGCCACGTATACATTCGTGACGCCTCAAGGATGTGCCGGATCAGATACTATTTCAATCGTTGTTTTACCTGCAGCACCTCAAATTGGGAATGTAAATGTACAGTGTGATTCACTGGGCACTACATTCGTTGTCACTTTTGCTATTTCAGGAGGAGACCCTGCCTCCTATGAAATCGATGGCTCCGTATCGGGTTCTTTGACACCGGGCTCGCCGTCCATATTTACTAGTTTTCCAATTAACAGTGGAGGAGCCTATAATTTCATCGTTGATGATGCGAACCATTGTAATCCGGATACGCTCAGTGGAGATTTTACGTGTAACTGCGAGACAAATGCCGGTAGTATGAATGTCAATTTGATTACAGCTTGTGAAGGAGATACAATATTTGTGTTGCCTCCTACCGGGGTAGTGCTTGATCCCGATGATACGTTATTGTATGTTTTACATCTCGGTTTTCCCGATAACATACTGATGGTGAGCGATACTAACTTTTTTGTTTTCACTCCTCCGCTGCAGAGCGGAATAACCTATTTTATTTCTTCTGTGGCAGGAAATGCGTTACCGGGTATGGGTGTGGATCTCAATGACCCTTGTTTGTCCGTATCTTTTGGCACACCGGTGATGTGGTCAGCACCACCGGATGGCTATATTTCAGCGCCTATGCAGTTGTGTAGTGGAGATAGCATACCACTTAGTTTTGTACTCTCCGGAGGTAGCGGCACCTACAATGTCATTTACACCGATGGCAGTGATTATTTCTCTGTGGATAGTATCTTGTCAGGACACTCCTTAGATATAAGTCCTGCGGTGCTATCAACTTTAACTTTGGTGAAAGTAGAGGATATTGCTTTTCCATATTGTATTGGTTTTCCGGATACGAGTATTGTGATTCAAGTAAATGATCCTTATCTGACGCATGATGATATCGCCATTTGTTTTGGTGATAGTATATTTTTGGGCGGAGCCTATCAATTTGATTCGGGCATATATTATGATTCGTTAGTAGCGATCACGGGATGCGATAGTATTCTCGAAACTGCTTTAACGGTCATTCCTTTGGATACAACCTTGCTGAGTGGAAAGTCCTGTGATACGTCTTTGACAGGCGTATTTATAGATACGTTTGTGGATCAAAATGGATGCGACAGTACTACGATCACGACGATCACTTATGTTTTATCAGATACAACTTTGTTGCAATCGATGACTTGTGATCAGATGGAAGAAGGGGTGTTTATGACAGTTTTCACAGGTCAGAGTGGATGTGATAGTATAGTGATTGAAACCGTTGAATATTTTCCTTCGGATACTACAATACTTGTTGATGAAACATGCGATCCTGATCTGGCCGGAATATTTTCGCAAACTTTTACAAATATTGTTGGGTGTGATAGCCTCGTGATTGAAACCATAGCCTTGCTTCCTTCCGATACGACACAGATAATTAATTACTCCTGTTCGCCAATGGATACAGGTACTGTTTCCGTAGATTATTTAAATGTTTATGGATGTGATAGCTTGGTTCATTTTACTACAGCACTTTCACTCGATGATTCCTGTCATGTGGTGGAAATCAGTAAGGATGTGTTTATTCCAAATGTTTTTAGTCCGAACAATGATGGACTCAATGATCTGTTTTTCATTTCCAGTTCGGAAGGTGCTATTAGCAACATTTCCTTTCTTAGAATTTTTGATCGTTGGGGTGGGTTAGTATTTGAAATTTTTGATTTCCCCCCTAACCTGGATGAACATGGTTGGGATGGAACCGAGAATGGAGAACAGTTGATGCCGGGAGTTTTTGTTTGGATGACAGAGCTTATCTACACCGATGGTGAAATAGAAGTAAGAAGTGGTGATGTCACGCTATTGCGCTAATGAATTTCTCTGCGCAATTACACTTTCTCCAACACGACAGCATACCCCTGACCCACACCTACACACATCGTTGCTAAAGCATATCGCTTGTTTTCCCGATGGAGCGTGCGCGCCGCATTGAGCGTGATTCTGGTTCCGCTCATGCCAAGTGGATGACCTAAAGCAATTGCTCCACCACATGCATTGATCCTTTCATCATGGGCATCAAGGCCCAATTCTTTTGTACAAGCTAACACCTGTGCAGCAAATGCCTCATTGATTTCGATGACCCCAATATCAGCAAGTTTCAGTCCTGCTTTTTTTAGGGCACTTTTAGATGCACCCACAGGTCCAATACCCATAATAGCCGGCTCGACACCGACAACAGCGGATGAAACAATTCTCGCGATAGGTTTTAGATTGTTGTTTCGCACAGCAAAATCTGAAGCAATTAACATAGCGGCAGCCCCATCATTCAATCCACTGCTATTTCCTGCAGTAACGCTTCCGTCTTTTTTAAAGGCACCTCTTAACTTTGTCAATCCTTCGATCGTGGAATTACCTTTTACAAATTCATCTGTTTTGAATACAAGCGGATCTTGCTTTCGACGTGGAATAGAAACAGGCGTGATATCTGCAGCTAAAATATCAGCCGCTGCAGCCGCTTTTAGTTGTGAGTGAAGTGCAAACCGATCCTGATCTTCTCTTGAAATATGATACTTAGCCACCAGATTTTCTGCTGTTTCTCCCATGGCATCAGTGCCATATAGTTCCTTCATCAGTGGATTAATAAACCGCCATCCAAAGGAGGAATCAAACATTTCAGCATCACTTCCAAACGGTTGATTCGATTTGGAAATCACCCAGGGGCCTCGTGTCATATTTTCAACACCTCCGGCAATAAAGATATCCCCATCCCCTGCCTGGATCGCACGATGGGCATGAATGGCTGCTGACATTCCTGAAGCACAAAGTCGATTGATGGTTTCTCCCGGCACTGACCATGGCAATCCTGCCAATAGAAGCGCCATACGGGCAACATTGCGGTTGTCTTCTCCGGCTTGATTAGCACAACCCATAATGACTTCATTGATCAATGCAGGATCTAAATCCTTGTGCTTTTCCATTAAGGCTTTTATCACGTGCGCTGCCAGATCATCCGTACGTACCGCTGAAAGGGAACCTCTGAAAGTGCCAATGGCGGTTCGAATACCATCAATTATAAACGAATCTTGCATGTCTTATTTTTTATTCAACAAGGTTGCACCATTTCATATTCTATTCAATCGTACGCTCAAAAATACGGCCGGTGCTTTTTTCTTTCAGGATCATTTTTTTAACCCCATAATGTGTGATTTCTTCCTTTATAAGCCAATGAGTGTCATCATAAGAAACTAATAGATCCTCCTTCGCATGATGTTCTTGTCCTCTCCAAATGGCTAATTCAATGGGTTCCCATTTTTTACTTTTTGCGGAGGTGTAAGCCGCATCCATAATCGCATTAATGATGTAACCATCATAAAATGATTCTTTGGGCGATCGGTCGTTGTCCAGGGCATTAAACATATCCGTAAACATATGGTTGTAACCCAAATCATTTAGTTCATCACCGATCGGGTAGATCCAGCCTTTATCAGATTCTGCTTTTTCTGCTGAATACCCTGCGCCCTGCCCACTGGTAAATACTTCAAGGCCGGTACGCATAAAACCATTACTCCAGATCGTACCCTCACTGCCCATCACTTCGTCTCTGAGATCAAGTCCTCCTCGAAATGCCCAGCTAACTTCAAACTGACCAATAGCTCCATTCGCGTATTTCACTAAGCCAATGGCATGATCTTCAGCATCAATCGGTTTTACTTGTGTATCTGCCCAGCACATGATTTCAAGTGGCCTGATATCTTTCCCAATAAACGATCGGGAGACTTCAATACAATGGCAGGCGAGATCTATGATGGCTCCACCGCCCGCTAGTTCTTTATTCCAAAACCATTCGCTGTGTGGTCCGGGATGTGCTTCCCGTGATTTGGCCCAAAGAATTTTGCCTAATGCACCCGATGCGATGATCTCCTGCGATTTCAGAAATTTAGGCGTATAGACAAGATCTTCAAGATACCCGTTGAATATTCCTGCTTGTTCCACAGCGTGTAGGATACTGAGTGCTTCTGCTGCATTTCGCCCCAGAGGTTTGGTACACAGGACAGCCTTTTTGTATTTGACACATGTTAGAATAGCTTCTTTATGCAGGTGATTTGGTAAAGCTACAATAATGGTATCTACGTCAGGGTGATTTACGGCTGCCTCTATCTCAAGTGTCCGATGAGGCACATTGTATTTAGTGGCGAATGAAATGCATTGCTCCTCACTTCTTGATTGCACCATGACCAATCTATCCCGACTTCGTTGACTACGTATGGCGTCGGCATAAAACCGTCCGATAAATCCAGCACCCAGCACAGCAATATTTCTCATTTGCTCAATTTATGGTTTTAACACAAAACTCATGACTTTATCTTTTCATTTTTGAAAACGAGCGCAAACATTATCATCACGACAGTAGCAATTCCAGCAGGAATTATCCAAATCATTTTCCAATCATAACGACCGGCATCAGCCGTATAGTGATCAAAGATGATTCCGGCCAACCAAAAACCGATAAACATACCGACCCCATAAGTAGCCAATGTAATGAGTCCCTGGGCAGCACTTTTGAATTTTACCCCGGCTTTATAGTCGGTATAGATTTGGCCCGAAACAAAAAAGAAATCGTAACAAATACCATGTAAAAGAATTCCGGTAAACAACATCCATGTGTTTTCCCCGGAGTCTCCTAAAGCGAAAAGCAGATAACGCAATGCCCATGCTCCCATACCCAGCAGGAAGGTGAGCTTCAAGCCAAACCGTTTTAAAAATAGTGGAAGTAAGAGCATGAAGAAAACTTCTGAAACCTGACCGAAAGTCATATTGCCGGCAGCGTTTTCCATGCCAATATTATTTAAAAACAGGTTGGCATTTTGATAATAAAATGCCAGTGGAATGCAGATCATGATGGAGGAGATAAAAAAGACGAGGAAGTTTTTGTCCTTTAAAAGCAACAAAGCATCTAATCCAAGGATATCTCTAAGGGTAGGTTTAGCCTGTGCATTCATCGCAGGGGGTGTATCCGGAAGCAGAAAACTAAAAAAACCAAGGAAAGCAGAGACGCCTGATGCCATATAGAAGGTGTTTTGCAACAGGCCTTTTGACTCCCATTTGAATAAATAACCAATTAACAAGCCTGCAATGATCCACCCGATGGTCCCCCAAAGTCTGATTTGAGCAAATTCGATGGATGGATCTTTCATTTGTCGGAAGGAGATAGAATTTACCAAAGCGATCGTGGGCATATATAAAATCATGTACACCAGGATAAATGGAAAGAAGGATGAAAACGATCCTGATTGAGCGGCGTAATACATTAATCCTGCTCCGGCAAGATGAAGGAATCCCAGAATACGTTGAGCAGCAAAATATCGATCAGCTATTAGTCCAATGATAAAGGGGGCAATAATAGCGCCCAATGATTGTGTAGAGTAGGCTGCAGAAATTTCATCTCCATTTGAGGAAAGTGCAGTCGACAGATAAGTGCCCATCGTTACAAACCATGCTCCCCACACAAAGAATTCAAGGAACATCATCAGCGATAATTTAATACGAATATTGAACGGCATCATAGTGGGAATTCTGTTATAGACGAAATGGTTGGCTAATTTCCGTAAAAATGAGTAGAACTCTATTGAAAAGGCATGATTGATAAAATAATATACCCTTATCTCCGGTTTTTTTACCTAATCAAGGGATAGTTTAAGTATTGTCAGAAAGTTGAGCAGTCTGGTTCCTCAGTCTTTTAACTTTTGGCTTATTTGATACATCTGTTTCTGATGCCGGCGCATATGATCATTTAGAAAAATCAACATCTGATACATCGTTAGTCTTCCAACAAATGGGTGTTTGAATACCAAATGAGATCCAAATTCGGGTTGATGTAGGCGAATAAACTCAAAAAGTGTTATCCGCAAGGCCGTCCATTTTTCTATCAAGTCGGTTTGTGAAAGGATGGGCTGATCATCCCACATATTGATTTTAGGGGGTGCTTTAAACTTAAAAGGACTGGAAAATGAAAATTTCAATGCAGCAAGGGCTCCCCAGGATTTGATTTGATAATGGGGTATCGTTGTCGGATAGGCCATTTTTTTCTTCAGATAGGACAATGACGAGGATTCACTTAAATACAGATGATTTGCGGCCTGGGCTATGGACCAGCTATTGGAAGTCGGTTGTGTATAATATGCCTTTTCTGAAATTGTGGAGATTAGGGGAAACAATTCTTTTTGTTTCCGATCTAATTTTAAAAACTGGGACTCAACTTGTTTTAAATCTCCTGACATCTATTTGTACTTTAGAGTATCGAATGTATACAATATTCAATACTTAGAGATGACACCAGACATGAAACACGGTTCTGAAAAAGAGCAATTCCAATACAAAGATTCCATTTTTGAACCGGATATGTTCGGTCGTGTTGCGCTCCCCGGGGATCGCGTGACTGACTTCGCAGAGGAGCAGCAATTTGATCAGATATGGTTATGGGCACTGATGGGGATTCAACTCTTTATCATTATGGTGCCTTTGGTATTGACCGGTCAATCCTGGTGGAGTATGGTGATTGCCTTTCTGGCGATGGTATCAACCATGGTCCTGTTGGGTAGTTTGAAGTTCAATACCTGGATGGATGACGAAGGGGTGCACTACAAAATGAAATTATTTCATTGGCGGATACGCACTATTCCATGGGATGACATTGATCAGATTGAAGTCAGGGAATATTCTCCTGTCCAGGAATATGGTGGTTGGGGTGTTAAGTATGGAAAAAGTGGTTGGGCCTATAATGTTCGTGGAAATCATGGTATCCAGATTTTAAAGAAGGATGGTAAGCGAATTTTGCTGGGCACCCAGAAGCCGGAAGAGGCAGCAGATTTTCTTGCTTCAAAACAACTATTAGTATAGACAAAAAAAAGAGTGTTGACGGGTAATCAACACTCTTAATTCTTCTCTTGAAATACGTTCGGGTGGAAAATTTTCCTTGTTCCCGATGCCGTCAAACGGCCATTGTAGGATTTGCTTCCTTAAAGCAAAGTAGTCATAGTCAATCCGGCAACGCAAGGTTGCCCGTATGAAATTACTACTAACTAGCTGGAGCAGCAGCAACCGCAGCGGCAGCAGCTTTCTTAGATGTTCTTGCTTTCTTAGGAGCAGCTTTTCTGGTTGCTTTTTTAGCAGCCTTCTTAGCGGCTTTCTTAGGAGCAGCTTTTTTGGTTGCTTTCTTAGCAGCCTTCTTAGCAGCTTTCTTAGGAGCAGCTTTTCTGGTTGCTTTTTTAGCAGCCTTCTTAGCAGCCTTCTTAGGAGCAGCTTTTCTGGTTGCTTTTTTAGCAGCCTTCTTAGCAGCCTTCTTAGGAGCAGCTTTTCTGGTTGCTTTTTTAGCAGCCTTCTTTGCAGCCTTCTTAGCGGCCTTCTTAGGAGCAGCTTTTCTGGTTGCTTTCTTAGCAGCCTTCTTAGCAGCTTTCTTAGGAGCAGCTTTTTTGGTTGCTTTCTTAGCAGCCTTCTTAGCAGCTTTCTTAGGAGCAGCCTTTTTGGTTGCTTTCTTAGCAGCTTTTTTAGCCGCTTTTTTTGCAGCCTTCTTAGGTGCTGCCTTCTTTGCTGATTTAGCCATAATAAAAATGAGATTAAGTTTGCAAATATTTAAATAGAAAAGTCGGCTTCACAGATGGTCGAAAGGACCAAAGTAAAGACGCCTTGATTATCCTGATTGAGATGAAGAAAAGTGTCGTATGAGGATTGTACAATCATATTCGAATACAAAAATACACTTTAGATTTATTTTGTATATATTTTTTGAAAAATAATTGAAATTTTTTTATTACGCGCGTACAATTTCAAACCTTTTTTCAAAACACAAAAGTCAAAAAGCAGGCTGTAAAATTTTCGATGGGCCATTATCTTTTTCATCCATTGATGATTATAATATCAAATTCAATGCCAGTCTTTTTAGTGGAAAGTTGGTTTACTTTTTTTTGGTTTTGCCACAGTGCAGTGTTGCATAGAATGGATGAGTCTTTACTACAACCCTTGTCATTGTTGTGAAGTGGATGGATGACAACATCAATGGACTCTTTTAGTTTTGACGCGCGTGGTTGTTTGCTCAAGTCTTTTCGGAAATTATTTGACTATGCTGTTGACAAACTATTTTTGTAATTCCCTCCGCTTTACGATCTCCTGTATGGTGCTGTCTTTAGTTATTGGAGTGACCTGCAACCCCTCTCCGGGACCGCAAAAAGAGGCAAAAAAAAATTTTGCTCAAACCGCATTTTTTTTGGATTCTTTACTACAAATAGAGACAAAACCGGAAAATCGCATTTTTGCGGAAGGGTAGTTGGAGGTAGCATAAACCATTTTTTTGGTCGATTACACAGACTTAAAAGCTTCTCTTTGGTACGACAAACGGCTGGCTTACGAGCAGCATTTTCCAAAAGTGATAGAAATCCTTTCCCGGGTGATAAGGAAATATCCTCAGGCACCCGAATTGTATCACTAGGGAATTCATTGTCGGATCACATTACTTCAACGGAATTTGAAGACGATTGAAAACCTGAATTATCTGAATAGGTTAGTTTTTTTTTGGAGAGATCAGGCCTTTTGATGTGCAACGGGCGTTGTCTGAAAATTTAAATGTTAATCCTGCAGGACATTATGGCATCTTCGTCCGGAAAGAATTTTAGGGAGATAGGTGAAGTGCCCCAGGTAAACGATAGCACATTTTTGCCGCCAGGCAAGAGGCCTACTTTGGCTATATTGCAGCAGCAGCCGACTCATTAAGAAAGCTCGAATAATAGATGCCTATGCGTTACAATCCTATTTCTTCAAAGTTGTTTTCTGATCGACGCCATGCATTCAGCAGGAAAATGAAGCCTGATTCAGTGGCAGTTTTTTATTCTAACGAGTCAATGCCTAAATCTGAAGACCAGTTTTTTCCTTTCAGACAGGATTCCGCTCTATTTGCACTTTCCGGATTGTATCAGGAAGGATCCGTCCTTGTTTTATGCTCAAAAGGTAAAAATACAAGTCGTAAGGAGATCGCTTTTGTCCTTCCGCAGGATCCAAAAAATACCATTTGGAATGGAGAGCGACTGACGGCTAATGCTGCTTTGAAGCTATCCGGCATTCGTTCCGTGTACACGACGGACCAATGGAGCCGTGTGATGACACCACTTTTGAAAAAAGCAAAAGCGATCTATACGAATTCCATTCTGCATGAAAATGAACCCAAAGACTCCTTTTTGCTAAATGATCGAATGGGCATCTCGCTTAGAAAAGAATATCCGAGCAAACCCTTTCTGTCAGCCAAGCCAATCCTGCGCCAAATGCTAATGCGCAAGCATCCGCTGGAAATTGATTTGATAAAAAAGGCTGTACGGGTCACCAACGAAGCATTTAATCACGTTCTGCACACGCTTAAACCAGGCATGAAGGAATATGAGGTAGAGGCAGAACTGACGTATAGGATAATCAAAAACGGATGTCAACATGCCTTTGATCCGATAGTGGCTTCCGGATCATCGGCCTGTACTCTTCACTATATCAAAAACGATGGCCTCATCAAACGCAATGATTTGGTTTTAATTGATTTTGGTGCAGCGTATGCCGGTATGTCTTCAGACATGACGCGAACCATACCTGCTTCGGGAGTCTTTACAAAACGGCAAAAACAAATTTATACGTCGGTTCAAAGTATTTTAGAAGAAGTCACGGACATAATGCGACCGGGAATCACCCTGGCGCAGTTAAACAAGGAAACCGGAAAGCTGGTAGACCGGGAACTCCTGAAATTGAAGATTATCACTAAAAGTGATTTGAAACTGCAGGATCCTGCATTCCCTATTCGCCAAAAATACTTTATGCACGGTGTGAGCCATCATATGGGATATGATGTGCATGATCAATCTGATCGATCGACACCATTTAAAGCAGGCATGGTGTTGACATGTGAGCCGGGATTGTATATCCCGGAGGAAGGAATTGGCATCCGATTAGAAAATGATATTCTCATCACGCGCGGAAAACCAAAAAATCTCATGGCCGATGTACCCATTGATCCGGATGAAATTGAAGCGATCATGCAAAAAGCTTAAGGCGCAGAGCGCAGGGCAAAGGGCATGGAGCGAATTGTATGGAGCTTAGGAACAATATTCTGAGCGTATCCAAATGAAAACAGACTACTTCCTTCGAAATTAATAATTAATTCATTCGTGTTTTTTACCCTGCGCCCCATGCCCCATGCCCCATGCTCCATGCTCCATGCCCTAAGCTCCATGCCCCATGCTCCATGCTCCATGCCCCATGCTCCATGTTCCATGCCCCATGCTCCATGCCCCATGCTCCATGCTCCATGCCCTTTGCTTTAACCCTTTCTTAAGACAACAGAAACACACCTTAACGGCAGCCCCGGCGTCTTTCATGCATACGATCAAAACTATTTAATCATGAAAGCACTAAATTTTTCTCAGGACAAAAGCTTCAGCGTAAGCTTTGGATTACATGCAGGATTATTGTTGTTATTCTTTTTCCCCATAGCCCAAAAAGTTGCAGAGCAGAAAACAGTAGCATACGTTTTGGAAGCAGCCTACTTCGAAGAAGAAGTGGCTTCAGGGAGTCAGGGATTGCAAGCGAGAAGCCGGATATACAATGATGCGCCTGAACCAACTGCAGATAAACCTGCTGAAGAAATTATTCCGGTTGTTTCTGAAGCGCCTGTTGAAGATATGGCCATCGCGGAAGAGAATAGTGAAATGCCGACTGATGTAGTGCTGGATAGTGATGTTGATGTGTATGCTGTAGAAGCTGACCAGGCAGGTGCAGGGGGATCAGATGTGGCAACTACTGCAAACGGTGGTGGTGAGGGAAGTCCAATCGAAGGAGATCAGAACGGTGGGGCACTTGCCGGAGATGGAGGAGGTGGAGATGGTCTTGAAGGAGACGGTATCATTACCCGGAAAGTGATTTATCGTGAAAATATCACCGGTGTTGCCAAAGAAAGCGGTAAAATCACCCTTGATATATGTATTGATCGCCAGGGCCGTGTCATCAATGTTGCCTTTGATCCGAACAATACCAGCATTACCGACAATGAAATCATCAGACAAGCTTCTCATCTTGCTGCCCGCTATAGATTTGAAGCCAAGTACAACGGTCCACAAAGAGAATGCGGAAAGCTCACTTTTATTTTCCGCGTAGACAAACCAATTGAAGCATTATAGAATCATTTGATAAACAAAAAGCGTACAGGCGATGTCTGTGCGCTTTTTTTATGGTTTTATATATGTTTCCAGGGGCACAAAGCTGTAATATCCCCAATTTTCAATTTGTCATTTGCGTTCAGGGTAGAGTCGCTTTCTAAACTTAGCTTATTTTCGCTGTGGCAATCTGACAGCGATCGGATTTTATTATACATTCACGCACCTACGACAAACATTTATGTATCCTGATTTATCATATTTTTTTCATGATCTTTTAGGCACTTCGCCTGATAACGGACTTAGTATCCTCAAGACTTTTGGTGTGTTTCTTATTCTGGCTTTTCTCGCCAGTGCCTATGTGTTAAATCTTGAATTGAAACGCAAAGAGAAAGAAGGATTATTAAGTAGTTCTGTCGAAAAGGAAAAAATAGGATTTCCTGCCACATGGCAGGAAATGGCAACAAATGCCTTATTTGGATTTATTCTTGGCTTTAAACTACCTTATATATTTCAGCACTTTCAGGAATTCAGACCTGATCCGGCAAGTGTTATTCTTTCCGGAAAGGGAACATGGCTATGGGGGTTGATCGCTGCGGTGGGTTTTGGTTACTACAAATATTGGGATAGTAAAAAGCGGGCATTGGATAAACCTTTATTAAAAGAAATCAAAGTGATGCCGCATGATAGAATTGGGGATATCACTATTCTGGCCGCCATCTCCGGCATCATCGGAGCTCGATTGTTTTCCATTATTGAAAGTGAAGCGAATATCAAGGCATTTATTCAGGATCCTTTAGATCAATTGCTGAGCGGAAGCGGATTGGCGATTTATGGTGGATTGATAGTCGCTTTCATTGCGGTATATATGTACGTGAAACGGAAAGGGATGAAGCCAATTCATGTCATGGATGCAGTAGCCCCTTCATTGATTGTTGGCTATGGTGTCGGACGAATGGGATGTCAGTTTTCAGGAGACGGCGATTGGGGAATTGTTAATCATTCGGCTACTCCTGATTGGTGGTTTTTCCCGGATTGGGCCTGGTCTTATACGTATCCGCATAATGTGCTAAATGACGGTGTGCCTATAGATGGATGTACATGGGACTATTGTCGACAGCTTGCTGAGGGGGTTTACCCGACACCTTTATATGAAGTATTTTTTTCCCTGGTCATTTTCGGAATCTTATGGGCAATGCGAAAGCGTTTCAAAATAGCCGGAATGCTCTTTTTCCTTTATGTGCTTCTGAATGGTGTAGAGCGATTTTTTATTGAAAAAATCAGAACCAATCCGGACATCAGTCTTTTTGGAATGGAAGCTACGCAGGCAGAGTATGTAGCCGGTCTGTTGATCATCACCGGAATAGTTGGGATGGGTTATTTGGTCTATAGGAATCGGCATGCAACTTAATTGACATGGTGAAAAAGTGATCTGCCTGGCAGGTTAAATGCGTACGAAGGATTAAGGCTAAATGCTGGAAACATTCGAAATCCGGTATTTCTAAAAGAGCGTTTTTGCCGCACTTTTTTATTGCATTATTTAGTGATGCATACCTTCGCGCATTCGATACCAGGGATTTGAAAGGCATTATGTGATGCTATTTTGACGCTTTCCCGATGTTGATTTCTTAGGATGCCGGATCTCGCCTAAGTTTTACCTGAATGAATGAAGTATGATCATGTTGATTACTTGTCTTGCATCACTTCCACGCCTGTCCATCCATCAGGTATTCCACTATGGAGGTATCCATGAATTTTATGTAAAATATTAAATGCTGTCGTGTCAGCCGGATTAGCTTCGTAGACTTTGTTAAAATAGGATCGTGCCGCAACCATATCTTTCGCGAAGTATGCTTCCATCCCGGCATGAAAATGATTTGAAGAAGCTTTCTTGAGGATCGCCTGATCCACACTATCTCCATCAAAGCACTCATATACATCAATAGGGAGGTTCTTACCCTTGGCCTGAACTTTTCCGAGATACCGAAAGTTGAACCGATCACGGTCCTCAAGTTTTATAAGGGTATCGCCACTCACTATAAAGTTGACCTTGAAATACTTGGTCAGGCCTTCCATTCTTGAAGCCGTATTGACTGTATCGGAGATTACAGCAGCATCTGTGCGCAGGGTGTCTCCGATAATACCCATCATCAAGGGCCCGCTATGTATGCCGATACCCAGCCGGATAGGTTTACGGGACTTGGCTTCACGCCCTGCATTGTAGTCGCTTAGCATGCGAAGGATTTCAATTCCTGCCACCATGCCGTGATCCGGTTTTTGCATAAACAACATCATAATGGTGTCCCCAAGATATTGATTGATAATGCCTTGATTAGTTTTGACAATAGGCCCAACTTTTCCGGCAAGGGCATTGACAAATTGGAAGTTTTCACGTGGTGTCATATCCTCCGCCAGTGTGGTGTAATCACGGATATCACTGAACATCACGTGTACATTCTTCTCCACCATATCCCCACGATGCAAATCCATGATGCTTTGCCTGCCCAGCGAATGAATAAACTCATGCGGAACAAAACGATTGGTCGCAACATGAATATCATAATTATCCATTTGCGTCTTGACCCTCGCAAGCAATTCGTCTTTTGAAAACGGCTTTATGATATAGTCATTTGCCCCGGTGCCCAGTCCTTCTGCAAGGTCACTGACCTGATTTTTGGCAGTTACCATGATAACCGGCAATTCAGTAAGTAGGTAGCGCTCCCTGATTTTCAGACAAACCTCATACCCCGGTATGCGTGGCATCATCACATCGAGCAATACCAGTTGGAAGTGATTTCCATGCTGCAGCAGTTGGAGTGCTTCCTCTCCGTCATGCGCCAGAGTGACGTTGTATCCTGCAGACTCAAGGTGGTTCTGGAGCACTTTCAAATTGACAGGCTCATCATCTACGACAAGAATATTGCGCTCTCCATTCGACTTCTCATTATTTTTTGATGATATTTTTTTAGTCAGATGACCTTCGACTTTTTCCTGTACAGGTATAGTTGCCGGTATCGAAATCTGATCTTCTTTCCGAAGAATATTTGCTACATCTCCATGGTAAACAGGAATGGTAAAAGAAAATATTGATCCTTTGCCTGACGCTGATACCACGCCGATGCTGCCACCATGTAATTCAACCAGATATTTAGTAATGCTGAGGCCCAGGCCGGTCCCGCCATATTCCCTTGCAATAGATCCGTCTGCTTGTTCAAACGCTCGAAAGATCAGATCCTTTTTTTCTTTTTCAATGCCAATACCTGTATCCGAAATACTTGTCATGATCATGCCATCGACTTCCTGCGCATCCACAGCAACCGTGCCTGAAGAGGTAAATTTTATTGCATTGGCTATGAGATTCTGTAAGATTTGTTGCAACCGGTTTTCATCGGCTAGGCAGTAAGGTACTTTTTCAGAAATGTTGTTGATTAATTGCAAATTCTTATGAATGGTGAGATACTTGTTCATCCGCAGGCAAAGATCAACCATTGTCCGGAGATCAACAGGCCTCTTTACCAACTGCAGGTCGTGTTCTTTGAGGCGTGAAAAATCGAGTATGTCATTGACAAGGTTTGAAAGTCGCCGGCCTGAGGATACGATGAGTTCCAGATCTTCCTTCTCTTCATCTGAATGTGCCTTTTCGAGCAGTGATTCGGATAAGCCGACTATACCATTAAGGGGCGTGCGCAATTCATGGGATGTATTGGCCAGGAACTGATCCTTCAGCTTATCCACATGACGAAGCTGGCTACTGATTTCCATTTCCCGCTCTAGTCGTAAGCGTTGAATCCTGGACTTGTTCTTGAAGAACGTGTACACGACAAAGATGAATAACAGAGATATTGCTGACAAGGAATACCATCTTACTATTAAGGGTTTCTGAATTATAATGGGAATACTGAGGGTCTCTTCTGACCAATACCCCGAAGAGCTTTGCCCTTTGACCCTGATCGTATATTTTCCTCCTTTTAGTCCATTAATACGGATAAAGTTTTCAGTCACGTAGTTCCAGTTTTCATTAAGGCCATCAATCCGATAAGCAAAACGCTGCAGATTGACATCACTATAATCGAGAATGGTATACTGGATGAGAAAAGATGAAGTTTTTGGGTCAAGCGTGATCTGCTGACCAGTAGCGGCTTGATAGGTAAGGTCTATTGTTTTTCCTGTTTTTTCGTTGATCGATTCAAATTTGGAGAGTTTCACAGGGGAGCCGGTCGTTTTTACGCCCAGTAAATCTTTTGGGTTGAAGACGATAAAACCATTAAGCCCTCCGAAATAAAAATTGCCTCGGCTATCCTTGAAGGATGAAGATCGGTTGAATTCTTCATGAGGAATGCCATCTGATGCTAAAAACGTCCGACAATTGCCCGTTTCTTTCTCGAAGCGCATGAGCCCCAAATCACTTGGCAACCACAAAAATCCAAAATCATCTTCTAATACAGCATAGATGACATTGTGTGAAAGACCTTCACTGATCGTATATGATTTAAAGGTGTCTGTAGATCTGTCCCATCGGATTAATCCACCCCCGCGCGAAGCCAGCCAAAAAATACCTTGGGGATCAATATGTAGATAATACAGGTTATTATTGGGCAGGCCCGAATTTTTTTCATTCACATATTCTTTGATTCCGCTTATCGTATCTGCCAGGAACAATCCATTATCCGTACACAACCAAACACCTTCCGTGGTTTCGAGCATATGGTAGATGGTTGATTCATTTAGGATCGTATATCCGTTTAATGGGCCATAGGCTTTTGGACCTTCAGTACTATTTAGTTTTAAGGTCCATAGTCCTATTGAAGTGCCTGCCCAGATTTCGTTCGTATGGACGGGGATTATACTCCATATAGACATAAATTTTTCATGAGGAATACGCCATATCCGTAATGAATCACTGGAAGGAGTGTATTGGTATACTTTGTCACTTTCTCCGCCAAACCAGATATTGCCTGTTGAGTCTGTGCAAGAAGAAAGCCCTATTATTTCTGAAGTGGCTTTCCAGTTTTCCAGACTTCCTGATTCCGGATGAAAGATACGATTGAGACCATAAGACAGGCTATAAATATTACCATTGAAATCTTCTGTGAATCCGCGACAGGAATACGCCGGGATTTGCCCGGTCAAATAGCTGGAAAAATAGGTAGGGTGTTGTGAATAAATAATAACACCTTCAGTTGTTCCTATCCATATATTACCCTTCGGATCATTATAGAAACAAGAGTTATTGTTTAGACGGGCTGGTTCAGGATATCGTTTTATCTGTTCTTTAATATTTAAGACATATACCCCATTTGGGTCTTGTCCCCAGATATTTTGTTTTGAGGAGTCAAATCCGAAATAAACATTGATGTAGTCCAAAGGAGAAAGTGACATCAACGGAGTGAAGCCATCTGTTTCAAGCGTGTAATAGGTATTGGACATATAATATGTGGAAATATTGACAAAAATATCTTTTCCATTTTCTGTCCTCCCGGCCGGCCATGTTGGATAATAATAGTTCATAAAACCAATACGTTTTATATAACCTGCAAATTCACTGGGTCTTATAGGGTTATTCCCAATGGCATTATTGTTCAAGAAAGGGGGAGGCGGACTAGCATAGCCAGCTATGTAGGCTCCATCCAGTGAATACACATCCATTGAATCCCGGGATTCTTTAAACAGGTAGATTCTGTTGTTCATGACGATCATGCTTGCCGAGGAACCAGTACCCTTGTAATTAATAATATTTTGAAAACCATCTGTCCCGTAACGAAATATAGTATTGTTGTGTGTAATGAAATACAATTGTCCTGATGAATCCCTTGAAATCATACTGATGTCCTTTAAGCTGAAAGGGATTGGTCCGTTGATATAGGAAGAGAGTGGCTTGACGTTGAAACTGATTGGATCCAGAATGTCTATAAAATCAATAATATCAGGATCGGCTTGCCGTTGAATCACCCAGATCTGCTGATAGATATCGGTATATAAATTTGAAATGGTATTAATACTCAGATGATGACTTTCGCGGGTGAGGACATCAATCCGGTGACCATCGTATCGGTTTAGACCGAAGTTAGTTCCAATCCAGGTAAAGCCGCGGCTGTCTTGAAGGATGCAGTTGACATGACGGTTGGAGAGTCCTTTTTCGGGGGTGAGATGTTGTACTTTCCATACATCACTTTGACCAGAAGCCAGAGACAGGATGAAGAATAATGCCGGACCTACAAGCCAACCTCTCCATAAGGCCCAATTCATAAAGACTCGGAGTCTGGGTGTCATAGCAGGAATATATGATTCAAAGGTATGCAGAATGTAAGTATAAACTTATAGTATTAGTAAGGTAAGCCATCAGGATTCTACAAATCTGGCATTTGGCATCCCATGATACCAGAGTCCTTGCTTTTCCTTACTTTTGCAACTTAATGAAGACTATAATCAACCATATTATTAGATAAAAAGAAACCTGTAATCTGCGCTTTCTTGAGCCCCGTCAGATTACAGCGGGGCTTTTTTAATTTAACTACTGATTCTATTTCATGAAACTGTATCCGGAATATAAAGGGTTGAATCTCCCTGACATCGACAAAAAGATGCTTCAACAATGGGAGGAGCATAAGATTTTCGAAAAAAGCATCGAGCAGCGTCCCGAAGAGAAGCGATGGGTATTCTATGAAGGACCTCCGAGTGCTAATGGTATGCCCGGTATCCACCATGTTATGTCACGTGCCATCAAAGATCTTTTTTGCCGTTATCATACCCTTAAAGGATATCGCGTTGAACGAAAAGGGGGATGGGATACCCATGGCCTCCCCATCGAACTCAGCGTTGAAAAAAAACTGGGCATCACGAAAGATGATATAGGCAAATCTATTTCAATAGAAGATTATAATGCCAGATGCAAAGAGACCGTGATGCAGTTTAAGTCAGAGTGGGATGATATCACGCGCAAGATGGGTTATTGGGTCGATCTCCACAATCCCTATATCACTTACGAAAACGAATACATCGAATCTGTTTGGTTTTTACTGGAAAAACTCCACGACAAAGGATTACTGTATAAAGGGTATACCATTCAGCCTTATTCACCTGCAGCTGGAACAGGGTTAAGTTCTCATGAACTGAATATGCCAGGGGCTTACAAGGAAGTTAAGGACACCACCGTGGTGGCATTGTTTAAAGTCACAAAAAGTGCAGACGCCGGATTTTTGTTTGATGATGAAAACGAAGATGTGCGTATCGCCGCCTGGACGACCACCCCGTGGACACTTCCATCCAATACGGCATTGAGTGCCGGACCTAATATCGATTATGTAAAAGTCAAAACATCTAATCCTTATACACACACGCCAGTGAGTGTAATCATGGCTGAAGCGTTGGTGGCTAATTGGTTTGGAGGAAAAAATCAGCCCTTGATTGAATCGCAATCCACATCGTTTAAGGGAAGTGCATTAAAAGGCATCCGTTACGAACCTTTGCTCGATTATGGAAATCCAATCGAACCATTACTCGAAGGAACAGATGCTTATCTAGTTTTGACAGGGGACCATGTCACTACTTCTGATGGCACGGGCATTGTCCATACTGCACCATCCTTTGGAGCCGATGACCAGCGAGTGGCTAAAGCCAATGGGGTTGGTACCTTAACCCTGGTAGATCTTTCAGGAAAATTTAAGGAAAGTGTTGGCCCGTTTTCCGGTCGATATGTAAAGGATTATAAAGATGAGGTGGATTATGCTTCAGTGGATGTAGATATAGCCATCTTGTTGAAGACAGAAGGAAAGGCATTGAATGTCCAAAAATACGAACACAATTATCCTCATTGCTGGCGAACCGATAAGCCTGTACTCTATTATCCAATGGATAGTTGGTTTGTTAAAACCACTGCGGTCAAAGAGCGCATGATTGAACTCAATAAGACCATTAATTGGAAACCTGCCCATACCGGTGAAAAACGTTTTGGCAACTGGCTTGAAAATCTTCAGGACTGGAATCTGTCCAGATCAAGATTTTGGGGAATTCCATTGCCCATATGGCGAACGGAAGATGGCCATGAAGAAAGATGTATTGGATCGATAGATGAACTGGCAAAAGCAATTGATGATGCTAATGCAGCGCTCGGTATAAAACAATATGTTCCTGCTGATTTGCATCGTCCGTTTATTGACGAGGTGATATTGGTCTCAACGGATGGAAGGCCGATGAAACGGGAGACTGACCTTATTGATGTTTGGTTTGATAGTGGATCTATGCCGTATGCACAATGGCATTATCCATTTGATAATGTGGATGTGTTTAAACGAAACTACCCGGCAGATTTTATCGCAGAAGGAGTCGATCAGACACGTGGATGGTTTTTTACCCTGCATGCTATTTCAACCATGGTATTTGATTCTGTTGCCTATAAAAATGTGGTGTCTAATGGTTTGGTATTAGATAAAAATGGTCAGAAAATGTCCAAGCGTTTGGGCAATGCAGCGGATCCGTTTAAAACACTGGAAAAGTACGGTGCCGATGCCACCCGTTGGTATATGCTTTCCAATGCACAACCATGGGACAATCTTAAGTTTGACGAAGAAGGTATTCAGGAGAGCACGCGCAAATTGTTTAGTACCTTATATAATACATACTCCTTTTTTGCGCTTTATGCCAATCTGGATAAATGGAGTGCTGATGATACGTCCATTCCCGGTGTAGCGGATCGCCCTGAGATCGATCGTTGGATCTTGTCCAGGCTGCATACGCTGATCAATGCGTACCGATCGGATATGGATGACTTTGATGTGACGACGGCTTGTCGTCGCATTGAATTGTTTGTCAATGATCATCTATCCAATTGGTATGTGCGATTGAATCGTCGCCGTTTCTGGAAAGGTGAACTTTCAGACGACAAACGAGCTGCTTATGCTACGCTGCATGAATGTCTGGTGTCTGTATCGAAAATGATTTCTCCGGTAGCACCGTTTTTTAGTGACTGGTTGTATGGAAGCCTTGCCGGTGCTGATGCCAATCAATTGGAAAGTGTGCACTTGACTGATCTGCCAACATCGGATGCAGCGCTTTTGGATGAAGCATTAATTCGAAGAATGGATTATGCGCAGCAGATTAGTTCGCTGATCCTTTCGATTCGTAAAAAAGAAAAGTTGCGCGTGCGTTTGCCTTTGCGAAGAATCTTATTGCCTGTGATTAATAATCAGTTCCAGGCTGATATTGAACAAGTGAAGGAATTGATCTTGTCTGAAGTCAATGTCAAAGGGATCGAGTATATCACTGACACGGCCGGCATTGTAAGTAAGATTGCTAAACCGAATTTCAAAACATTAGGTAAGCGGCTTGGAAAAAACATGAAGCTGGCGGCAGGTATCATTCAGGAAATGGATCAGGAAGCAATCGCTAAGTTCGAAATCGACGGCACATTTGCGATAGATATCGAAGGAGAAAGTTTTGCACTCGATCGTGAGGACATTGAAGTGGTCTCGGAAGATATTCCCGGGTGGCAAGTGGCGTCAGAAGATGGTGTTACAGTTGCGCTGGATATCACTTTAGATGATGAACTCAGGGCAGAAGGTACAGCGCGCGAGCTTGTCAATCGAATTCAGAATATTCGAAAGAGTAGTGGGCTGGAAGTTACTGATCGAATCAGCATCTTAGTTGAACCGCTCGAAGGTATTGAAGAAGCGATTGCCGGCTATGGTGCCTATATCAAGACGGAAACACTAGCAGATGATATTGCTGTTTTTGCCCCTAAATCCCCTAAAGGGGACTCAAGCATAGCTAAAGTGGATTGGCTGGAGGGTGAAGAGATCAGCATTCGGGTAGAAAAAATATAGCATCACAAAAGCTGTTCAAATACTTATCGCTCTCTAACGTCATACCTAATATCTGCGAATAATCCTTCGCCATTATCTGCGACCCGGAATGTGCAATTAAATGTGGCAAGAACTGCCCCTCCAAACTCGCGATCTCCACTGATGAGATGATGTTCAGGTGTATTGGGACATAATAAATACCTGCCTTGAATACTTCCGGCAGGAATACGAAGATTGCCGCCATCTTCAAAAAGGATTTCAATAGGAACGAACTCAATGAATTCAATATGGGTATCACAATGACAATCACCGTCATCGCTGACATCCTCACCGCCGGTGTCACCGATCATCGAAAGTATTCGAATCATTGGTGCTTTATTGGCTCGGCGCTCAGGCGTGCCATCATTACAAGGAGGTGTTTCCGGACCTGCTCCGGGAAGTTCAAACTGGATTGGTCCAGTAGTACTTGTTCGCAATAAATCTCTTTCCGTGGAGAAGTCGCCAAGTTTAAATCCCGAGATCTTTCTACCCGTCATGGCACCCACTGAAGGTGTGATGGATTCGAGTAAATTAAGAGTCTTTGTGAAACGAACTGAAGTGCTGTTGTTGGGGCATGACGATCCACACAAAAGCAGTGCAGTAGATATAATAAACAATAAGGTTTGCGATTTCATTTGTTGGGATTTGATGGGTTTAATAAATTTATAATTTTCGATAGCCAGTGCTGCTATGTAGTTAAGTTCCCGTTCGTATTGGCTGGCAGGATGAGTAAGGTGCTAATCCATTCATTTTTGACTCCGTTATTTGGGAGCTATTAGGTTTCAGACAGGATCGCTCTGCACCACCTCCTATCGATTGCGTATTAAATATTGGAAGAGGGGTGCTGGATATAATCCCAAAATTGTGCTGCATAAAAAGAGAAGTAAGGAGTAAAAACAAAAGCAGACAAAAACTTCCATGGTTTATTTTACATAAATATCATGCTTACAAAGAGGGGTTAAAAGCAATATTGAGCCAACTGGCAGTATATTGAGAGAACCGTACCCTTAAAGGTGTGAACGGTAATGGGATAATCCTGATTCTGAGAATGATCAGTCTTTCAAATGTTCATTACCTTCATCAGCTCTGGTTTTTGGCCCCTGGCGACTGGGACTTGCATGTTGTCCTTCATGATGAGATAGCCCCCCTGACCACGGATGTAGCGATCTACATGATTCAGATTGACCAGATAACTTTTATGCGGGCGGAAGAATTGCGGAAAATGAAGCATCTCTTCCATGTCCTTGAGCGTTTTGGTAACTAAATATTTTTTCTGTCGGGACAAATGGACCCAGGTATAATTGCTATCGGCCTGGAGATAAGAGATGTCATTTATATGAACCATAGAAAATCCATCACTCGTAGGAAGGGCAATATTTTCCAATCCTGAATGTGTTTGGATTTGAATATTTTGAATCAGTGCTTCCAGATTTGATTTATCGAATTCAGTATGCTGCCGATCGAAAACCTTTTGAACAGCGTTGATTAATTTGGTTTTTCTTATAGGCTTAAGTAAATAATCAACGGCATTGAACTCAAATGCTCTAATAGCAAACTGATCATAGGCCGTTACAAAAATGACATGAAATTTAATTTCAGGAAGTCTTTCCAAAAATTCAAATCCATTTAAGCCGGGCATCTCGATATCAAGAAATAAAATATCAGGACATTCTGTTTGAATGATCTTAATCCCTTCTATCGGATCCTGGCATGTTTTGATGACATCCAATTCAGGACAGTATTCCCTGATTTCATACGTTAATGATTCAAGGCTGCTTTTCTCGTCATCGATCAGGATTGTTTTTAATTTGGCCATACATAACTATTTATGCGAATTAATCATTGGACCCCGGTATCTTGACAATGACTCTGGTGCCAATGGCAAGACCTGAGTCATCTAACTTATCTATTATTTCTGCCTGGATACCCAGCGCATTCATTTTGTTTAAGATATCTATTCTGTCTCGTGTGATACCCATGCCCATGCTTTTATATTTTATGGCATTTGAATTTTTGATTTCTGCTGACTTTTTACGCCCTATACCATCATCATCAATCATGCAGCAGATCATTTCGTTTTCTTTTGAAAAGCTTAATAACAGATGGCCCTCTTCCCTCTTTTGCATCAATCCATGCCATATGGCGTTTTCTATATAAGGCTGCAGAATCATTGGTGGAATACGAATGGATTCTAATCTGAGGCCATCCTCAATCACACAATTGAATTTGAATTTCCTTTCAAAACGGATTTGCTCTAATTCGATATACAAGATCAGGGTTTCTAATTCGTCCTGAAGGGAAATTTCTTTTTCACTTGAGTTTTGCAGAATCATACGAATCAAGTGAGAAAAATTAGATAAATATTCCGCTGCCAGTTTTGGCTCAGCCTGAAGTATATAGTTCTTGATGGAATTGAGGCTGTTGAACATAAAGTGAGGGTTCATCTGAGATCGCAGCGCTTTCAATTCCAAATCAGCCATTTGTTTGGTCACTTGTAATTTTTCTTCTTCCTGTTTACGGATATTGCCTATCCGCCGCTTATAGCCCAGATACAATATTGAAATCAGAGCCATCACACAAATTCCAATAAACCATGATTTTTGGGGTAATGGGGTGGCCAGAAACAAATGCAATACTTTTTCAGGTGCCGGACTCGACCCTGTACCTGCTTTTATTCTAATGGTATAATCTCCCGGACGGAGCGCAGACAGGGTAACAATTTTATTTTCTCCAATGGAGATCCAGTCTTCATTTAACCCCTCTACCTTATAACTATAGGTCAGATTATAGTCGGTAGGATAAGCAAGTCCCTGAAATTGAATGTCAATATTGTCCTGATATGGCTTTAGCACTAGTGTGGATATATTATTCACATCATTTTCAAAGACAATTGTTTTTCCGCTCGTCCGGATTTCTTTTAAAGCCACAGGAATATTTGTTGGCGTATAACCATTCCAAAGGGAGTCAGGATGAAAGATAATTACCCCATTGCCATTAACGGTCGCAATACTTCCATCCTTTAATAAAAGCACCTGGCGAGGATCCGCATAAGGGTCAGCCAGACCTTCTCTAACGCCAAATAGCCGAACTTCCTGCATGTCAGGATCAATAGCATTCAATCCATTTTGTGCAAACGCCCAAACCCTTCCGCTTTGATCGGGAAAGAGTTCATGCACCCACGCACTGCCCATACCATCTTTCGTAGAATACTTTTTTATCAGATGCAGGCTATCGCCATCCCTTTCAAATTCTGCCGTCATAGCCAGGGTGGCTATCCAAATATGCCCTTTGATATCTTCTATGACACTATTGATTTCTGTCTTTGGATAGGGATTGACACCATTACCTGTTTTCAAAGTAATGACAGCACCTGAATGTAAATCCACTTCAAATACTTCATTTGAAAAAATAAGCGCTTTATCCCCTTTGGTAAAAGACATTCCTTGAAAACCAGGAGAGTATTCACCATCGGAAGCAAGCGTTAAATTATGTTCATTGATCACATGGCATTCTTTTAAGCTTTGGTTGAACCAGATAAACGCATCCTTGCTGATTCCTCCTATCCATCCATTTCTGCTGGTAGACATATTCCAGACATTGGGCATCTTGTCAATACAAGGAAGATCAACAGGGTTTGATAAAGTGGCCCCTGGAGGGTACTCCATGTAATTCATTTGGCCATGACTGTTTATCCATAATCTACTGTCGTCATCAATGGTAATGCCACTTGTATTAAATTCACTTGTATAGACAGGTGAAGCTTGTCCGGAAACTAATGAAATACTAATGACTTGTCTTCTTTCAGCATTGTTTGCATAGACCACGACAAACAAATTATTATGGATTGGGTCATATGCGAGTCTGCCCGGATAGATTCTTCTGCTGACGCCAAATTTTTCAAGCGAAAAGAACTTAATAAGTTCTTCCTGTGAACTTAAAACAGTCACTCCCTTATTCCTTCCAAACCAAACATTATCCTGCCCATCCATATAAATGTCTTCTACTCTGCCTAAGGCTTCATCATGGGATATGATTTTGATTTTACCTTCCCGACTCATGGACATAATCGTATGATCCGAGGCTATTATAAAATCATTGTTATAGGGGATGATATCCTTAATCATTAATTCGCTCCCCGAACGAATGGAATCTATCCTGACAGGAAAGTGTTCACTATGGGCTGTTTTCGGATTGAAACGAATGATTCCTTTTGAAGCCAACCATAATTGACCGTCTTCATCCTGATATTTGGGAGTGCCGGAACATGGATGATGTTTGAATGAATTGGTTTTTGTATTAAACGATACGAGGCTAATATTGTATTCCTCATTTTCACCAGGTTGCGGAATGATCATGCTTAGCCAAAGCAAATCAGGATCATAATGGTCTTGAAATATGGCAGTAATATTCCCATATATACCGGCATTGTTTTTTAGTATCCAATCCGGCTGGTAAGTTTTAAATGTTTTTGTAGCAATATCGAATCGGTGAAGTGAATAATTTTCACCCCCTACCCAGATGTGTTGATTTGCATCCTCGTAGATCGAAAACACTGCATCATAATCTGAATTAATTTTATTGGGCGTAGTATAGTGGTTAAATTTTTTTGTTTTTGGATTAAAAACATTAAGCCCACTCAATCGGGTGCCAATCCAGATTTGATCATGAGATCCTGCATAAAGGCTCCATACGTCTCCCGGTCCAATAGATGTGCTATCTCCCGGAATATGCGCAAACAGCTCAAAGGTATTCCCGTCATATCGAACCAACCCTTGATCAGTCCCAAAATACATGTAGCCGGTAGAATCCTGTGTGATAGCAAATGTCCAGGAAGAAATCCCATCTTCCGGTCCCAGATGCGTAAGCCTTGGTTCTCTCCATTGTGCGTAGATCTGATGATGTATCGCCAGGAGAAGACATGAAACGAAGAAAATATATCGAACTGCAATCATTGCTACTAAAGTAACTTAGGATACAGCAATATGCGGTATTCAGATTGATTTTGAAGCAAAAATGAGTAAACCGCTCTATTGGTTGGTGAAAGGTCCGACTTACAGGGTTATCGGCTACATGGCTTTTCTTGGAAAGAATTTTATTAAGTCAATGAGATCGCGGACATAAAAAAGGTGCTTAAAGTATAAGCACCCTTAAGGTTTTCAATAAAAATTAAGTTTGGGGAGAGGTCTTTATCACCACTTAGATTCATTAGAAATTAAACATGATTAGGTCCTCCGGCAAGTATATCCTCTGAAGCATTATCAGCATACTTTTGAAAGTTCTTATGAAATGATTGAGCAAGAAGTATGGCTTTCACCCGATAAGCTTCCGGATCACTCCAGGTACCGGACGGATCCAATATATTTTGATCACTTAACCCAGGTACATGAGTTGGCATTGCCAGATTAAATACTTCATGCGTTTTGTATTCGACATGATCGAGATTACCTTCCAGGGCTGCTGTAATCATGGCACGCGTATTTGACAATCGGATGCGACTGCCAACACCATAAGGACCTCCTGACCATCCGGTGTTGATCAACCAGACACTTACCTTGTGGCGTTGCATATTGTCTCCTAGCATGGAAGCGTATTGCGTTGGGTGGAGGGGGAGAAAAGGAGCACCAAAACAAGCAGAAAAAGTTTCCTGCGGTTCAGTTACGCCAGCTTCAGTGCCGGCTACTTTGGCAGTATAGCCCGAAATAAAATGGTACATAGCCTGCCCAGTGGTTAATTTACTGATGGGAGGAAGGACACCAAAAGCATCTGCCGTCAGGAAAAAAATATTTCTCGGATGTCCGGCTAAAGATCCGGGCATCATGTTATCGATATGAAACATCGGATAGGAAACCCGCGTATTTTCGGTGATCGAAACGTCCTCATAATCTACTGTCCGGGTTCCTGGAAAAAATTTGATATTTTCAAGCAAAGCACCATGTCGTATAGCTCTGAAGATATCCGGTTCTTTTTCTTCGGTGAGGTCAATACATTTTGCATAACACCCACCTTCAAAATTAAATATTCCGTTTTCGGACCAGCCATGTTCATCATCTCCAATCAGACTGCGATGTGGATCTGCACTTAATGTGGTCTTGCCGGTTCCGGACAATCCAAAGAAAACAGCAGTATCACCTTGTTTGCCAACATTGGCAGAACAGTGCATGGATAGCGTATTCAGTTTATGTGGGAGTATGAAATTTAATACACTAAAAATGCCTTTTTTGATTTCCCCTGTATATCCAGACCCACCGATGAGGATCGTCTGATCAGTAAAATTCATAATAGCAAAATTCGATTGGCGGGTACCATGTTTTTCAGGATCTGCCAGAAAGCCCGGTGCACAAATGACAGTCCATTGCGGAGCAAAGCTGTCAATCTCCTCTGGATCGAGGCGTAAAAACATATTATTGGCAAATAAAGCACTCCATGGATATTCTGCAAGTACTCTTACATTGAGTCGGTAGTTCTCATCAGAACAAACATAGCCATCATGGATATACGTTTTTTGTTTTCGGATATAATCAAGTATCTCAGTTTTTACTAAATCGTATTTGTCTTGCTCAAAAGGAATATTGAAGGAACCCCAGGATACAGCATTCTCACTGATTGCATCTTTGACAATAAATCTATCCTTGGGCGATCTGCCGGTGAATTTTCCGGTTTCAATACATAGCGCACCCGTATCGGATAAAACCCCCTGCTGATGGATGATAGTTTCTTCAATGAGCATTTCAGGGGTGCACAGATAATGAATATTCGCCGGGTCAAGATTCAGATGTTTCAGATAGGTTGATAGGTGATGACTCATAAATTTTATTTTTAACGGTGCTAAGTTACTGGCAATAAGATGCGCAATGCTGCGACTTCACTGGATTTGCAATTTTAAGGCTATAAATGTAAAAACTTAAATGATGCAATTGGGTCTGTCGGGTTATTTAAAAACATTACAAATTTCAGTTAGATAAATAATTATTTGTAATTTGTTTTATTCATAATATGTTCCTTTATAAGGACCAGCGAATTACTTATTACTTTTTGTTGGCAGATGGATAGCAAAGGTGGTGCCTTCCCCAACTTTCGAATGTTTAACAAATATTTTTCCTTTGTGGTAGTTTTCGATAATTCGTTTAGCCAGACTTAGCCCTAGCCCCCATCCCCTCGTTTTAGTTGTATATCCGGGCTCAAATACTGTTTTGATTTTCGAAGGCGCTATCCCTTTACCGCTATCCGAGATATCCACTTCGACATATCCATTGTGCATCGTGACTTCCCAGGCAATGGAACCTGTCCCGTCTTCCAACGCATCCAACGCATTCCGCATAATATTTTCAATGACCCAATTAAAGAGTGGAGCATTAATATCGGCCATCAAAGGAGGCGTATCAAATCGAGGTTCGATAAATTCGATTTTGCGCGAAGCACGTCGTCGAATGTAGTTAGTAATCTCTCGTAGTTGGGTATAGATATCAACGGTAGTTAGCGCAGGTGCAGAGCCGATTTTGCTAAAGCGATCTGCAATCAAGTCCAGACGATCTACATCATTTTGCATTTCATCCAACACTTCATTCTGTTGTGTTTTTATATCCGTCAAGGCTTCCGGAACATCAGCGAATGAAGTTCTTAAATGCTCTATCCATCCAATGATGGCACTGATCGGTGTCCCAAGCTGATGTGCCGTTTCTTTTGCCATCCCAACCCAGACCCTGTTTTGTTCAGCCTTTCTTGCATTGTTAATACTGATAAAACCAATTGAGACAAAAGCAATGAGCAGTAGGAGTTGAATGATCGGGAAATAGGTAAGTAACTCGTGTAGTTTAGAGTTTTGATAATAAATGTATTCCCGTGCTGATTCATCCGAGAGACTGATCGGCATCGGTCCCTTGGCAATAAGCCGATTTAATCGCTGTTGTAAAAATGTACGGTTAGTATCCAGATCAATACCAAAATTTTTGCCAAATAAAACTTCTCCGGCATCCGTAGCCACAATAATCGGAATATCCTTATTGTTTTCAAAGATGGTCAATTGCAGCGTGACATCAGCATCAATATCCGCATCTTTAAAAGTCTGATATGCATTGAAAAGTAATAGTGCTTTGTTTCGCTCTCCTTCCTGGAGGCGTTGCGCGAGGTAGGTAGTATAGACCAGAGATATCAATAGGATTAGGATGCCTGCAATGCCAAGGTATATTTTCCAATGTGATTGTTGACCTTTGTGATCCATCAATAATTATTTGTTCATAAAAAATGCCTGAACTCTGTCTTGTGCATTTTGCCGAACATCCGCGTAAAAGAAATTGTAGTCGGCAATATGATAATTTTTTGTTGTCAGCAAAAAGCTTCCGGGGAATTTCGGTTTATTGACCCAAAGTAAGTCTTTATAAATTTTTGTTTCCACCAGATCGGGATATAGTTTGTAAAATTCTCTGAGGATAGCGCCTAATTGTTCTGATTTTTTACTCTCAGGCTTGTTCATATCCCAAGTTACGGGGTTCGTCACTAAAACATTGGTGTCCGGAAAGTGAATTTTTTGGGGAATATAGTCTTCCCGGAATGTGCGCCAGCTGCAGAAACAACCTGTATCATCCGGTTGCTGGCATGGTTTCATATTCGTAAAATGATTTTCAGTGACAGCAAAGCCTACGAGATAGGCAACGATAAGCTGATCTTGGATAGGCTTTCCATCAATATACTCGCTGATGAGTTTTTTCGCATGATCCGTGCCCTGACTATGAGAGGCAATGATGAAGGGTCGCCCATGATTATAATGCTCCAGATAGTATTGAAATGCCATACTGACATCGTGATAGGCAAGGTCAAGGGCCTTGGCAGCATCTTGTTTTTTATCGGAATAATAACTTTTTAGATGCGCTTGCCGATAGCGCGGAGCATATATTTTGCCGGCCCCATTAAAAATACTGGCCTGATAGCGAATACTGCTTTTGTCTGTTTTCAGATTCACCTTTTCATCGTGCATGTCAGCATTCCATTGGTTTTCACCTGCCTTACCTGTATAGGTTGTGGGATGAATGAAAAATACGTCTACTTCTGCATTTTGCTGAATGTCCTTCCACGTCGATAGAGGAACGGCATCGGCACTATCTAATTGAAATGGGAGTGCAGCCCACGCATTGGGATCACTGTAATCCGGCGCTACTGGAATGTCATGTCCAAAGGATCCTTTCGGAACAGAAGCACACGCATAGAAAACAAAAAGGAGGAAAAAAATTCCAGTCCTGGAAAATAGTTTGTAAGCCATTAATCCGGTTCAAATCCTAAAATAATATTGAAGTTTCCATAGGCGCCCCATTTAGCATTTGTATTAAGTAATGATGGATTGTCCATGCCATAACCAAAATCAAAACCAAGTAATCCAAACATGGGAAGAAAAGCTCTCACACCGACACCCGCCGATCGCAATACATCAAATGGATTGTAGTTTTCAAATTTCTTCCAGGCATTGGCTCCTTGCAAAAAGACAAGGCCATAGATCGTCGAACTTGGATTGAGCGAAAGCGGGTATCTGACTTCAATAGTAAACTTGTTATAAATCGTAGCGCCTCCGGCTCGGTTGGCTGGAAATTGTCCTATTTCATATCCCCTTGAAGAGATGATATCCTTTCCCGTAATACCAAATTGCTGTGTACTCAAACCGTCACCTCCGAGCTCATATCGTTCAAAGGGTGGGGAACCTATATCCGGATTGTAGTAACTAAGGAAGCCAAGTTTGGCCGAAGTTTTGAGCACTAATTTGCCAACCAAAGGTGAATACCAATCTGCAGCGACATCCCACTTGACATATTCTACATATTCGTAGACACTTTGTGGATCTGTGGGATCATATGTACGTCCCAATAAAGTAGTGTAGGGCGGGGTCAACTGTACGGTTAAGCTGATCAAAGATCCATTGCGAGGAAAGGTAGGTTCATTGATCGTCGTTCGGGCAATGGTTTGTGCAATGGAGAAATTCTTAAATAGGCCATTAGCAATTATTTCTCCGGTATTTGGATCCACGAAGTCTCCTGTAAAATAGTTGTTGAGTTTAATAAACTCAAGACTCAAGGTGGTATTAGAAATGAAATTGTCATCCGGCCATTTCATTCTTGAACCCAGACCGACAAAAGCTCTCGAAATATTAAGCTTTCCCCCTTGATAATACGTTTGATCCACTTTTGTGATGACGCCTCCAATTGTAAAGGAGTTTGGTCTTTTCCCACCAAGCCAGGGCTCAGTCAGCGAAAAATTATAGGACTGGAAAAAATCCCCATTCGTTTGCACACGTAAAGATAAACGCTGTCCATCGCCTTGCGGGAGCGGACTCCATGAGGCACGGTTAAATAAATTACGAAGGGAAAAATTATTGAAGGTCACACCCAGCGTTCCAATGATTTTGCTTTGTCCGAATCCACCCCAACCGGCACTAAGTTCCAGTTGATCAGATGGTCTTTCTTCTACTTCATAGATAATATCTACTGTCCCATTCGTTTGATCAACGGGTGTCTGAATACCCAGATTTTCAGGATTAAAATAGCCTAGGGCAATAATCTGCCGCTGTGATCGGATGATATCGGAACGACTGAATTTCTGCCCGGGTTGCGTCCTTAATTCCCGACGGATGACGTGCTCGTGCGTTCTTGTATTGCCTTTAATAATGACTTGGTCGATGGTGGCCTGGGGTCCTTCGAAGATGCGCATTTCAAGATTGATCACATGATCTTCAACAGATATTTCCGTTGGTTCTACATTGAAAAACAAATAACCATCATCCATGTAGGTGGAAGTAATATCTCTGCCATCAATGCTAAACCTAAGTCTTGATTCCAGTAATTCTTCACTATATATCTCACCTTTGCGGATCCCGAGGATACGATTGAGCTGGTCACTGGAATGAATCGTATTTCCTTTCCAGGTAATCAGGCCAAAATAATATCGCTCACCTTCTGAAATGGTGACTGTCAATTCCATCAAACCATCTTCATTTCGCCAGATTGAATCCCCTACAATATAGGCATCTCTATAGCCAAGATTTCGATATTCCTGAATCACTACTTTTTTGTCTGCTTCATAATCGGATTGAACAAACTTTGATTTTTTCAACAAGTGTGATTTTGCTTTGGTTTGTTTGAAGTTCTTTCTTAACTCACGCTCAGAGACTTCTATACATCCTATGCAGGAGACTTTTTCAATTTTAATGCGCTCTTTGATATCGATATCAAAAATCAGATTAATCAGATTGGAGCGGGCATCTTCTTCATTGACAGTGACGACCGCATCAAAATATCCTTTCTCCTCATAAAACTTTTTAATGGCATTTTTAGCATTGACCTGATTCGCTGTTGAGGCGATCTGACCTTTAATCAGAAATGGTGTCAAAATTTCATTCAGGTCATCATGGACACTTTGCGGAACGCCGCGAAAGGACCAACCCCCAAGGCGGGATTTTTCTGTGAGCTTGATGGTCAGAAAAATAATATTATCAATCCGGTTATCCTGAAGAATCTGGACATCATCAAACAAGCGAAGTTTCCAAAGATTCCGCATAGCTTTGGTAATATCGGATCCGGGTATTTTTATAGTCTGACCAACCTTTAATCCGGCTACGGATTTGATGGCATTTGGGTCACTAAAAAAAACCCCTTTCACTTCGACTCCACCAATTTCGAGCTCTTCTACTTCCCCATATTGTATAGGTGTTACCTGCGCCAGGATAGTTACAGAGGGCCATGTCAGGAGTAATAAAATAGGGATAATAAAGGGGTAGTAAAATTTGCTCTTCATGCGGGTGATCTGATTATCTGCGTCAAAAACGTATTAGTAGGGTGGTGTGTTGTTTAATTGGGCTTAGGGATTGAGTTGTTCACTGATTTTGCCGAATCGGCGCTCCCGGTGTTGATAATTAATAATGGCATCATAGAATTTTTCCCGGTCAAAATCAGGCCAATACACATCTGAAAAATATAACTCTGTGTAAGCAATTTGCCATAGAAGGAAATTGCTGATCCGATATTCCCCACTGGTTCGTATAAGAAGCTCAGGATCAGGTATGTGGGGGGTAGAAAGCAGCGATTTGACTTTGTCTTCACTAATCTCTTCAGGTGACAATACCCCTTGCCTGGCTAATTGGACCGCTTGTCGCATGGCATTGGTAATTTCCCATCGCGCTGAATAATTCAGCGCAAGCGTTAGGGTCATACGGGTGTTCGTTTTCGTATTGTCAATGCCCTCCAAGAGAGCTTTTTTAGTTGATTTCGGCAGATGATCAATATCGCCGATGACCCCTAGGCGAATATTGTTTTTATTCATAGTTTCCAGCTCTTCCCGAAGGGTATTGACCAACATCTCCATGAGCGCATTTACTTCAATCGGTGGTCTGTTCCAGTTTTCAGTAGAAAAAGCATACAAGGTGAGGTAAGGCACCCCAATTTCAGCGGCTGCTTCTGAAATCTCCCTGACGGCTTTCACGCCGTTTCGATGCCCAAATATTCTGGGTTTGCCATGTTCTTTAGCCCAACGACCGTTTCCATCCATAATGACGGCTACGTGCTGTGGCAATTTATTTAGGTCAATGCTATTTTTAGCCGATTCCATAAGACCCGCTAAGGTATGGATTTCCAATGGCTTGATGTGTGCGGGTTTTATTTAAGGAACTTAAAGCTTCCGGTACGCATTATAAGCACTTTATCCCAAAATGAGCAGGAGATATTCCTTAAAAACAAAACCGCTGCCGAATTACCTCCGACAGCGGTTTTGTTTTTGTTTGTCAGCCCCAAGCTGACACTTTTATTTATGACAAGCTAATTAGAAAATAAGACTTACACCAGCGCCAAATGAACTGCCTGTAATCTTTCCAAGGCTAGCAAAATTACCGTCATTATTAACGATATCGGATAATCCGGCATGGTAGCGAACATCAATTTCAATTGGTCCGAGGCCTATACCAACGCCAAGAATACCTGAGATGTCCAGATTATCATAAACATCTTTGACCTCTTCTTTCAAATTTCCTCCTTCGATTTTTCCACCCAGCAGATAACCGGCACTTGCGCCAGCCATGGCAAATAATTTGACACTGCCACCAAAATTAATTCTAAGAAGAATAGGCAATTCAAGATAGTTTAATGTGCTGGTAATCTCATTGTTATTGATATCGGTTATTTTAGAACCTTTCTGTGACCAGTGAAGTTCAGGTTGCAACATAAATAATCCTCCACCTAAAGGGATAGCATACAGTACAGCCAAGTCCAAACCTAATTTTGATTTAGTGTCTTTAAATGATGAACTATTTTCAAAGTCCTGACTGGCAATATTAACACCTGCTCTGATACCGAATCCACCTTTTTTGGATCCTGTGGCATCATCCTGAGCCTGGATGCCGGAAACACTGCAAATCAAAAGAAATGCAAGTCCCATTAATTTAAGTGTAATTAGTTTGTTCATAATGAAGCTTTGTTTAGAGTTAAAAAAAAAGTAAACAGATATAGAAAGAATAAGTTTAATGCGGATAATTGAATTTAATATCTTATCAAATATACTATTATTCTGATAATTATATATAGGCTGGAAATTAATTCATTTTCTAAAACAGGTAATAATATCAATGGAATCAGGAGGGTTATGCATGCACTGCCTACAATTTAAGGGTAACCCCGGCGCCAAGCGACGAATTGAGAATTTCAATATTTGAAGCCTTCTCAAAAATATTAGTCAACCCCAATATATATCTTATGTCAACGCTCACCGGACCAAATGAAATAACACCACCCATGTGGGCACCAAATTCAGTTCTTTTGTAGAAATCCAGATCAATATCCGTTGTGCTTCCATCATGATCTTTATCCGTTCCATTTAACAGATACCCAAAACTTGGTCCGGCAAAAAAGGAAAAACCTAATGTGCTGCCAAAATTGAGCCTGACCAGTAGGGGAATTTCAAGATAATTGAACGTCCTGGAGTAATCGCCAAATGAGCCATTGAGATCTTCTATTTTACCCCCTTTCTGTAACCAATGGATCTCCGGATTGAGGGTGAAAAAGAAAAGTGGAAATTCGGCCACCACAGCCAGATCAGCACCCAACTTACGGGATAGCTCCTCCTTGGTATCATCAATGTGAATATTCTGATTTGCATTGATGACACCTATTCTAATACCAACGGTAGATTGAGCCCAAAGACCGCTACTTAGGAATAAAAGGAAAAGGACACCTATTTGGCTGAACCTGAAAGGGGGCATTGCGTTTAGGTTTATACGAATTATAATCAAAGATAAACATCAAAAATCCTGCCGTATTAAATAAATGAGCAAGTTTCATCCTATCCTCATGGTGCGGGTATATGAATTGGCTTTTCAGTACCCTTCTATTTGGAAGGGTTAAGGTCTTCAAATGGGAGGTAATAAATTATCTTGCGGATGGAATGGAGATCAGATTTTCAAAAGCACAGGAATGGTTATATCAACACAGGTATTCATTTTTTTTGGGATGCATACTGATTGTTGCGATTTTTAGCCTCCAGATTGATATCATGGATGTGGATGCAGCACAGTATGCTTCTATTGCGAGAGATATGATGGAGTCAGGAAGTTATCTGCAGGTCCATAGCCTTGGAAAAGATTATCTCGACAAGCCTCCCTTATTATTCTGGATGTCATCCCTGACGATTTTTTTATTTGGCAATACATCCATTGCTTATAAATTGATACCGGTCATTTTATTAATGGTTGGGATATGGGCTACCTATCGTTTTACCCGCTTGTGGTATAGCAAATCAACAGGCATTTTCGCATCCCTCATCTTTGGTACCACACAGGCTTTTAATCTGATGACCAATGATATTCGTACGGATGGTATCCTGACAGCGTTTGTTATTCTTTCCGTTTGGTTTTTATCTGATTATATACAGCGAGGGAAAATTAAATATCTCCTGCTTGGTGGGCTATGCATTGGGGCTGCCATGTTGTCCAAAGGCCCGATAGGATTGGTGATTCCTGCAGTATCGGTTGGCAGTCACCTGATCATCAAGGGAGAATGGAAGAAAATATTTCATCCGGCCTGGCTATTACTCATTCCCGTCATCGCGATTGTCCTCGCGCCCATGTGTTATGGTCTCTATCATCAGTTTGATCTGCATCCTGAGAAAGAGGTATACGGAATGAAAGGTCCTTCCGGAATTGAATTTTTCTTCTGGACACAAAGTTTTGGCAGAATCACCGGTGAAAACTATTGGGCGAATAATACACCCTGGTATTATTTTTTACAGACCATGTTATGGGATCTTCAGCCATGGGTGTTATTATTTATTCCAGCTTTCTTTCTAAGATTTATCAAGCTTTTTAGAAGCTCAATAGTCCGAAAAAAGGTGCCGGAATGGATCTCTATCAGTGGATTCACACTCTTGTTTATAGCACTTTCGTTTAGCCGGTATAAATTACCACACTATATTTTCCCACTCATTCCTTTTGCCTCCGTCCTCATCGCTGATTTTTTAGTGAGACGCGCTGATGATTTACCCCGATGGTTTGAATATGTACAGCTGGCGATTATCCATTTATTGCTGGGGGCTACCTTGTTGATTATGTTCTGGGCTTTTCCAATACAATCAGTATGGCTCCCGATGGTATGGGTGGTTTTTTTTATCGGAATCTGGTGGTGGAGAAAAGAAGCAGTGCTTGCAGTCGATCGTTGGGTGCTGCCTTCATTGATGGGGATGTTATTGGTGCAGTTTGTATTGAGTGCTTATTTTTATCCGAATCTTTTAACCTATCAAAGTGGTAGTCAGGCAGGTAAATACATTAAAGCACACGACCCACAATTCGTCTATTGGCATGATAAGCATGCCCATTCAATCCATTATTATGCAGACAGGCTTATTCCTCACGATTCGGAACAGGGACTTGAAGCAATGACTTCAGGCTCATGGATATATGTATCCGAAGCAGGGTTGTCAGCGATGCCCCCATACACGATTATTAAGGTCTTCGATGACTTTTCCGTGACACGATTGTCCATGAAATTTATGAACCCAAAAACAAGACCTGAAAAACTAAATAAAGTGTACCTCATCGAAATCCTTTAATGCATTAGCCTGTGCTCTCTTAATTATCTGATGCAAGCACTACCTTTACACCATGGGGAGAGGAAGAAAAAACGAGAGACGACAGTTTCTCAATGTTGCGATTATTGATACCGCGGAAGAAGGTTTGGCCATAGGCAAATGCGAGGATGGGCGAATCATTCAGGTGAGTGGTGCAGTGCCGGGAGATACCGTAGATGCGATCGCCACCAGCAAAAGAAAAGGAATGTTTGTGTCAAAGGTTTCTTCTATCTCAACCTATTCGGAAGATCGCACAGATCCTTTTTGTTCTCATTTTGGACTTTGTGGGGGTTGCAAATGGCAACATATGTCCTATGAGGCCCAGCTTCGTTTTAAAGCTAAAAGAGTACGGGATGCGTTTCAGCGAATTGGGGAGTTAGATCCAGGTTTGATTCAACCAATTGTAGCCGCACCGGATCAAAAATATTATCGCAATAAACTGGAATATACTGCCTCTGATCGCCGATGGTTGACAGAAGAGGAGTTAGGATCAGATGAAGTTTTTCAAAGAGAAGGTATTGGTTTTCATCTGCCGGGAGCTTTTGACAAGATTCTTGATATTGATCATTGCTATTTGCAAAATGATATTTCCAATAAAATTCGGTTGTTTGTTAAATCACTGGCCATGGAAAAACAGTGGCCCTTTTTTAACCTTCGTGAAAAGAAAGGATTCATTCGGAATATCATTGTACGCAACAACCGCGCCGGAGATACGATGATTGTACTGGTCGTCGGTGAAGAAAATCGCGAATGGATAGAAACGCTTGTAAATAGTTTGCCAATAACAATTCCGGAAGTCGTTTCCATTTATTCTTGTGTCAATACAAAGGTCAATGATTCGATTCATGATCTTTTGGCACAACATGAATATGGTGCAAAGACGCTGGTTGAAAAACTGCATCACGTTAAATTCCATATCGGCCCAAAATCTTTTTTTCAAACGAATAGCGTACAGGCAGAAAATCTGTATGCGTTAACCAAAAAACTAGCTGGCCTTAATTCGGAAGATGTGGTGTATGATCTGTATTGTGGCGTGGGAAGTATTGGTATCTATATGGCCGATAGTTGCCAACGTGTGATTGGTATCGAGCATATCACAGAAGCGATTGATGATGCTAAAGAAAATGCAGCCTTTAATGAATTGACAAATGTAGATTTTGTAGTTGGCACTGTAGAAGTGATTCTCGACCCGGCGTTTATTGCACATCACGGCTCCCCGGATGTAGTCATTACAGATCCGCCAAGAGCAGGAATGCACCCGAATGTAATCCATCACCTGCTGGCTGCGGCACCAAAGCGAATCGTCTACGTGAGTTGTAATCCGGCTACACAGGCGAGAGATATCAAAATGTTAAGCGATAAATATCAAATGGTTACTGCTATACCGGTGGATATGTTCCCCCAGACACAACATATAGAATGCGTAGCTTTGCTGGAACAAAAATGAGTGAAGAACAAGAAAAATATCTGGCGCATTTTAGTGCTGAAATAAGTCAGTATCGTCCGATGATGTATGAAGCATTTGAAGGAGTGCTCAATGAAGGCGTATCCCTTTATCCAGTCTTTGTATTTCACCAGCAGGATGTTACCGTGGGCATTCCCATAGCCAATAGAAATCATATCACCGGTGATTGGTCAGTCAACATATCAACGCTTGAAGAATTCTATATCAAGGGAATTGTGCAGATGGAACAGGTGGAGGAAATCAAGCAAAGAATCAATGGAATGCCACAACAGTATTGCTGTCTGGTGTTGGCCGAAGGTAATGGGGGATTTGTTTTTCTGAGCCGTTCAGAAGAAGAATAGTTGAAAAGTATTCCTATGTTTCAATGCTGTGTGTGTTTAACAGCCACCTAAAGACTACTGCATCATCAGAAGGCTGAATCCTTTTCTGATTTCCTCCTGATCAAGGTATGTTTTAGCCAGATAATGTAAAGTTGCCGTTGGATTGGCACCTGTCAATGCTTCCTTTAAGCCCGGTATTTCTTTTGCTTCCAGCAATTCAGTTTCAGAAGGCATTTCCACCTGACCAGCTAATTTGCCAAGATCATTGCCGGTTAAAATCGGACTGTTTCTGATATGCTCCGGAAGTTGATCGAATCCGAGTGTGATGGGTTTGTAATTTTGAACAATGGTGTGAATCGCCTGACCACTGCAACGCACATAATAGGCTCTCCCAAGGCGTCCCATCAGATCCATTTTATTCGGATCGATTCGATTTTGATCGGTCAGCACTTCTTTGGCTACATGCATGCGAACCACTTCACAAATAATGAGATGTCCGGCGCCTCCATCTTCTCCTAAGGTGATTACATCCTTTACTTTACATTCCATGTGGGAAGGGGATTCGGCAATGCGAAAAGCTTTGACCAAATCTGAGGGAATCGGTGTTAAGCCTGTTTTCTCAAATTCATTTACATCACTTGGGAAATCCACAGAAGCAACTGCCATTTGCCGGACGATATTAAAATTGACAGCATTAATCACACACTCCCCGGTTTCTCTGATATTATGAAGCGTATCTTTTGTTGAGTTATCTGAGGCCCTTCGGTTGCTTGAGAAAACAACGATGGGTGGATTAGAACTAAAGGCATTAAAAAAACTATAGGGCGCCAAATTGCTGATACCCTGTTTGTCAAGGGTAGATACAAAAGCGATAGGTCTGGGTGCTACTGAGCCCACGATAAATTGATGCAAATCTTTTTGTAAAGTTTCTTTGGGGTCGATCGTGAGCATTTCCATAAGGGCAAATAA
>JAHEAR010000005.1:109328-151218 GCA_024642665.1 Bacteroidota bacterium
GGGCAAAGGGCATGGGGCAAAGGGCATGGGGCGAAGGACATGGGGCTAGGAGCATAGCATTGTATACTGTTTATCACCAAATCACCCATCATGTATCTCTCCTTTAACAATTTCTCGCTTTCATTGTTAAGCAAGTGCATGAAGAGTACCTTATTGTTTCTAGGAGTAGCTATTGTTGCCTTTGTGGTCATTCGAATAGGTAAAAACCTGTACCTCAAGCCCAAAAATATTACCGGGGCCAGGGCGATAGAAATTAAAGGCACACTCTCCGATGGCTCCTTATTTACATTATCAGCCTTGAAAGGCAAATATATTTTACTGGACTTTTGGGGGAGTTGGTGTGGCCCTTGTCGACAAGGTAATCCTGAATTGGTAGCACTGTATCAAAATTTTCATGGACAGGAATTCAAAAATGCCAGTGGTTTTGAAATTGTCAGTATTGGCCTGGAAAACAATTCATCAAGATGGGCACAGGCGATTGCGAGTGACGGCCTGATCTGGCCTTATCACCTGATGGAGTCCTCAAGTTTTGATTCTCCGGTGACCATGGCCTACAATGTGAAGCAATTGCCAACGAAATTCCTGATCAATCCCGATGGGGTGATTATGGCCGTAGATCCAGGTCTAAAGGAAATCACTAAAATTTTACATGATCGGATTTAGCCAATCGATTAGTTTTCATGACATTAGATGCTCTGATTCGGGATGAAAACCTGCCGCAATTGCATCCTGAACCTGTTTTTCTGTCAAAATGGCGTAATTGTCCCGTATGGCAGTACTTTTGCACACCAAATTCGATTGACCCTATAGCAATATTCTATGGGGCAAAAGCATATTAAAACGACATGAGTAAAGAAGATAAAAACAAAGCTAACGGAGCTCCTGTGGAGGATCAGGCCGCTGAGGAGAAATTTTTTGATTTTGACAAAGCGCATCCTGAAACAGAAGAAACTCTGACGCCGGCAGGGGAGGAAGAATCTACAGACATTACTTCGCTTCAGGCTTCCGTTCAGGAGCTCAAGGACAAGCATTTGCGTCTATTGGCAGAATTTGATAATTACAAGAAAAGAACCATGCGGGAGCGTCTGGAGATGATCAATGCCGCCGGTAAAGATATCATCGTCAGTCTGCTGCCGGTTTTGGATGATTTCAACCGCGCCAAGATGAGCTCGGATGACCCCGAGAATGAGGAGCATTTTAGCGAAGGAGTATCTCTGGTCTACAATCGATTGAATACCATATTACAAAATCAAGGACTTGCACCAATGCAGAGTACGGGAGAGAAGTTTGACCCTGAGTGGCATGAGGCATTAACCGAAATTCCTGTCCAGGAAGAGAGTCAAAAGGGTGTCGTGGTCGATACCATCGAAACCGGATATACTTTAAATGACAAAATCATTCGTCACGCCAAAGTGGTGGTGGGGAAATAATAATTATCAATGAGCAAACGCGATTTTTACGACATACTCGAAGTACCTAAGGATGCGGATGAGGTCATCATCAAAAAGTCTTATCGGAAGATAGCGATGAAGTATCATCCGGATCGTAATCCAGATGATAAGTCAGCAGAAGAGAAATTTAAAGAAGCTGCTGAAGCCTATGAAGTATTGAGCGATGCTGATAAGCGGGCCAGATATGACCGTTATGGTCATGACGGTGTCTCGGGTCAGGGATTCCATGGCGGCCAGGGGATGAATATGGACGATATCTTCAGTCAGTTCGGAGACGTTTTTGGCGATAGTCCATTCGAATCTTTTTTCGGGGGACGTAGTGGCAGCCAACGGGCTCAGGGACAGAAGGGCTCTAATCTGCGTATCAAACTAAGTCTTTCACTGGAAGAAGTCGAAGCCGGTGTTAAAAAAACTATCAAAGTTAAAAAGCGCAAGTCCTGTAAAACCTGCAATGGCAGTGGCGCAAAAGATGGCAATGTCAAAAACTGTCAGACGTGTGGAGGTTCCGGCGTAGTGCGCCAGATTCGAAGTACTTTTTTAGGGCAGATGCAGACGACAGCACAATGTCCTACCTGCCATGGTACCGGATCTATTGTTGTGGAAGCCTGTACAAAATGCAGAGGAGAAGGTCGTGTCATCGATGAAGAAATGATCGATATCGATATTCCTGCAGGCGTGGAAGATGGAATGCAACTGACCATGCGGGGAAGAGGAAATGCGGGTATTAAAGGTGGACCTGCAGGAGACTTGCACATCAGTATCGAAGTCAAGAAGCATGCAGAACTAAAACGCGATGGTAATAATCTGATTTATGAAATGTATTTGAGTTTCCCGGATGCAGCACTGGGCTGTTCTGTGGATATTCCAAGTCTTTCGGGTAAAGTAAAAATCAAGATACCGCCGGGGACGCAAAGTGGAAAAATATTCCGGCTGACGGGTAAAGGTCTTCCTTCCGTCCAGGCATACGGCAAAGGAGATCAACTGATCTATGTTAATATCTGGACGCCAAAAAAGCTCACGGATGAGGAAAAGAAAATCATGGAAAAATTTCAGGAAGCACCAAATTTCAAGCCGCAACCCAGCAAAACAGAAAAAGGATTTTTTGAAAAGATGAAAGACTATTTTTCTTGATTCGCTTTCTTTTCATCGGGACTTTTTTTTTGCTGATCCTTAGCGCTTGTGATAATTCGGTGCTGAATTCCGCCCATTGGACGATGCAAAATCACGAATGGCTTTCCGGTGATCAGAAATCATTTACGCTCGTTGCAACAGATACCACAACGGTCTATGCGATGGATATCACGTTAGGTCATGAGGACACCTATCCATATCAAAACCTCTATATCAAGACCCAAACGACTTTTCCTTCCGGCAAAGAAGTGGAATCCGTTTCTTCCATTGAATTAATCAATCCGGATGGCTCCTGGGCAGGGGATTGCAGTGGTCACTCATGCACGATTTCATTGCCACTACAACATCGATTTACTTTTCCTGAAGTAGGAACATACACCTGGTCCGTCAGCCAATACATGAGAATGGATACCATTCATGGCGTGAATAGTTTCAAAGTGGTCTGTCGTGCATTAGCGGATCAGTCAAAATAAGCCGGATGGAATCACCAGCATGGGTACAGCGGATGGATCAATTAGCCGCAGAAGGTATTCCGTACTTGTTTGTCCTTGATTTTGAATGCCATCAACCCATCATTTTGCCATTGAACGAATTGGCAACCAAACGTGCGGAGGCAAATGCACCTTTGATTCGTTATCAAATAGGTGGAAAAAGTGACCATAAATCAAAAGCGCTAACTGATCATTTTACAAAATCGCCTGTTGACTTTCAGGTGTATCAAAATGGATTTGATCGTGCACTTGCTGCCATTAAGGCCGGGGATACCTATCTGCTGAATTTGTGCTATTCAACCAAATTATCAAACCGACTTTCGCTTTCAGAAATTTACGATGCTGCTCAGGCACCATTCAAGTTATTGGTCGATGGAAAATTTGTTGTTTTCTCCCCGGAGCAATTTGTTTCCGTAGTGGATGGCGTCATTCGTACCTTTCCAATGAAAGGAACGATCGATGCTTCCTTGCCTGATGCCAAAGCAAAATTATTAGCCGATATTAAGGAACAGGAAGAACATGCCACCGTGGTAGATTTATTGCGCAATGATTTATGTATTGTTTCTGATCAGGTAACTGTCAATCAATATCGATTTATAACAGAAATAGCAACGGCGGAGAAAACATTGCTTCAATGCAGTACTGAGATTTCAGGCGTTTTGAAAGAAACATATATTGACCGACCCGGAAGCATGATGCATGCCTTGCTGCCTGCCGGATCCGTGACAGGTGCGCCAAAAAAAAGGACGGTTGAACTTATTAAAGCGATTGAGCCGGATCCCCGAAATTATTTTACCGGCGTATTTGGCGTATTTGATGGGAAAGACCTAAATAGTGCAGTCATGATTCGTATGATTGAACAACGCGAAGATGGATTTTATTATAGAAGTGGTGGCGGATTAACCTACAGAAGCAATGCCGCACAGGAATATCAGGAGATGTTGGACAAAGTGTATATTCCCGTTTAGATTCGCTTTGTATATCTGAAAAGAACATTTCACTTGAAAATCTTCGATGTTCGCATTTGATTATTTCAAATAGTTTATGGTGATTCAGTTTTTAGAAACTTTATGTATTGATCACGGGAAACCTCGTCACCTTGCATGGCATCAGCAACGTGTGGATGCCACGATGAATCATTTTCATCCGGATATTTCAGAAGGAGAACGATCATTGCAACTTTCAGAAATTCTTTTGTCTTGTGACCTTCCCAATGAGGGCATGTGGCGATGCCGCATAATCTATGGGCTGCTTTCGGTTTCCATTGAATTTATTCCTGAGGCTGACGCAGTGTTTAATTCCCTGCGCATGATGGATGTCGCTGAAGATTTCGAATATTTATACAAGTACGAAGACAGAAGATTTCTTTATGATCTTTTTGACAAACGCGAAGGTGCGGATGATGTGCTGATGATCCGGAATGGTTGGATCGCAGATACGACCAGGGCCAATATTGCTTTTCGTTCCGGGAAAAAATGGTACACGCCATCAATGCCTTTCCTGGCAGGAACGACCTGGAAAAGACTTGTGGCATCCGGAATGTTGACGCCAAGGCCCATTCATAAAAAACACCTTGCCCGGTATGAATCCTATAAAATCATAAATGCATTAAATGATTGGGATGGTGATGAGTATCCGGTGACTGGGATAGTGGAATGATGTTTTCTCTGAGTTCATCGTCTGAATAATCAAACAAAATAAATCCGTGGAATCAGAGTCATCCAAATAATCCGTGATTCAGATAATGAGCTCTGAAGAATCACCCCAGGATCAGCTCGTCATACTTAAACACCACATTCATGCCTTTGGCATTGAAATATTGTTTAGTTTCTTCAGTAGATCGATCCGACGTAGCAAGTACAAAGTCACCTCCCCAGGCACCCAAAGATTTAACACATCCCCAGTAATCAGAGAATTCGTTGCTTTGGACCGTGGGCAATCCAATGATATTGGAAACGATACGCTCGTGTTCTTGTACCAGTGATTCAAACTCTTTCAAGGACTTGGCGGTGTTGATACTTTCGGTGAGCCTGGATACTTTGTCGACGGAGCCATTGAGCGTGGCTTTCGTCTGATGGTAATTTTTCAGCGCTTCTTTGCTGCTTTGCTTGCGTCCGAGATAGACGAGATATAAATTGTCTTTGAAAGAAGGATTGAATCCGGCCCCGTCAATATGTAATTCATCTTCCAGCAGCTGGTATAATACCGGGCCATCAGCATCTGCACAGGCGATATCATATCCAGATCCGCCAAACGTGTCAAACAGCAAAATGTATGGATTCACTTCAGCCCATTGGGCGACCAGCCACACCAGCGTTGAACTGCTGCCGAGTCCCCATTCAAGGTCAAATTCAAGATAAGTGTCTACGGTGTATTTCCGCCATTGGGATAGAAACTCTGAGTTCTGACGGCAGGCTCCCCGGAGTAATTGTTGGATGCTATTGGCCAGATCATTATCGGAGGCCTTGGTAGGCTCAAAAGCCATAAGGTCAAATTTGGCAGAAAACCAAAGGTTTCCTTTCCGATCATAGGCCTTCCAAATGATTTCGCTACCCGGACGTTCGTTGATATTCATAGATTGCCCAAGCTTGCAGGGCAAAGCAAGGGAGATGGCTCCATTAAGGACAAGATATTCTCCGGTGAGAAGGAGCTTGCCATTCGCTTTGAAGTGTCGTTTTGTTTGAACTGCCATGGGGGTAACGGGCGCAAATATAATGATGGTTCTCTTCTAATGATCCTGCCCATCAACTTTTTGACAGAGGAATGGATAACAACCCGGATATGTTCATAAAACCAGGGAAAAAATCTGTTTTGCAATGTGACAAGATATATACTTTTTATTCATATATAATATTTGTATGTGATATTTTATTTGGTGTTTGTACACCTGCACAGAATTGTCCTTATCCAACTCTCAGTAAATGAGACAGAAATACACCGAAAAAAAAGTTTAACTTTTGTAAAAATAGTTTGGAAATATTCGCTGAAAATGGTCCTTAAACATCTATTAACGATTAGATTCGGTCGAATAGCGAACTCCGTACTCCCTCAACTTGTTATTTTGTGGACTAGAGACATTTACTAGATTTTTGAAAAACAAACCATGACCTACGATAATTTTACCATTAATGCACAGGAAGCAATTCTTGCCGGCCAACGCCTGGCCTCCAAAATGCAGCAACAAACCGTGGATACCACCCACCTGCTCAAAGGTATCCTCGAAGCGAGTGAGGATAGCGCTAAATTCCTTTTTCAAAAGATAGGGGTAAGTATCCCACAGCTGACAAAAGCACTGGATGAGGCCATCGCAGGATATCCCAAGGTAACCGGTTCCGACAAGCAGTTTTTATCTGAGCACAGCAATAAGGCACTCGCCGAAGCGAAGAAGTTTCTCGCTGAATTCGGCGATGAGTTTATCTCTACAGAAATCATGCTGCTGGGGATCATGAAAGGCAGCAGCAAGGGAGGCCAGATACTCAAAGATCAGGGCGCGACTCTTGACGCACTCAAAGCAGCGATCAAAGAGCTCCGTGGCGGCCGGACGGTCACTGATCAAAATACAGATAACCAATACAACGCGCTCAAGAAGTATGGTATCCACCTAAATCAGAGAGCACTTGACGGAAAGCTTGATCCGATTATTGGCCGTGATGAAGAAATTCGAAGGATCCTCCATATTCTTTCCAGACGTAAAAAGAACAACCCCATCCTGATAGGAGAGGCCGGTGTAGGAAAAACAGCCATTGTCGAAGGCCTTGCCTGGCGAATCGTTACCAAGGATGTCCCGGACAATCTACTCTCCAAACAAATTTATGTGCTCGATATTGCAGCATTAATTGCGGGTGCAAAATTTAAAGGTGAGTTTGAAGAGCGCATTAAAGCCGTCATTGAAGAAGTGAAGAGTTCGGAAGGAGAAATTATCCTTTTTATTGATGAGATACATACCCTGATCGGTGCCGGAGGCGGAGGGGGTGCCATGGATGCTGCAAATATTCTCAAACCTGCGCTTGCCAGAGGTGAGTTGCGTACCATCGGTGCTACCACGGCCGATGAATACCAAAAATATTTCGAAGAAGATAAAGCCCTGGTCAGAAGATTTCAGACCGTTTTTATTGATGAGCCTTCCGTAGCAGACACCATTTCGATCTTAAGAGGTATTCAGGATAAGTATGAAGTGTATCACAAAATTGATATTCTCGATGAAGCACTCGTTGCTGCCGCGGAACTTTCTCATCGGTATATCGCAGACCGACATTTGCCGGATAAAGCAATCGATCTGATTGATGAGGCCGCTGCCAAACTGCGTCTTGAGTTGGATAGCATGCCGGAAGAAATCGATCAGGCAGATCGAAAACTACGACAGTTGGAGATCGAGCGCGAAGCCGTCAAGCGTGAGAATGATGTCAAAAAGTTAAAGGTAATCACAGAAACTATCGCCAATACACAGGAGAAATTTGATACCCTCAAAGCCACATGGAAGAACGAAAAAGAATTAGTCGACTCCATTCAAATTATCAAAAAAAGGATTGATGAATTGGAGCACGCCGCGGTTGTCGCAGAGCGCGAATCGAAGTATGAAGAAGTGGCCAAAATAAGATATGGGGAGTTAGTCGCGGAGACTGCTCGACTAAAAGAGGCTGAAGCAAAATTGGATGAGATTCCTAAAGAAAACCGATTCAGTAACGAAGAAGTCACTGCCAATGACATTGCAGAAGTTGTCTCCCGATGGACAGGTATTCCATTGCAGAAGATGATGGTGAGCGAAAAAGAAAAAATGCTTCACCTGGAAGATGAAATCGGCAAGCGATTGATCGGGCAGCGGGAAGCGGTCGTGTCCGTGAGTAATGCCGTGCGCAGAAGCAGAGCAGGTCTTCAGGATCCGAATAAGCCAATTGGTTCGTTTATTTTTCTCGGTCCTACGGGAGTAGGGAAAACCGAATTGGCAAAAGCCCTCGCAGAGGTTTTGTTTGACGATGAAAATGCGATCACCCGGATCGACATGAGTGAATATCAGGAGAAACATGCGGTATCCCGCTTGGTAGGTTCCCCTCCCGGGTATGTTGGCTATGATGAGGGTGGACAATTGACAGAAGCCGTTCGTCGCAGGCCTTACTCTATTGTTTTGTTAGATGAAATTGAAAAAGCACATCCGGATACGTTTAATGTTTTGTTGCAGGTATTGGATGATGGTCGTTTGACGGATAATAAAGGGCGGATCGCTAATTTTAAAAACACCATTGTCATAATGACCTCTAATATGGGTGGTGAGGTGATCCTTGAAAATTTTGAAGACCTCGAAGCGCTTGGGGAAAGTCAGCGCGATGATATCATCGCCACCACGAAAGATGAAGTTTTCGAAAAACTGAAGGAGAATCTTAGACCTGAATTTCTGAACAGGATTGATGATAAGATTATGTTCCTTCCGTTGACGAAAGAAGAGATCAAGCAGATCGCTGTGCTTTTGTTGAAAAAGATTAAAAAGAACCTCGCTAATCGCGAACTGGCCCTTGAGATAAATGATAATGCTTTAAACTTATTAGCTGATATGGGATATGATCCGCAGTTTGGGGCAAGACCACTCAAGCGAGTGATCGAAACTGAACTGGTCAACGAACTGGCGATACAAGTGCTCTCCGGAGAGTTTGAAGAGGGGGATACGATCTATGTCGATGCTGATAAAAATGGATTTGTTTTTAGTGAAGAAGGGTTCAAGGGTGATGGCTCAAAGATTCCTTCGGAGAATGGCGAAAAGAGCAAATCCAGAAGACGCAGTAAGCATGTCGACAAACTAAAGAAGGCCACGCAGGATGTGAACGATCTTGTCAAAGATATTAAAGAGGATGACGAGGATGGTGCGGAGACGGAGACGGAGCCGAGGAAGGGCTAGAAGCGTAGGGCGAAGAGCAGAGAGCTAAGAGCGAAGGGAGACACTTGAATTTTAGTGATAGTGTTATTTCAGACTAGCCGTTGTTGGAGGTTGCACCAACAACTTTGTGTTCGATTGCAGATTCAATTGAAACAGAGATGCAGGAGTAAACTCCTTCCCGTTCATCGGGATCGGCAAATCGTAAGGATACGAAGACTGAAAATATGGACTTGACCGAGTTTTGTATTTCGTGATTTCACCACTCACCACTCACTCCTCACCACTCACTTAACCCTCCCCGGGTTATCCTTTATAAAAGAACCCCAGCCTCCTTTTTTGGAAGAAACTGGTTTGCCGGCTTGATAGTGATGACACACGGCTACCGAGAGTGCATCAGTGGCATCCAGTTGGAATTTTCCTTGTTCGAGGATATTCAAGCGAACCAGCATATCTGCGACCTGTTCTTTGGTGGCATTGCCATTGCCGGTGACGGATTGTTTTACTTTTTTAGGAGAGTATTCTGTAATCGCTAAACCCATCGTCATACCGGCTGCCATGGCGACTCCCTGTGCTCTTCCAAGCTTCAGCATAGACTGCACATTTTTTCCAAAAAACGGTGCTTCAATTGCCAGATCTTTTGGTAAATAGCGTTCGATGATCTCCTGAATTTCTAAAAATATTTCACGCAGCTTTTCCGTATGCTCTTTCCTGTCTTTCAGATGCAATACCCCAATTTCCAATACATCCACTTTTTCCCCATCCACCTCAATGACCGCAAACCCAAGCGCATTTGTCCCCGGATCAATTCCGAGAATTCTCTTTGACGCTTTTGAATTGGATGAAGACATGAAGGATTTAGTGATAGGTGATAGAGTGATTGGGTGATTATTTTTAAAGGGTTATAAGGGTTAAGAAGGTTAAATGGTTATTATAATACGATGCTTCAGCAGATTAAAAGTCTCGTGTCTTATTTCGTAATTCTCCCGATCGATCGGGATCGTAATTTTTAATTTGTCCCATGCCCCATGTCCCATGTCCCATGCCTCAACCCTTTATTCTGGTCACCAAAACTTTATCAATAGCAGGCCCATCCATATCCAGGATTTCAAATTTAAAATTAGCCCATTGGATGATTTCAGATTGTTTTGGAATATGTCCCAGTTCGTACATGATTAAGCCACCCACAGTATTGAAGTCATAATGCTTTACATATTCTTCCAGACCAAATCGCATCAGAAAATCAGGTAGAGGATAGTGCCCATCGACCAGCCATGAATTTTCATCGCGTTGTTGAAAGATGTACTCTTCACTATAGAAATCGGAGATATCGCCAACCAGCGCTTCAAGGATATCACTCATGGTGATGATGCCCTGGGTCGATCCATACTCATCGATGACTAATGCATAATGAATGTGTGATTTTTTAAAAGCCTCCAAAGCTTTGTAAGCGGAATCCCTTTCAGCAATATAGATGGGCTCCTTCATCACTTTATGTAAACTAAAATCATCATGCCCAATTTCTGAAAACAATTGTTTTAAACTAACGACCCCAACAATGTCCTGTTTTTCGTTGTCATAAATTGGATAATAATTATGGAGGTGATCAAACACTTTGAGCCGTATTTCATCCTTCGTAGATGAACGCTCAATGGTTGACATTTTTTTTCTGGAAGTCATCAGAGAACTTACACTGCGGTCTCCTACACTAAATACCCGGTTGACTATATTTTGTTCGATGGCCTGAATCTCCCCATCCTCCATTCCTTCCTTGACGAAGGCTTTTATTTCTTCTTCTGTGACTCTGCTTTCCTTTGAGCGTTTGATATTGAGTATTTTTAATATCAGGTTAGTGGCAGCGGTCAACAACCAGATAAAAGGAGCGTTGATCGTAGCAATCACTTTCATTGGAAAGGCCATCATCCTTGAGATCGTTTCGGGGTAGGTGAGACCGATGCGCTTGGGCACCAACTCGCCGAGGACCAGCGAAAAGAAGGTAACAATAGTCAGGACGACAGCAACGGAGAGCGTAGAGGCATATTTTGCCAGAAAAGGAATCTGCTGTAGAATCGCTTCCATATCCTCAGATATCTTATCACCACTGAATACACCTGTCAATAACCCTATCAGGGTGATGCCGATTTGAACCGTGGAGAGCAGTCTGCTTGGTCTGGATTGGAGTTCGAGGGCTGTTTTTGCGCCTTTATTTCCCCGGTTGGCAGCACTTTCGAGTCTGCTTTTACGCGCGGAGATTAGGGCAATTTCTGACATAGAGAAGATGCCATTGATGAGTATAAGGATTAAAATAATGATGATCTCCATAGAAGATTGGACAGGATTCGCTTTGATTCAGAACGTAAAGATTGAAAGAATTTTGGCAATGCAACGCTGGCTTGCCTCATTAAGGCTGGTTGGGGGTATGTGCCAAAAGGTTAAAAACATTATAAAAATCTGCTATTAAAGACTTCTGATGTAACACTTTACCCCTAATTTCGTTTAATAACTATGTTAAAGGTATCACTCATACTGACTTCCTTGCTGTGGTTTTCACGTCCTGCACCGGTGGCAGATGTGGTGCCTAATAACTTTTGTGATACTGAAAACTTTTGCTGGCAGGGTGGCGAGGAAGTGACGTATACACTTTATTACCAGTTGGAATTTATTTGGATTCCCGCCGGGAGAGCTACGTTTAAAGTGGATGATCTGGGGGATCGGTATCATATTACGGTTGTCGGAAAGACCATCAGTGCTTTTGAATGGTTTTATGAGGTCAATGATTACTATGAAAGTGTCATTGACAAAAAGACCCTACTCCCGATATCTTTTTCACGGGATATTCAGGAAGGTAAATACCAATGGTGGGACAAATTCAACTTTGACCAGGAGAATAATAAAGTGCATGCTACCAAAGGATGGCCGGATAAGCCTTCGAAAGAATATACCGAAGAACTTTCCACCTGTATGCATGATCTGATTTCGATTGTTTACAATGTGCGTAATCTGGATTTCAATCAATATCATTCCGGAGATCAATTTGGTGTAAAAGTTTTTGTAGAAGAAGAATATCCACTTCAGGTGGAAATTGCGGAGAAAGATGTGGTCACCAAGATTTATAAAATGGGTAAGCATAAAACAAACATCATCCGACCTCAGATGGTGTCAGGTCATTTCTTTGATGATGACACACGCATGGATGTTTATTTGTCAGCCGATCGCAACCATCTTCCGCTGATGATTGAGAGTCCTGTCTCTGTAGGCAAGGTCAAAGCAGTGCTGACAGATTACAAAGGGTTAAAATATCCATTAGCCAGCGCGGAGTAAAATCCTATTTATACTTTTTTTATTGTATTTACAATTTGCTTTCCTGGAGGCGAGTCAATCAGTTGGTGACAATCAGTTGATTAAATGACCAATCCTTAGAAATACAAGGCTGCAGAAAAGATATTATGCCCCAGTTTTTGAACCCTCTTCCGGCCATTGAAAAGCATAATGTATTATGGAAATCAGTGTAGGTTTTCCCTTCAATAAGAGAAAACTCAAACTTTTCATTATTTTGGCTCGCCTTCAACTTTTAGGATATTTTGATTCACGCCATAAATAGCAATACATGAAGAGTTTTTTTGGGCATCCACCGGGACTAGCCACTTTGTTTTTTACAGAAATGTGGGAACGTTTTTCTTACTACGGAGGAAGAGCGATGTTGATACTGTATATGACCGCTGCGGTCGTTAGTGATAATCCCGGACTAGGACTTACAGTCGTTGAAGCAGGTGCCTTGTATGGCTTGTATACCGCTGTGGTGTATATGACCAACCTTCCGGGTGGCTGGATCGCCGATAAATTTATCGGTGCCCGAAATGCTGTTTTCTACGGTGGGGTGATTATAGCCTTAGGGAATCTTTGCCTGGCAGCACCTTTTGGTTTACCGAGTTTTTATTCCGGCCTTGGCTTGATTGCTATTGGTACCGGTCTCTTAAAGCCAAACGTAAGTACCATGGTGGGTTCTTTATATGGCCAGGGAGATGCAAGAAGAGACTCAGCATTCTCTATTTTCTATATGGGTATAAATCTGGGTGCTTTCCTGGCTCCGCTTATCGCCGGATATTTTGGACAGAATGTCAACTGGCGGTCCGGTTTTCTGGTAGTAGCCATTGGAATGACGCTGGGACTTATTCAATATAAAATAGGAGCAAAGCATTTAGGGGATGCCGGAAAATTAGAAAAGAGCGCGGACCCTGAAGTGCATGCCAAACAAAAGAAATCACTGCAGAACGGAATGCTTGGCCTGTTGGCCGGAGTTGTCATCTTACTGGCAGTACATTTTACCGGCATCATGCCTTTAACGGTGGTTAGTGTATCTGATTTAGTGGGAATTCTGTTATTGATCGTTCCGGTTGTATACTTCGGATTCCTCTTTACCAAAGGAGGATTTGATGATGCTGAAAAGAAAAGAATTGTTGCCATTATTATTTTTTATCTCGCCGCTGCGCTATTCTGGTCCGCTTTCGAACAGGCAGGATCTACCCTGACGTTATTTGCTGACAGAAATACTAATAATAGCTTTTTAGGTCATAGCTTTCCATCTACCTGGTGGCAAAGTATTAATGCTCTTTTCATCATTGGCTTATCAGGTGTCTTTGCGTGGTTATGGCTCAAACTCCATAGCATGAAGATGGAGCCATCCACGCCAATGAAATTTGTGATCGGACTACTCCTTGTTGGGGTTGGTTTTCTGATCCTTGTTCCGGCAGCCATTTTGATTGAAAAAACAGGCAATCGGGTAGGTATTCATTGGTTGTTGATGTTGTATTTTATTCATACAGTCGGCGAACTATTCCTATCACCTGTTGGTCTCAGTGCGATGACGAAACTCGCACCAACCCGTATCGTCGGACAGATGATGGGTATTTGGTTTCTGGGAGCAGCAACCGGTAATTTTATCGGTGGGCGTGTCGGTGGCATGTTTGAATCTTTTCCATTGAAAAATATCTTTTTAGCCATTTTCATTTTCAGTCTGGTCGCCTCATTAATTATGTTCTTACTGGTGCCATGGATGAAACGACTGATGGGCGAAGTAAAATAGATATCCTTCAGCCGTGCGTTTTTATGATGGATCAACCGATTGCCTTGCATTCACGATCTAGGTTATTTTTATTTTGATAAATGAGCTTTGTGAAAGGGTTAGAAAATTGGTTGATCATTTAAGTATCACCCGTTAAAAAAAATGAATTGATATGAGTCAAAACCAATCAAATGTAGCAGCAGAATATACGCTGGAGAGCATTCAGAATTTTGAAGGGAAGTACCCAAGGCAGCTCTGGTCCTTGTTTTCCATTGAAATGTGGGAAAGGTTTTGCTTCTATGGAATGCGGGGAATGCTTACCGTGTTTATGGTGGAAAAGCTGATGCTGGCTGATGGTGCAGCTAATCTTCAATACGGAGCGATACAAGCCTTTATTTACATCTTCACGTTTGTAGGTGGTTTTTTTGCGGACAAAATTCTTGGTTTCAGAAAGTCTCTCTTTTGGGGAGGCGCTATGATGGCGGTTGGTGGATTTTTTATAGCGACATCCCCGGCTGAGTTCTTTTATATAGGAACCTGTTTTACCATTATTGGCACAGGCTTTTTCAAGCCTAATATTTCCACGATGGTGGGAGGCTTGTATAAAGAAGGAGATACGCGACGCGAAGCAGGTTTTAGTTTATTCTATTCCGGTATTAATCTTGGCGCTCTGCTTGGGGGTATTCTGATGATATGGGTTGGAAAATACTATTCCTGGAACCTTGCATTTGCTTTGGTAGGTGTGGCTATGTGTATTAGTATTGTCGTCTTGTTTTTTACGCAAAAAACTATGGGGCCAATAGGCTTGTCCCCACTTCATCCATCGATGCCAAAAAACAAGAAGCGATTGTATGAACTCCTTACCTATGGTGGTTCACTGGCGATGATTCCATTACTGTATTTATTGATACAGAACATGCGGAACACGGATATATTTATGCTCATCGCCGGACCGGTGACACTCTTATATGTGTTTTATGAAATGAGACACCATACGTGGGATGAAAATAAGAAGTTGATCGCGGCACTTATTTTTATTTTATTCTCGGTTTTGTTTTGGGCTTTCTTTGAGCAGAGTGGCGGGTCGCTGAGTTTGTTTGCGTTGAATAATGTAAAGCACGATTTATTGGGTGCTAATATCGATCCAAATATTGTCAATAACTCCTCCAATTCGCTTTTTGTGATTGTCTTTGCGCCATTGATTGGATTGCTATGGATTTGGTTGAGCAAGCGCAAAGTGGAGCCGAACTCAGCTATCAAATTTGGACTTGGTTTCCTGTTTCTGGCCGCCGGATTTTATGTGTTTTATTCCATGGTTAGTTTCGCCAATGCACAAGGGCTGTCTTCTTTAGAAATATTTACGTTTGCGTATTTAATCATCACCTTTGGAGAGCTATGCCTTTCCCCGATCGGACTATCACTGATGACTAAACTGGCACCCAGTCGCATGCAGGGTCTTATGATGGGTATGTGGTTTCTCGCCAGTGGCTATGGGCAGTATGTTGCTGGACTCTTAGGCAAAGGAATGTCAGTCCCTGATGCAGATGCAACAGCAGTAGAAAAACTCATTTCATTTACAAATGGATATCATCAGCTGGCCATTTATGCAGTGATCGCAGGGGTTGTGCTGATCCTCATTTCGCCATTGATTAAGAAACTGATGGGGAATGTTACGTAAGTTGTGAGTAGTCAGTGGTGAATGGTCAGTAGTGAATTGAGTGGTTGAGTTTTAGGGGGGAGTAGTGAGGAGGTTGAATTTCCCAATCAAGCCGGATAAAAGTTTAAAGGTTTTGACAATCATTTCGCCAATGATTTCTATTTGATCTTTCTTTAGAAATTGTAATCCAACAGCAATATCTAATGCAGAATCTATTTCTATGAGAGAACCTCTGGCCATCTCAAAATAGCGTTTGCGTTCCTTGTTTGATCTTCTTGAACATCCTTCAGCAATGTTTAAATAGACAGATAAGGAAGCCCTTTGAATTTGGCTGATTAAATTATATCTTTCGGAGTCAGGTAATAATTTAGTGATTGTATATGCCTCAATTGACAGGGCATATGATTGCTTATACACCTCAAGCCTGGTGTGCGCTAAATAAAGGAACATAATTTTCCGATTCAACTAAAGAAAGAAAATAAATTTATTCCCTTTCCAGGTAAAAGTCAAGTATTATTTATTTTTTTACACTGACCACTGACCACTGACCACTGACCACTGACCACTGACCACTGACCACTGACCACTGACCACTGACCACTGACCACTGACCACTGACCACTGACTCCTTCTGAATCCTTACCTTTACCCTATGATAGATTTTGAGTTATTAAAACGCATCTCTGAGACCCCCGGGGCCCCCGGTTTTGAATCCCAAATCCGCAATCTGATCAAAGAAGAGATCAAAGATCTGGTGGATGATATGTATGTGGATCCTATGGGATCCCTCATCGGTGTGATCAAGGGACTTGAGCCTAAACGGGTCATGGTTGCGGCCCACATGGATGAGATCAGTTTTATGGTGACCCACATTGATGACGAAGGTTTTATTCGTTTCCATCCGTTGGGTGGTTTCGACCCCAAGACCTTGACAGCGCAACGTGTGATCGTCCATGGGAGAGAAGATATCATGGGGGTTATGGGCAGTAAGCCTGTTCACCTGATGACACCGGAAGAGAAAGGGAAGAATGTGCAATTGAAAGACTATTTTATCGATACCGGGATGCCGGCGAATCGTGTAAAAGAGTTGGTAGAAGTAGGGGATCCTGTCACACGTGAGCGTGATCTCATCATGATGGGCGAATGCATCAATGGAAAATCACTGGATAATCGTGTGTCGGTTTATATTCTGATCGAAGTGCTAAAGACACTTAGAGCTAAACAATTACCCTATGATTTTTTTGCTGTCTTTACGGTTCAGGAAGAAGTTGGGCTGAGAGGTGCCTTTAGTGCAGCCGGCCATATAGATCCGGATTTTGGAATTGGACTTGATGTGACCATAGCCTTCGATACACCGGGCGCAATGCCACACGAAATGGTGACTCGTCTGGGCAAGGGAGCGGCCATAAAAATTCTGGATGGATCTGTCATCTGTGATACACGTATGACTTCATTTATGAAAGCGGTAGCTACCAGAAATTCCATTACCCATCAATTGGAAATATTGCCAGCCGGAGGGACAGACACAGGAGCCTTGCAGCGGCAAGGCGCTAAAGGATCCATTGCAGGTGCTATCTCCATTCCGTTAAGGCATGTTCATCAAAGTATTGAAATGGCGAATATGCAGGATATTCGATCGACGATCGATTTACTGGCAGCAACGATCACTGAAATTGATAGAGGAAACTGGGAATTGTAATATGATACACTGGATAGAAAAAGATAATAAACTCATCGGTGAGTTTCTCTTCAAAGATTTTTCTCAGGCATGGGCCTTCATGTCAGAGGTAGCTATGTTAGCTGAAAAGCAAAATCATCATCCGGAATGGACTAATATATGGAATAGTGTCCGGATCAAGTTGAGCACACATGATGCCGGCAATATGGTAACGGACAAAGATCGGAAGCTGGCCGAAAGTATCAATAGGGTTTTTGACCGCTACCAAGATTATACCTGATGCGATTAAAGAGTAAACTACCTGATGTAGGACTAACAATTTTTTCCGTTATGTCCAAGCTTGCGCTGGAGCATAATGCCATTAATCTGGCGCAGGGTTTTCCGGATTTTAATACGGATACGCATTTGCTGGATGCGGTTTCAAAAGCTATGTTGGAGGGGCAAAATCAATATGCCCCGATGCCCGGCTTGCCTGAACTCAATATCCTTATCGCCAAAAAGTTATATATGGATTATGGCTGGATGCCAAATCCTGAAACAGAAATCACGATTACCGCCGGGGGCACACAGGCCATCTATTCCATCATTGGGACGATGGTGGAAGAAGGTGATGAAGTCATTGTGATTGAACCAAGTTATGATTGTTATATTCCTTCAGTCGTTTCTTTTGGGGGCGTAGTGAAGACCTATCAATTGCAACCTCCTGCGTATAAAGTCGATTGGGATGCCGTGGAGGCTATGATCACCGATCGCACAAAAGTTATCATAACTAACACCCCGCACAATCCTTGTGGTGTCTTATTGGATGATTCAGATTTAAAGCGGTTGGAAGAGATTGTGACCAGGCATCAACTCTATCTCATCAGTGATGAAGTGTATGAGCACATCATTTTTGATGGGCATGTACATCAATCCGTCTTGAGATTTCCTGCCTTGTATAAGCGTTCGTTTGTTGTTTTTTCTTTTGGTAAAAGCCTTCATGTGACCGGCTGGAAAACCGGCTATGTTATTGCGCCACCGGAGCTTACAGTAGAGTTAAGAAAGAACCATCAATACAATGTTTTTTCAGTGAACCGACCTATGCAGCATGGCATAGCCTATTATATGCAGCATCATGCGGACTTTCATGCATTAGCTGCATTCTATCAACAAAAAAGAGATTTCTGGTTAAAACTGGTGGAAGATTTACCACTAAAATTTCTTCCCTGCTTCGGGAGTTATTTTATCATTGCTGATTACAGTGATGTTTCTGATTTAGATGATTTGGCTTTTGCAAAAAAGCTTACGATGGAAGGTGGAGTAGCCACGATCCCCATGAGTCCTTTCTATCAAAAGGGGAGTGATGCCAAAATCCTCCGTTTTTGTTTTGCCAAAAAAGAAGAAACACTGATCGAGGCGGCGGAGAGGCTTAGGACATATTTCAAATAAGAAGGGAGAAATGCATAGGGCGGAGAGCAAGCGAAGAATATTTCAAATTTTAATGGGATTTGAATGTGGCGAATAAAAAGCAAGAGTGTAATAATTGGTAAATGTTTTAAGGCCAGATCAACCTTTGACTAATAAATATGAAGGACAAAGAAGTCTTCACGTATCGGCCAATGTTTGTTTTATTTAATCTTTCGTCTGTTTCAAATAAAAATTTATATAGGGTTTCAAGGTTTTTTTTGAAAATTTATGGCTTTCAGAAAATCATTTAATTGATTGTCGTGCTAAACTGTTCGAGCATCCGAATCAGCTTGTATTTCGCTCGCTAATTAGTTGATAATACTTCTTGGTTCGCAAGCGGAAAAAGAGGGAGGAATGAAAACGAATGTAAAATGTGCTGGAAAATATAAACAAGATAAAATGCGAAGGTGAGTTTTTACCGCGACGAGGTTTTTGGTTCTTTTTTCCGGAAAAAAAGAACGCAGGATTGAAAAGCATAGTGCCAACGGGATTAACTTTTCCTTTTGGTGACCCTATAATATTCTCAAATACAGGACGAGTGAAAAAAGTAACAATCGCTTAAAAAGCCTAGAATCCCCATCTTTCAGAAAAACCATAAGCTGGCACAGCCGAAAAAGTAACTGGCTGCCAGTTACTTTTTTCGCTTCAGCACTAAGCTATCCGCAGGATAAGCCTCCTTCATCATAGCCATTTGCTCCTCAGCCCAATTGACCAAAGTGCCTCTTTCTTCATCCGACAAATCAGCATCCGCATGGAGTCCAAGCACCGTGTAGGCTGCTATTGGCATTTCTTTCTTTTGCACCATCTCCGAGATCTCTTCAAATTTATGATATTGGATCGCCACTTTTCTGTTGGTAAACGTTGAGAAATTAAGATGCCCCTTACCGTGTTTGACATGGTCGCTCAACCACCAGGCGACGGGTTGGATATTTGAATACCACGGATAGCGGGTCGTATTCGAATGGCAATCGTAACAGGCGCTTTGAAGTAACGTGCCTATTCTGGGGGGAACATTGTATTTCGTGGAGATATCATATTGGTTGTCTCCTGAATTGTTTTTTTCAGGGCGAACAAATTGTATAGCTACAAATACCATGGCTAAGGCAATCAGAATTTTCTTTATCATGCCTTAAATTTAATCACTCCTTTCTTAATAATTTCTTTGGGTAATCATAATTGCCATTCCGGAGTCAAACTGGCATAAAAAAAGCCATCCGACTCAGGTGGATGGCTTTTTTTGTGGGAGTACACGGGTTCGAACCGCGGACCCCCTGCTTGTAAGGCAGGTGCTCTGAACCAGCTGAGCTATACTCCCTTTGGAAAAACTGGAGTGCAAACATAACACCTCTGGCTAAATCCTCAAAACAATTACTTTTTTTTAAATAATATTGGTGATCGCAGCCTTATAAAGTTTTGATTTGCAGCTCTTTAATAAGCTTGAGGAGTTCAACCCGATGTCCTGCTTTTCGAATGAATGCGGGCAGACGACTGAACATCAGACTGTTTTTGCTCCCCCGGGCTATAATACTCCTTTCTCTTAGTTTGGCTTTTACATACTGTTCCAGAAGACTCAGATGCTCGTAGTGATAAGCCCAGAACAAATCCTGGCCAAAAGATTTCTGTAACCATAATGGCAACCCAAAGACAGGATCCGTCATTAATCCATGGTGCATTGAATGCCTGGAGAGGTGAGCCGTGTATTCAGTTTCGTCTCCGCAGTGAGGACATTTTAGTTTCAGTTTTTTCCATTGCCCGTCTACTGCTGTATTGCGGGTCAATGGATGATGGCACTCCCGGCATTTCACGGAAACATAAGCAGTCAGGTGACCATACCAATGGCCGGGCTCTTCAACATGAAAACACTTTGTACAGGCCAGTCGCCAGGTATTTTCATAAGGATTGATAAGTGCTCTGCCCTTACATTTTGGACAGCACACTACAAAATGAGTAGCGAGATCTGACAAATGAGTCCCCGGGTCAACAAAGCGTTTTTGGTCGCTCAACGCTCTGTTGTTTTTTTGATTTTCGTAAAAGTCTTATGCTCCGTTTGATAGATCCCATTGACAAATCCCACTGCATTGTCGTCATAACCTGAAACTGATGTATCCGGTTTTGAAGCGTAATAGGGAAAATCAAATTCGAGGGCAAGCGGATCTATATCATCCACACCTACACCGACCATATGATCTTTGTCAAGATAGAAAGGGGTTTGAAGATTTTTTTCGGCCCAGGTTAAGGCAGCTTGGTAAGCGTTCTCTCTGTATTGCGTACAACGGTCTGATGCTGAATTGATCGACCATTTTGTATTCATTATTTCTACTTCCAGACCAGGCGACCACTCAAAGTCAACCGACATTATTTTTTTATGGTCATGATAGGAGTCGCCCCGATTCCAATAGTCTAAGGTAATGATGTCTTTAAATTGATCCTTGTAGGCCGAAGGTTCCATACACTCTATCCAGATACTGGTTTGGTTATGATCAGGCAATGCATCCACAGTAGCCATAATTTTGGCGAGGTACGCCTTTCTTAGTTCTGCTGTTGGCTCCTCATAAATCAAAATGTAAGCAGCCTGCTCAATGACGCCCGCGGATACTTTATCCAATCCATTTTCTTTGAGTGCTTTAAAAAGATTGCGTCCGGCAGTCACTTCTTTCTTACCCTTTTCCCACTTTGCCTGCAGATCATCTATAGTGATACCGAGGTCAGGTTGTGTTTTGTTCCAGTTTACCACCATTTGCACTTCAGGATCGTTCCTATCGGCAACAATAGATTTTTTCTTTTTGTCTACAAGACGGATGGGATTGATGTCTATGATATTCTCAGCCACCAGATACTTGCCGGGAAAGTGGATTTCAAGCCAGGATTCGAGATTCTCAGGCATTTTTTTCTTCTTTTGGAAACAACCCCAAAAAGAAATGCAAAGTATAGCCATCATGATTAAGCTGAATGAACGATGTGGATGAGTCAATGCAGAAGCAAGGTTAGAGGCAAAAATGAATTAATAATGATTACAAAATAATTACAATTCTTATGGTGCGCAATACCACTCCCACACTACACATTATTTCCTGCAGAAAAGCGCAGAATACATAAGAAAATAGATTGCACGCCTCCCAATTTTGCGCTCTCTTATTCACTGAAGCCTTGGCGTGGACGAATGCCCTTTTCTCCTTCAGATTTTAAATGTAATTTTGCCCCATATAATAACAGACTATGAAAGTAACGGAAGATTTAATCGATCAAATACTGGAGCAGGGAGAAAATGGTTCGCTTGACCCTACCCCCTACATGGAGAGCCTCAAATACCTTCTGGTCGATGATGAGGAGGTGGAAATGGGTGAGCAGGATCATGCCTATCTGATCTTTCTGGGGACGATTTGTCTGGAAAGTCTCCAACGAAATGGCCTTTATAAAGAGGTGGATGATGAGGAGATGCTCTTCGATATGGAAGATGCCAACTGGGAAGCTCTCGAAGCTGCTGATGGAGATCTGGATAATTTCTTCACTTCCATCGCTGAAGATTTTCCGGAGAAGGATTTGCTCGAGTTTCTGGCTTTTTCCATTCTTCCTTCAGACGAAGAAGATGATCAGGTGTTGAGTTCAGAGGATGCTCAGGTGCTTGGATTTATGCGCCTGAAGGCTATGCTGGACGCTATCCTTTTACCGGTGATATAAAATTACGTCATTCTGGTTTTTCATTTTTCCATTGCCCTTGATGGGTCTTACATCCATATGTCCGGCAATGTTGATTTATTCCGGCTGATTCACCCTGTTACGATTTGAAATAAATCTTGGACTGATTCTCCTTTTGCGTATATTGAATAGCCATTCTTCATAAGCTACTCCTTACTATGTAGGGTTTATGGCTGATTGAATAGGTTTCCTCTGAACACCGAGTAGAGATATTGCAATGGCTTTTAGCCAGAGTGAAGTTTTCAATCATTTGAAAACCTTATGGGCCTGAAGCAATACTGGTCGAGTAGCCTTCTGGATTTTTGAACGCTAAATCTTAGGTTCATGAAAAGTGTCCTATTTATTATTGCAGCTATGCTGACCCTATGGAATGCCAAATTGCCTATTGAGGCTATTTCTCCCGCTTTGAAACCCATGTCTGAATGTGATCCTCCTTTTTTTGTGATGGGACTTTATAATCCCTCCCAACCTAATGATCCTAACCCAGTGATTTTTGACGAAGAAGCCAAAACAGAATTAATGTCCGATGGGTTTCAGGGAAAGGATAAAGAATATGGTGATGTCAATGGCGATGGACTGCTTGATATTCTCTATACAACCAATAATAATGAGTTATGGTTTATTCCAAATACGGGTTCTGTAAGCCAACCAGTATTTCTAGCAGATACGCGCATCAATACAGGCATTATCGGAGCCTTTTCATTTAGATTGATTGATTGGTCGGCAGATGGCATTAATGATCTTGTTGTATTGGAGAAGTTTTCCGGAGATCCTGCCAATATTACCCTATATATCAACATTGCTTCTCAAATCGGTTTTCCTTCACCGGCGGCAACCCTTATTGATGGTGCGCAAGTACCGATCAATGAAACGCAGTTGATTGAAATGGGAGACATTGATGGGGATATGTTTCCGGACATACTCATCAGCGGGCAGGGGAGTATCAACGGTACGGCTTATTTTAAGTTTACGGGTATGGGATGGTCGTTTCCACCTTCTTTTACATTGATCGATCCCCAAACTTTGATGATGCCGATGATCCCTGAAAATGGTGGTAGTGCATCTTGTCCGGAATTGTTTGATGCGGATTGTGATGGGGATTTAGATTTGTTTATTTCCGATCCTTTATGGATGAATGGTGGAGGACGAGTAGATTACTATGAAAATACCGGAGACGGTTCACCGTTCTTATTTTTTACACAAGTACATCCAAATCCATATGGATTGACAGACTTGATGGATCCGGATATGTCTTTAAGTTGCGATGCAGTAGTTACTCGTTTTGTAGATTTTTTCGGCGATGGTTTTCCGGAAGCTATTGCCTACAATCCTTGCCATAGTAATCATCCGAATGGGGATATGTTTTATTACAGGAATCCACCGCTTTGCGAATCATTTTTCACCTTCGAACTTAATGGCCCTTGTAATGATTTTGTTTTTATAGATCAATCGCTTGCCGGTGTGCCGGTTACTTACTTTTGGGATTTCGGCGATCCGGCTAGTGGTGCCAATAATAATTCTACGCTACAATTGCCTTCACATATTTTCTCTTCATGTGGTTCTTTTAATGTTTGCCTGACAATCACTGGCGTCAATTGTGCAGATACCTATTGTCAGGTGATACAGGTGACAGACCTGGTTCCACCAACAGCAAAATGTCTTAGTGGGGTTGGAATTGTTCTTGATACAAATTGCATAGCTGTGGCGACCCCGTTTATGATCGATGATGGTTCATTTGATGATTGCCAGATTCAATCATACACATTAAGCCCAGATACGTTTATGCAATGTGGTGTATTCCCGGTTGTTCTTACAGTCACAGATTGGTGTGGTAATACAAGTACGTGTGCAAGCGAGGTGCAGGTGATTGAAGATATTCCTCCTGTTATTATTTGTCCAGCAAATATGGTGGTGACAGTATTATCTCCAACGTGTGATACGGTTCTTGGTGGATTAGAATGGATACAATTGTCAGATAATTGTGGAATTCCTTCAGTGAGTTATACTGTAACAGGAGCCTCCCAATATTCCGGAAATGGAGATGCGAATGGGTTGTTATTTAGTCAAGGAACGTCTATTATTTCTTATACGGCAGCAGATGCATGTGGAAATACAAGTCAATGTTCTTTTTCGGTTACGATTAAATGTAGTTGTAACTGCATCGGAAATATTGTACAGAACCCGGGCTTTTTTGAGGGGGCCATACCTGGCTCTATGGGTGGGCAGGGATCCGGAAAAACGGATCATTGGGTGAGAAGTTTACATACCCCGGATGTGGCTGCCTCGGATTCTTGTTGCGATCCATATGCGATGCAGATGTATGGACTGGGAAATAATGGAGAATCAATTAAACAGCAAGTTACTATAGTTCAGGGTCGTCAGTATGAGGTCACTTTTTGTGCTCGATATTATGATACAGGTCCGAAAAGCCCTGACGTTCGTTTTCGTTTTACAGCTTCCAACCAACCTGTTTTCGAAGTTTACGTATGTACTAATTGTGAGTTAATAGGCAACTCAGTTCCTATTAGAAATACAAATTGGATATCTTATACTTTACCGGTCTGGACCGCTACAAGGAATTGGAGTTATATTGATATCGGAGCCTGGAGCGCAAGTTCCATTTGTTGGGGGCGAATCGATAATGTTTGCGTTCGGGAAGTAGTTTATAAGTGTTGTGAAGATGAAGGAGTTTTTGTCGAAAATGCGCGGAATGCCATAAATGTATACTCTGATCCAAGTGGAGAGGAGGCGATTTTTGAAACAGGGAATCTTCCTAATTGTGACAGCATCGCTTACATCGATTGGGGTGATGGCGAAATAGAGGTAGGGCCTTTTGCCGGAAATTTTGTGAGAAGACACCGTTATCTGGATCATCTCCTCGCACGAATCGAATATCAGGTCAATGAATATCCTGATGAAATTCCAACTAGTGAGGCTTGCTTTGAACATATTTTTATTGACTCTCTGGAAGTTGGAGGTCCTGATACATGTGTCTGTCTTGGTTTTTCAGGTTTGTATATAAGAAGTAGCAGCGGTGATATCAATGTAGGTATTGACTACGATGGATTGTCTGTTGATCTCAGTTGCCCTGATGCAGGCTATGGATATGATTTTACCGGGGCATTTCAATGTGGTGGATCTGCATGCGCTGATGGCTCCGAATTGACATGGACGCTTACTGGACCTGACGGGACAGTAGCAGGAACATCCTTCGCCAATCCTTATTTTGGCATATCATTACTGCCATCTTATTTTTCCACACCAGGATTGTACACGCTAAATATTATCGGTCAGTGCGGCGAAAATTCATGTGAATTCATCACAGAGTTTTTCATTGATTGCGATGATCTTTGCCCTTGTGAATCGGACGATATAGAGGAATTCCGAAATGCTGTCGATAGGAGTTTTGCTAGAATCATGCAACCTGCCTATGGATGTAATGTTGCTTTTTCACCGATAGCACTCAGCGATTGCGAAACAGTAGAGTGGTATCTTGACAATACCGGCGGAACACCGATAGGAGAGAGTGTTGGACAAGAATCATTTAACTATACCTTTTCGGAATCCGGTACCTATACCGTCATTATGGAGGTCACAAAGAAAAAGAAAGACGGCAGTACTTGTGACAAACAAATGCGATCACAACAAATCACTGTCACTTGTCAGAATCCCGTAGATTGCTCAGATGGAATTTTATTCAATCCTGGTTTTGGAGAAGGAGCTGTTCCCGGAAGTCTTGGTACGGACGGGTTTTCTGAAGGATGGAATACTGTTTCAGGCGAGCCTATAGTTGTGGAAGGAGAATCCGGGAGCACAGATGGATGGACCATCCAACTTGCAGGCAATAGAGATACAGCTGATGTATTGAGTCGCTTTGAAGCATTTTGTTTAACAAAGGGCGAAGGGCTTTTTAGCACTACGGTAAAATCATCTAAATCGAATGGCTCAGAAAGAAGATTTGGTGGCACACTTAATGTTAAACTTGGCAGAGGATGGGCATTTCCACCTGTGTTTAGTTTGGAAGAATGTGATAGCCTGAATTGTTTTGAATTAGCTTCGGTTCAACTTCCGGAATCAGATTCGGCGGAATGGTATGAGGTTCAAATTCCCTTTGACTTAAGCCGTTGGAATTTATTGGATGATTGCGGAGGGGTGGTGGTCCGACCAATAATTTATTTGACGAATGCACTGGGCAGTGATCAGGGACAGGAAGGAACATTTTCATACGCACAACTTGATCAGGTTTGTTTTAATGGAATGCTCGTGTCATCAAAAGATCTAACTGCCAATAATCTGGGTATAAAAATTTATCCAAATCCGAATACAGGACAATTTACTGTTGAACTATCAAATGCAGCTAGCAATAAAATGTCCATACGCATTATTGGACTTACCGGTCAAGTACTGTATGAAAAGACATGCAATCCAGGAGTAGCTTTGCAATCGCTAGATGTGAAGGATCTGTCTTCAGGCATTTACTTTTTGCAAGTGATGGCAGACAATCGGATTATTTCTTTTGCAAAATTTGTTAAGCAATAAATTGATTTCGTAAACATGAAACCAAAAAGACCTGAGGGGCAATTGAGAGGTGAGGAGTGAAAATTACGAATTACGAAGAAACTGTTCTCCCCGTTCCAAAGCACTTCGGCTTTTGGACACGACGGGGTCGGGGGCAAGACGCGAGACGTATATTAGGAGTGAGGAATGCGGAGAAAGGAGTGAGTATTATTTAAATCTTAACCTTTTAACCTTCTAACCCTTTAACCTTGCACATTAAACCCTTCACCCTTTCCCTGATTCCTCAAGCTTTGCTTGTCTGGCGATACTCTCCTGGTGTACAGCAGACAGATAGTGACTGATAAACCCTTCGCTTAAGCCACGTTCTCTGCCCATGTCCTTTGCCTTTTCAAGAATCTCATTCCATCGGGCTACCTGAAGGACAGAAACCTTGTTATGTTTCTTGTGCAGACCGATTTCTTCACTGAGCTTCATTCGCTTAGCGAGGAGATTTAATACTTCAAGATCAAGCTCATCAATCTGTGATCGCACTTCATCCAGATGTTTTAAAAAATCAACATCATCCGTAGTCTCATTTTTAATTATCAGTGAGCCTATTAATTCAGCATACGCCCCTGGAGTGATTTGCTGCTGTGGGTCACTCAGTGCATGATCCGGATCACAATGCGTCTCCATCATCAATCCATCGTAATTCAGATCCAGCGCATATTGCGCGACGCTCCTTAAATCAACTCTGTTTCCACAGATATGGCTGTTATCACAAAACAGAGGAATGTCCGGCATTCTGCGGCGCAACTCAATGGGTATTTCCCAGTAGGGTTCATTTCTGAAAATGCTTTCCCCATAGGTTGAAAAACCTCTGTGGACAGCAGCAATTTGTGTAATACCGGAGGCTTGCACACGTTCGATAGCACCAACCCATAATTCGAGATCCGGATTCGTGGGATTTTTCACCATGACCGGTATATCAATGCCTTGCAGTGCATCCGCAATTTCCTGCACGGAAAAAGGATTTGCAGCAGATCGTGCGCCGATCCACAGCACATCTATAGCATGCTCAAGCGCTTGCTCAACTTGCAGCGCATTCGCTACTTCGGTGGTGGTTTTAAGCCCTGTTTCTTTTTTGACGCTTTGTAGCCACGACAAAGCTTCAACACCAATTCCATCAAACGCCCCGGGTCTTGTTCTTGGTTTCCAAACACCCGCTCTGAATAAATCGATATTGGATTTGACAAGCTCTCTGGCAGTTTCCATCACCTGCTCTTCCGTTTCCGCACTGCAAGGGCCGGCGATCAGAAAGGGACGGTTGTTGTGTTTTAAAAACATCGACAAATGTAGTGATTAGGTGATTTAGTGATGAATTAGGAGTGAGAGGTGAGAGGTGAGGAGTGATAAGTGAGGAGTGATTTCATGAAGAACGTCTTATAAATTGATTTTTGTAAGCAGACATTACCTTAAGGATCTCGGTGGCTTCTTGTTCAATCTTAAAAACAGTATTTAGCGTAACCAGGTTGGCATCCCTGAACATTTCGATCCAAAATAAAGTTTCATCCGCTTCTTCAACAACAATGCAAAGTTTTGCAAATCGCTCTTTTTCTGATCGTCCACGACAAACAGCTCTAAAATTGGCAGCCACCGAGGTGCTTGAGCTTATAATTTGCTTTCGTAAGATTGAGGTCGTATCTGAATATTTTTAAAGGTGAAATAATTTTGATAATTTCCAGTGCTAGCATTTTTGTTCTTCGGCGAAATTTTTCATTAAAATCTTCCTGATCCATGTTTTCATTTTTATTAGGTGAACATGAAAATTAAAGGAAAATCATTCAATCTGCAACTTGTTGAAAGATTATTTAAAACTCACTCCTGACCAAAATTGGAATTGCGCAAAGGCGCAGTTTAAAATCCCAACACCCCTGTATAACTTCCTTCGTCCGTATACAGGGCAAGCTCCTGAACTACCTCCTACGTCGGAGTACATGGCAAGCGCTGCGCTACGATATGCTCTATGCCCTTCGCTCTATGTTCTTTGCTCTATGCCCTTCGCTCTTCGCTCTTCGCTCTTCGCCCTTCGCCCTTAGCCCTTAGCTCTTCGCTCTATGCTCTTCGCCCTTAACTTTTCCCCGGCACCGCCTTCGGCGTCACACCCGGATCACGATTAAGAAACTCATCGTAAAGCAAAGTCTGTCTTGATTCAATCGGTACATTCCATCCGTTGATGAATAAATGTTTTATAGCAGTAGATGGTTCAAAAGGATCACCTGTGGAAACAAATAAATTTGCTTTTTTTCCAGCTTCGATAGAACCGACCTCATCTTCTATACCAAATATTTCTGCAGGAACAATCGTCACTGCTTTCAGTGCTTCTTCTTTGCCCATGCCATAGGTCGCTGCAAATCCTGCATTAAATGGAAGATTACGTGAATTCTCAGAATCATCTGTTCTAAGCGCCACTTTTACTCCGGCCTTTTGCATCAGTCCTGCATTTTTATAGGCCTGATCATATGGATCAGTATCTCTGCTTGGCATACCCAGGACAGGACCAGTGATCACAGGAATCCCGGCAAGCGCAATTGAATCAGCGACCCGCCATCCTTCCGAGACACCCGTCAAAACTGCCTTGATGTTATTGTCTTTAATCCACTTTATCGCCGCAAGAATATCAGAAGTCTTATTCGCCTCCACAAGGGCAGTCATCTCTCCTCTGTAGACCGGCACTAATGCCGCCAGTTCAGGATTATAATCGACATGTCCTTCAGCTGCTGAATCAATAGCTGCGTAGGTAGATACTCGTTCCCAAACATCATTTAATTTTTTTATCGCCTTGTCCCCATCCTTTTTTATTTCTTCATCCGATCGTCTGTCCCATCGACCTCGTTTGCCGGAAGAAGGAAAATTAATAATCATTGCCTTGAAGCCACCATACATTTGCTCAGGCGTATAGCCCTGAAGATTGATCAAAGCCGCCTGTCCGGGAAACAAACCACCGGATGGATAGGTGATGACTGATGTCACACCACTCACGCGCGTGACAGGAATGATGACACTGTTTGGGTTCACCGCAGTCAGTGCATCCATGTCAGGGGTGATATCCCCTATTTCGTTGTAGTCCTGTGTCAGTGACATAGACCCGATTTCCTGAAGACCAACCTTAGTACCGGAATCCACCATGCCGGGATAGATCGTTAGATTTTTACAGTCAATTACTTGCGCTTCTTTTGGGATGACAACGTCCGTGCCTACCTCCTGTATATACCCATCGCGAATGATCACCGTAGCATTTTTGAGTGTGCCTTTGGTGACGGTCTCAACGGTTGCATTCGTTAAAGCAAAAGTACCATAAGTTGATTTTTCTACCTGTTGTGCCCTGATCACTGACATCGCAGTGAATGAATAAATGCAGAGCAATAGAAGAATATATTTTTTCATAGCAGTCGTCATCAATGTTGGTGTGAAAACATAAGGTCAGTATCGATCAAACATCCTTCGACAGATTCTTGTCCATAAAACGAAGGAGTAGATTCTTCGGCATCGATATAGATGCGCATATCCGCAGGATCATTTGCCAGATCAAAGCGAATGATGCCATCGATCACCGTCAGTTGCGGAATCGCATAGATCGAAAGTGGGTGGTTTTTAAAAATAGCGAGATCAGCATCCTTTCCTACTTCAATAGAACCAACTTTATGGTCAATGCCCAATTGTCTTGCCGGATTTATAGTGATCAATGAAAGCGCTTCATCATCAGACAGATCACCATACCGTTGTGTTTTGGCAGCTTCGTGAAACAGATGGCGCATCAACTCACCACTATCACTGTTGATGGAGGTGACTACACCATTGCGTGTCAGAATCGTTGCATTATAAGCGGTAGAATAATACACTTCAAATTTGTACGCCCACCAATCTGCAAACACAGAAGCCATCGCACCAAACTCAGCTAGTTCAGGAGCCACTTTAAATCCTTCATTGACATGCTGGAAAGTTATTCTGTGTACGCCAAAATCACTGAGCACGCGCATCAGCATCAGGATTTCATCCGCTCGATAAGAATGGCACTGAATGATAATTTTACCATCGATGATATCCGCCATTGTTTGATAGCGCTCATTGTATAGGGGTGGCGTAGCGTTAGGGTTTTTCTTCTTTTTTTCTTCATACGTTGCCCATTTAGCTTTGTAGTTTTTTCCTTTTTGAAACGCATTTCGGATGACACGCTCTACGCCCATTCGGGTACTTGGCTGCACCCCTCGTCCTTCGCCGTGCACCCGCATTGGATTTTCTCCTAAGGCAAACTTGATCGTTCTGGAAGCACCTTCGAAAATAAATGAGGACGGATCCATCAAACCATATCGAAGTTTTAAAGTTTGACATTGTCCACCAATGGCATTGGCAGAGCCATGCATCGCATGAATTGTGGTGACACCACCCGCCAGCGCGCGATAGATTGACAAATCAAATGGGTCTACCGAATCACCAACTTTCACTTCAGGTGTGATTGGATTGGTGGCTTCATTGACGGCATCAATCGCGATGTGTGAATGCGCGTCTACAATACCCGGCATAACATATTGACCGGTAGCATCGAATTCTTTAATACCGGAAGGTGCTTTTAAATTTTTGCCGATGCGTTTTATCTTTCCATTCTCCACTAAGATATCCGTTTCTTCCAGGACACCATTGGTAATCGTTAGTACCGTTCCATTGCGGATGAGCAGATCTCCTGTAGGTACCTGTGCATGGATTCCCACACTAAGGAACAGGAAAGTCAAAAGAAATAATTTATTCATAGTATACATTCAAAAGGCTGATTATTCTGGTTTGTCTGTTCGCTGGCCGGTGACTTTAAATGAGCCGAATTCTCCAACCGCGACACTTCCATCTAAAGATTCTCCATCAATTTCGAGCGTGAATTCAAGAGTCATCATCTGGCCGCCCATATCAATATCAAAAGTGAAGGAAACATTTTTTCCTTCGATGACGATACTCTCCAATTCGTTATTCCCACTACTCGTCATATCATTCCCGGTGATGGTACCTTCAACTGCACCATTGGATTCTTTGAAGATGAAAGTGCCTTGTCTCGTTTGATCAGGGGCCTCAATGGTATAAGCCCATGTACCTTCTACTAATGACAAAGAAGTTAAATTTTCTTTTGCATTGGTCTTCTTTTTTTCTTTGACTTCGTATTTATACAATGAACCTTCAACGATCATATATTGAATAGTTGATTCGCTGTCAAATAATGGTTTGGTGGTAATCATCAGATTAGCCATTTTTCCTGCTTCAATGGTGCCGCAGTATTTTTCAATACCAAGGAGTTTGGCTGGATGTGTCGTGAGAGAAGCTAAAGCAGCAGTGGTATCTAATCCATTCTCGATCATGACCCTGATGTTTTTCATAAATTCACCTTTTTTCAGGTTCATGGTACTAAAGGAAAAATTAATCCCAGCTTTTGTCAAAACGCCTGCCTGCTGACGGTGCTCTGCTAAACTTGTAGCGCGTCTTTTTTCAAACGCCTCTTTTTCCAGATCCACGTCCATGGATTTAGAAGTGTCTGCTGTTGCCATCGAATCTGGTTCAGCGGATTTTTTATCCTGGTCTTCTTTTGTTTTTTCTTCTTTGTCTTCAGGGAGTTTAAGCGAGAGCACCAGGGGTAATTGATTTACCTTGATTTTATCTTTATAGTACCAGGCTTCTTCGACGTCGGCAATGACCATATTCATCCCAAGGTCCTCTTGAAGTGTGATCGCACGGCTTATGCTTTTTGCATCCGTAGCTCTGAAGTAAACGGACATTTCTTTTTTTACGACGGGCATAAGTGCTTCATGGGCTCTGTTATAGTCAGGACGGGAGACAAAAGATTCGCTAGCATAGGATGTTTGATGTGCGACTAACTGGGTCGAGTTTTGATACAGTTCGCGCCATTTGGCGATGACACCAATCAGGGTCTGTGGGTAAGCCCCTCTTGCTCCAACGAATTGACTATACATTGAAATATTTTCTTTCCACAACATCCTGTCTGTCTCACTGCCGGATAAGATGACAATGGCCCCCATGCCGGGAAGCATTCGTCCATAGGGCACTGTATGGGCAATGGCAAAACCTTGTTCGCGCCATTCGGCTATAGATTTTTCTTTTGGGTCAAATGATTCTCTGACCGTGGTAAAAGGAGTGATCCCTGCATCCTCAAGGGATGGATTTCCTTCTTCATCGAAAGGGACTTTTGAATTTCCCTGGCGATTGTTGTCTGCTTCCGGATTTTTTACTCCCGTATAGGAAAAGGCATCGATGAATGCAGGATACACAAACAGGCTGTCAGCAGCAATGCGATAAGCATCCACCGGAATGGTAACGTTCGGCCCCATGGAGGAGATGAGCCCATCCCGCATGATCACTGTTCCTTTGATAGGGGCCTTTCCGGGAGCAGAAACGATGGTGGCATTTTGCAGGGCGATGCAACCGGTGATTTGGGGCATGTTTTCTTCTATAGGTTGGCCAAAGACCCCAATAGCTATGGAAAGGACAATACCGGCAATCAGGAGTAATTTCCTCATCTAAATCTTGTATTAATTATTGTAGGGACACAAAGTAGAAAAAGAATTCTATCTCTCAGATAGATTCGAAGAAGGTTTGGTTACTTTCGACAGACGCCGTCTAATGTACTGTTTCCTTTCCTGCTAATCAATTATGCCCGGGTCTGATTCTATTATTGGTTCCGATGCGTCGATGGACATATTTGCTTTTTTGGTCAACCTGAAGGGTTTACATCATTTGAAACCGACGTTTGAGGCCACATTTTGCAGATAGTTCCTCTTGCGGAAAGACCCTATATACTTCTGAATGACGATTTATTTAAAATCCACCTTTTAGATTCATAAATTCTTCTATTTTTGGTCATTCACATAATTCAAAAACAACCTTAAGCGATATGAATTTTCCAGATGATCTTAAATACACCACTGAACACGAATGGGTCCGTTTTACAGACAAAAAAACTGATGATGGTCGCCGGATCGTAGAAATAGGTATTACCGATTTTGCACAAGGCGAGCTGGGTGAACTGGTTTATATAGAAGTTGACACGATAGGTGATACTGTAGCGAAGGATGCTGTTTTTGGGACAGTGGAAGCTGTTAAAACCACCTCAGATCTTTTTATGCCTTTGACCGGAGAGGTTTTGGAGTTTAATACAGAAATTTCTGAGGATGGTGGTGATAATCCCGGCTTGATCAATTCTGATCCTTACGGAGCCGGCTGGATAGTCCGCGTCGCGTTGACCGATGAGAGTCAGATTGATATGTTGATGGGTGTTGGGGCGTATCGGGAGCTTGTAGGCGCTTAGGGGGAAATGGTCTGTTGTCCATGAGTTTAGTCTCGCCGACGCTAAAGCTGTTGCGAGCGAAGAGGTTTAATTACGATTCCTTGTGGTATCGTGGTTGAGTACCATCATCTGAAGATGATAGGGTTTAGTTTTTTAATCATCGAGTGATGCATAAACTAAACCCGCTAAACCAAAGTGCCGAAGGCACTGATCTCAACCCTCTAAACTCATGTACTATGAATGGTCTGTTGTCAAATCACTTCTCAAATCAAACCATCCGCTGGCTTCCCGCAATACTTTGGGGAGTGTTGATTCTGGTGCTATCGATGATGCCGGGTGAGCAGGCTGCCCGGATGATGTTTGGTATCCCTCATTTTGATAAGATCGGGCACTTTGGGATGTATGCGATATGGGCGCTCCTGATGTACTATGCCTTTTCAGGAATGGCCGGTATGTCCGGAAGAAAAGCCTTTTTGATTTCCCTGACCATCTGTGGATTAACCGGTGTCGTTTTGGAATTTGGACAATACTATTTTGCGAGCAACCGGTATTTTGAGATCGAGGATATGTTGGCCAATGCAGCCGGAGCTATGGTTGGGGCATTGGTGGGGTGGAAGTGGAAAATACTGCTGAGGCAATAGGTATTAAATAAGGAAGCCAAACCGGTTTCCCAGCTTGGCTCACTAATTAGGCTATTCTATAGCTGCCTTAATGGGTGTGTTATAACTGTGCAACCTTTTTCATCAGACCTGATTTCAGGTTGGCTGCTTTATTGGCATGGAAGAGGTTTCTCTTCGCTAATTTATCGATCATACTTACCACTTTAGGCAAAAACTTCTCTGCCTCCATTTTGTCCGTCATCTCCCGTAGCTTCTGGATAGAGGTACGTGTGGACTTCTTGTAATAGCGGTTACGCAGACGCTTGATAGCATCTTGTTTGATTCTTTTCTTGGCTGATTTATGATGGGCCATACTTTCTGTTCTTTAAAAATTGGAGGGCAAAGATAATGTTTTCCCCGATACAGGGAATACTTTTCTCAGTTTGTTTCTTATCCTTTGTTCCCCGTGATATGATTACAAATATAGGGTTATCCGGATCTCTTTTCGTATGCTTTTTCCGGGGCTTTTGCTGTTTTTATAAAAACATTCCACAAAATGACTATTATATGGTCTGAATATAGACGTATATTTGGTCAATGTATGAAAAAGCCGTGCTCCATCTGGACTTAGATTCCTTCTTTGTCTCTGTCGAATGCCTTCGCGATGGCAGCCTCAAAGGCAAGCCACTCATCATCGGAGGGATGGGTGGGCGTGGCGTAGTGTCTTCCTGCAGCTATGAGGCACGGCGTTATGGGGTGCATTCGGCCATGCCCATGAAGATGGCCCTGCGACTCTGCCCGCAGGCACTGGTGCTCCGTGGCGATATGGATGCCTATACAAAACACTCGCAACTCGTGTCACAGATCATCGAAGATCAGGCACCGGTTTTCGAGAAAGCCTCTATCGATGAGTTTTATCTCGATATCAGCGGGATGGACAAGTATTTTGGGTGTTATAAATGGTCGGGCGAACTGCGTCAGCATATCATCAAAGAATCCGGACTGCCCATATCATGTGCTCTTTCAGTCAATAAGCTGGTTTCGAAAGTGGGCACCGGAGAAGCTAAGCCCAACGGTATGCGTGAGATTCCCTCCGGCGAGGAGCGCGAATTTCTTGCTCCGCTCTCTACGGCCAAGATTCCCGGCATCGGCAAAGAAACCTATAAGAAGCTCAGCTTTATGGGTGTGCGGACCAATCGCGTCCTCCGTGATATTCCACATACCTTGCTCGATCGCGAATTTGGAAAAATGGGTCGGTATCTGTGGGAGAGCGCCAATGCCATCGATCGCCGTCAGGTCATTCCCTACAGCGAACAAAAATCAATGTCCAAAGAGCGAACCTTTAGCGAGGACACCCTCGACATGAAAATGATTCGCAGTATGCTCGGCGGGATGGTGGACGAACTAGCCTTCGACCTCCGCCAGGATGCCCGCCTCACCAGTTGTATCACCGTCAAAATACGCTATGCCGATTTCAACACCTTTACCAAACAGCGCCGTATCGCCTACACCGCACAGACCCGCACACTCATTGCTCATGCCCTCGAACTCTTTACGGATGTCTATGAACGCCGCCAGCTGATCCGCCTGATTGGTGTCAAATTCAGCGGCCTCGTCAATGGCAATATCCAACTCGATCTCTTTGATAATACCGAAGAAGAAATTTCTTTATTTCAGCAACTCGATCATATCCGAAGACGATGGGGAAAGGGATCGATTCATTGGGCGAATTTTTCGATGAATTATAGACCTGGGACTAATGGACCTTAGACCTGGGATTTTTCGACGCGCGACGCGCGATGTGCGATAGAATTTCAGTTATAGTCACAACTTGCAAGGTTTAAGACACTCTTTATTGTAGAAAGATAACCTTGGAAGGAATGGGAATTGTTGTCATTATATATACATAGCAATATGGGAAAGCATAATTTTAAGGAATTGCGGGTTTGGCTGCTGGCCATGGATATTGTAGATGATATTTATTTAGTCACAAAAGACTTTCCAAAGGAAGAGAGATATGGATTGACATTGCAAAAAAGGAGATCAGCTATTTCAATCCCATCCAACATTGCCGAAGGCTGTGGCAGAGGGACGAATCGCCAATTGGTTCAATTTCTAAATATAGCGTAAGGATCAGCTTATGAACTTGAGACGCAAGTCTATATAGCTATAAGGCAAAACTATTATGACAGTGCCACATTAGAAAGTATCGTTTCAAAAATCAATGATATCCAAAAGATGATTGAGGGACTTAAAAATAAATCTGAGTGAGTATTTACGTATCAAAAATCTCGCATCCGAAGTCTCCACCCCTCACCCCCATATTGAGTTTCACACATCTCGCTGTCGCGTGTCGAACATCGCGTGTCGAACATCCCAAATCGCCAAATCCTACTTTACAAAATACACCACCTTGGTTAAAAACTTAGTTGAATCAGTTTCGTTTTTACCATCTGACATGTAGACTTCCAGGATAGGTGGAGCTATGGTGGCATGATTGTCCTTGAGATAGGCTTCAATAGCGACATGTGCTCGTCGGACCCCATGATGCCCACCGATATAATCTGTCGTCACATAATAGGCAGCCGGTAGTGAGATAGTTTCCACCTCCACGGGAATCGTTTTTATGCCCGAAGGATAAGTTATAGCAACGACCATATCAGCGGTGCCCTTTTCAACATCGTTGTCATAAAACATAGCCATAGGAGCACCTTCCATTTTTGCGGCTTCAAAATCAACCAATTGAAGAAGATTTGTCAGATTAAAATCATAGAAGGGAATTATCTCAGCGAAGGGCACCTTGCCGCGAATACCTAAATACTGACCACCGGGAAAGTAACCCGTATTAATTTGATAAACGACAGTGTCAGTAATGGCTTCGACTTCTTTTTTTAGATTGATTAATCCCTGCGTGTAGTCCGCACCGATTTCATCATCGAAATTCATAATCAACCCAAAGATTCTTCCTGCAAAATTATTATCACCTCGCATACCCCAGGTGACTTTTGTTGCACGCAGGGTATCCTTCAGATCAATATAGGTTGATGACATCTGCGCGCCAAAGGGCATTTCGATTTTAAGATCAGAACGAACGCTATTGGGCGCAGCTAACATAGATATCGTCTGTTCCCCTTTTCCCAGCATATCGCCTTCCCATCTATAGCCGGAACCAACGGCCCCATCTTCTCCGAAATATGAAATCTGAAGCGTAGAGTCTTTGCCGACCCAGGGAGACCATAGTTGCATTTTTTCAGCAGAGCTCACATAGGGCCATACCTGGTTAATGCCACTGGAGATGACAATTGATCGGTTGATATGAAACGATTTAGGTCCTGCCAGCCCCATGCCTATGGCGACTAATAGGAGTAGACCTAAAGCAAATAATATATATTTAAGCGCCTTCATCGTAAAAAATGATTTAGATCGCAAAACTAAAGAAAGCATAGGATTATGCCATACTTATAAATTCAGTAATATTGACATCTGTAATCACTGAACTCATAAATCATGCTACAACAGATATTATTACCCGGGATTTTGCTAGCCACCCTGTTTTTTGGTTCCGCCTCAGATGAATCAACTTCTCCCCAAAATCATCCAAATACATTAAGCCGTGCAGAAGTTAAAGCCGGCTGGGAATTGTTGTTTGATGGAAAAACAACCAAAGGGTGGCACAACTTCAATAAGAAAACGATCGGGAAAAGTTGGATGGTGGCTGATGGCACCCTGATGCTCGACGGCGGCGAAAACGCAGAGGGCGGTGATATCCTCACGGATTATGCCTATGAAAATTTTGAATTCAATATTGAATGGAAGATATCTCCTTGTGGAAATAGTGGTATCATCTTCAATGTCGTCGAAGATGAAAAATATGTCTACCCCTGGCTCACCGGCCCCGAAATGCAAATTCTTGATAACGCCTGCCATGCTGATGCAAAATTTAGTACACATCGCGCAGGAGATTTGTATGATATGATCGAGTGCAGTCAAGTAACCGTAAAACCAGCCGGTGAATGGAATACTGTTCGATTGATCAAAAACAATGGCAAGGTAGAGCACTGGTTAAATGGCGTTAAAGTAGTCGAGTATGAAATGTATACCAATGAATGGTTCGAAATGATTAAGCATTCAAAATTCAAAGACATGGAGGATTTTGGACGTGCCAAAGAAGGTAAAATCTCTTTACAGGATCATGGAAATATTGTCTGGTTTAGAAACATTAAAGTGTTGCGCCTTTAGTATACATTTAGCTTCAAGCAAGAACGAATGAGATTCTTCATTGCGCACAGAATGACAGTCTTTTTTTGGGTATATTGAGGAATTAGGATATTGATTTTTTACATTGGAAGTCCTGAAAGGACTCCAGGTAGCGTTGGGGTTTACCCCTTAGCAAAAGAAGAAGTATAGGGAAGAATCCTAAAAGTTCTACCATCGAATATTTTCCATTAGACTTCGTTATGAAAGGAGATAAATCCTTCCGGAAATACAAATTTGAAGGTTAAGAACACGTTAAAATGAAAAAGGAATCTCCGGGGGTTGTAAATTCGCCTCTTCCTGTATGAGTAAAAGAGCAATTTGGCTGATCATCCTCCTGATGACAATTGGATTACTTGGATCAAGTTTGATTCAGGTATATTGGTTCAATTGGTCCATGCAACAGCAAGACGCCAGATTCGAAACGAGTGTTTTTGAAGCACTCAATAATGTGGAGGAGCGTCTCACAGCCAGTGAGGCTATCGCACCGCTGGAGCTGCTCAATAGCATGCACGATGCGCCCTCTCAAATGATCAAGAAAGAGATGGCGGAGTTTATTGAAGAATCCGGTATGGTGAGTGCAGAGATGCGCATGAATCTGGAAAGCCTGAATGACACCATGTATTCGTCTGAATTGCTGGTCTCCTTATTGGATAGTATGGATAGCTGGCGGAGGCAGAGCACCTATTGGGAAATGTGGGACGAACAGCGACGCTATAATCCACCTGATATTTCAGAACGAATTAAACCTAAGAAGCTTGATTATCTGATAAAAGAAGAATTGGAAAATCATGGGATCAATCTTCCGTATCAGTATGGTGTCATACAATCCAGTGACTCCAGTTTTATCATTATCAATGGCAACTATGTAGTGGGTAGTATGGATGATTCGGAAGCGACCCATGCCATCAATCCTCGATCAAGAAATCTCTTCAATTCGAAATATCATATTGCCTTGTTTCGAACCGATCTCAAAAATTCACCGGGATGGCTTACGCTCCATTTCCCCAATAAGACAGGCTGGTTGTGGTATTCCTTGTTGCCCACTTTATTGTCGGCAGTACTTTTCACTTTCCTGATTCTTTTTTGTTTTAGCTATACTATCTATGTCATCTTGCGACAAAAGAAAGTGTCTTCCATGAAGACTGATTTTATCAATAATATGACGCATGAGTTTAAAACACCGATTGCCACTATATCACTGGCGGCGGATTCCATCGCCAGTCCTAAGGTGATTTCGGATGAGTCAAAGATCAACCGCTTTGTGGGTATTATCCAACAGGAGAATAAGCGGATGTTGCGTCAGGTGGAAAAGGTATTGCAGATGGCTCAAATGGATGAGAAGGATTTTAAACTTAAGATATCTCAGGTCAATATGCATGTGGTCATTCAACAGGCGGTTGATCACTTAAGCCTTCAGGTACAGCGAAGAGATGGGCATATTGCGATCCATCTGGATGCCGAATATCCAATGATAGAAGGTGATCATACGCATCTGTCCAACTTGATTTACAATCTGCTGGACAATGCCAATAAATATTCTGAAGGCCCCCCTGAAATTGTCATCAGCACGAAAAATGTTGGCGATGGCATAGAAATCACGGTCTCAGATCAGGGCATAGGGATGACTAAAGAAGATCAAAAGCATATCTTTGATAAATTCTACAGAGTGCATACAGGCAATGTACATGACGTAAAAGGGTTTGGTTTAGGGCTTAGTTATGTCAAAGCTATTGCGCTCGCGCATCGTGGGAGTATCAATGTAAAGAGCGAACCCGGAAAAGGAAGTGAATTCTGTCTGTATCTTCCGGTCTATTATAAGTACCCAAAGTGACAATGCATCACCGACTTTTATACTGAATTTAAAATTATAAAACGTATGTCAGGTAATAAGATCCTTTTAGTAGAAGATGACCAGAATTTCGGGGATGTGCTGAAATCCTATCTGGAAATGCATGATTATGATGTGACCCTGGCTTCTGATGGCATTATGGGATTCGAAAGCTACCGTACCGGTTCTTTTGATCTCTGCATTTTTGATGTGATGATGCCACGAAAAGATGGTTTCACACTGGCCAGAGAAGTCCGCGAGAAGGATAAGGAGATGCCTATCATTTTCTTAACAGCTAAAAATCTTAAAGAGGACGTGCTGGAAGGATTTAAAATTGGTGCGGATGATTATCTCTCCAAGCCATTTAATTCGGAAGAGCTTTTATTGCGCATTCAGGCGATTCTGCGAAGAGTCAATAAAGGGGCAGAGAAAGAAGATGAAGTAAAAGAGTATTTGTTGGGAAAATATCATTTCAATTATCCTCTGCGTGTCCTTACGTATAAGGGGGATGATGGAAATGAAAAGGTAAAACTTTCTCCAAAGGAAGCGCATCTGTTGAAAATGTTCTGTCAGCAAAAAAATGATGTGCTCACCCGTGCAGAAGCACTCGCAAAAATTTGGGGAGAGGACAATTATTTTACTGCCCGATCCATGGATGTCTTTGTGACGAAACTTAGAAAATACCTGAGTAAAGATTCCAATCTTGAAATCATGAATATCCATGGCAATGGATTTAGATTGGTTGAGAAAGATCAGGTGGAAGATTGATTTTTTTTTTAGACCTGATCGAAGCGCAGCGTAGACCCTGTACTCCGACGAAGGAGGTAGTTCAGGGGAACTTAGACCTGAAATTTTTAGACCTGAGAGGGTTAAAGGGTCAAAAGGTTAGAGG
>JAHEAR010000006.1:0-41315 GCA_024642665.1 Bacteroidota bacterium
TGCTCCAGCTGTCGGCCTGGAATACAGCACCGTCTTTAAAGTGGATGCAGAAGATATTCAAACGGCTAACGCTCAATTTGAAACAGGAAGCTCTGTACGCTCCATTATCTCGTATGCCGTGGGCATCACGCTATTAATTGTCGCAGGTTTTGGTATTTACAATATTCTAAACATGATGATCTATGATAAAATGGATTCGATTGCCATCTTAAAAGCCACAGGTTTTTCAGGAACAGATGTAAAAAAAATATTTGTGATGATTGCATTAAGCATTGGCGTGGCAGGGGTGATTTTTGGTCTTTTGAGCGGGTTTTTAGTTAGCCTGATGATTGATCAAATTCCATTTGAAACAGCTTCTCTGCCGAATGTAAAAACCTATCCGGTAAATTATGATGCCCTATATTATATCATAGGTGCGTTATTTGGCCTCAGTACCACCTATCTGGCGGGGTATCTCCCTTCCCGAAAAGCAAGCAAGGTAGATCCGGTCGTTATCATCAGAGGGAAATAATATGTCAGTAAAAGTCCTGGAAGCGGAATCTATCAACAAGTACTTTCATACGGCGGGACATATGCATGTCCTGAAGGATATCAGTTTCTCCGTAAATGCCGGCGAATTCACTTCAATTGTAGGCAAGTCCGGCTGTGGCAAATCGACCTTACTGTATATTTTATCCACTATGGATACGGATTTTACAGGCAAATTAATGATCGACGATCAGGTGATGAATCATAAAACAGAGGCCCAGCTGGCCAGTGTCCGTAATGAGAAAATTGGTTTTGTTTTCCAGTTTCATTATCTCCTTAATGAATTTTCTGTGTTAAAAAATGTGATGATTCCGGGATTAAAACTTGGCAGGTTATCCACCGAAGAAATTGAGTATAAAGCCATCGAAAAACTTAAAATATTCGGTATCCATGATCAGGCAAAAAAATTTCCAAACCAATTATCCGGTGGCCAGAAACAACGGGTAGCGATTGCACGCGCACTGATCAATGATCCGATAATTATTATGGGGGACGAACCGACCGGTAATCTCGACAATAAAAACAGTCAGATAGTCTTTGAACTCTTTAAAGAATTATCCGCAACGTATCTTCAAACTTTACTGATCGTGACGCATGATATGGAATTCGCATCAGCTACTGACCACATTATTGAGATGGAGGACGGGAGGATATTAAATCACCATCAAAAACACTAACGTATGCCAACCACATCCAAACTTTGGGTACGTATCGCATTAATCAATCTATGTATTGTCGCCGGTCTGGGTACCCTCATGCGTTTTAAAATTGGTTTTGAATTCCCCTATTTCAGTCAGAAATTTCTGCAGGAAGCTCACTCCCATTTTGCCTTTACCGGATGGATCACGCATAGCCTGTTTTTTCTGATTGTGGGGGCATTGCGCAATAATCTGGAAATAATTAATGAGCGGGCCTATAAAAGTCTGCTCACCATTAATTTAATTACTGCCTATGGCATGCTTGTTAGTTTTGCCATGCAGGGATACGGTCCGGTCTCCATCGCATTTTCATCAGCTTCCATCATCACAGGCTATGTTTTTGCATTTTTCGCCCTTAGGGATTTGCACCGATTGCCGAAGGGACATCCGGGTAAAAAATGGGTGCAGGCGGCTATTTGGTTAAGTATACTATCAACCGTAGGCACAATGGTCCTATCTCAAATGATGGCCACCAAAAACTATGATCAGGATACCTATTTAGGATCAATATTCTTTTATCTGCATTTTCAATACAACGGTTGGTTTTTGCTAGCCTGCCTTGGTCTCTTTTTGGATTACATAAAAAGGGATGTTATTCAGTTACAGCTTGCAGAAAAAGCTTTCTGGTTTATGTTCTTATCCTGTATACCGGCCTATTTTCTATCGACTCTCTGGGCTGATATTCCTACATGGTTGTATATCCTCGTCGTAATAGCGGCCATTGGACAAGTCGCTGGATGGTCTTATGCCGTACGGTTTCTACGATCCAATATTATGCCTATCCGATCATTATTTACACGACCTGTTTTACTCGTCTTTTTAGTCATTTCCATGGCTGTCACATTGAAATTTTTATTGCAGCTGGGATCGACCATTCCGTTTGTCAGTACACTTGCTTTCGGCTTCAGACCAATTGTCATCGCCTACCTCCATCTGGTTTTACTGATTATTACTACCCTCTTTTTAATTTCCTTTATGCTCGGTACGGGCTTAATCCGGCAAAGCAAAATTAATACGTCAGCCCTGTTTGTATTTGCGGTAGCGGCTATTATGACAGAATTTGTTTTGATGATTCAGGGAATAGCCGGTTTTAGCTATGTGGTGCTCCCAATGGTTAAAGAGATGCTCCTGCTTTTGGCCACCTTTTTATTCGGATCCGCTGTGGTATTAGCTTTCAGCACGACTAATTAAGGACATAATTGACTTAAATCAGTTAATATTGTGACCTGAATCATAGGCTAAGCCATTGTAATTCAATTCCTTTGATAGCAAATCAAAAGCTATGCAAAGACTCACTTATTTTATGCTATTAATCCTTTTGACACTCCTGATCGGATGCCAGTCTTCAGGACAAAATCAGGAGGTGGCACAAGTTGGAAATGATCCAGCTGCGCTAACAGGACAATCCGGTGTAGTGGATAATGTCTCCGCAAATGATATTGTGAAAGTGGCCGTTGGCAGTAAAAATCACACAACACTTGTAGCGGCAGTGCAAGCCGCCAATTATGTCGATGTGCTGGCCAATGCCGGACCTTTTACAGTATTCGCTCCTACAAATGCAGCCTTCGAAAAATTACCTGCAGGAACCGTGGAAGGACTTCTTAAACCGGAAGCAATAGATGACCTGGCCAATATTCTGGAATATCATGTCTATGTTGGAGTCATCAAGACTGAAAACATGAAAGATGGGCAGAAGCTTAATCAGGTAAATTTAAAGAATGTCGAAATTACTATCAAGGATGGAGAATACTATGTAAATGGTTCTAAGATTCTGGCCACTGTACCAGCATCGAATGGTATCGTATACGTGATTGATGATGTTTTACTGCCCCCTGAGTAAGAAGCATGACGGAGGGATTGCTTGATTCCTATAATAATTGCTGATGGCCGGGTAAATCAACCCGGCTTTTTTTATGAGCAATAGATGATTTCGTGATGGAGTGATTGTTTGATTTCGTGATTCTCTGTTTCCACAATGAAGAATACGCCTTTTGTTTAATTCTCTAAATAGATCAAGATTGTCGCACGTCGAAAAATCCCAGATCAGATTTTGTTCAAGGGTAAAGGGTTAGAAGGGTAAGAGGTTAAAAGGTTATGAATTGAGGAAGATTAGTCTGAGGTCACAGGTCCAATAGTCTCAGGTCTAAAATATTTACAAATCCTTATGAATAAACATACGGCGAGAAACCATAAACGGAATGACTGCCCACAAACACATCAGAACAAATCCAATTATCGCTCCAAATCCTGTCCCAAAGAAATCCTTAAAAATGGCTCCCGTATACCCCAGCATGGCCGAGACATCAAGTTGCAGGATGATGAAGATTCGCGCCAGATCAATTGGATTCAAAGCTGAAACTCCGACCATCACTTTTTCAATGGGGTAATCGGCAAACTGAAATAAAAGAAACAATACCAGTCCATCAAACAACAAACTGAAGAAAAGCCAAAGTAATATTGAGATACCAATGCCCCGGGCTTTATCCCGCGTCAGAATTGTACATAAAAATCCAAGGGAAACAAAGATGCCGGTAATCATTACACCGCTGCCGATTAGAATCAAACCTATCGAGCCCTGAACAAAGAACATGATGGGCACCCCGGCACCAATGATAAAGGCAACGGCCAGTGAAGAAAACAAACCTAAAAAAAGACCTGTCCAAATCTTGCCACGCTTGATCGGCTGACTAAGCAATAGTTCAATAAATTCTGAACTATTGTATAAGTAGATCGCCGTAAAAATGATACTCACTAATGGTGTAGTCAGCAAAATAATATTGAGCAATGTCAACACGCCTTTGTTGCCATCATCTTCAATACTAAAAACACTCCATGAAAGAATCGCCAGCAACAGCGTATAAGCCAGTACAATTCTGTTCTTCAGAATGTCCGAAAATATGAACTTCTGAATTTTATTGAACATGATCCAATTTTAAAATATGGGTAATCGCTTTGGCCAAACTATTAGTTTGCGTAGTCTCCTTCAATTCAGAAACAGGCATATGAAAACGTATTTCTCCTTCCTGCATCAGGATGACATGTGTGACCAGTTCATCCAATTCACTCAGCAAATGGGAGGTAATAAAAATTAATTTTCCATTCTCCTTTTCCTTAATAATTTTTTCCTTCAGAATTTCAGCCGCCAATGGATCAAGGCCCGCTGTGGGCTCATCAAGAATTAAAACTTCAGGAGAAAACAAAAATGACAATGAGGCACTGACTTTTTGAACGGTACCACCCGAAAGCGTCCGCATCTTCTTATGCTTCATCGCTTTCAACTGATAGGAGGTTACAAGTTCTTCATCCAGCTTCTCTCCAGCACTTCTGATGTCCTTGATCATTTCAAACACTTTCCCAATGGACATATTATCCGGGTACCTGCCTACCTGCGGCATATAGCCAATATCACATCTGTACTTATAATCTCTGGAAACATTTTTGCCCTTAAAATAAATCGACCCCGAAGTGGGTAACACCATACCCAGAATGCATTTAATCAGCGTCGTTTTACCACATCCGTTTGGACCAATCAGTGCGATACACTGTCCTGGAGAACACGTGAGGTTGACATCCTTCAGCACTTCCAGTTTGCCAAAACGCTTCGATACATTTCTGATCTCAATCATAAGGGCAAAGCATTCATTCTGGGAATATTATCAATAAAGTTATCCGGAGTCAGCGTAGGGATAAGTCGTTCTGACCGATCCAATAAAGTAACAATAAAACTTCTGTACAGCAACATAGCCGGAGGATTTTGCTCTACTATCACGGAAAAAACACTTAGTGGCCTGTAGGGTACATCTCCAACTTTATCCTTATTCAAATCGTAACCTTCATACTTATCCCAGAAGTTTCCATCAAATGTATTCAGCACCAGCGAACCATTTGTTCCAATGTCAAATGTATTTCCAATGAAGTTGTTATGCAGAATATCGCTGGCTGAACAGCTAGCCTGGATCTTCATCCCCCAGCCGTTTCCTTTAAAGATGTTCTTTTCTATTCGGATTCGGTTTGTGCCTTCCATAAAAATACCGGACGTGTTTCGGACAAATCGATTATTAAACAGATAACTGTCCGATATCTCCTTGAGCAAAAGTCCTGTAGCCGCATCCCCCCAATTATCAATAAATGTGTTGTTATACATTTTCACATTTTTGGTAAACATAACTGCTACACCGGCGCCATTACGCCTGAAAATATTTGTAATGTATGCATCATCATTGGAAAACATAAAATGAAGACCGTAGCGAATATTATCAGATGAAATATTTCGCCAGGCAATCGACCTGTAAACAAATTCAAAATAAATTCCATCGCGATGCCCGGTTATGGTATTTGCTATTATCTGAAGATCTTCACACTTCCAGCAGTGGATGCCATTTCCTATTTCCTGCTCTTCCCGCCCAAATGCTTCAATAATATTATCTTTTACTACACAGTGTTGACTGTATTGCAAGTAAATACCAAAAAAATTATCATACAAGTGGTTGCCGATGATCCTTACATATTTACTATCATACACTTTGATGCCACCCGGATCATCCAACGAGGCGCGGCCGGAGAACTGCACTTTAAAACCACTAACTAATACTGAATCTGCTTTTATGGAAAGAACTTCAAATTTTTTCTGACCATCCAGAACAGGCATATCCAAGCCAATCAATGAAACCGACTTATCTAGAATAATATTTCCTTCTTTGTAGAAGCCACCATGCACCAAAATGGTATCTCCTTTAGCAGATGCATGAATCGCCTGCTTGATAGAGGCGAGGCCAAATCCCTCCCCAACGTGGTGGGTTTCCGCACCACAAATATGACCCACTAACAAGAGGCTTGCGGTGAGCAGGTTAGAAAAAAAAGTTCCTCCTGGCGAAATAGGCATAGATAAAATTACTTATTCAAATCGTTCCAGGTAACCGGACGGGCATTATACTTAACCTTATAGACTGTTGCGCTGTCCTGATTGGCGAAACCACCAATATTTCCACCCATTGGGCTTCTGAAATCGTCACTATGGAGTAATATGGCTGATTCTACATCTGTAAAAACGGAAGCATCGCAGACATCACTCACATAGAACTTGTCAAATTTCAAATCCGGATTATCCTTCTGATAGGCTAACATACAAGCTATATCGTCAAATAGATAATGACGCCCTTGCAGTGTCGTAAACTGGGTCGCAAATTGTGGCTCTGTTACAGTCATCTTACAATAGGCACACATATCTTCATTGACCTTCAAAGCGCGTGGACCTGAACTTCCGCAAGACAACAGCGTCAGCGAAGTGATCAGGATGATTACGTAGGACACTTTAGTCTTTTTCTTAAAAACTTTCTGAATCAATTTCTTTTCGTATAAAACAACAAATAAAATGATCAGTCCGGTTGCAATAAACAAAATTCCGCCGCTATTGGGCATCGAATAAGCCCCAAAATTGAGCAATTGTTTATACCCAAAAATCGGTGGCTGATACGACATACCGGGTACTATGATAGCAGCCGTAGGATCCAGATTATGACCATAGTTATAATTCCATCGGTAAAAATCTGCTAGTGCCAGAAGGCCAAAACTCAGGAAAGACACAAATAATACATAGAGCATGATTTTGCGCCTGAGAAAGGCGGTCGTCCAAATAAAAAGAACAAAAAATCCAAGAATATATTTCAGGATTGTAAATTCTACAAAATCTTCTGTATGCAAGGTAGCCATACCGATATAATGATTCAAGCCATTGATGATCTCTACATCCCCTGCCAGTTTATCAGCATAGATTAAAAGCGCTAATCCTTCGGGATATTGAGGCGCTACTAAATCTATCTTCCAAAATGGAAGGAATATAGTACCAACAAATAACAATCCTGCCAATATCAATAACCCTTTGGAAAGATTTGAAATTTTATTTACCGCATTCATTACTACCTGTTTAAAATAAAGAGGGGTACATGCGTATGAAATAACTTATGCACCCCTCTCCTATACCGTTATTAACCTATAGCCGGGATTACTCTCCAGATACCGGTGCTGTTTCTCCTAATCCAAATCGCAATGGTACATTGCTGTTCGCCGGAGAGACACGTAAATAGCCGGACATCTCCTGGTGTAAGGCACTACAGAAGTCCGTACAATACATTGGGAATATGCCTGCCTTTTCCGGTACCCATTTAAGTGTTTGGGTTTCACCCGGCATGATAAGTAATTCAGCATTATTGGCTCCAATCACGGCAAAACCGTGTGGAACATCCCAATCCTGCTCCAGATTCGTTACGTGAAAATAGACTTCATCACCAACCTTAATACCTTCTATATTATCAGGAGCCAGGTGTGAGCGGATAGCGGTCATATAAACATGAATATTTTTTCCATCTCTAATCACCTTTGATTCTTTTTCCCCTTTGGTCGCATACCCATGCATATTCTCATCAATCTTGAATATCTTTAAAGAATTGGGAGAGATCAGGTCTGCCGGAGCAGCCTGCGCATAGTGTGGCTCTCCGATCGTTGGGAAGTCAAGAATCAATTGCATCTTATCTCCACTGATATCATAAAGCTGGGCACTCTGGCATAACTCCGGACCTGTTGGTAAATATCGATCTTTAGTAATCTTATTATAGGCAATCAGATACTTACCATATGGTTTTCTGGTATCCCCACCAGGCACGCAAATGTGACCCACAGAGTAATATGTGGGGGCTCTATCCAACACTTCAAGGCTGGCAAGATTCCACTTGACAACTTCCGAAGAAACGAACATGGAAGTATATGCATTTCCGTTATTATCAAATTCTGTGTGTAATGGACCTAAGCCAGGTCGCTTCACTTCCCCATGAAGAACGGACTCGTACTTCAAGACGTCAATGCCCAGATAGTCCCCATCAAAATCCTTATTAGCAATCGCTGCTATCATTTTCTCAAAACTAAATACAGGTATCAGTGCCGCTAATTTTCCACTTCCTACAATGTACTGACCCGTTGGATCAACATCGCAACCGTGAGGGGATTTAGGGCAAGGAATCAAGTAACATAAGTCATCAAAATCCTCGTAGTCGAGCACTAATACTTCCTTTCTTATCTCTGACTTGGCGGAATGTGTACCTTCCTCCCAAACATTATGAGCATAACTTACCGGTACCTTTTTGCCTTTACCTGCTTTTATATATTCTTCAGCCTTCTTCCAGTTGACAGCCATGATAAAATCCTTATCACGTTGCGATGCATTTACCTCCAGGAGTGTATTGGCCTGCTCAGTATTGTAACAGGAGAAGAAAAACCATCCATGTGAAGGTCCTTTTCCGGCATGACTCAGGTCAAAGTTTACGCCCGGACACTTAATCTGGAAGGCAATATCCATAGCACCGGACTCCTTGTCTACTGAAATAAAACTAAGGTGCCCCTTAAAATTCTTTTTATAGGAATCTATAGGAACATCTCCATTAACATTGTCCGGGGGAACACTAAATCTTGTTCCGGCAATCACATACTCCGTGTTTTGTGTAATAAATGGCGATGAGTGGTTACCGGCACTGTTTGGCAATTCAATGATTTCAGCTGTTCGGAAAGTAGATAAATCAACACGCGCCACACGTGGTGTATTGTTTCCATTCACAAAAATCCAGCGACCATCAATTTCCCCGTTGGTCTGTGATAATTCAGGGTGGTGTAAGTCATCCCACGGCACAAAACCATGTGATGTATTCAGCATTGGCTTCGTCTCTTCACTAAATCCCCAACCTTTTTCGGGGTCTACAGAAAAAACAGGAATAACTCTGAAAAGTCTGCCACTCGGCAAACCATATACAGCCAACTGGCCACTAAAACCTCCACTCACAAAATTGTAAAATTCATCGTACTGACCCGGAGGGACAAAAGCCTTAACGGCTGCATCTCCGGTTACTGCCGATGTCATGTTTTTAGGCTTACATGCTACTAATCCCAGCATAATCAGGACTACGGCAAGAACACTAAGTTGAAGTTGCTTTTTCATATGATTATAGTTGATTATTTAACGCCATCGTTTTTACGCATAAACTCATAGACTTCTCTAGCTTCACTGTCTGAGAGATTCTGGTTGGGCATGCGCACTAAGCACAATTCAAGTTGTGCCTGAACCACCGGATCCTTTTCTATCATAGGATCAGGATTGGAGATAAAATTCATAATCCACTCCCCTTTTCTTCGTGTGGTGACTCCTTTCCAACCCGGACCTACAAGACGTTCTTCCGTCAGTTTGTGACATGAAGAACATTTAACTTCTACTATTTTTTCACCTGCTTCAGCTTTTGCCACATCTAATCCGTCAGTCATGCCGATATTCTGCGCTGTCCACTTTCCATGTCCTCGATTAGGATCATAATCCGGTGCTTCATCTGACTTCTTTTCCGCCGTTGAATAAGGATTTGATCCTTTCTCTTCTTTGGCTTCTCCACCACCTCCACAGGCGGAAACCATTACAAAAAAGATAAATGTTACTAGTAATTTTTCCATGTTTGTTTAAATTTAAGACAAAAATATCCGTTATTATACTGGTGACGAATGATTCTCATCAGTCCAACTAGTGATAAATATTGTTTTTCTAGCCTGACAAATGAAACATTTCCAATTCTATATGATTAATCCTTTGATAAACTAATTCAAACAATATCAACATCTTACGGGTGCAACCCTACCGGTAAATCATTTTGCACCCTTGGGATGTTACCTTTATTGCATGGCTTTGAATCCACATCACTCTACTATTGTAAGGATGATTACTTATATAAACACTCATAAAATGGTAATTTATGCTGAGAGAATATCTATAAAGTGCCTTTTGTTTCTTGCACTTATATTCTCAGGTTGTACTACAAATCCTTCAATAAATAATCCCTCCAACGAACATGATTCCATACATCATTCCGGCACCCCAGACGAAGAGACCGTAGCGATGATGGACAGTGTTCAATTAGCACAATCCAAAGTGGATCCCATGAAGGTGACAGTCTTTATGTCCAATGAGCGAGCAAGGATTTACAAAGAGCGAGCAGAAGCACTTCAGGGTCTGGATAAACTAAATTACCTGGTAATTTATGGATTTGAAGAATTGAAAGCAGGAAATACGGAAACTGCCATTGACGTATTTGAACAAGTATTAACCATGGCTGACCCAATGACGATACCCGGAAAAGAACAAACGATGCTGGAGATGAAGAAGTTGCTTGCGCTGGCTGCCTTGCGACTCGGTGAACAGGAAAACTGCATTTTGAATCACACCTCTGCTTCATGCATCTTACCTATCGAAGGAGAAGGCCAGCATACCAACACCAAAGGTTCAGCTATGGCCATGCAACTTTATAAAGAAATTCTGAAGGAGAGCCCTGAGGATTTAACGTCAAAAGTCCTGTTGAATATCGCTGCAATGACACTTGGGAAATTTCCGGAAGGGATCCCCTCATCCATGCAGTTGCCAAAAGGATATTTTGAATCCAACGTAGATTTCCCCCACTTTACCGACATCGCTTCAGGACTGGGACTTGATACGCGTGGATTGGCTGGAGGAGTAGCTATCGAAGATTTCGATAATGATGGACTGTTGGATATCATGGCATCGGAGTGGGGTTTTTCTGATCAAATCAAGTTATATAAAAACAAAGGGGACGGCAGCTTTGGAGATGTCACCATTGAAGCCGGCTTGACAGGTGTCACCGGGGGTTTGAACATTCGACACGCCGATTACAATAATGATGGATTCGTTGATGTGTTAGTTTTGCGCGGCGCCTGGTTTAGTGATCAGGGACGAATTCCTAATTCGCTTTTAAGAAATAATGGGGATGGCACCTTTACAGATGTAGCAGTCAGTTCAGGAATCTATTCCAAATGTCCCACACAAAATGCTGTCTGGGCAGATTTTGACGGAGATGGCTGGCTTGATCTTTTTATTGGCAATGAATCCATTCCATCGGCAGGTGCTGCATATGATTTCCCACCTGAACTATATCACAACCAGCGCAACGGGACATTTAAGGAAGTAGCAAAGGAAGCAAATTTAAAAGTCAATTATTTCATCAAAGGAAGTAGCGGTGGGGATATCAACAACGATGGGTTACCGGACCTATATATATCTATCCTTAACGGTACCAATCAACTTTTTCTCAATCAGTCTGATAACCAGGGCATTCATTTTCAAAACATTTCAGGAACTTCACAAACTGCGGAACCATATGTTTCCTTTCCTACCTGGATGTTTGACTATGACAATGATGGTTGGTTAGACATTTTTGTCTCGGCCTATTCCGATGGATCAGAAGATTTGCCCGGCAAGGTATTGCGCGCTTACGGCAAGAAAGATGATCCCTTTCGTCCGCGTTTATACCACAACAACGGAGACAACACCTTTACGGATCGAAGTATAGAAGCCGGACTCACAGAACCTGTGTTTACCATGGGATCCAATTTTGGTGATCTCGACAATGATGGATACCCGGATTTTTATCTGGGTACCGGCGAGCCGAATTTAAAGTCCATTGTGCCAAACAAAATGTATTGGAATCGTGGCGGCAAAACCTTTTCAGATATTACTTATTCCGGGGGATTTGGCAATATCCAGAAAGGTCACGGCGTAGGTTTTGGCGATATGGATAATGATGGGGATCAGGATATGTATGTAATCATGGGCGGCAGCTTTGAAGGAGATGTGTATCAGAATATTTTTTTTGAAAATCCGATAGGACAAAAAAACAAATGGATCATTCTTCGACTTGAAGGTGTCCAATCAAATCGCAAAGCTATCGGTGCTCGCGTAGAAATTGAAATTACGGAGAAAGGAGTCACACGAAAAATTTATGAAATGGTTTCACCCGGTTCCAGTTTTGGCGGCAATAGTCTCCAATTGGAAATCGGACTTGGTCAGGCAGAAAAAATCATTTCAGCCCGAATCTTCTGGCCTTTAAAGGACATGGCTCCTCAGCGATTAGAAAATCTTGAATTAAATAACGTTTACACGATTAAAGAGGGAGATAATCCAATACAAATGGATTACAAATACACCCCTTTTATGCAGCATGAAATGCATAGCGAACACCATAAGATGTGAAGAATGAGAATTGAAGCGTGCTGCCAGATATACAAATTCTAAAGTGAGCATAGCGGGCGTATACCATTCCAATCCTATTTAAATCGAGGTCGTGAAAAGAAGATTAATTGTAAAATCTTCCACCATTCAGGTTATCAAAATTCAACCCTGTAATTAAGTATCGGTATCAATCCGTTCATATAATTATAATCGACAACATTTCTTTCTGAGCTATAGTATTCATTGTATACATTTAGTCGCCCGGTGACATTTTGAATGTCTAAAGAAAGCACCCAGGACCAGGTAGGCAAGTTTTTTCTATAACTTACCCCAATGTCTATTCGAAAGTAATCAGGTACTTTGGTTTCATATGCCTGATCATAATCAAGCACTTCACCATTCTGATCGATAGATGCCTGGAGATTGATTGGTACTGTTCGATATCCGCCACGAAGTATACCTCTGACATTAGCCCCAAAAACATTTGTCTTGCGCTTACCTACCTTCCATTCTTTACCCCCTACCACATTAAAAATATAATTACTATTGAAAGCTGTATTTCGTTCAACATTATCAGGCATCGTATACTTTGATTGAAATAGTGATGCTGTGGCAAAACCATACCATTGGTTAGAGAAAAACTTCTGTAATGTTACTTCTACACCATAGTTACGACCCGTTCCATCGTTTACAAGAGGTTCATTCGTGAATCCACTTGAAAAATTCAAGGCAGAGAATATATTGGTTGTGTCGCCAGTTTTTACAGGCACATTATACAGGTACTGGTAATAAACTTCTGTTTTTAATCTGATATCCCTGGAAAGTTCCAGATTAAAGCCCAGCACTATATGCGCTGCTTTAGTAAGTCCTAAACCCAGATTAGGTTGTTCATAGGAACCGTCTTCCTTCTGACGTTGTCCCAGATAAAGTGATATAGGTTCTACTCTGCTATGGAGGCCGGCGCCAAAATTGAAAGTACTCTTTGGGGTGGCCTTCCATCTTGCTCCAAGTCTCGGCTCAAAAGCAACATCATCATTTACGGCCATAAATGTATAATGTAGTCCTGCATTTACTTCAAAATTGTTGTTAAAGCGATGCATCCATTGCACATATTCCTCCAGCATAATCGTGCTGCCTTTGTCATCTACCTGTGTTTCAAATTCATCTGTATCAAAATTCAGATATGTTGCCTTACTGTCAAATGCACGATTGTGGAATATGACTCCTGCCCGGATGGAATTGCCGGCATTAAATTTATGATGGAGGAAAGAACTTACACTAAGGGTATTGTATATAAAATCCGATTGCTCAATGATCGTAGGGTCGAACTCATAATTTAATGTATCCACCACCACCTGGTCGTTGGTATAGGAATAGGCGGCTACAGTCTTGATATAGGTCTTGTTGTTTTTAAAAATATAGTTGTGTGTCAACCCTGCAATTCCTAAAGTATGATCCTCGGTATCTTTGTAATGATCCCCACGATACATCCATAGCGAAGTATCCTGCACTATTTTTGATCCGGCGCTACTGATACCTCCCAGTCCCCACAATGTAAAGCGACCTGCTTTTTCGGTTGGAAATACCATTTTGTATGACAGGTCCTGCCATTTGGGGACAATATCACCACCACTGATATCGATACCGATTTTACTGAGCACTTCAAGTGTGGAATACCTATAATTTACCAGATAGGAAGCATTACCACCTTTTTTAAAAGGCCCTTCTAAGGACGCTTGAGCACCCAGCACACCAAGCTGCACAGAATACTCCCTTTTGTCAGCATTTCCTGATCTTAAGTTCAAATCAAAAACACCGGACAAGGCATTTCCATATTCTCCGGGAAACGCTCCCGTTAAAAAATCACTATTGTCCAACACCTGCGTACTTAATGCACACACACCACCTCCTGTGCTACCTTCTCCATTTGAAAAGTGATTAGGATTTGGAATTTCTATGCCTTCCATTCGCCATAAAAACCCTCTGGGTGAATTGCCGCGAATAACCAATTCATTTCCCTCATCATCCGCTGAGGATACACCGGCCACAGATTGAGCCGTTCGCCCCGGATCACTGATACCAGCCGCTATTCTGGAAGTTTCTTCAACCGTAATCTGCGTAGCACTGACCGTAGCGACCTGATTAATAGCAAGACTTTTATCTGAATTAGCCACCACCGTCACTTCCTGCAGACTGGTGATGGATTCTGTCATCTGAACCGTAAATGTAGCTTCCCTGCCACTGGCAACAATTATATCACGGACGTAAACATCTTCATATCCAGTGTACCTGATCAGGAAGTTGTGCCGTCCGACAGGAACATTTTCAAGTCTGAAGTGTCCATCCATATCAGTTGTAGTACCCAAAACAGGTTCCGATCCATCAAGGATAACAATAGCACCGATAAGCGGCGATTTAACCTCAACATCAGTCACAACACCCCAAACGGTTTGTGTCAGGTCTTGTGCATTCACTATGAAATACGTCATAAAGAAGCAAAGGAATAATAATTTAGTTTTCATTGTCTTGCTTTGTTTTTTATTTACAAAAGCAAAACTATGGAGTAGGTCGATGAAGCATCCTACTTAGATAAGTAGTGTTAACTTTTTTTCTATAAGGACATAGAATTTATCTATGAATGCTATTAATGTCAGGAAAAGCGAACTAATGACATTGCTTGAAAAAAATATTCCGGGAGGAACAACCAGCTCAGATAAGTAAAAAGGTTGAAAAAAAGATAGTACTAACTAAAAGTTCAGATTCGAAGTAAACATTGAATAGGCTTTTTATAAGAAGATTCGAAATTATCCAATTATAATTTGTGAGTCATCCGTATACCTTCCTCAAAATCCATAACCAATGTGCAGCCCTAAACTCAGATGCACATCTTCAGGATCATAGGCAACTTCAAACAATGGCCCAATATGATAATCACCTAGTTCAAACTCATAGACAGCTTCCAGGTGAAGCGCAAATCTTCCGGCACTTACTTCTGATTCAAAGGCTAATCCTGGAGAGGCAGAAATGGTTAACCGATCTATCGGTCTGAAAGCGGCTACAATACCTACTGTTTGGTGCTGATGATCATCAAATATCCTTTCATACCCCAAACCCAGGCCAAATGCAGACTCAGAAATTTGCTGAACAAAATGAAGGTGCAATCCATATGCGTAAGTCTTTTCCCCGGAGAAATAAACCGCCATATTGGCAATACCAATTTCTCTTTTGTGATGATGCTCTTGATCCGAATCATGATCATGCTCATTGACTTGTGCACCTACCAGGGCAGCCCAAGAAATGGCAAATGTTAGTAGTAAATACTTAAGTTTCATTCGAATATTTTTTCTCAGAAGAAACCTCAAGAATAGGCTATTTTTTTTATATTTCTTCTGTACTGAGATTCTTAAAGCAACTCTATAGCCCCTGATCGAGAGGTCTGAAAGATATAGCCCTGGTACATCAGAAAAATAAAAATGATCCATATGGCTGGATTCGGACGCTGATAATTATTGCCGCAAGGAATTAAACCACTGTAGCATAATGCATACTATATCCCTGGTAAATACAAAGGATTAATCAAAACTGATTACGCTCGAAAAAAGTGCTAATTCAGGACTGGAATTGAACCTTGCTCAAAATTTCCACCAAATCGATACACTAAAGAAACTCTGTATAAGACATCTGCAAAAGCTGCATCGCCATGCCTGTTTCCTGTTGGGTCTGAAAGATCATACACGCTCTTAGTCCTGTTGCGATATAGGGCAATAGGCATATTGAAATTCAAATTGAAATGTCTGTACATATAGGATAAGCCCGGTTCCATAGCAACAACATATCCGGGTCTGCGGTATCCATTGCTATCACCAATTACATCATGACTGGGTACGCCTTCAATGCGACCGCCAAGACTAATCGAAAGACCTGCTTCCGGCCATATCCCATAATTCAATCCCAGACTTGCAGCAAATTGATCAGCGACGGAATGATAGGCTATGATTGGATTAGCACCATCAAGGGTGCCTCTGGTCAACGTCTTATTTACACTTGCGGGATTAAACAGATAAAATCCATTAAAATAACCCCAGCCTTTGTTAAACAACTTCCAGAATCCTTGAACTTCTACGCTAAAGCCCCAGCCACCATCACCGAGCTGAATCGATTGATCTACAGGCTTGGTAACGATCGAGTCCATTCCACTGTCTGATAATTTATGAAAATCTCCCTGGACATTCTCATTTCCGGTAGGGATTTTAAGGCCAAGACCGGCAGAAATATTTCCGTTCAGGGATTCTTTCTCCGGATTGAAAAGCCAGTAGCTTCCTGTAATTCTTGTATCACCAATCCCTGAGGATTTAGTGTGAAAACGCAATTGATCGGGGTTGCTATTGATACTGTTTCCATAATGTTCATACAAGGAAGATCGGTCGTAATATAGGTATGGAATATTAAGTGTTAAAGACACTCTATTGGTCAATGCAGTAGTCAGACTAAGGTCTACTGAGTGGGATAAGTTTTCGACCTGAGTGCCGTTCTCAATTCTTTCATGTTCTTCGATATCACCACGAAAATGTCGGAATGAATGAAAATACTGATAGGTGCCTGATGCTTGCCATTCCCCTTTGGTCAGCAATCCTAACTGATTGGTATGTCCCCCTGCTCCACAAACCATAGGCCGTATAGCCACACATCCCTGGCCATACATTGAGCCGGTAGAAATGGTGGCGCCAAGTACGATCGAAAGCACTAAAATTTTAAACTTCGCGAATGAAAATGACATCATATGCATTTTATCAGGATTGGATAGGGTTTCGCCAGGATTGATGGATAAGTTGGTAGTTGATTTCATTGGATTTCAATATTTATTAATGCCAGGGGGATATTGCCTGCAAATATAGAATAGATAGATATGCTAAACAATTATTATACCACGATTTGGCCCCTTATTTTCCTACCAATGGGCAGGATCAGGCCATGGAGATTCCGGAATAATCAAGGGATAAAGCACACCTTACAAGTAACTAAAGGTTTTTGAGCGAAAAAAGAGATAACAAGGGGCTTTCTACAGGGTGAAGTGCCCGTTAACACCTAGTTTACTTTAGAATTTTTCAGGTGATATAGCTCCAGAAGGATTTAAATGATGCATTCCGATTTCCCTCAATTCCTTTCTACCTTTACAGGATGACCTTTTTACGAATTTTTGTGCCATTTATTTGTGTGTTGCTATTGAGCCCAGGCTGTAAAGACAATGCCAATCCACTTGATTCTCAGACATCTGCGGAACCTATTCAGGCCGATATTAGATTAGAATCGCTCCCGGCCAGTGAGACCGGCATTTATTTTAATAACCTGATCAAGGAAGAAGGCATGGTCAATATCTTCACCTGGCACTTTCTGTATAATGGTGCAGGCGTCGCGGCAGGAGATATCAATAATGATGGCTTGCCGGATCTCTATTTTGCCGGAAATATGGTGCCCGACAAACTCTATATCAATAAAGGTGATTTCACCTTCGAGGATATTACTGCCAACGCGGGGATCAGCTCACAGATCTGGTCCAGTGGTGTTACAATGGTGGATATAAATGCCGACGGATTGTTGGACATCTATGTATGTAAAAATTCACCAACCGGAATCGCCGATAACAACCGCAATAAACTCTTTATCAACCAGGGTAAAAACCTGTTCAAAGAACAAGCTGCGACATTTGGTATCGATGATATCGGATTTAGCGTTCAATCGACTTTTTTTGATGCCGATCAGGACGGTGATCTCGACATGTATCTAGCCAACCAGCCCTTCGATGAATTTGCCCGCCTTGTGAATCGACCGGAAGTTGTGGCAGGGTATCCACAAACAGATCGAATATATTTTAATGAAAATGGAAAGTATGTCGACAAAACAGCAGCCCTGGGATTAACGAACTCCCGTTACGGTTTGCAAGTAAGCTTGGGTGACTTTGATCTAAATGGTTGGACAGATATTTATGTAACGAATGATTACCACCATGCGGATCACCTCTACCTCAATAGCAAAGGTATTTTCTATGATGCCCTGCCATCGCATACCGGGCATGTTTCCTTTTATTCTATGGGGGCTGATGTGGGCGATATCAATGAAGATGGATGGCTGGATATGCTTACGCTGGACATGGCGTTTGATGATCACGTGAAATCAAAAACGAATATGGGTTCTATGAATGCAGATCGCTTTTGGAGCATTGTAGCCGAGCAGAAGCACTACCAATACATGCAGAATGGATTGCAAGTCAATAATGGCCTTGGCTATTTTTCTGAATTGGCCCAGGTCGCCGGAATTGCTAAATCTGATTGGAGTTACGCTACACTTTTTGCAGATCTGGACCTGGATGCCGATCAGGATATATTGATTACCAATGGTGTTCTGAGGGATTTGCAGAATAACGATTTCAATACCATGGTTAAAAGTCAATATAAAGGCATGGTGGGTCCGGAAAATTACCTCGACATCCTGAAGGATCTTCCGTCCAATCCCGTTGCCAACATAATCTTTAGAAATGATAGTCATTTACAGTTCACCAAACTGGCGCCGGAAGCCGGATTTGACACACCTGGCTTTTCTCATGGCATGGTTTATTCAGATCTGAATGGGGATGGCCTGCTGGATGTTGTCATCAACAACATGAATGCACCTGCTTCGATTTACAAAAATGTGAGTACAACAAATGGACACTTTTTAAAAATCAAATTAAAGGGGCCAAAAGGGAATCCGGATGGTTTGGGATGTTCAGTCATCGTGTATGCGAATGGCAAAAAACAAATCAATACAATGCAGACTTCCCGAGGATATTTTTCAGCGGTTGAATCAATCCTTCATTTTGGTGTGGGGACATCCACCACCATTGATTCAGTCAAAGTGTACTGGGATGCCAGTGCCATGAGTGTGATAAAAAATGTAAAAGCTGATAAATTACTTACGATTGATATTCAAAAGGAAAAGAAGTTCCGATTCGCTGTCGATCCTTTTCCTGCTTATGTGGCGTCAAATGAAAAACTCGCAAGTTTCAAACATCAGGAAACAAACTTTGATGATTACAAAGACCAGGTATTGCTACCCTATAAGCTTTCGCAAAACGGTCCTTTTATCAGTGTTGGCGACGTCAATGGTGATCAGATTGAAGACTTTTTTATTGGTGGGGCTGCCGGTCAAAGCGGTGCTCTTTTTATTCAATCCGCCGGTGGATTTACACAGCGTAGCCAGGAAGTATTGCGCGCAGACTTGCATTGCGAGGATCAGGCTTCGGCTTTTGTTGATGTTGATAACGACGGAGATCTTGATCTCATTGTGATCAGTGGCAGTAATGAATTTTCAGAAGCAGATCCGTTGCTTAAAGATCGGTTGTATATCAATGACGGAAAAGGGGAATTTACAAAAGCAGCCATCGACCAGTTTCCGGACTATCGCATCAATGGCCAAACAATTGTTGCCTTTGATGCGGATGGCGACAAGGATATCGATTTGTTTATAGGGGGCCGATTGATTGGCGGGCAATATGCTATGCCTGCATCTTCAAAAATTCTTATCAACGAAGGGGGACGTTATGCAGACGAAACGAAAGTACGCGCTCCCTTTCTAAATGCCTTCGGGATGGTGACCGATGCGCTGGCGGATGATGTTGATGGCGATGGGGATCTCGACCTGATCCTCGTTGGTGAATGGATGGTACCAACGCTTCTCATCAATGACGGAAAAGGAGTTTTTAAGGAAAAACAAATTGATACAGCAGGGGCAGGACTTTGGTGGACAATTGAGAAAGGTGATTTTGATGAAGATGGTGATTCAGATTTTATTTTGGGAAATCTTGGATGGAACAATAAATTTGGCGGTTCTCATGGCACAAAGCTTGAAGTATTCTCCAATGATATTGATCAGAATGGCAACTTTGATGTCGTACTCGCCACCACAAAAAAGGATGAACTCCTGCCCGTACGTGGGAGAGAATGTTCTTCGCAGGAAATGCCTTTCATCCTTGAAAAATTTCCCACGTATGAAAGTTATGCACATGCCAGGCTAACAGATATTTATTCAAAAGAAATGCTGGAAAAAAGCGAACATAAAAAACTTAATACCATGTCCAGCCTGTACCTTGAGAATGATGGAACAGGAAACTATGCTGCGGCAGATCTTCCATTACGATGTCAGACAGGGCCGCTCAAAGCGATCTGTCCGACTGATATCAATCATGACGGTCATCTTGATTTTATCTATGGAGGCAATCATTTTCCTACCGAGGTAGAAACTGCTCGTTATGATGGCTTGGTAAAAGGTATTTGTATGGGCGATGGACACGGACATTTTAATTGCAGTCCTATCATCACCGATAGTAAAATACTAACAGAGGATGTCCGCTCGATAGTCAAAATCAAATCCGGAGGTTCAGATTATTTTTTGGTGGGCATTAATGATGGACAATTACAGACGCTCTTGATTAATGCTCATTAGCAGAGGGCGGAAAGCGAAGGGCTAAGGGGGGGAGAGCGCAGGGCAAAGAGCGCAGGGTGTTCGCCGCCGCCAATCCCGTCCCGATTATCGGGATCATGGACGTCGAACAAAGTAGGGCAATTTAAACTAAACCCTCTCAGCAACCAGTGCCAACGGCACTGCGAGCTCAACCCTCTCAACACTGTGACGATTCACTTCCTCAACTCATTAACACAAATTATATTAAATTATTACTTTAACTGTATTATGCTATTTATCAGCAAGTTGAATCAAAACCATAACCATTGGCGTCCGCTACAAGACTCAAAATCAATAAGTTTTTCGGCATTTCCTCAAAATTCCCCTTATCTTTGAAGTCTTGTATGTTAATTCTCTCAGAGTTAACTGAGTTGATCCAACTCAGACGCCGTGAAGGCTTAACGTAAGGCGGGTAATGTATCGCGACTAAGCAGATAGCCTTACCGTATTTTTTAATTTAACATTTTTATAGTGTCATTTAACAACCTAAAGCTCATTGAGCCTGTGCTCAGAGCATTACAGCAGGAAGGGTATACCATGCCCACACCTATCCAACAACAAGCGATCCCGGCCATTTTAGACGGAAGAGATGTCAAAGCTTGCGCCCAAACCGGAACCGGAAAAACCGCAGCCTTTGCTATTCCTCTTTTGCAGTTAATGCATCAGGAACAAATCGAAGGGCCGCAAAACAACAAAAAGAACATTAAGGCTTTAGTCTTAACACCCACGCGAGAACTGGCGATCCAGATTGAAGAAAGTTTTAAAGCCTATGGCAGACATCTTCATCTTCGCCATTTGGTGGTCTTTGGAGGCGTATCACAAGTGAGTCAGGTCAATCAATTAAGAAAAGGAATTGATATTCTTGTTGCCACACCCGGTCGATTACTGGACCTGATGCAACAAGGCCATGTCAGTTTCAGAGATTTAAAATTTCTTGTCCTTGATGAAGCCGACAGAATGCTTGACATGGGGTTTGTCCATGATGTAAAACGCATCATTTCTAAACTTCCGGAAAAAAGACAAACTTTGTTTTTCTCCGCAACGATGCCATCCGAGATTACAGCCTTGTCCAAAGTATTACTGAACAATCCAGTAAGTGTAGAGGTAACGCCAGTTTCTTCCACAGTGGATGCCATTCAACAGCATGTTTATTTTACACAGAAGCCGAATAAGAACTTTTTATTAAAACATATTCTTTCGGATCAGTCTATTGAAACGGCATTGGTATTTACCAGAACTAAACATGGTGCAGATAAACTCGTAAAATTTTTAAATAAAAGCGATATTCGAGCGCAGGCTATTCATGGGAATAAATCTCAGGGAGCAAGACAAGCAGCATTAAAAAGTTTTAAAAACAGAAACACACGGGTTCTGGTAGCTACTGATATTGCTGCACGAGGAATTGATATCGATGAACTGACACACGTATTTAATTACGAGTTGCCCGAAGTACCGGAAACATATGTTCACCGTATCGGTCGAACTGGCAGAGCAGGTGCCAGTGGTCATGCAATATCTTTCTGCGATTATATCGAAAAACCATTATTGAAAGATATCCAGAAACTCATTAAAAAAAGCATTCCGGTTAACAATGAACATCCTTATGCTTTAAGTCTTGAGCTACAAGATATGGATGCAAAACCCGCCAAAGCGAATAGCCTGAATATGAGTAAAGGAGGAAGCAGAAGAAATGCTATTTTTCGTCCCGCACGCGCCAGAAGATAATCTATTCGATTATTTTTAGATACATCAAGTCAAACGAGAGGTCATTTTATGGCCTCTTTTTTTTGCCTGTAATCCTCAACGTTATTGCTCGGTGAGATTTATTCTTTGTTGTAGATTTGAATACGCTTATCCTAAAGACTTATGAAAGTTGCAATAACCGGAGCCACAGGCCATTTAGGCGGAGCCATCGTCAGAGAATTGAACCATCGCCATTATCAAGTTCGAGCTCTGGCACGTTCAGCAACAGAAGATTTTTTTGATGCCATACCTATTGAATGGATTTTGGGTGATCTCCAGAACAAACAAGCTTTAAACCAGTTAATGGAACGCTGTGATGCGGTTATCCATTCGGCCGGACTTATTTCCATTAATGGCGATCAGAACGGAATGGTTCATTTAGTCAATGTGGAAGGCACCAGAAATATTATGGAAGCTGCGAAAAACGCAGGCGTCAAACGCATCATTCATATCAGCTCTATTCAGGCATATCAGCAAAAACCCTCGGATGAAATTTTAGATGAAACCCGTTCAAAAACGACAGACGATTCTTTTGCCTACGATCGATCAAAAAGAGACGGAGAAAATATAGCATTATCCTATGCCTCTGATCAAATGGAAGTGATAGTGGTAAATCCATCTTCTATTGTTGGGCCGTTTGATTACAAACCTTCAAAACTTGGACATGCCATCCTTCAAATCGCCAACGGGAAAATGCCCTTCGTCCTTGATGGCGGAACTGACTATTGCGATGTCCGTGATCTGGCACATGCCATCGTCAATGCATTAACGATGGGAAGAAATGGGGAATGCTATATTTTATGCGGAAAATGGCACAGCCTGAAAGACCTCGCACAAATAGTAGGAAAAAGTATCGGTAGAGAATTTAACCCGATTGCATTACCACGTTTGTTTGCATGGGCTGGCCTGCCCTTTGACGCCATAAGTGCTGCCATCAATAAGCAGGAACCCATTATCACACGCGAAGCCATCGTCGCTGTCACTGACGGCAATCGCAAAATGAGCAGTTTGAAAGCCCGGAAGGAACTTGAATATAACCCACGACCATTGACTGAAACGATCAATGACCTCTGTGAATGGTTTAAGAAAAATGGATATCTTGAGTAATCATCCTCAGGTAACATTTATCGAATTCAATGAATCATTTGACTTTATCATATTCCACGTATCAGCATATTTTATTCAGTTGGATCGCTCTCGCGATTATAGTTTTTCTTGTTCTTCTAAAAATCACAGCTCCCTACGGACGGCATTCAACGACTAAGTGGGGCCCGCGTATCAGCAACCGACTTGGCTGGATTTTGATGGAGGCGCCGGTTCTTCTGGTGCTGTTGTATTTTGTGTTTACCTCCCTCGAAAAACAAACGATCGTTTCATGGATCATGATTGGATTATTTTGTCTGCATTATATCAACCGCACATTCATATTTCCTTTCCGGTTGCGGACCAAAGGAAAATCAATGCCGTTTCTAATCGTTGGATCAGCTATTTTTTTCAACCTAATGAATGGCTTTTCATTAGGTTATTATTTTAGTCATTTTGCGGACTATGCATTGCTCTGGCTTACTGACCCTCGCTTTATCATCGGCATTGCCTTGTTTTTTGTCGGGATGGCCATCAATTGGAAAGCAGATGGTGATTTGATCCATTTGAGAAAACCTGACGAGACGCATTATGTCATCCCCCGGACAAGACTTTTTAAATATATCAGTTGCCCAAACCTGTACGGAGAATTAATCGAATGGTTAGGGTTTGCCATACTTTGCTGGAATCTTCCGGCACTGACCTTTTTCCTTTGGACCGCTGCGAATCTGATCCCACGGGCGCTCTCTCACCACCAATGGTATAAAGAAAAGTTTCCTGACTATCCGAAAGAGCGAAAAGCTATCATTCCGTTCATGATTTGAGTAAAAGATTATCACCTTTGCTTATATCACCGGAATTAGCAAAACCATGTCAACTTGATAATTGTTAAGTGTGTTCCTGAAATTATCCCGGAAAATCCCAAAACATTTAAGATATTGCCAATCAACTTTACAAAACATCATTCCCTAAATGACTGAATTCGACTGGCACTCCCTACTGCAACCCCAATGGTATGTAGCCAATGGTGGTGTATGGATTATCCTCCTGATCGTCTTTGCAGAAACCGGCCTGTTTATGGGTTTCTTTCTGCCTGGTGATTCATTGCTGTTTGTCTCCGGCATTATGTGGCAGGATCTGGAAGAAGGCTTCTTTAATATACCTTTTGTAGCCATCATGGTATTAGTTTCCATTGCCGCTATATTAGGTAATCAGGTAGGCTACTGGTTTGGGCATAAAATAGGACCTGCGATGTATAGCTGGAAAGATCGATGGTACTTTAAGCAAAAATATCTGCAGCAAGCGCGTGTCTTTTACGAAGAGCATGGCGCAGGAGCCATCTTTATGGCACGCTTCCTTCCATTTGTCAGGACCTTTGCACCCATTGTGGCAGGAATCGTGCGAATGGAAAAAAAGAAATTTACAGCCATATCTATTATCAGTGCTTTTGTTTGGGTCTTCTCCATGATGCTTCTGGGTCGTTATCTGCATAAATTCCTTCTCGACAAATTTCAATATGACCTGACAGATGATCTTGAGCTCATCGTCATCGGCATTATATTTATCTCCGTACTCCCTATCATTTTTAAAATGATCCAAAACAAAATAAGAGAAAGGAAAGCCGAGTCAACAAATGACGAGATAAGTACAGAAGAATAAAGCCGCCGGGTTTTATGAAATAATAATTATGCGCATTTGGCTTCCCTGTTTGACAATGTTATCTTAGTCAATATTGAACGAATAGCCATCAATTTTGAAACATAAACCATGAAACCAACACTTCAAAAGTTTATTGTCCGGACGATTCTTCGTCCAAGGCATAAAGGAGATGGTGTGGTTGAACACTACACCCCATATGACCTGGCAAAAGGTTGGTATGAATTCAAACTTATAACCCGGGGGGTTGCATTAGATGTGTTTCAAATAATACTTGGGATTGTTTCTGCCGGTTTTGGATTGAAAGGATTTCTTCTGATCAATGGTTTTATTGACGGAGGCGCCACAGGTATTTCCCTGTTGATTGCCAAACTGACCGGCATGCCACTTTCCATTCTTATTCTTTTGGTCAACCTTCCTTTCCTAATCCTCGGGATGCGGGTGATTGGCAAAAGTTTTACCTTTCGGGCCATGCTGGCCATTTCCGGTCTTGCCCTGGCTGTTGCTTTTCTGCCCTATCCTGAAATTACAAATGACAAATTATTAATTGCCGTCTTTGGAGGATTTTTCCTGGGCATGGGCATTGGATTAACGATTAGAGGGGGCGCTGTGATTGATGGCACGGAAGTACTGGCTATCGCGATAAGCCGCACTTCAGGACTTTCTATTGGCGACGTTATTTTGGTGATTAATATTATTGTTTTCTCTTTCGTCGCCTATCTGATCAACATCGAAGTAGCTTTATATGCTATGCTGACGTATCTGGCCGCTTCAAAAACTGTCGACTATGTTCTGGATGGAATTGAAGAGTATACCGGCGTAACTATCATCTCTATCAAATCCAAGGAGATTCGTGAAATGATAGCCTATCGTTTGAATTATGGTGTCACCGTTTATAAAGGAATACGCGGATATGGTAAATCGGGTGATAAGCACCATGATATGGATATCCTGTACACCGTGCTTACCCGCCTTGAGATTAGTAAGTTGAAAAAAGAAGTCCAGCTGATCGATACAAATGCTTTTATGGTGATGTCAGGTGTCAATGACACGATAGGCGGAATGACAAAAAAGCGAAGGCACAAACACTAATCCGTCCGGCGTTGGGCAATCCATGAAAAAGCCTATCTTTCATTCCAATTTTATACGCCCATGAGCCCTTCGTCCAATACCAGCCTTATCCGTTCTTTGGGATTAGGCTACGTCATCGTTTTTATTCTTGCTAATATTCTTGGGTCAGGGGTTTATAAAAAAGTAGCCCCAATGGCCGACCAGCTAAACTCCTCAGGCTGGGTACTGGTGGCCTGGATACTTGGCGGGATAGTGACTTTGTTTGGTGCCCTGAGTAATGCAGAAATAGCAGGTATGTTAGCCGACACAGGAGGTGAATATGCTTATTTCAAGAAAATATACAATCGCTTTTTATCCTTCATGTTTGGATGGGCCAATTTCTCAGTCATCCAAACCGCTGCAATTTCATCCATTGCATACGTGTTTGCACAATCCTTTTTATCTATTGTAGAGATACCCCCGATACTTCCCGGACTGGCTGATATTTCCATTGGTGGAGTATTTTTTCCATTTGCAGATATGACTACAAAATTGATTGCTATTGGTCTCATCATTCTGCTTAGTGCCATCAACACCAAAAGCATTAAGTCCGGAGCAAATTTAAGCAGAGCCATTATTTGGCTGGTTTCCATTGGACTTGCTGCCATTGTCATTTTTGGTTTAAGCAGCCCAAAAGCGAATCTGATGCAAAGTTTTGACTTTCATACCTCACCAGATAATCCGATCACCATAAGTGTTATGTTTACCGCAATGCTGGCAGCATTCTGGGCCTATCAGGGCTGGTCTTCGATAGGGTTTATCGGTGGTGAAGTGAAAGATGCCAATAAAAATCTTCCAAAAGGCATTGCGATCGGTGTGGGGCTGATCATTGCCATCTATCTTTTAGTCAATATCACTTATATGTCCGTCCTGTCGATTGATGCATTGAAAGCAGTCAATGCCTCAGGAACACAGGTGGCCGCTATCGAAGTGGTTCGCGTGCTTTTTGGAAACAATGGTTTATTATTTATATCGATCCTTATTATCATCACCACGCTGGGGTGTACCCATGCCACCATCTATGGTAGTGCTAGGACGTATTATGCAATGGCTAAAGAAAAATTATTTTTTTCCTCTATGGCTAAGCTAAATGCATCCAGTGTTCCGGCAAATGTGATCTTTATACAGGCAATTTGGGCTTGCCTTCTGGTCTTATCCGGTTCCTTTGATCAACTGACCGATATGATTATTTTCGCCATGTTTATTTTCTACGGCGCGACGACAGCAGGTGTTTTCATTCTCCGTAAAAAAATGCCGGATGCGCACAGACCATATAAGGTTTGGGGCTATCCTGTTATTCCTGCTTTCTTTATTCTGTTTTGTATTGGATTAGTGATCAATACCTTCATGACGCAACCGCGCGAAGCTTTCATGGGTGTAGTACTTATGCTGTCAGGTATTCCGTTTTATTTGTGGTTTACCAGAAAAGGTCAGCCAAATATTGAGTAAGAAATTAATGACCTGAATTATTGCCGTTTCCCAAACTGGAATGAGACAAACCCGTTGATAAATACCGGGCTATTATTGTCAATGATCATGATGGGGACGCGCTGGAAAAAAGCATCGACCATCATACCGATTTCGAAGGCTTTGACATATTTATCAAAAGCACCCAAGCCGAAATGAGCCCCTACTCTGGCATGCGCTCCGGGAAGTAAAGAGAGATGTCCAAACCCTTTGAAAAAAGAAGCAGAACCTACGATTCTGGAATTGTCAAGAAAAATATCCGCATTGTCTTCTGAATATCGTTCTGTAGAAATATAATCATCACGGCCATTCTCCTTGAGTCTGATTAATTTTAGATAATAAGGATTAAGGATTCCAATTGAAGCACCTAACTCGTAGTTGATTCCAACGGCAACACCCTTTCTTTTGGCTTTCTCAGAAAAGTATATTTTTTTGCCGACGCCACCCCGAACAATCATAAAATTATTTTGCTTTCCATACGTATAACTGTTGGAGGTGGTCGCGAATGGATTTCCTGAATTGAACGTAACGGTCTGCCTTTTTTCCTTTGGATGTTTTAAATAGCCTATATCAAACTGATAGTAATGGGTTTTGTAAAAGGTTTTAATTTTCCCAAACTGCATTGAAACCGCACCTCCGTTGATGTGGGGCCGGATTTCAAAGACCTTCTCGGTATTATAGAGTACCCCCATGGAACTGTAATCCATCTGTTTCGGCTGAACCACGGATTGCGCATAGAGATGGCTCCCGGGCAGAATTCCCGCTATCAGCCACATGACCGGTAGAAATATCCATTTCACTATGGAAAGATAGTGGTTTTTGCAGGAGGTGTGTGAATTTTAAAGTCCAGAGGGCTAAAAATGACAAATATTTATCAAGAAGACACTTACCCGTCAAAGGCATTTATTATCTTGGGCAAATTCAAATCAACAATTGTGGTCATAAATTTTTCATCAACTCGATCGATTTCGAATGATTATCTGCGCCAACTAAGAGACGAGGATTTTCAACTTAATCCGACACTTTTCAGACTCAATCTGAAACGCTTTGGCCAAATGATGGCTTATGAGATCAGTAAGAAATTGAATTATGAAGAGGTTGAAACTATCACGCAACTGGGCGTAGCCAGTTGCTTTCAATTGTCCGACAAGGTCGTGCTGGGCACTATATTGCGCGCCGGTCTTCCCATGCATGAGGGGATGTTGTCCGTATTTGATCATGCTGAAAACACCTTTATTTCTGCCTACCGCCAGCATCATAAGGACGGTGCATTTGAAATCAAACTGGAATATATCAGCAGTTCTGATTTAACCGGAAAAGTTTTAATTCTTTGTGACCCCATGCTAGCTACAGGATCAAGTATTGTTCAGACCCTGAATGCCCTGCTAAGCGATTACGGTACCCCAAAAAAGATTCATATTGCCGCAGTGGTGGCGTCCAGCGCCGGACTGGAATATGTGACGATTGAATATCCAGATGCCACTATATGGATTGGTGCTGAAGATGAGGAACTAACCGCCAAATCTTATATTGTGCCGGGCCTTGGGGATGCAGGTGATCTTGCCTTTGGCCAAAAGTCTAATGATCTACTCGATTAACCCCGGCACCAAATAAGGCGAAATCATACTTTACAGGATCTTTCGGATCAAACTTCTTTAATGTATCCGTGAGTTCTTTCGCAGCCATCCAATCGTTTGCTTTGCGGTCCAATAGGTGAAGTTTCCTGGCCACATTCCCAACATGCACATCCAGGGGAATAATTAATTGTGCAGGAGAAATATTTTTCCATAATCCAAAATCAACGCCGGCATCATCATGCCTGACCATCCAACGAAGAAACATATTCAATCGCTTGCAACTTGATTTACGCAGTGGTGTTGCTATATGTTTTCGCGTTCGCTCCAGCACCCATGGTTGATCAAAAATCATCTTATGAAAACCCACCAATCCATTGTACACATCTTCATCATCGGATTGCATATGACTTGCAAATGCATGCTCCAGTGATTGGTGATTTAGATAATAACGCTGCAGAACATCTACAAGAAAAAGCACATCATCCGGTTGAAGGGTCCGATGTTTAAATGAGGCAAATCGTTTTCGATCTTTCTCTTTATGGTGACAAATAAAATCATAGGGCGCCTCATCCATGTATGCCATGAGTTCATTGGCCTTATTGATAATTGTTTTGCGCTGCCCCCATGCCATGATCGCAGTAAAAAAACCCGCAATCTCGATATCCTGTAACACCTTAAAACGATGCGGTACGGATATAGAATCATCCGTTACAAATACAGGTTTATTGAATTGACGGAAGTGACCTTCTAACCAATGGAAGAGGATTTTGTCTTGCTTAGAAAAACCGGATATCTTATTAGTCGAGTGTGCCACGGATTTCGTTGATCTCATAGACTTCAATGATATCACCTACTTTCACATCATTGTAGTTTTTAATCGTGAGACCACATTCCAAGCCTGCTTTCACCTCTTTGACATCATCCTTAAAACGTTTCAACGTAGATAGCTCGCCGTGCGCATTTTCTTTGGTTGGATAGATGACGATACCATCCCTTATCACACGGATATGATTGCTTCTGGCAATCTTTCCTTCCAGGACAAACGATCCGGCAACCGTTCCCACTTTACTAATCTTAAATACTTCGCGAATCTCCACTTGGCCAAGAATCTTCTCTTCCTTGGTTGGTTCAAGCATGCCTTCAATCGCCGCTTTAATTTCGTTGATTGCTTCGTAAATGATGGAATACAGTTTTATCTCGACGCCTTCTTTCTCCGCTAGTTTACGGGCAGCAATGGATGGGCGTACCTGGAAACCAATGATGATAGCGTCAGAAGCAGAGGCCAGCAGTACATCAGACTCAACGATTTGACCTACCGCCTGATGAAGGATATTCACCTGAATAGTTTCAATGGACAGTTTCTGCAAGGAGTCTGCCATGGCCTCAATAGATCCATCCACATCACCCTTGATGATAAGATTAAGTTCCTTAAAGCTACCTAAGGCAAGACGGCGACCGATCTCATCCAATGAGATACGTTTGTTAGCTCTGTTTGTTTGTTCACGATTGATTTGTCCACGGTATGCAGCTGTCGCTCGGGCATCCTGTTCATTATCAAATTCGCGGAATTTCTCTCCGGCCTGAGGTGCACCATTTAACCCTAACACAAGTACCGGCGCTGATGGACCTACAGATTTTACTTTTTTACCACGCTCATTAAACATGGCTTTTACTTTTCCGCTGAATTCACCACTGGTGATAATATCAGAAACAGCAAGATTACCTTTCTGAACCAATAACTTAGTCACATATCCACGTCCTTTATCCAACGAAGCCTCAATGACAACGCCTGATGCAAGTCGATTCGGATTAGCAGTCAATTCAAGTAATTCCGCCTCCAGCAGAATCTTCTCCAGCAGCAGGTCGACATTGAGACCGGTTTTAGCAGAGATATCAGCAGATTGAATTTTACCTCCCCAGTCTTCGACGAGCAGATTCATTCTGGACAACTCTCCTTTGATTCGTTCCGCATCTGCTCCGTCTTTATCTATCTTATTAATGGCAAATACAATTGGAACACCTGCAGCCTGTGCGTGACTTATAGCTTCTTTCGTTTGAGGCATGATCGCATCGTCCGCTGCTATAATGACAACTGCGATGTCTGTGATTTTAGCTCCTCTGGCACGCATCGCTGTAAAGGCTTCGTGTCCCGGTGTATCCAGAAAGGTGATTGATTTTCCGGGCGCCACTTCCATTTCATAAGCCCCGATGTGCTGGGTGATACCTCCGGCCTCGCCACTGACCACATTCGCTGATCGTATGTAGTCGAGTAAGGATGTTTTTCCATGATCCACGTGCCCCATTACGGTCACGATAGGTGGACGAGGTTTCATATCCTCCGGATCATCATCGTCATCTTCTTCATCAAACAACCCTTGTTCTTCCGCAGAAATAAACTCAATTTCAAATCCAAACTCACCGGCTACCAATTCAATGATCTCTGCATCCAGTCGCTGGTTGATGGAAACAATCACTCCCAGATTCATACAGGTCATGATAACATCCGTCACTGCAGTGTCCATGAGACTGGCGAGTTCAGAAACAGAAACAAACTCAGTCAATTGCAATAACTTTTCATCTACTGCCTCTGACAATTGCTCCTGACGCTCGACTTTATCCTTTCTGGATTCTCTTCTGATCTTTTGACGTTTGCTTTTACCACCGGATAATCTGGCCATAGTGGCCTTGATCTGATCATCAATTTCCTTTTTGGAAACTTCTTTGAGTTCTTCACGACCAAATCGACCGCCTGGTTTTCTGGCACCTGCACCGGTTCCGCCACCAGCGCCGGCTGCTCTGCCGTCGCCATCTGAAGGAAGTTTTTTACGCTTTCTTTTTCTTTTTTGTGCTGTACTCGTATCTGAAGACGCTAATGGTTTAGCTTCTTTATCTTTTTTGGCTTTCGCTGCTTTTTCTTTTTCAGCTTTCTTGGATTTAGGCGTTTCAAGTTTTTTGGCATCAATCTTACCAAGAATCTTTAATCCCTGAAGTTTTGGAGCATCTGCTTTAAGCACTTCATCCGGCACCTTTTCTTCTACCGGCGCCGGAGGTGTAACTTCACTTTCCGCTTTGGTTGGCTCTTCTTTTGGTGCTTCTTTAACCACCTCCGTTTTTGGTTGTGGTGGCTTTGGGGAAAGATCAATTTTGCCGATTACCTTAACCTTGGGTTTATCTTTTTCGTCCAACTCGGCTTTCTTAACCGTCGATGGGGCCGGATCTGCCGGAGCAGCTTTTTCAACCTGCGGTGGAGCCGGAGGAGGCGTTTTTTCTTCCTCCACTGGTTTGGTCGCTGGTCTGGTCCCGATTACAATATTGTCAGCGAGTTCCTTAATAGCAATTGAGCCACTAAATTCCTGGAGAAGCAGATCATGCATCTCATCAGAAATTTTTGTTGACGGCTTGGCTTCGATCGTAAAACCTTTTTCTGCAAGGTATTCCACGATACTGTCCGTACCGACATTCAATTCTTTGGCTACTTTAACAAGTCTTTGCGACATATTGTGTTGTTAGATTCAAACATATCTCCTCCCATTCTTTCTTCCAAAACGGAATGCAAGGTCAGGAGAGATTCAGATCAGCTATCGTCAAATTCAGATGTAAATATCTGCAATATTTCATCCACTGTTTCTTCTTCAAGGTCTGTACGTCTCACCAGCTCTTCTCTGTTGAGGGCAAGTACACTGCGGGCTGTATCACATCCAATCCCTTTTAATTGATCGATGATCCAGGATTCGATTTCATCCGCAAATTCATCCAGATCGACATCTTCCTGCTCTGCCCCTGCACTATCTCTGAATACATCGATCTCGTATTCCGTAAGCCAACTGGCCAGCTTGATGTTGGAACCACCTTTGCCAATGGCCAACGATACCTGATCCGGTTTGAGATACACGCTGGCACGCTTGTTCTCCGTATTGATGTCAATGCTGGACACCTTTGCCGGCGTCAATGCTCGCTGAATAAACAGGGTAAGGTTATTGGTATAATTGACGATGTCAATATTCTCGTTTCTGAGTTCCCGCACAATACCGTGAATTCTGGAACCTTTCATTCCCACACAAGCACCGACCGGATCAATACGATCATCATATGATTCGACAGCCACTTTCGCACGCTCTCCGGGAAGACGTACTATTTTCTTGATGGTAATCAAACCATCCTCCACTTCAGGAACTTCCTGCTCCATCAGTTTGGCCAAAAACATATTATCCGTTCGCGAAATGATAATAACAGGATTGTTGTTTTTCATTTCAACCGTCTTGATAATGGCTCTCACCATGTCTCCCTTTTTGAAATAATCACCTCGAATCATTTCTGTTCGTGGCAACAGGAGTTCATTGTTAGTCGAATCATCAAGGATCAGGATTTCACGTTTTAATATCTGTTGAACCTCGCCAAGAATAATTTCTCCTTCGCGATCTTTGTAGCGTTGGAAAACTTCATCTTTTTCTAATTCCATAATTCTGGATACCAGGGTTTGGCGTGCAGCCATGATCGCCCTGCGGCCAAAATCTTCGAGTGTCAACTCTTCATAGCAATCTTCATCCAACTCGTAACTGTCATCAATACTCTTTGCTTCTGAAAAAGAGACCTGACCCTGTTCATCCATCACCTCACCATCGGGTACGATTTTACGCACTCTCCATAGCTGAAGGTCCCCATTCATGTTAACGATAATATCAAAGTGCTCATCAGAGCCATATTTCTTCTTGATCAGTGTACGGAATACATCCTCCATAACACGTACCATGGTTGGGCGGTCAATATTTTTACCGGCTTTAAACTCAGAAAATGATTCGATTAGATTCATGATCTTGTATGATTAGTTTGCATAGTAATAGAATGATATATAAGTTGATAAATATTTCAGTTTATTTTTTCTTCTTCTCTTTCTTAATTTTCTTTTCTTTCTTCACCTTCTTTTCCTTCTTGATTTTGCCGAACTGTACTTTCACATACGTCTCTTTGATCTCTTCAAAAGGAATTTCTTTTAGTTCCGGCACTCCTTTCTTTTCCTTTGGCACAATCTCTATCACCACTCCGTTCGCAACACATTCTTTAAGCTCCCCTTCCTCCTGACTTCCATCCACCATCTTTATTAGCAGGATTCGGCCAACATGCTTAAGATACTGCCTCAGATATTTGAGTGGCCGGGAAACACCGGGAGATGATATTTCCAACCCGTAAATTCCTCCAAGGGTAGGCTCTTCATCCAATACCGCTTCAATGGTTCTGCTGATCTTTCTGCAATTATCAAGACTAAGACCTTCATCGCCATCCACAAAAACTGCAAATTGATTATTCCCCGTCACTTCAATGTCAACGATATAAAACTGACCACAACGTCCTTCGTTAAAGACATCGTGTATAAGTGCCTCAATATGTGGTTCTGCTGTTTTTGATGACATACAATAAAAAGAGGGAACTTCTGTTCCCTCTGTCAATTAATCGCGGTGCAAATATACTGTTTATTAGGCATTTATTCAAGCAACCTTACGATTCTTCCCATTCCATAGACGGAATCAACCCCCAAAAGGCCATTATTGTTATTTATATATAAATATAAATAAATTGTATTTAGCTGTATATCAAATATTTAATAGCATTTATCAATAATTTTAGGGCTATTTTTTTTAAATACTATTCGCTTTTTCTAAACTGCTCATTTAACACCCTATTGTCAATTAAGTCAATTCTTGATTTTTCTATTTCTTTACATCCTTCCTACCCTATCTTTGTTGTACTGCGGAAGATGATACAAACACTCTTAGAAAAAGCCCTCCGAAAGGAGTTTTTATCTGCTGAAGAAGGTCAGACACTTTTTCAGGAAGCCCCGACCTCTGCCTTGATGTATGTGGGACACCAACTTCGACAGATGCATGTCCCCGGCAACAAAGTCACCTGGATCATTGATCGCAATTCGAATACCACCAATGTATGCGTAGCCAATTGTAAATTTTGCAACTTTTACCGCAGACCGGGTCATGAAGAATCTTACATAACCACCCTGGACGAATATCGGGTTAAAATCGAGGAGATGTTAAGCCTTGGGGGCGAGCAGTTGCTTTTACAAGGAGGACATCATCCCGATCTCGGGCTTTCCTTTTACACGAAACTTTTCAGTGATTTAAAAAAGGAATTCCCTCAATTAAAACTTCACGCCTTAGGGCCACCGGAAATAGCGCATATCTGCCAGTTGGATAAAATGAGTCACGATGCGGTACTCACCGAACTCAAAAAATCAGGACTTGATTCCCTACCGGGAGCAGGAGCAGAGATTCTGAATGATCGGGTACGCCGACTGATCTCCAAAGGAAAATGTGGCTCACAGGAATGGCTGGACATCATGCGCGCTGCTCATCGCACCGGATTGACGACCTCTGCAACGATGATGTTCGGGCATATTGAAACACTGCTGGAACGAATGGAACATCTTGTTGATTTAAGACAAGTGCAAGAAGAACGTCCGAAAGGGGCAGTGGGATTTTTGGCATTTATTCCCTGGCCATTTATGGATGATGGCACCTTACTCAAAAAACTAAAACGAGCCAGAAACCAATGCACCGCTGATGAGTATATCCGGATGATCGCATTGAGTCGAATCATGCTTCCAAACATCACACACATACAAGCCTCATGGTTGACGGTGGGCAAACAAACCGCTCAAATCTGTCTCCATGCCGGAGCAGATGACATGGGCAGTATTATGATCGAGGAAAATGTTGTCTCTGCTGCAGGCGCTCCTTTCCGGTTTACTGCAAACGGTATACAGCAAGCCATCCGCGATGCTGGATATATTCCTCAGTTGAGAGATCAGCAATATGCTGAACGTGTACTTCCGGAAAACATCAAGCAGCAGGATTTGAATAGAGAGACCATGATTATCGACTGATGGACAAACAAATCGATGAGTACCAAAAAGTCTCCGAAGCTGCTGATTTTATCAAATCAAAAATGCCCTTCATGCCAAGGGCAGGAATCATATTAGGCACAGGCCATGGAGAATGGGCGGCAGCCTATCCGGTGCTGATGGAAATCCAAACCAGTGACGTTCCGCACATGATCACACCGAAAGTGGTATCGCATAAAGGCCGAATCATCTTTACAGTCATCAATGGTGTAGAAGTGGTCCTGCTGGCCGGAAGAGTACATTATTACGAAGGATATGAAATGAACGAAGTCATTCGCGGGGTACGAATACTGAGTGAGATTGGTTGCTCGCATCTGGTGGTCACCAATGCTGCCGGCGGACTCAATCCTGAGTTTCAGAATGGTGCGATTGTCCTCATTTCTGATCACATCAATTTGATGAATGCCAGTCCCTTGAGAGGTCCGAACGAATCAAAATGGGGTCCGCGATTTCCTGATATGTCGAATGCGTATGATCGCGACTGGATCAAGTACACAAAACTGCAGGCAGAGAAATTAAACGTAAAAGTATCAACCGGTGTCTATGCCGGTAACACAGGCCCTAACCTGGAAACATCAGCAGAGTATGTATATCTCCATACCATTGGCGCTGACCTTGTGGGGATGTCAGCGGTACCAGAAGTGATTGCAGCAAGGCATATCGGCATGACTGTTTTGGCTGTTTCAGTAATCTCCAATATGTGCTATCCTCCGGAAAAAATCGTGGAGACTTCAGTAGAAGATGTCGTTCGCGTCGTCAATGAAAATGCAAAAAAAGCTGGGGCAATCATTGAAGCTGCATTACCATTCTGTCTACCAAATTAGACACAATCATTTCTGCTTTTGGTTAGTCGATGTATTCAACTTTTCGCCAGAATCGAAAACCAACGCGCGCTTCAAAGATTATATTTTTGACGAAAGATTCCGGAATCGTGATTGGTGCACCACTCTCGTATTGATACCCGGTATCCTGAAATGGAATAAAAATCTGTGCACTTAGATCAGGAGAAAAACCAAACTCAACTGTCGTGCTGACTAACTCACTGATCGGAAATTCAAAACCCACATCAATATTTAATCCATAGGTGAACTGATTTTGTGTTCCTGCCAATCCTATGAAGATGGGATCAAACTTTGCACTCAGATTATAGTCCAGTCGTGCTCCAAACCCATAGCTTAAAAAATTTGGCCCTACTTCTTGTCTTTGTTTCACACCTACACTTAACGAAAGATTGTGAAACTCCATAGCAGAAGAACTTCGTGGCTGTTCGCCACCTGTGTTTGGGTTATAATATCTTGAGGAGTTGACGGCACTACCTTTTACATGGTACCCAAGGCTGACAAAGGCTGCATTTGGACTGATATCACTACTTGACTCCATCACAGCCAGCACATGAAATCTAAAAAAAGGATCTCTCTCTAATCCATTGACGGTCTGTGTACTCATCGTGGGTCCGGCCATCAGGGAAAAAACAGCTCCTTGACTTTTTACGGTACCGGAAGCGAATAATAGAAAGAGAAAAAACAGGGTTTTGTGATTGCTGAATTTTTTCATTGACAGATAAGTTTTTGCCCCACAAAGATCGTATCTGCATTCAACTTATTTTTCTTTTTTAATTCTTCGAGTGATAAACCATATCGTCGGGCAATACCAAATAAGGTGTCTCCCTGCACAACGATATGCATGCCCCCGTGTGTCGTGTCATCTTCAGTAAAACTTGTGACGTTTGCCATATTTTCCTTTGTATAAGCCATACTTACCACTTCACTTTTTTCATAATGCGGTGCATCAGGCGTAGGATTCGTTTGTGGTGGTACTTCATAAGGATCCTGCGTCCGAATAGAGGATTTTGGCTTACCTTTCAAATAAATCTTCTGGTTTGGCATTGGCATTTCATTGGGTTGAAGGCGATTGCGCTTCAATAATGAATTCAATTTGATACCATATTCCTGCGAAACATAAGTCATATCTTCTCCTTCTCTCAGCACATGATATTTTCTACTGCCTTTATACTTTGATTTTTTGGCTTCGAGATAGACCTTACTATCCAGTTCGAGATACTGATCGTTCGAAAATATATCATCGTTATATTTTCTGATTTGATTTACTTTGACATCATAGCGATCAGCAAAAGTTCTGGTATTATCTCCTTCAAACGCCAACGCATATTTGACTTCATTCTGGTACAATATGTTCAGCATACCAGGGGAAACCATTTGTTGCTTAATGGCTAACTGATTGGCAAATTCATTGTCAAATCTATATAGCTCATAACGTTCAATCAATTCGATCAATCGCGATGCATATTTTGGATCTGTGGCATATCCCGCCTGAGACAATCCTTTTGCCCATCCTTTATAATCGGTGATATCCAATGCAAAAAGTGACCCGTATCTCCCCGCTTTTCCGGAATCGGTTAAAAAATCAGAATGCGCTTCATAACACTCAAGGACGGAATTAAACTCTCTGAAACATGACTTCACCAGCTTGCCATTGCGGTAATCATCATCCGCCCGATGGTATGTTTTTCCGTTCCAATTACCTCCACATTTGATCCCAAAATGGTTGTTGGCCTGAATAGCGAGGGCACTGGTACCCGCATTTGACTCTAAAATGGCCTGCGCCAGCTTAATACTTGCAGGAATCCCCGATCTAAGCATCTCTGAAACCGCAATATCCTGATATTGTATGATATAAGCCTGTCTGTCCTGCGCTGTCGACATCGCGCAAAAACTAAACAACAAACTGATTATCAATAAATTACGAAACATTAGAATTGAATTCCTTACATAAATACATATTACAAAGATGTTTAATATCAAAAAGCGCGCCAAAAATGGGCGCTATGCCCTGCAGCGCTTACAAAACAGGCCATTTCTGCCTTATAAAATGTTAATACGGTTGGTAAAGGGTATTGGTCATACACCTCTGCTCGTTCTGGAGGAAAAAGGTACACCCTGCATTAAAAATCGACTCTGGTTTGCCTACTCTTCCTAATTACCGAAAATGCCATTTTGCAGACTCCATTGAAAAAACTACCTTGTCCTTTCGGCATTAAACGAGTTATACGCACCTAATTATTTTATCAGTTTTTAAAACATTTACCATGAATGTCATAGAACTTCTTCAGGGTCAACTGGATGATAACATGATCAAACAACTGACCCGTCATATTGGCGCCAGCTCTACCAGCCAAACAGAAATGGCTGCTTCAGGGGTAATCTCCACCTTAGTAGCAGGCTTGAATAAAAATGCTGCCCAACCCGATGGTGCCAACATGTTGATATCGGCTCTTGACCGCGATCATGATGGAAGTGTAATGGATGATGTCGCCGGCTTTTTACTCGGAGGTCGTCAAACATCTAATACAAGTGCACTAAATGGTGCCGGCATCCTCAATCATATTCTTGGCAATAAACAAGAAAGCGCTAATCAGGTCCTTGGTCAGGCTTCAGGATTGGATTCCGGACAAATAACTAAGCTCATGATTGCCCTCGCACCCATGGTGCTGGCTGCTTTGGGCAAAGCGAGAAAGGAAAAAGCAATCGATGCAGGTAATATTGGCGATCTTCTTTCCGGAAGTGTTCGTTCACAAGTCAATCAAAAGCAGGAAATGGGTATCCTTGAGCGCTTACTTGATCAGGATGGTGATGGCAGCGTGATGGATGACATCGCTAATATTGGAATGAAATTTTTCATGAACCGGAAGTAAGTTAGTCCGCAAACACTTGTGCCTTGATTGGTGTTCACTATACCATATGAGTAAAAACATAATTCACAACATCATTACAAAGGCGATTCCGGCCCTTTTTATACTTGGCTTCTTGTTCAGTTGCAAGGACACCAATTCGTCCGGTGATGGAACCGGTATGACCGGTGATCCGACGATTGATGCATTGACCGAAGCCATACAAGCTTCTCCAAAGGATATAGATCTATACCTGAAACGAAGTGAAGTATATTATAATCGAGAAGCTTATGATCAAGCCGTCAGGGACCTGGCCATGGTGATGAAACTGGATTCGACAAATCTACAAGCACATCATCTGTTAGCTGATGTCTATCTCGATTCCTATCAATCCGCATTGGCTTTGCAAACCTTGCAACGGGCAGCAGCCTTATACCCGGATAGTATAAATACAAAACTGAAATTAACAGAATTTCAACTGATTCTAAAACAATACGATCCTGCGCTGCAAACATTAGCGGATATCATGAAAATCCGACCCGGTGATCCCGAAGCTTTATTTATGCTGGGCATGGTGTACAGAGATCAGGGCAAAACAGAACTTGCCATAGGGGCTTTTCAATCTGCTGTAGAGCGCAATCCGGATATGAGTGAAGCTTGGGTCATACTCGGGGACCTGATGGACAGAACACACAATCCGCTCGCCATTCAGTATTTTGACAATGCGATTAAAGTCGACGATAAAAACATAGCGGCCTGGCACGCGAAGGCCTATTATTTGCAGAATAATGACCGTCTGGATGAAGCCCTTGAAATATATAAACATATCCATACGCTTGATATTAAATATCCTGAAGCGTATCTGAACTCAGCCATATTATTAATGTATAAGGATAGTCTTGATGCGGCTATGAAAGAACTCAATATCCTTAAAGAGATTGATCCTACAAATGCTGCCGGATGGTTTTATATCGGAAAGATATACCAATTTAAAGGACAACTCGAATCTGCAAAAGCAGCATACGAGCAAACATTACGATTTGATGAAAACTACGATCAAGCGATCGATGGGCTTCAGGAACTGAAGGATTTAGAAAAATAAATTAGTAGTATCCAAAGCGATTCTTCGCTTCGCTCAGAATGACTATGGTTGTTAGTCATACGTTTTAATCGCTCTTTTTAGACAACAGAAGGTTCCTCGCTGTGCTCGGAATGACAATCGATTTTAAATAGAGAGGGAGAAAAGGGTCGGGGCAAAGCCCCACCCTTTTCTCCCATTACCAACCAATGCAATGTCATTCCGACCGTAGGGAGG
>JAHEAR010000006.1:41415-107458 GCA_024642665.1 Bacteroidota bacterium
CACCCTTTTCTCCCATTACCAACCAATGCAATGTCATTCCGACCGTAGGGAGGGATCTACTTTTCGATTGCATTGTCATTTCGATTGGGGCGCCGGAACCAAAATAAATTCTACATTCTTATCCTAAGAAATCATTCGTACAAATGCCCCCGATAGTGGTCAACGGCTTCTCCGGACGTTGTGCTATAAGACCCTATGGCATCTGCCGTAAGACAACTATGCACCGGCAGCCAAAGTGATAAATCTCCGGGTTTACATAAGCTGAATGTCTCCTTATTGCACTGGACAATCCCATGTTCCTGAGAGAGCGAAACTAAAACAGGATTGGATGATACATTTTCTGTGGACCATCCGCTTTCCGTGCTATCCACCATTCTTCCAAAGATTTTTTTTCCATCGCCTGCAAGCAGAAAGTCCTTTGAAAAATGAATTGCACCGCCATAAATTACCCATTGGTTTCGCTCCGGATGCACAGCAACAACAGGACATGCCATAGCCACAGCAATATCATCGAATCTGCAAGCGCCAATTTCTTCCTGCATCAGATCATAAAACACGTAGTTACCCGGTCTCAACTCATCCACTACACCAAAGTCTTCCACCATCGAAGCCCCGGGTGTATCTCCAAGAGATACTTTTATGTACGGATAACTTGACAGATATTGCGATTTTAAATTCAATAAAATGCGTAGCGATTCATCATAGACCACCTGGACCTCTGCCTGTGATCGCTTTTGATAACTATGCCCTGCATGCGCCAGAAATCCACTAAAGTGCAAGTGCGAATAATTGTCGATGCGATGGAGTATCTCATCAATGGCTTGAATATTTTGAAATCCCAGGCCGGTTCGATGGGTGCCAACATCAATCTTTATCCAGAGAGAAATTGGATGATTTGTTTTTTTTCCAAGTTCATCGACCGTCATGGCATCCATCACGAGTAGTCCAAGATGTGCTTTTGAAGCCAATGCATTGATCACGTTAATCTCACGTATATTAACAGGAAATGCGATCGTTATATCCTGCCAACCAAAATGTGAGAAATATTGTGCCATGCCTACAGAAGAGACGGTTATTTTTTCAATTCCCATTTCTCTAAACCACTCACCAATCATACCTGATTGATGGGTTTTAAAATGTGGTCGAAGGTCAACTCCCTGTTGCTTTGCTTTTTCCTTCAGGAGGTAGATATTGCGTCGGCATATCTCGCGATCCAGTAGTAATGTTGGCTTGGATACACTTGCTAAATTCATGGAAAAAGAGTCATGCTGCTGATCAATGGCAAAATGTTGTGCTATCTGTTATTGTTATTAATAACCACTTTTGGATCATTCATTTCTCTGGCCAGAGCCTCAAGCGATTTCTGTCCGAGCATCCCTAATAATTGCACTTTGATTTTTGCATAATCAGCATGCATCGGACAAGGATTTATTTCAGAGCATTCACTTAATCCCAATATGCAACCCGAAATCATGTGCTCCGTATCCAGCAAGGTCAGTACTTTAAGCAATGATTTCTTTTTGGCCTGATCGGTGAGATAAAATCCACCGGAAGGACCTGTCACAGAACTGATCAATTTATTTCCGTGCGTAAGTTTTTGCAAAATCTTTGCCGTAAATGATTTGGGCGAGTCAATGGCTACAGACAATTCTACAATCCCTATTTTATGGTCTTCTGAGCTATTCTGAGCAAGATAAATCAGTGCGCGTAACGCATACTCAGTTGATTTTGAAAACATAAGATTTTATTTAAGGGCAAAATAATTGAATTTTACAGAACCGCCCATAAATTATCCATAATAAAAGATATATTTGTCTTTTATTGTCCGCACCGCTTATATCCACACTTTTTAGCACATTACGGGCACGTTGAATGTTTAAGTCAACATCAGGATTAAATAGAAAACCCTCCCACGTCATTTGCTAAATGAGTACACAGGTATTTGGAAATCCAAATCAACCATTTATAAGTATGAATATCCTTTTAGCAATTAAAATTCTATTTCATGGAATCTAACTCCAGGGGAAACGTAGTCAATGACAATGGCACAACAAAAAGCATGTCATATATCATGAACACCAAAAACTGGTGGGGACCGCTAACTTTCATTTTGATCATCAGTCTGGCAGGTGTGGGAATGATTGGCTTTCAAACCTACCATGATGCTCCTCCAATGACCGGATTTGTTTCACCGGACGGTAATATGATGGCCTCGAAAGAATCTATTATTGCCGGACAGATCATATTCCACAAATACGCTTTGATGGAATATGGAAGTTTTTTTGGCGATGGGGCACAACGTGGACCTGACTTCACTGCGGAAGCACTACATCTGGTTACTACTTTCATGAATGAGTATCGCATCGAGTCATTCACCGAAGAGAATGAGCGCACCCCGAGTGATCTTGAAACCCGAATCATCGGTGAACAAGTGAAGGCCGAACTCAAAGAAAACAGATACAAAAAAGAATCAAACTCCGTAACCTTATCCCCTGATCAAGCCTATGCGCTAAACAAGCTTAATGAGTACTACCTCAATCTTTATATTGACAAAAACACGGATAGCAGCTTTCCACCGGTTGGTTACATCACAGACCGACAGGAAGTATCCAATCTGAGTAATTTCTTCTTTTGGGGAGCCTGGATTTGTGTCACTGAAAGACCCGGAAGCCATAATAGTTACACCCATAACTGGCCGTTTGATCCGCAGGCGGGAAATACACCGACCTCACCGGTGATCGTCTGGAGTGTCCTCGGCTTACTTGGCTTTGTTTTAGCCTGTGGACTAGTACTTTATTATATCGGCCAGTACAATCAATTATCAAATAAATTTTTCAAGCCGCCGGTGAGGGATTTATTTACCTTGGAAAAAGTAAAAAACTTTGCCCCTACACAAACACAAAGAGCTACATATAAATTTTTCTTTGTTGCTATTCTTCTCTTCTTTTTACAAGTTTGCAGTGGGGTTGTAACCATAAATGATTTCGTAGATTTCCTTGGTTATATCGGTATCCATATTGCCGGAGCAGTGCCTGTCACTATTTCACGCAGTTGGCATCTAATGCTATCCTTGTATTGGATTTCCACTTGCTGGATCGCCTCCTCCATATTTATTCTTCCGATTCTATCAAAAAAGGAAGTGCCGGGTCAAAAGGGATTGATCAATATTCTTTTTATCCTGCTCTTTGTGCTGGTGGGAGGATCGCTTGTCGGGATGGTCATGGGGCCACTAGGTTTAATGGGAAAGTGGCATAATTTTTTTGGTCATCAGGGCTGGGAATTTGTCGACTTTGGAAAGGCGTATCAAATATTATTGATGGGCATCTTCATGCTTTGGGGCATTGTGGTCTACAGAGGTATCAAACCATCCTTAATAAAGCATGAGCCATGGAATCTTCCCAATTGGATCATGTACTCCGTGATAGGTATCCCGCTATTGTTTATTTCCGGCTTTGTTGCCCAACCTGAAACCAATTTTGTCATTGCTGATTTCTGGCGATGGATGGTAATTCATATGTGGGTTGAAGCCTTCTTCGAGGTTTTTATAACAGTGATTGTAAGTTACCTAATGGTATTGATGGGATTGGTCAGTCGACAAGCGGCTATACGAGTCGTCTATTTTGCAACTATTTTATTTTTAGGAACTGGTTTGCTAGGTATCTCCCACAATTTTTACTGGAATGCCAAACCTGTTGCCACCATGGCTTTAGGTAGTGTTTTTTCAACGCTACAATTTGTTCCACTAATTCTGCTGACGGTAGAAGCCTGGCGATTTAAAAACATGCCCAGACTTGCTGTCGGAGATGTGGCTTATAAAGATCTGGGTGCATTTGGGTTTTCAGAAGTTTTCTTATTCCTTATCGCCGTTAACTTCTGGAATTTCTTTGGGGCCGGTGTTTTAGGCATAATCATCAATCTGCCAATCATGAATTATTTTGAACACGGTACTTATCTGACCATCAATCATGCACATGCAGCGCTTATGGGTGTATATGGAAACATCTCATTGGCTGCTTTTCTTTTTGCTTCGAAGCTGTTGCTGAAACCTGGTCAATGGAATAAGCGAATCATTAAAACTTCGTTTTGGTGTATCAATATCGGGCTTATGTTAATGGTGATTCTTGATCTTTTCCCAGCCGGTATATTTCAGTTCAAATCTGTAGTAGACAATGGACTTTGGTATGGTCGCTCAATGCTCTTTATGGAGGGAGACATATTCCATATGTTTACCTGGTTAAGAGGCATAGGTGCAAGTGTATTCTTGTTTGGAGGTGTCATGCCTCTTGTCTGGTTTGTTATCACAAGAATTAATTCAGTCAAACCTTTCGACCCAATCGCATCAGATGTTCTTTTGGAAAATGAAAAAGAAATTCCGGTAGAAGCAGAAACCGCCTAATACCGCACATCCAGATGAATAATGACATTCAATACATGCCCGAGGATCATTGTATTGTTTTAAGTATCGGCACATTCTGCCGAGACTTATTCTTTGACCTGTAAGCTACTACCTGTATAAATTAATGAGCAGTCCCTTCCGGAATGCCTACTTTCGCGGAAAGAATTCGAAGATGAATCGCAATTTGATAAAGCACAAACTTATACTCACATTGACCCTAATTTCTTTGGTGATATTCGCTTCTGCCCAGAATATCCTGATCACCGATCAGGGTTTCCCCAATGAGCCTTCCATTATGATGGATCCGCAAAACCCCAATATAATCCTCGCCGGAGCTAACATCAATAAATATTATGTGAGCCTGGATACCGGTCGAACATGGACAGGCAATTCCTTGCAATCACCCTATGGGGTCTGGGGCGATCCTGCTATTGCCGTTGACAAGCATGGCGATTTTTACTTCTTTCACCTTTCCAATCCACAGGACGGAAACTGGATCGACAGGATCGTTTGCCAGAAAACATCAGATCGAGGAAATACCTGGACAGATGGTTCGTACACCGGATTAAACGGAACAAAAGCACAGGACAAACAATGGTTTGCTTTTGATCCGGAGGATAATACCATTTATCTCACCTGGACACAATTTGATGATTACGGGAGCAGCAATACTGGTGATTCAAGCTCGATTATGTTTTCAAAATCTTTGGATGCCGGTGATACATGGTCTCCTGCAAAACGAATTAATCGGATCAATGGAGACTGCATCGATAGTGATGACACTGTAGAAGGAGCAGTGCCCACGGTTGGACCTAATGGTGAGATCTATGTCGCGTGGGCCGGACCGGAAGGAATTGTTTTTGATCGATCGCTGGATGGCGGAGAAACATGGCTCGAGGAAGACATCCAGGTAGATCCTATGCCTACCGGATGGGATTACAGAATATCAGGCATCAATCGATCAAATGGTTTGCCCATCACGATTTGTGATTTAAGCAATGGCCCGAATCGAGGGGCGATCTATATCAATTGGTCAGATCAACGAAATGGAATCAATGATACAGATATCTGGTTGGCCAAATCGGTTGATGGAGGAGATACCTGGTCTTCACCTGTTCGGGTCAATGACGATGAAACCGGTCATCAACAATTTTTCACCTGGATGGCAATTGATGAGACAACAGGGTATCTCTATTTTGTTTTTTATGACCGACGCGATGCAGGAAGTGACTCCACGCATGTCTATATGGCTGTATCGCAAGACGGAGGAAACACCTTTCTCAACCGTCGTATCAGTGAAGAAGCATTTGTGCCCAATGATGGGGTTTTCTTTGGAGACTATACCAATCTGACGGTGCATGATGGCATCATCAGGCCCATTTGGACAAGATTACATGAAGGAAAATTGAGTCTGTGGACTCACCTGACCACGGCAGAAGAATTAATCACTTCCACTACTTCACCATCAGGATTGTCCTCAAAAGCTACCTTTGAAAATTATCCAAATCCCGCTTCAGGTCTTATATATATTTCCTATAAAATCCACAACAGATCACACGTCAGCCTTTCCATTCTAAACAGCAATGGTATGGTTATTAAAAATATAATCTCGAATGAAATGCGAGGGTATGGAAAATATGTTGAAGAAATCAATACCGATGATTTACGCATTCCTCCGGGAGTATATTATATCCATTTAGAAGTCGATGGTAAATTGCATACGGAGAGACAAGTGGTGGTAGAGTAAAAGGATAAGAATTTTTCAGGAAAATTCTTCCATCTGTTCCGACAACTCCAGCCATAAGGTTTCTGCTTCCTGAAGCTTTGTAATAGTCTCTTTCAGGTCTTTATCCCATTTTTGCAAATCCTGCAGGCTTGGCTCTGGTAATAAAAAGTTTTCTTCCAGTTTGCTCTTTTTCTCTTCCAACTGCTCCATTGATTTCTCCGCACGGCGCAATGCTTTACGCACTTCGTTGCGATCAATCACCGATGGCTCTGCTTGCTTTTTAGGTTTGATTTCGACCTCAGCGACCTCCTCTTCCTCCTGACTTTCTTTCCAGATACTGTAAGCAGTGTAGCCTCCTGGGAAATCTTTAATCACCCCATCACCTTCAAAAACAAAAATATGATCTGCTAATTTATCCAACATATACCGATCATGGGAGGCCAGAATCAGAACGCCGGGATATTCCATTAGAAAATCTTCAAGGACATTGAGGGTGATGATATCCAGATCATTGGTAGGCTCATCAAGAATCAACATGTTTGGATTGGCCATTAATATGGTCAGCAGGTATAATCGTCTTCGCTCCCCTCCACTAATTTGAGAATAGTACACCTGCTGCTGAGGCCTTGGAAACAGGAACCGCTCAAGTAATTGTTCGGCCGTTAGCTTACCCCCACCTTTTAACGGAATATAATCGGCTATATCACGAACGATATCGATGAGACGCTTATCCGCTGGTACATACAATCCATCCTGCTGCATGTGCCCTATACGCAAGGTTTCCCCATGAACAATCTTGCCCTGAGTAGGCTTTAGTGCACTAATCAATAGCGAAATAAATGTACTCTTGCCGGCGCCGTTGGGACCAATAATTCCGACGCGATCACGGTTAGGAAATTTAAAATCGAAATTCTTTATCAGCCATTTATCCTCCTTATAATAAAATCCAAGGTTATGGCATTCCAATATTTTTGAACCAAGCCGATGCATATCGATCTGCATCTTTACGGTATCCTGGTACAATACTCTGGCAGCAGCAGCTTTGACATGTTCAAAATTATCTACTCTTGCTTTATTCTTTGTCGTCCGCGCCTTGGGCATTCTTCTGATCCAATCCAGCTCCTTTTTCATAAGCTGTTTTGCCTTTTCCTGCGAGGAGACCATATTTTCCGTCAGTAAGGCTTTTTTCTCGAGATAATCAGAATAATTTCCCTGATAGGATCTCAACTTTCCTCTATCCAATTCGATAATCTGATTACAAACTCTATCCAGAAAATATCGATCGTGGGTGACGGTCAGAAAGGTTCGATCAGGATGCTGAAAATAAGATTCCAGCCACTCCACCATAGCCATGTCAAGGTGGTTTGTAGGTTCATCCAGCACAAGAACGTCCGGTCTGGCCAACAAAACCATCGCCATTGCCAATCTTTTTTTTTGTCCTCCGGAGAGTTGCATGATTGGTTGTTCGATATCAGGAAGATGCAATTGATGGAGCATCTGCATGATAATGGATTCGATATCCCAAGCATGATGATCATCCATACTGACCGCGGCTTTTTCTAAAGCGGAGGTGTCCCCGGAGAGTATCGCCAAGTGATGCGCTCCCCAGGCTTTTATTTGGGGCAGGTCGATACTCATGATAGCATCCCGGATGGTATCTCCTGATATGAATTCAGGCTCCTGATCCAGATACCCTATCCGTACATTAGGGGCAAGCAGAATCTTCGCATGTTCTCCTTCCGGAGCAATTTGCCCACACAGGATGCGCATAAGGGTGGTCTTCCCACTTCCATTCTGAGCGATCAGGGCTATTTTATCTCCTTGATTGATGCGCAGATCAATCTTATCTAAAAGGACTTTCTCTCCATAGGATTTGGAGACGGCCTCCAGCGTAACACAATTCATTGGCGCAAAGGTAATGTATTGCGCATGGCATCAGAAGGAATAAAAAAAGGGGCAAGGGTGAGACTAAAAATGGGGGGATTTCGGGACTAATTTGATTTTTAGAAAATGTGCTTTGTGATCTGAAAGGGTATATATCTGAACATTAATCCGCCTTCAAATATATCAGGCAGGATTAAGAAATATCAGGAAGCCTACGAAAGCTGCCAGCATGACTAAAATCAGCCAGAACCTCATATCTGATAGAAATGACTCCTGTTGTACAAAATTCTTTTTTGCAGTGGCGCGATCTTTAACCTCCATAGCTTCCTTAGTTTATCTTGGATCTTAGTTTTAGTTACTCTCCTTTGACCTAAAGACTTTCAAAAAGGATACCATATAGATTTAGCTTAATATGATCTATTGGTGTTGTTTGGTAGCGCAATGTATAACCCATTGATAAACAAATCAAATAGGCTTTAGGGAATAATCAAATGTGTACGATTCTGATTTACCGTAAAAGAAACCGGTTTTTTACGTAGAGAGCCAATTTGACGGAAAAGAGAGGTTTATTTTGGGTGTATTCTTAACTCAACCCTCTCAATATCAATTTCACCAATGCAGGGCCGGTATAGATAAGACCTGAATACACCTGTATCAGATCCGCACCGGCAACGAGGTGTTTTTTAGCGCTGATAACATCTTCAATTCCTCCAACACCAATAATGGAAAAGCGATCTTCGCTTTTTTGCTTAAGATATTTTACCACTGACACGGCCATATCCGCTACAGGTCTTCCACTCAGCCCCCCGGCACCAATGTGATCGATTTCCGTGGGTGACTCCTTCAGATTGTTTCGTGTAATGGTTGTATTGGTGGCAATAACTCCGGCAAGCTTTGTTTCCAAAATAATATCGACTATTTCATCGAGCTGTTGTTCTGTCAGGTCAGGAGCAATTTTTAGAAAAACCGGTTTACTTGCATGATTGTGCAACTGCAAAGTGGATAAGAGATTGGTCAATGGTTCTTTTTCCTGAAGCGACCGAAGTCCGGGTGTATTTGGTGAAGACACATTGACTGTAAAATAATCCACCAGGGTATAAAGCCGTTTGAAACTAATCAGATAATCATTTGTAGCCTCCTCCAAAGGCGTGTCTTTATTCTTCCCAATATTTGCTCCCACTACAAGTCCTTCCGGCCTCTTTTTGCTAAGACGACTGGCCAGTACTTCGACACCATCATTATTAAAGCCCATTCTATTGATTAGGGCCCTGGACTTCACAAGTCTGAACAGGCGGGGTTTGGGATTTCCCGGCTGAGGTCTGGGGGTAATGGTTCCTACTTCGATGTGACTAAATCCAAGGGTCGCCATCGCATTCAGGTACAAGCCGTTTTTATCGAATCCTGCAGCCAGACCGACAGGGTTTGTAAAGTCTATTCCGGCTACTGAACGCTGCAGGGCTTTATTTTGATAACCATAGATAGCTTTCAATAATGACCTGGCTCCTGGAACTTTTAAAAAAGCCATCAAACACCACATGGTGATATAATGGGCTTTTTCCGGATCGATCCGATAAAGAAAAAGGGTAAAAAACCTATACATGGGTGCAAGATAGGAACACCCTGAGTGAATTTATCCATAAACCTCCATTCAACAGGACCAATTCCTTTTACACGACTCAGAATTAAGTATTTGCAACATATTAATTGCTTAATTTTGAATGGTAACAATTTAAATTCATAGTTATGAAAACGATTCTTTTTTTCATTGCGGCACTATTCTGTTCAAATATCCTTTTTAGCCAGGAAGGAAATCAAAATACAATGACTGTCAAGGTCAATGATAAAGAATACACAACCCAACCTCATCGTGTTAAAATCGGCCATTATGGGTATATCACAGGCAACTCAATTAACCCCGATATTTCACTTCGGATCTGGTTTGGGTCCTGGGATGGCAAAGACCTGAATGAACCGGGAAGATATTTGGTCATCGGTGAAGATGAAAACTATACAAAAGATGACAGCATGCATGCTGCTTACCTGACCGGAAACTTTAAAGGCATTGCCTTTGTAAAATATGTTGAGGAAACAAAGTCTCCGCGCATGGAATATCATGTGGGTGAATCCCTCTACAAAGGAGAGTCCATTGAAGTGACAATGGATGAAGACGGGTTCCAGGAAATAAAATTTAATGTTACACTTCAGGGATCCGTTTGGAAAGAAAAATCATCAGCTACGGCCTTTGGCGGATTAGGTCGTCTTGAAAATAAGCTGACGAATAAAGCTGTCACCGGTGCTTCGGGATATGAACAAAATATCGATCCGGAAGGCGATGGATATAAAAAACAAAAGGAACTTGATACGATAACCCTAACGGATGGTGTCGTGCGAATTAAACTCAACTAAATTTTTGGGTAAAAAAATGTGCAGTTTAATCTTCCTGATCAGGAATCAGGTCGAGTTTTTCTCTAAGCGTTACCATCAGCGGATTCTTTTTGGATAGCAACTCGTACTTTTCACGATCGGATAACAGTTTTTTGGGCTTTTCTAATTCTCGGCTGTTATCCAATACCGGATCTATCTCAACAAGGATTTGTAATTCTGGAATTCGCGCCAATTCTCTTAATCCATCGAACAAATCTGACTCCGCGTTGAACCTATTCTTTCCTGTTTGATGTCCTGTTCTGATAATGATAGTCTTTGCATCCCCCAACTGAATTACAGCTTCCTTCATCGTTTGCTTAAAAGAGGGAGATGTATGGCGTTCCAGATATCCATCCCAAAAATCAAGCAGAGGGGGAAGGGTGAGCTCAGGGACTTTCTTTTTCTCTTCTGCATGAAGATCAGCTGCTTTTTGGCGTAGCATCCCTAGTCCCTTAAGTGAGGGAATTGATGGATCTCCGGGTGTTGTAGTGATTGTTTCTGTGCGAGGAACAACAAGTACATCGCTATTGTGGCTTTTTATCCTGCTCTCCTTCTTATGTATTCCGGATTCGGTTTCTTCAGGAGAATCTGCCGTTAGACTTGGCAATTCTGCTTGTTGGTTGACAGTAGTAAAATCGGGCTCAGATTTTTTTTCTACGGTCGATTGTTGCTTAGGCTTTTTTTTTTCAATCATAGCCGGAGCCACATATTCACTTTCGACACGGCGATGCATATAGCACATTCTAACCAGGGCCATTTCAATATGCAACCATTTGTTAAGTGCTCTGCTATAATCAATCTCGCAATGATTGGCCAAATCGAGATAGGTAATCAATGTGGATTTTTGAATGGCGGTGGCTTGCTCCAAATACCGGCTCTTTATCTTATCACCATGCGTAAGGATGGTAGCCGTTGCAGTATCCTTACACAGCAGAATATCTCTCAAATGTTCTGAATATCCGGAGATAAAAGCTTCTCCATCAAAACCTCGTTTCTGGATGTCTGATAAGGTCAGAAATACTTCTGTCATATCCTCGCGCATCAGAGCATCCGTCATTTTGAAAAAATAATCGTAGTCCAGTAGTTGGAGGCTATCCAATACACCGGCATAAGTAATCTTACCTTTAGACTGACTGGCAATTCGGTCGAAGATGGACAGACTATCGCGCAACGAACCATCGCCTTTCTGACTGATGATGACTAACGCTTCTTCTTCGGCCTGTATCGTTTCTGATGCACAGATCGACTTCAAATGCTCTACAATCGACGGCACAGGAATTCTTCTGAAATCAAAAGACTGACATCTTGAAAGAATCGTTGGAAGAATTTTATGTTTTTCTGTGGTCGCCAGAATAAACTTAACATAAGGTGGTGGCTCTTCAAGTGTCTTCAGAAAGGCATTGAACGCTGCTGAGCTGAGCATGTGTACCTCATCAATGATATAGACTTTGTAAGTACCCTGTGATGGAGGTATTCGAACCTGCTCTACCAGCGCTCGGATATTTTCTACAGAGTTGTTAGAGGCACCATCCAGCTCAAATATATTATAGGAGCTGTTGACATCAAAAGTTTTACAGGATGCACAGGCATTGCAGGATTCCCCCGTGTCTGCCAGATTTTCACAATTAATGGCTCGTGCCAGGATTCTTGCAACAGTAGTTTTCCCAACCCCTCTTGGTCCGCAGAAAAGATAGGCATGTGCCACCTGATTGGAAAGCAGGGAATGCCTCAGTGTGTCTGTGACATGTTTTTGACCTACTACACTATCAAATGTGTTCGGTCTGTACTTCCTTGCTGATACGATATACTGGCTCATATGAATTGCGGGAAGGCAAAGGTAAGAGATTCTACGCTCAATCCCAGATTATCCTAAAGTCCATTTTTCAGGGTCACCAAAGGGAAACACCAGAAAACCAGAGGATTATTAGCAATCATCTGTAAATCACAACTATTGACTGAACCATTTTATCACAATACCAAAACGCACAAATCCATGAAGCATTGGATACCTTCCTCCAATTGAACAAATAAAGCGACAAGACATTACCTTTGTGCCTGCAAAAGATTACCTATTCTTTATCATTTCGGCATTTTTACTGTTTATAGGAATAGGGAAATGAAGGATTGACCTTTATGACCATGGAAAGTATCATATGAAAATAGCGATTGCCCAGTTGAATTATCATATCGGCGATTTTGAAGGTAATCTTCAAAAAATGCTCAACACTGTCGCAAAAGCTAAGCTTGAAAACGTGGATATTGTAGTTTTTGGGGAATTATCAACGACCGGATATCCGCCAAGAGATTTCCTTGAATTCAGGGACTTCATTCGATTGGCGGAAGAATCCATCGCTCAATTGACCAAAGCCTCAAAGGACATAGGAATTATTGTTGGCAGCCCGACCATCAACCCTGTATCCGAAGGAAAAGATTTATACAACAGCGCCTACTTTTTGGTCGATCAGAAAGTTCTCCACGTGCAGCACAAAACCCTCCTTCCGACGTATGATGTTTTTGATGAATACCGATATTTTGAACCTGCCCACGTGCATAAAACGGTCCTGTTTAAAGGCAAGCGGATTGCCCTGACGATATGTGAGGATCTTTGGAATGTAGGAAATGAAAATCCATTATATACGATTTGCCCAATGGACAATATGATGGCGGATCATCCGGATTTTATGATTAATGTATCTGCATCTCCTTTTGATTATAATCATGCCGCTGATCGATTAGAAGTTTTACGAGCCAATGTCGATCGCTATCACATTCCACTTTTCTATTCCAATATTTGTGGAGCGCAGACGGAGATCATTTTTGATGGAGGCTCGGTGGTATTTTCCCCGGATGGCACTGTCTTTGACGAACTTCCTTATTTTATTGAAGCCTTCCGATGTTACGAACTGGATGAGGTGATTAAAGGTGGCTATCACAGAGAACAGGCTAAGGATAAAATGACATTGATTCATGATGCTATCCTATTAGGGCTGAAGGATTATTTTGGAAAACTTGGTTTGAAGAAAGCCATTATTGGCTTAAGCGGAGGGATTGATTCTGCAGTGACAGCCGTAATGGCAACCAGAGCACTTGGCAAAGAAAATGTCCGGGTAGTTTTAATGCCCAGTTCATATAGTTCATCCCACAGCGTGGAAGATGCCAAAGCACTGGCAGAAAATCTGGGGATTCGTTATGACATCATTCCTATTGCTGCGCCATATGAAACATTTAATAATCTACTGTCAGACGTAATGGAAGGCAAGCCTTTCGATGTGACCGAAGAAAATATACAAGCGCGAAGCAGAGGCCTTATCCTGATGGCAATTGCCAATAAACATGGTTATATCCTGCTAAATACAACTAACAAAAGTGAAATGGCCGTTGGCTATGGTACGCTCTATGGAGATTTGGCTGGAGGGCTTTCAGTCATTGCGGATCTTTACAAAACAGAAGTGTATCGTTTGGCAGAATTGATCAATAAAGATGGCGAAGTGATTCCGAAAAATTCGATCACCAAACCACCGAGTGCTGAATTGCGACCCGGACAAAAGGACAGCGATAGTCTCCCAGAATATGATGTGCTGGATCCAATACTCCATATGTACATTGAGGAGCATTTAGGTCCGGATGAAATCATCAAAAAAGGGTTTGATAAAAAACTTGTTCATCGTATACTCAAGTTGGTAAACCAAAGTGAATTTAAACGCCATCAGACAGCTCCTGTGATTCGTGTTTCGCCAAAGGCCTTTGGTGTTGGGAGAAGAGTGCCTATCGTCGGAAAGTATTTAAGTTAATCGAAAACAAAAATCAACTATCAATTATTAACATGAAATATTTAAAAAAAACACCCTCAATCGTTTTTCTATCCTTATTCCTGTTGATCACAATGTCTTCCGGTTGCAAAAATGAGTCAGGCGAAAATGATCAAAAGGATTATCGAATACCAACGTCGGCGACTATTATGGAACAATATAATATGGCAAGACCTGATTGGGACAAATCGGAAAAAACAGAGGGACCGGTAGATATTGTGGTAGAAGATAATGTGATTTCGATTACGCATGATGCTTACAATAGTGACGCCATTGTGACCTATTATTTTCAATCTGACAAAAAAGTGAAGAAGCTAAAATCTGGTCATATAGACATTGCTGAAGTGATGTTTCTGGAGCGTAACCTGATCGTAAATTCCGTAACCAACAAAAACACTTTATTCTTTTCAGTTGATGCGGATCACACGCCTGAATATCTAAGTGATCTGAAAGGAGTAAAAACCTATATTGGATATGGTCTGGGTGCCAGAAAGATTTTCAAGGGCAAACAATCCGTGGATGCTTTTTATTGTAAATGCGTCCCTGCCGGTTATCCTGAAGGTGGTTGTCCTACAAGTAATTCATTATCGATTGACTGCAACTCATCCAATGAACATGGGAGCTGTCGTGTCTTTTGTACAGGGCAATATTTTGCTTGCTGCGGGACAAGAGGAGAGTAAAATATCAGAAGGCTTGTGTGTAACAAGCCTTCTGAATAATCAATTACTTTTTTAATAAATCACGAATCTGCATAAGCAATTCTTCCTGACTGGGCCCTGAAGGAACGGGAGCTGCTGTTTCTTCCTTCTTTTTAATGGCATTAAATCCTTTTACGATCAAAAATAATATCCAGGCAATCAGGAGAAACTTAATCGTGGCAGCAATAAATTTTCCGTATTTCACTACGCCATAGGCCAGCTCACCAATATTTTCTACGCCGGTGGCCTTCATGACAGGGGAAAGCAACAGTGGTGTAATAATATCGTCCACAAGGGAGGAAATAATGGCGCTAAATGCAGCGCCCAAAATTACGGCTACTGCCAAATCAATCACATTACCCTTCATGACGAAGGCCTTAAACTCTTTTAGCATGGTGTATCTCTTTTAATGGTTAACGTGAATAAACTTGTATCACATGCATTTCAAATATAACTATTCCATCTAGGACTGACTGATTTCTTCCCTGATTTTATTTAAAGCAGAACCGGCTTTTACCCATTCGGCTTGTTGATCATTGTATCCATGGAGGACATCAAAAACATCTTCCGTGCCATCTGCATGACGAAGCCTGACCTTTAGTTGAGACTTCGCATTAAAGTTTTCGAATCCAAGTATATCCACTAAATCATCTTGTCTGACCAGATCATAATCCTTCGGATTGACAAAGGTCAATCCTAACATACCCTGCTTCTTTAAATTTGTTTGATGAATTCTTGCAAATGATTTTACGACAATAGCTTTAACGCCTATGTGTCTTGGTTCCATGGCAGCATGCTCTCTGGATGAACCTTCGCCGTAGTTTTCTTCCCCAAAGACAATCGTCGAAATCCCATTTTTCTTATATGCTCTGGCAGAATCGGGAACTCCCATGTACTTTCCTTCTACATAGTTGATTACGTTATTAGCCTCTCCATTGAAGGCACTGATCGCTCCAATAAAGCAGTTATTCGAAATATTCTCAAGATGCCCTCTGAATTTCAACCAGGGTCCGGCCATTGATATATGGTCCGTGGTACATTTCCCCTGAGCTTTTAAAAGCACGCGCATATTTTGTACCTGATCATTTGTAATTGGGGTAAATGGTGTCAAAAGCTGGATCCGATCAGATGCGGGATCAACATCAATGTTGATGCCGGAACCATTTGCCATCGGTGCCTGAAATCCTGCATCTTCAACATCAAAACCTTTTGGTGGTAATTCCACCCCGACCGGTGGATCAAATCGCACTTCTTCTCCGGCTTCATTCACCAGAGTATCGGTCAGTGGATTGAAAGAAAGTCTACCCGCAAAAACAAGTGCAGTCACCAATTCCGGTGAGGCTACAAAAGCATGGGTAGAGGCGTTACCATCATTGCGCTTTGCAAAATTTCTGTTGAAGGATGTAATAATAGAGTTTCTTCTTTTGGGATCATCCATATGTCGTGCCCATTGACCTATACATGGTCCACAGGCATTGGCCAATACAAGGCCACCAACATCTTCAAATACTTCAAGCAACCCGTCCCTTTCAACGGTATACCGGATGAGTTCTGAGCCTGGAGTGACCGTAAACTCAGATTTGACTTTCAGATTTTTCTCCTTGGCCTGCTTTGCAATGGAGGCAGCCCGTGAGATATCTTCATAGGATGAATTGGTACAAGAACCAATCAATCCAACATCAAGTTTTTCAGGGTAGTCATTGTCTGCTACAGCGGCAGCAAACTTACTGATGGGCCATGCAAGATCCGGTGTGTATGGTCCATTGACATGTGGCTCCAATGTGCTTAAATCCACCTCGATCACCTCATCAAAATATTTCTCCGGATTGGCATAACAAGCTGCATCACCCGTGAGGTCATCTGCAATACTATCTGCCAGCCTGGCGACATCTTCTCGGCCGGTGGCTTTAAGTAAGCGGGCCATGGAATCATCATACCCAAAAGTTGATGTTGTAGCGCCTATTTCGGCACCCATATTGCATATGGTACCTTTTCCTGTACAAGACATGGAACGCGCTCCATCTCCAAAATACTCTACAATGGCTCCGGTACCTCCCTTCACGGTAAGGATACCCGCTACTTTGAGAATGACATCTTTTGGTGATGCCCAACCACTTAATTTTCCTTTTAAATGAATGCCGATCAACTTGGGCATTTTAAGCTCCCAGGCCATGCCTGCCATTACATCAACGGCATCCGCACCACCAACACCAATTGCCAACATACCAAGACCGCCGGCATTTGGCGTATGACTGTCTGTGCCTATCATCATAGCGCCTGGAAAGGCATAATTTTCCAAAACCGTCTGATGAATAATCCCGGCCCCCGGCTTCCAGAAACCAATGCCATATTTATTGGATACGGAGGATAGAAACGAGTAAACTTCCGAGTTAACATCCACAGCTGTCTTTAGGTCAGCATTAGCCCCAGTCTGTGCAAGTATAAGATGATCACAATGCACGGTGGAAGGAACCGCTGTCTTATTCATTCCGCACATCATAAACTGGAGAAGTGCCATTTGAGCGGTAGCATCCTGCATGGCTACCCTGTCAGGGGCAAAAAAGACATAATCCTCTCCCCTTTTAAAATCTTTTATTGGTGAATCAGCATGCAGATGACTAAACAATATTTTTTCTGACAGCGTCAATGGACGTCCCAGCACTGTTCTTGCGTTTTTAACTTTCTCCGGAAGGGCAGTATATACTGCCTTAATCATTTCAAAATCAAATATCATAATCTGTAATTAGTATTGCGTAATACATTATAACGAAAGCACAAAAGTAATGTTCTGAAATTAACTGGCCATTAGTTTTCGAGGCGATCGATCAATCGACCTGAAATTTTGAGGAAATCCATCTCCGTAATAATGCCGATCAACTCACCATTTTGAATAACAGGCAGACAGCCAATCATGTTTTTACGCATAATGCTCATCGCTTCGTGAATCGTTGCGTTTGGACCAATCGTCAATGGATTACTATTCATAATGTCCTTAACGGTCACGACATCGCCTTCTTCACCTTTAAGTTGCCCTCGTTTTTTCAACATATGCCTTAACACAATTCTGAGCGTAATCAGCCCTACCAGTTTTCCTGACTTATCCTCAACTGGTGTGTATCTGATCTTTCGCCAATCCATCATATCCACTACCAGGTCAATAATGTCATCCTTTTGGACCGTAAAAAGATCTGTCGTCATAAACTCACTCACTTTGAGCCCACTGGGGCGATATTCTTTAAGATCTGCGAGTTCAGGACTTTTCCACTTATGGCCCGGGATACCTGACTTTTCATTGACAGACATCGCATAGGTAAGCACTGTCAAAGCTTCATCTTCCGTAGTTTCCTTTTTTAGTTTTGTATAGGAACGCAAAGACCAACGGGCTCCATTCATATGATCTTTTGCGCGTTCTTCGATGACATCCAGATATCTTGAGATATCATCTGGATTTATACCCTGCATTTCTAAGCCTTTTCTGGCGCGTGGGATTAATTCTTCAATCGCCAGATCCACCGCAGATATCTTCCGGTCATGCATCCAGGTAAATTTTGTGTCCACTCCAAACTTTGCGGCCTTGCTAAAATTATCAGATACATCTTCAAAGCCTATCTTATCTCTGATATCCCCTTGATCTGCATGCATCTGAACCATACAACCTAACCAGAAAGCTGCATTCGCCATTTCATCCAGGACAGTAGGTCCTGAAGGAAGAATTCTGTTTTCAATTCGAAGGTGAGGTTTTCCATTTTCACTCACGCCATAGCAGGGCCTGTTCCATCGATAGACGGTGCTATTATGTACTTGCAGTGATCTGAGCTTGGGTACTTTTCCATCACTTATCAAAGCCAAAGCATCTTCGTGCACATCACCACTTAGCAATACGCGAAATCTTACGATATCCTCCCTGTAGATTTCAAGAATGGACTTATCCAGCCATTGCCGGCCAAAGTTGACCCTTGGACTGCGCTCACGCATATGACTATGACTGGTTCTTGTATCCAGTGCCTGTTGGAACATGGCAATGCGGGATTCATGCCATAATCTTCGTCCGAAAACGATGGGTGAATTAGCGGCCAAAGCCATGACCGGAGCAGCCAATGCCTGCGATAAATTATACATGTTGACAAACTGAGAAGGTGCCACCTGAAGGTGCACCTGGAAACTGGTATTTACAGCTTCGAGCAACGGTGAATCATGCGTGAGCAGCAATTCATCGATGCCCACCATATTCAGCTCATAGGTATTTCCCTCTAATTGCTGATTAATGGCTTCCATGAGCGCGTAATAACGTTGATTAGGCGTCAGGTTGCTCATTTCCATATCATACTTTCTGAGCGTTGGAAGAATACCCGTCAGGACTATAGTTGCACCCAATTTATTGACTACTCCTTCGATTTTCTTTAGCTTTTCGGAAGCCTCATCTTCCATATCCCTTAGAGCTCCTCCCTTAAATTCTCTTGGATCAAGGTTGATCTCGAGGTTAAACTTGGCCAGTTCAGTTTCCACCCAAGGCCATTCGGGCATAAGTTTAAGTGCCTCGATATTGATGCATGCCGGTTTAAAGGTCTTTTGATCTACCAGGACCATCTCCTGCTCAGCACCTATCCGTGTAACATTGGATTCAAACCAATCATTCTCAATCATATATTCCAATGCTTTCACATCATCGAGTAATGATTTGACGAACTGTTGCATTTCGTCTTTTGATTTGACTACTGAAACTCTTTGTTCTCCCATAATCCTGACTATTAGCCTGAGTAAAAATAAGAAGTGGATCCAATGGACGATGCCATGGTTCGGTTAAATACGTGATTTATTTTTAAATAAAATAATTTCTGACCGATTTGGATCGAAATCTATGCCATATCGATGTAATGAAAGGTCAGAATGCATCGTTACCTTCGTGGAAGTTCCGATCAATAAAAATAAATATGAGGGTATGGTATGGCCTTATGGCTATTATAATGGTGTTGTCTTGTAAAAAAGATCAGCGGCAACAGCTGTTTACCCTATCCTATCCGCCCCCTCCCATAAATTTTCAGATTCTTCCGGGGCTGAACACCTTTGACACCCATATTTATACGCTCAGTCCGATTCCGAGCAGATATGCGACACTGTTGGCTAATTCCGGTCGCTCGGAAGGTGAGGTTATAGCAATTGAGGCAAAAGCGGGGTATTTGTCCAGTGTCTTTCAGGATATCAATTTGGATTTCGTCCACCGCGTATCTGTGTTTATTTTTGATCCTTTCGAGCCTGACAACAAGATTGAGTTTTTCTATATGGATCCGGTGCCCTTTAGGGACAAGACGGTGATCCAACTCTTCCCCGGCATCGCGGATATCAGCGAGTGGGTCAAAAAGGACTATTTTGGACTTGAGATTAGATTGGATTTTCGGCAGAACTCCCCTACATTATTCCAGATGGACTTTCAATTTGAACTTCGGGCTATGGGGGATAAATAGCAAGCGTTAATTACTCCTCTTCCTCTTTTTCGTTAATCATATCCCATGCATAAAGCTTGAGGAAACCATACCACTTGATAACCTTACGAATATCATTGATATGCACCCGGTCTTCGTCATGGTCTGCAATAATGGCTATAAACCAGCTACGTAATTCATCCGCTTTTGCATTATGATCCGGTATTGGGTGTTCGGAGACTGCAGCATCTACTTTCTTAAAGACATCGTCAATATTGATAACATCTGTGTAGGTATAAATGCCGATGGAAACCAGTGGGGTAAATTGATGCTTCCGTATAGAAACAAACTGCCTTTTTTGTGTTTCGAAACTTTCAATCAATAAGCCATTTTGACGTGTGGCGACCAATTTGAAAAGACCTGGAAGACCGCTGACGGAGACGATGTTTTCTAAATTCATTAGTAGTTTATTAATTTTTCCATTTGTTCTGATAAGCGTTGGACCGGAAGGAATTGTTTTTCTAAAACTTCAGCAAACGGCACCGGGGTATCGAGCGAACCTACACGAATAACGGGGGCATCCAGTTCATCGAAAAGATGCTCCGCAATATACGCTGCAATATCTCCACCAATGCCCCCTGTCAGGGTGTCTTCATGCAATACAAGCACTCTGTGGGTGCGTTTTACACTATCTGCTATAGCTTCCCAATCAATAGGCATAAGCGTTCGCAAATCTACAATATCAAGGTCCCATCCTTTCTCATCGGCTAATTTGACAGCCCACAGAACGCCCATTCCGTAGGTGATTATACTTGCCTGACGGCCGTTTCGTACTTGTCTGGCTTTTCCAATTGGAATGGTATAATAGCCCTCCGGCACTTGACCGGTGATACCCCTGTACAATGCTTTGTGTTCAAAAAACATAACCGGATTTGGATCCTCAAAAGCAGCTATTAATAATCCTTTTGCATCCTCAGGGGTTGATGGGTATACGATCTTAAGCCCGGGAACGTGATAAAACCAGGCTTCGTTGCTTTGGCTGTGAAAAGGACCCGCTCCAGTGCCAGCACCGGTTGGCATGCGAATGACTACATCAGCACTTCCACCCCAACGGTAATTTATCTTTGCGAGATTATTTACAATTTGGTTAAAACCACTGGTGACAAAATCTGCAAATTGCATTTCCACCATAGATTTATGCCCTACCAAACTCAACCCTAATGCTGTTCCAAGAATGCCACTTTCGCAGAGCGGCGTATTGCGAACTCTATCGGCACCAAATTTTTTAACAAAACCATCTGTAATTTTAAAAACACCTCCATAATCCCCAATATCCTGACCCATCAGTACAAGATCAGGATGCTTTTGCATAGCTTCGTCAAGACCTGCACTAATGGCATCAATCATACGAAGTTCCTTGGTTATATTGCCCGGACTTATTCCTTCTATCGATGCAGGTTTGAATACATCGTTTTCCTCCCATGCCTGATTCGCCTCCAGATCAGCTTCATCTGCCGTTATATCCAGATTATCCTGTATCAGTTTTTGATTTGCAGCTTTGAGTTTTTCTATTTCTTCGGCTACCAACAATCCTTTATCCAGGAGAAATTGCTCATAGGTAGAGAGCGGATCTTTTTTACTCCAGGCTTCAATGAGTTCAGCAGGTACATACTTTACTCCTGATGCTTCCTCATGCCCTCGCATACGAAAGGTCATGCATTCAATCAACACTGGAGCTGGCTTTTGCCGCATTTTTTTAGCATACTTTTTAATCGTGGAATATACCTCTAGGATATTATTTCCATCAATCGTAATACCTTCCATGCCATACCCATATCCTTTATCTGCGATATACTTGCATTTAAATTGATCTTTCGTAGGGGTAGACAAACCATACCCATTATTTTCGACGATAAAGATCACCGGTAGTGACCACACGGCTGCGATATTAAGTGCTTCGTGAAAGTCTCCTTCGCTGGTACCACCTTCCCCAGTAAAGGCCACTGATACCATTGGCCGATGATCAAGCTTATAAGCCAAAGCTGCACCACAAGCAAGCGCCAATTGCGGACCAAGATGAGAGATCATCCCAACGATTCCATATTCAAGTGTTCCAAAGTGAAAGGAGCGCTCACGTCCTTTGGAGAATCCATTAAGCTTGCCCTGCCATTGGGAAAAAAGGCGATGAAGTGGTATTTGCCTGCTGGTAAAGACCCCCAAATTCCGATGCAATGGAAATACCAACTCATCCTGATTCAAAGCAAGAGTGACCCCTACAGCAATAGCCTCCTGCCCAATACCTGAAAACCATTTGCTCACTTTACCTTGACGAAGCAGCTTAAGCATCTTCTCTTCAATCATCCTGGGAAGAAGCATACCCTTATAAAGCATTAACAACTCCTCTTCCCTGAGCTTCCCGTTTTTGAACTGAATCGGCTTCTTGATTTTTGTCTTAGCCATTAGGCTGCAAAAGTATTGTTTTGCACTTAAACCAAAAGAATTATTGCTATTCTTTGTCCGTCACTTTTGATGGTTGTCCACGATACCAAAAATTCAGAATGGACCTTGAGAGACCTTTCATGGAAATAGGACAGCGAAGGGCGTGCCTAATGCCCCTTTTAATTGAATCCACTGTCATTATAAGGCATATCCATAAAAAAATTAATAACCTATTGATTTCGTAGACATTGTGGGTTAGTATGAAGGAAAGTCATTTCCGTCTGATATTCTTTAAAAAAAGAGTGTGCCACACCTAGGTGTGGCACACTCTTTTTCGGGAAAAAGGGGGTTTTTAGCATATGCTATTTTAATATATTTTAAAGATATAAAAACCTGTTATTCAATTATTTATTTTTATTTTTATGCGTAAATACCCAATAATGTCCTGTCAAAAAAGCCTACTTGAAATTTGTGTTTTTTTCAAATTTTGGAAAAATCTGATGAAACCTATTCCTGCAAAACTGATAGTAAAATCCTATTGCAGTTCTCTAAGGATTTTCAAACTATGAACTTCTTTAAGCGACTCAACATGCAATTGATAGTAAAGAATTAATTGATCCACAAGACGGCGCCGCAATTCAATAGATATATCAGCTTTGCCATCCTTTCCTGCTTGAAGTATAGCCTTCAGCATAATAAGATCAGAAATAGGCATGAGGTAGTTGTGCGTTGGACGTTCATAGATAATATGTCCTTCCTGCAGATCAAAATAAGCACCTTCAACCGCCTTGTTAGGCACCTCCAATCCAAAGCCTAAATATTGGGATAGGGAAACCAAAAAGCGTATCAAAAAATCACGATCATAATAGTCAGGATTATCATATTGTGACAAGGATTGATGTAAAAAAGTAAAAAGTTCAGGATGGGGCTCGGAAGTCTGAATGCATTTTGCACAAACCTCTGCCAAACATGTAATCACTGCTGACTTTCGCATATCAAAAGGTATGCTCTGCCAGGTATAGTTTAGCTTAACTTCTTTAACCCTGTTGATTTTCTTATGGTCCTGATGATACGCAACAATATCAACCAGCGTGAGTAACTGAAGAAAAGCTGGTGGAGTAATGGCCTTTGCCTTGCGAACACTATTTATTATAAATGTCTGGTGACCTTTATGTTCAGTATACATATCAACAATTAAGCTGGACTCGCCATACTTAACGGTTCGAAGGACAATTGCTCTGGAATGATAAATCAAGGTCGAAATATCGTGATTATGAATGAAACTAACATCCCTCGAAAAAATCAGGCAAAGTTAAAAAAGCTATATAGCGTCTTTGACTTCTAGTAATGATGCCAATCCATTACTGATCTGACTCACTTTTTCTCGAAAATAAAACCAGAAGTTTTGCTACAAACACAAAACATTACTGGCATTATGAGGTTATATTTGGCCAATACCAATTACTCATAAAAAAAATAAACATGAAGAGATCAGCGACTGCCACCTGGGCCGGATCAGGTAAAGAAGGAAAAGGGACCATGACCACTAAATCAGGCATCCTGAAAACAGATCAATATAGTTACCGCACTCGTTTTGAAGATGGTATTGGTACCAATCCTGAAGAGCTTATTGCTGCTGCTCACGCGGGTTGCTTTTCTATGAAATTGAGTTTTGTGCTTGGAGAGGCAGGGTTCACCCCTACCGGAATTGATACAAAGTGCTATATTACTATAGAAGCAGGAACAATTACTGAAAGCCAGCTTGAAGTAACTGCTACTGTGCCGGATATAGATGATGACACTTTTCAGCAATGTGCTGCAGAAGCGAAAGCATCCTGTCCGGTGAGCAAGGTATTAAATGCCAATATATCGCTAACTGCCAGACTGGCCTAAGCATTACTCTTTTTCCGCAGTCTTCCGTCAAGAATTATTGCTGATTATACATTGAAAAGGTCTAATGATCAGTCCTTTTGTGCCATGACCAAATAATGAATCTATGACAACGGACATTAAATTTACCCAGGTTCAGCCCTATGGTTCAACATGACTATTTGCCGGGGCAGTGCAATATTGGTCCTACTGAGATAAAAGCAAGAATGCGCATGGGCTATATTGGCCTGGGACTGATGCTTCTTTTTATTATCCTTGCGGAAGTATTTCATTTCCCCAAAAGTTGCAAGCTTCTTCTGTTTGTTCCGTCCACATTTGCCCTTTCAGGATTTCTCCAAGCAAAGCAAAAATTCTGCTTTCTCTATGGATTTTTAGGATTATTCAGCTTCACCGGAAAACAAAATAAAATTTATCAGCACGATGCACTTAGAAAAGACAGAAAGAAGGCGGTTCTTTTGGTCCTCCAGATGTTATCGGGAAGTGCAATCCTAGGCGGCCTGTACTACGTGTTGTTTTAAAAATTTTACTTAACGGAAAACTCCGATTTTATTTGAAAACTATTTCGGGATAACGAGATACTATCCTTTTCTACATCTTAAGGCGGGTAATTTTCTACCATTAATTACTGATTTATCAGTATGGATTAAGGAAATGTCCGCGATTATTTTTGAATGGTCCAACTGTTCAATATTATGACTCATGTAACGCACACATCTTTTCTCAGATTAATACCTACTTGCATAGACTGGCGCAAAATATGCTGGCTTTTTTTGCTGCTTGTTTTTGCCTCCTGCAGCCATTACTATTATGGACCAAACAGCAACAACACCCCTTTACTCAGGGATAACGAAGCCAAAATAAATTTTCAGTACGCCAGAGCTGATGAATTCAAGGCAGCAGAATTCCAATCTGCATTCGCCATAACAAACCACATAGGGGCAATGGCAAACGGATTGTATGGCAGTGGGGTTAATAACCGAACTTATTCTTCAAGCAATTCAAGCGGTGGAAAAGGAAAATTCGCAGAGGTAGCCGCCGGGTATTTTACCACCATAAATTCACCAACAACGATCTTTGAAGTGTATGGCGGGATTGGTACCGGCGGAATAGACAACATATATAGTTGGAGTGATCGATCTAAAGTGACTTTTACAAAGTTGTTTATTCAGCCAGACATTGGCATTAGTGTCAAAGGCTTTGAAATTGCCTTGTCATCCAAATTCAGCAGGATTCACCATAAAGTAGTTTCTGCCAATCATGCCGACCAACATTCAGGTCTTATTGCTCTCAGGGAACACCCTGTTTCTTTTTTATGGGAGCCCAGCATAGTCCTTCGCGCAGGCGGTAAAAATGTGTTGGTCCAAGTTCAATATACCTGGTCACACAATCTTTCTAACTCCCATTTACAGCAAGAGCCTGGAATTTTCAGTATCGGCTTATCGTTTCCTATTAAATATACTATACCGGATGGAAAATAACAAAATCAAATTTTTTGCTTTCCAATATATACTCCAATGAAAAATATATTTACGCTTATATTCCTGCTTACGGTTAATTCCTTGCTTCGTATTACTGCTCAGACATGCTTAGAGGAAGGTATTGTTTTCAGTACGCAGGAACAAATTGACAACTTCTAAGGCGATCATCCAAATTGCAGCTATATTATTGGCCATGTTATTATACGCGAAGTAAAAGATAGCAGTATAACAAATCTTGATGGCTTGCACAGCATAACAAATAAAGGGAAACTTATCGATCACGAGAAATTCTTCTTTGTCGGATTTGAGTGGTCTCAAAAATCTACAAAAGGTTTTTTCCAATGTGTATATCCGAGAAAATTCATCACTTCAAAATTTGAATGGTTTTGAAAATCTGACATTCATCGGAAAGGATCTTACGATTGAGGAAAATGACTCCCTTAAAAATCTTTCAGGCCTTAGCCCACTAACTTCGATTGGTGGGTATATAAATGTAAAACGAAATCTCTCTATAAACAGCTTAAACGAACTTGGCAAGCTTAAATCTATTGGTGGATTTGACCTCTATGACAATCCTGCCTTAAATGATATCAGCCGCTTAGACACTATTACGCTTGGAAACATCAAATCCTTAAAAGGCGGACCATACAACACATGGGTACACTCCACCAATGACACCTTACTGATGAAAGGATACTTACAAAGTGCAGAGCAAAACAAAGTGATCCAATCCAACTTTTCTCGCACTAAGTTTAGGAGTTTTGATGTAAACACTATCCATACCATGAAATTCAGAGAGGAAGGAAGCATTGGTAAGAGCGCTGCGATAGGGCTTCTGGCAGGTTTAGCAACAGGAGTTTTTATTGCCCGCGCGACAACTAGTTCGTGTAAGGGGCTTTGTTTTAAAGAAGAGATAGCGCTTTTTTCGGGAGCCCTTGGAGCAATTGCAGGAGGTATTTCTGGAATAATAGTTGGGTCTGCTAAGGTTAAAATACCTATTAATGGTGATCAAAATACCTATACCCACCATCGAGCTAAAATTCTACAATTTAAAATTGGCGATCAACTCTTTTCTGATTCCCTAAATGTTATGCCAATCCCAAAAGATAAGCCTGTAATATAAAGGTTCCGGCCCCTGCCAAAAAACCTATTAACGCCAGCCAGGAAGCATTTTTCAGATACCAGAAGAAGTTGATTTTTTCAATCCCCATGGCGGCTACTCCTGCAGCAGAGCCAATGATCAGAATACTTCCACCTGTTCCCGCACTATACGCCAGGAAAAGCCAGAAATAATGGTTCACAGGATATAGATCCAGACTGTACATCCCCATCGAAGCCGCTACAAGTGGAACATTGTCGACAATAGCTGAAAGTACCCCAATGATCATCACCACAAAGTTGATATCTCCTATATTTTGATCTAACCATGTGGCCAGTGAGGACAACACGCCTACATGCTGCAGGACCCCAATAGACAACAGCAAACCAAGAAAGAAAAGAATGCTTGGCATATCAATTTTCTGCAGCGCATATAGCACAGAAACCGTGTCCTTGTCCTCTTTCTTAGAATGGAGTACCTCCGTAATAATCCACATTAACCCCAACGCACCAAGAATCCCCATATAGGGAGGCAAATTGGTAATGGATTTAAATATAGGTACGAATATCAATGATAATACACCAACCGTAAATATAATTCGTCTTTCCTTTGGAGAGGTCTGAAGCGCAGATTCTTTGACTTTAGGTTTAGGATCCACTTTGCCCTTCATCTGGTAACTGACTACTGCAAGCGGCACAATAACCGTCACAATACTTGGCAATATAATCGTCGAGATGGTTTTTGCTGAGGTGATTTGGCCTCCAATCCATAACATCGTAGTCGTCACATCGCCAATCGGGGACCATGCTCCCCCGGCATTAGCAGCAATGACAATCATCGATGCAAACATCAATCGTTGATTGCCCGCGGGCAAGAGTTTTCGAACTAACATAATCATGACGATGGTGGTCGCCAGGTTGTCCAAAATAGCAGAAAAGAAAAAGGTTAATCCACATAATATCCAGATCAGCTTACGCTGATTTCTGGTGGTGATCCTGTTGGTGATAATTTCAAAACCGTCATGGGCATCGATGAGCTCGACTATCGTCATGGCTCCCATCAAAAAGAATAGAATGCCCGATATTTCTCCAACATGTTCCGACAGGTCATGCGTCACTACATGATAGTCCTCTTGTGTAAACATGTAAACAGTCCAGCAAGCAACACCTGTCAAAAGGGCAATAGCAGCCTTATTGACTTTCAGACTGTGTTCAGCAGCTATGGCCAAATAGCCAACTAAAAAAATAGTAATTATTAGTGTAATCATTTTATTCGTCTCCTGATTCAGTAGGTATTTTTCCAGTGGCAATTAATCCGACAGTCATCAATATGCCCGAGGCAAGAATAATAAACAAAAGCAATCCGGACATAAAAGGACCAACCAGTTTATCCGTCGGAATAGACAAAAATAGTAAAACGCTGATTAATCCCCGCGGCGAAATGACTAACTCCGGCCAAAGATGCGCTTTGACAATTACCGCTAAATAAATCCAGCGCAATAAATAGACAACAAGTAATATAAGACTTCCAAAAAAGAAGACAGGCATTTGCATCAACTCCCCAATATCAAGTGAATATCCAAAAACGAGAAAGAAAAAAGTCCTCAATAAAAATGCACTTTCCGCTGTTAGTTGGTGAAGACCACCCAGATCAGAACGCAATGCCGGATAGATCATGATGGATTCAACCTTCTTCAGCAAGGGTAATGTTGTCAACTGTCTGGCAATGAGCTCACTATTTTCCAAAAATAATCCAAATGCCAACACTACAATAAGCGTAGATAAGTGAAACTGCTTCCCTACTGCATATACCAATATTAATGCTGAAATAATGAGGAAAAACTTAACGTGATGCTTCATTCTTCCCATGATATATAAAAAACCGAAGCAGGATATCAGGGACAATACCGAAACAATCAATACCTGTAAGCCAAAATCCCCTATCATCCCAACATCAAAATTTTCGTTCACCAGAATCAGGTTAAACAACATAATCCCGAGAATATCAGAAAAAGAAGATTCATAAATGATAAACTCCTTCTTTCTGCCCATCAGCGAAGTCACTGAAGGAATTGCGATCGCAGAGCTAACGACACTAAACGGAATAGCATTTAACAAACACTGCTGAAAAGGCGCTTCCAAAATATAATAGAATAGTCCGGAAATACACAACGATGTAAGGCACAATAGAAATAGGGCAGCAATAAATGTACTACGGATTAGCCTGGCCTTGCTGGCCTCAAACTTCAACTCAAGAGCCCCTTCAAATACAATGAGAATTAATCCCACGGTCCCTAGTAAAGGAAGTATCGTGGTAAACTTATAAATCGGTAAGTTGAAATAAATCGATACATACCTCAATATACTCCCAAGCACCAGCAATAAAAGCACTGAAGGTATTCTCGTCCGGCGGGAAACCATATCAAAAATGTACGAGAAGATCACCAGTACACTGAGTAATATTAGGACGAAATATGGATTCATTCGATCAAATTATAAAATAGTACGCGCAGTGAAAAGAACCTTTCCTACAAATCGAAGTGGGGCAAATAAATATAACCTATTTATTCTTTGCCATCATTCGTTATTTTAAGTTCGTTGATCAGGTAATTTTCATTACCCGCTTTCTCAACAATGCTTCTGCTTCCTGTTGACTACTAAAGGTGTTGTCAATATTAACCAGATTGTCTGCCAATCGGCTATATTGCTTTGTCATCAACCAAAAGAATATATGCAGATAATGGATACCGTCAAAAATGAATGTTTTGTGCTTGATAAAGTTCTCCTTATTCTTTAAAAACGTCTCGGGAATCTCGGTGTAATGCAACGCAGGATTGAGGTGATGAATGGAATGATATCCATCGTTCCAGCAATTCTGATTGTACACATTGTTGATACAATTAAAAACACTGCTAAAATGTCCTTCAGGATTGTCCTTGTCAATAAAACTATGCTGTGTCCAGTTACCCATCATCATAATTAAACGTGCATAAATAACTGGCACAATGAAGATCATCAAGGTTGCCTTAAAATTGACAAAACACATCGCGACTGCAAAAACATAAAAAGAAAATTCACCGAAGGTAAATCGCATGTATACTTTCTTTCTTTTGCGACGGAAGAGGTACATGAAAGTGTCCAAAATCCCTAATAGAATAAATCTCCCGAAATACTTTAAAAAATCTATTGGGCTATCCCTGCGAAATTGAAGGGTGCTACTGGCATCATCTTCCTGGTTATTCTCCACATGATGCATAATGATATGGTGGGCAAAATAGGTCTCCGGCGTATTACCAAAGAATGGTGCCACGACCCAAGTAATATATTTATGCAACCACATATATTCCTTCTTAAACATGGCTCGATGGCAAATACAATGAAACATCAAGCCAAAACGTCCTTTAAAATAAGACTGTGAAACATAGGCGTAAGGGATAAAGGATAACCACCACCAAAAACCCTGCAATAATGGGGTGAACATTAATACGGCCCATGGAATGACGATCAGGTGAATTCTGGTCAAAAGGTGAATGAACGGCAAATCCCGTTCATCATTCATGAATTTTAACCAAAAACTTTCATAATGGGTATAGGAAGATTTAGGCTGATACTGGGGGTCTGTAATCATTGTCAATAACTTCATGCTGATATTCAACCTTTTATATGGTTATAAAAAATGCCATATAACTATTGCAAGTTGAAATAAGGCAGCGGAACAGATGAATTCCGGCGTGCAAAATACTTATAATTTCCCGGTTGGAACACAACCCATTAAACGAGTAGTAGCGCTTGGAAGCCAGATGAAATGCATTTAAGGCATAAACGCCTCCAGACGAAATCAACTCCATTTCTATTCAATTGAGTCCTGCTTATTGGCAAAATGAAAATAACGCTGTTTATTTTGGCACTATCCCATTCCCAAAATGGCATTTTAAAATCAAATCTTATATTTGGCTATATAGTTTTGAATTTTTCCATTCCGCTTCTGATTTAGGAAGTGCCTAAAGAACAAATTGCTGAACACCCATAAATCCAACTAAAATATTTTTATTCAACATTCAAAACAATTTAACTTTATGAAAAACCTTCTTTACACGTTGATTGTGTTGCTTAGCGCAGCATTTTCACTACAAGCCCAGACCGATTACAAACAGTGGGAATCCCATTACTTCAAAGCAAAACCGGGAGAGCGCGAAGCATTTGAAAAAGGATTGGCAGAGCACAACAAAAAATTTCACAATCAGGATCCATTCAAAACGGCCATATTCAATGTTGTGACAGGCCCTCATTCAGGTCTTTATGATCTTGAAATGGGCCCTATGACTTTTACCCAAATGGAAAATCGTCCTTCCAGTGATGAACACGATGCGCATTGGAAAAAAGTCATGGAACACGGTGAGTTGGTAGGTGAGACTGTCTACTGGCGAGCAGATAAAGACATTGAGTATAAGCCTGAGAATTCAAAAGAATTTGCAACCTATCGTTGGCGATATGTCACTCTACTCCCGGGGGGTGGTGACCGATTTGAAGCCCTTATGAAAGACGTCCTTGAAGTCATTGAAGCTAAAGGATACGATGCTTCATTTAATATGTATTGGCGTTTTGGGTCTTCGCAAGGTCCGCATGTGGTAACTGAACTTGGCATGAAAAGCATGGCCTGGTTTGACCAACCAATGACATTTACAAAAGATTTTGACGAGATTCATGGAGAAGGTGCCTATGATCGATATGTAGAAGATCTTGATCGCTGTGTTGATCGAAGTAAGACCTATGATGAAATTGTCAACTTTAATGCAAAACTGAGCAGTGATTATTAATCAGAAAATTTGTCTTTAGAAAAAGTGAAGGGCCGGAGAATAATATCCGGCTCTTTTGTTTTATTGTCTGATGAAATTAAACAGGCGCAAGGTGGCACAATGTCCAATCACCCTATAAGCTTAATGTCTAAACGAAAAAAGGCTACTTAACCAGTAGCCTTTTCTTGCTTAACCAAAACAGGTGTAATTAATTCCCATTTTTTATGCATAATAATTTAAGTGCAATCGAGCCATTTCATTTATGCTTATCGCAACAACGTAACATCTCCTGCCAATTCAATCTCTTTTCCACGCTTATTGATAGCCCCGACACGATATACATATACGCCGGGTAACATTGGATCCCCATTTAATGTCCCATCCCAAACCGCCAGACCTTGATTTGGCGCAACATTCTTTACAGCATATATCAATTCTCCCCATCGGCTATATATCTCAAAGTGGGTAATGGCGGTAATCGAAGGATCCCCTATCGGTGCCAATATATCATTGATTCCATCCTCATTTGGAGAGAATACATTAGCGACGTACACACTACTGGTCAGCAATACCTTTATTTTCAGATCATCCGTGTACAGACATCCATTCTCATCTATTGCAAATAACTGAAGAAGCTGATCTGTTTCCGGTTGAATCCAATTCTTTAACTGATCTTGCTGAAGTAAGTTATCCTTATCACCCAGCCAGTAAAAAGTATCCGGAACGAAACTTATAACTGGATTTATGTAGACACTATCACCAACCAATATGGTCTGGTCAGCACCTAATGACAATGTTTCCGTACTTGCCGACTGAATCTGAACAGATGTTTCGGTTAAACAATTCGTCGCATCAAATATTTGTAACTGATAGTTGCCTGCCCCTAATTGTTCAATGAGGTATGGAAATGCGTTGATGGTTTGTACCACTCCTCCATTCACCGAAACCGTAAAGGGACCTGTCCCACCGATGATATCCTGAATGATGATTGAACCATCCTTATCTCCCGGACACTTTACATCCAACCAACTTATACCCACCACCATTTCTACATAATAGGCCACATCGACGGTTTGAGACGCTCTACATCCAAGGGCATCAAATGCAACAAATTGATAACTTCCCCCTTGTGTCACTTCATAGGTGTTTTGGTATAAGCTATCATTTGCAACAATCCAAAATGAAGTCACATTCCCTTTTGGATCAAGCACCGATGCCGTTAATTCAATTGTTTCGTCCGGGCATAAATTGATCTGCGACGGCAAGTTGCCTATTGCAAGCGTGCAATCACAATCCGGATTCGAAATATTTAAATTTGCACTGCATAAGCCTCCCCCATTTGAAACTGAAACAATGATGGAAGTGTTCAGGGCAATTCCTTCAACTCTAAATTGATTGGCACCAAGAGGTACAACCGTACCCAGATTACTTACAGGAACTGATCCACCGGTGCTGATTACTGCTTCCCAGCTTTGCAGATCATCGGCGCAATCTGTCGAAAGCAGGGAGACCTTTGGTGTTTGGATCACCTCAAGATTAACTTCAGAATAATCAGGACAACCCGGCACCGGACTATTTAAAGTATACCTTATCGTATAAATTCCGAAATCAGAATTGGCCGTGATAAATTGATTCGCATTAATAATAGCGGGTGATGAACCGACAGGCGTATTTGAAATACTCCAGGTACCTGGTTCACCGGTAAGTAATAGGGAATTCAGATTAAGCATACCCGATTCACTGCATAATCGCTGGCCAGGCGCTGCTATCGCCACTGAAGGACACATACAATTTCGGATGAGCAGATTAACACCGGTTGTATCGTTTTGACATGGTGCTACTGCATTCGTAGTCGTGTAAAATATCGTATAACTGCCCGGTTCCAGTGTTGATGGATTAATCTGACTTGAACCTATAATCGGCGCACTCACGGTATCAGGGAAAAACCATTCACCGGAAGTAGTGCCAAAAGTAATCAGCGGATCAAGATCAATCAACTGATCTACTGTATCACAATAAATTTGATTGCCCGCATTAAGAATGTAGTATGCAGATCCATCAATAGTAATGGTTATCGTTTCTGAGACTGCAGGACATGAGCCCGTCTGATCCGTTGCAGACAATGTAAAACTTACGCTACCACTTGTTATATCTGCCAAGGTCGGGGTGTATGATGTTACTAAAGCACCGGGATTGTTGATGACACCTGTTCCCGATGTTTGCCAGTTATAAACGACATTATCGCCTCCGACATTTCCGGTAAGCATGATAGCATCAGGGGCACAGACGGTGGCATCCATTCCGGCATCTGCATAGGGCGACTCCTGAAGGACTAATGCAAAACTAGCCGAATCAACACAATCATTAAGAATAACATTTCTGATAAACAGCAAATCATATGTACCGGCATCTTTTTGGAAACCAAGGAAATTATTTCCGCTGACTGTTGCCGGATTGGAACCGGCTGGCGTCCCTACGATTTCCCAATGACCCATCACACCAGGCCCTATAAAAGGAGAAAGATCAATATTACCCTGTTCCGAGCAACCTTTATAGTTATTACTTTGAAGTAATGTCGGACAACTGCAATCAGGAGCTGCCAGCAAGAAGCTGGCAACACAACCGGTGGATAAATATTCAAGATCAAACTGTATATCGGTATCAAACGGGATGCTTTCTAAATAAAACGTATCCGTGCCCGGCACTTGTACTAACGTACCCCCATTACTGGTGAGGACTACATCAGCATCTGACGTAAATGAAAGCTGATACGTCAAGGCAACATCATCACAGATGATATCAAACAAATTAATATCAGGAAGTGGGTTTACCACAGCGGAAATGGTATCCCGACTTAAACATCCGGCCGGATTGGAGGTAAACACATAGTACCACGACTGTCCGTTTTGAGGTTGTATGACGCCGGAGGCAGGTTGATTCGTTAGCAAATCAAACCATTGTCCGGCACCGATCACTCCATTCTGAACTGCCGGTACTATGGCGCTCAGATTAAACGTTTCTTCATCACATAAAACCGGATCAGCAGGATGACCTAAAATCGCTAATGGATTTACAACCAGCTTGATGGGGGTTCGAATGCTGTAGCAATTTGTTAGTGGATCGATTGCTTCAACATAATAGGTCGAATTAACCGCAATGACCGGCTGATACGTCAGACTGTTTTGCAAGAATGGCAAGCCACCACTTGGCGTTGTATACCAATCGGCCTGCAGCCCGGGATCAATCATCACAGTCATCACAGGAATAGCTGCTCCTTCACAAATTGAGTGAATGGGAGTTGATGTAATGGGTTGATTAATGAAGGGACAATCGCAGTTAGGTGCCGTTATGGCAAAAGTATCACTACATAATCCTGTGGGGTTGTATATTTCAATGGTGATATTAGTATTGTTCGGAATACCTGTAACAGAGTCCTGCCCAATGACATTATTCACTACCGTACCCGCACTCGCATAAATAGAGTCAGCAGAACTTGTAAAAATAACGGAGTAGGTAAGTTGCAGCAAATCACAAGGCTGACCTTCAAGCGTAAAATCAGGGTAATCTTCAACAAATATTTGTATCGGAATCGTATCATAGCACATGCCGGCCGTAGCCAGTAAATAAATCGTCGTGGAATCTTCAGGCATATACACCTGAGGATCTAAAATATTAGTTGAATCAGGGGGAAGGCTTGAATGAAATGTGTAGGTCGCCATACTGTTTCCCAAATCAACGATCGGTATGGACTGCAGCTCCAGAATAGTACCCTCACATATTACTATGGGTGGTATGGAATCAATATCCGGTTCCGGAAAAATAATAAATGGAACCTGAATGATATTCTGGCAATAAAAGTCTTCCACGCGTGCCCACAATTCAAGTACATTCTCCAGATTAGCCCCGGATGGATTAAAAATTTGCTCGCCCCCAAGCCACGGGTTACCATCAAACCAGGTCACATCATAGGCGCCACTCACCTGCAGATCATATTCTGTCAGATCTATATTTAGGGCCTCCCCTCTACAGACCATAATAGATACAGAGTCTATATCTGGCAACGGTTGGATATAGAAAGTATGCTGATCATTTATCAGGGCTCCCGTACAACCGTAGACATCATATACTTCGTCTATCGTAAAACTGAGTTCTGAATCAACTAAATACTCCGGGATCGTCAACATGCCGGTCACCGCATTGAAAAAAGGTTGCGCTACGGTATCAACACATACCGAAAACTCACCGGAGGATAACACATTAACCCCTGTGAAAACTAAATCCGGATATGACGGCGAAGAAATGGTAAAATCCATCGTATAGGGTGGCGTACCTCCGTTGATTTCAATTTCCATGGAGCCTGGTTCTAGGATACAGTTTTTAATACATATATTTTCATCTCCTGAAATTTCGGTCTCCATGTCCGGATCACATGGATCTGAACAGTATCCGGGTATGGGTATATCTAAAAAAAAGGAACACCAGGGAAAATTTAAAAATGTAATATGAACATTCATATACCCCGCGGTAGCAGTACCGGGAGAAAAAAGAAAAGTCTCAGGGACCCCAGCCATACCTGTAGTAGGAGTGATTGTGCCGGAGTATGGGGATATTTTATATTCTGGAGAGAGTCCCTGGCCTATCACCGTTAAGGTCAGTTCAATCGCATCGTCAAAGATATCATACGGCGTACCACTTTGATCACACCCAACTTCAATAATCGTGGAATCAATATTAATCCAATGAACACTCACGGAAGCAGTGTCAGGGGGACATTCCGGTGGCCCGGGGTGCTGAAATACATACCTATAGATACCAGGACCCCAACTGGACAAATACATTAATTCACCTGAAACTGGATCTGGCAATAGTGGCGGAAACCACTCACCTCCCATTTCAGGAGTCCCTTCCAAAAAATGCCATAAGGCAAAGACCCCGACATTTGGACATACCCATAATTCACCATGTTCGCCGGGATCATTGTATGGAGCAGTCATCATCACCGGCCCACCTAAATTTGAATAGACAGTACATCCACCTACTAGCTCAACAGACACCATCCAGAAGCTCGTATCATGAGAAATCGATACATTCTCACCAAATGTCCCATTAACATTTAACATTTCAAACGTGTCCACGCCATTGGTGTAGATTACATTATAATCCCCATCCCAGGGCAAATTAAATATCAAAGCATCTTGAAAAGTAGCACAACCACTACATACCCAACAGCCAAGACTCATGTTACCTTCTATTACATAGGTTGCACCGACGTGATTAGGATACCATGGTTGATTAATGAATGTACACATGGTTTCCATCGCCCAATCTGGCCACCACTTAATACGCTCTAACCATTCAAAATGGGTAGCCGGGGTTAAAGGTCCATTATATTTAACGGCTTGTGATGGTCCACCCGGCCCACTTACCTCTTGGGTATAACATGGCAAAAGTGCCGGGGGAATATTTGATTCATTGTCTGTCCCATTAGCCGCCCAAGCACTTTTAGAATTAGAACCCCAAAGATATCTGCCATTGTAGGTAGCTCGATTTGCTCCACCCCCTTGATTATCCCATGTTCCACCTTGCATGAAAATAATCTGATCCCCAAAAGGATCAAGATTAAAAAAGCCTCCCGGAACATTTAAATTTGAAAAAGTCCATTGATTGTCTGGACTGATTGCTCGATAGGTCCATGCGCCTGCGATAAATTGACTTTGAAAGGTAATTACTGTGCCTTTAGGAATTGTACCACCGGTTCTTGACATGGCCAAAGTACCTTCTGAATCTCCGAAAAAATTTGCATTGGAATGTTCCCATCCATTATCTGTAATATCAATCTGAGTCCCGTTTTCAATATCCTGAAAACACATGAAACTAATTTCATCGGAACCCGGTGGAAGACCACAAGGACCCATATCAGAAATCATAGATAATACGATAATATCACCGGGATAAAGCACTGTCTGGCTTCTGCCTTGCAGCACAAACAAAAGCAGAACAAATGCTATAAAAAAATGTAAAAATCGTGACATTAAAAGTGGTTAATCAATATTAATCGATGGATACTCATAAAATTACAAAAAATAAGCTCCCTTCCCTTTCAAACTTTAATCTCATAACAAATGAATTGATGAATAGGTGTAAAATTGAGCTGATTATCCCTAATTTGATGACGAGTGGAAGGTGGTCATTGGTTGGGTCGATTTGAGTGTAATTAAAAATTATTATAAAAACCTACATTCAGTACATGTCAGTAGACACTCAGACAGGGCAAAGTGCTGCCTCTGCCATAAAATCCAACTTGCCTGTAAAAAAGCTATAGACATTGTAATAATGCTCTGCAATTCAATTTATTACACAAAGGTTAAAAGGCAAATGTACTTATCGCAAATTGAATAAATTAACAAAAGAGGCATTCTCCTAGCCAGCTGCCCCAGGAAGACTCAAAGGTGCTGTTTGAAATTACAATCACATATGTGCATTTAGGTTATATGAATCAAAATAAAAACAACCATAAAATTCACCATGCCTGGAGCATGTACGATTGGGCTAATTCGTCTTATAATCTCGTTATCACCTCCACTATTTTCCCAATCTATTTCATAGCAGTCACCAGCGACCACAATGATGCCACGAATGATCTGGTTTCTTTTCTTGGATTCGAAGCCATTAACACCTCTATATTAAATTATGCGCTTGCCTTTGCTTACTTTTTAGTAGCACTCTCTTCTCCTATTTTATCAGCTATTGCAGATTATCGTGGAACGAAGAAAAGGTTTATGAAAATCTTTACGTATATGGGAGGACTCGCATGTTGTACTATGTTTTTTTTTGATGCTAACCATGTTACACTTGGGATCATTCTTGCGATCATTGCAGCCATCGGTTACAGTGGCAGCCTGGTATTTTATAATGCTTACCTGCCTGAAATCGCCAATGAAAAATATCACGATCAATTGAGTGCAAAGGGATTTGCCTATGGCTATGTGGGGAGTGTCATACTCCAAATGGTTTGTCTTGGATTGGTTCAAATTTCATTTGAAGATTCTACTTTCGGAGCCCGACTATCTTTTTTACTGGTTGGCCTGTGGTGGATCGGATTTGCTCAAATCCCGTTCTTTCGTCTTCCGAAGGGTACACCTATTGAAAAACAGACCCGACATAATATATTGTACGCAGGTTTTCACGAACTACATTTAGTCTATGATCAAATTAAAAAAATACCTGTGCTTAAAATATTCCTGGTAGCTTTTTTCTTTTATAGCATGGGTGTAATGACCGTGATGCTGGCTGCCGCAGAATTCGCCGTCAAAGAAATAGAAATGGAAGTCAATGGTATACGGGTGAGTTTAGGACAAACACAACTTATTAGCATTGTCATCCTGATTCAACTGGTGGCTATTGTGGGTGCCGTATTGATGGCTCGCTTGTCAAAAAGCATTGGAAATATTAAAGTACTAATACTCACGGTATGCATTTGGATCGGTATATGTGTTTCTGCCTATTATACAAAGACTGCCAACCCATTTTACTTACTTTCAGCCATTGTGGGATTGGTTATGGGTGGCATCCAATCTATGAGTCGATCCACTTTTTCGAAAATGATGCCCAAAACAAATGATACGGCATCTTATTTCAGTTTTTATAATGTTGCCGAAAAACTAGCCATGGCTTTCGGGCTGTTCTTCTTTGGCCTTGTCGAACATTTGACAGGAAGTATGCGAAATTCAATTTTTGCCCTCGGTATTTTTTTTATTATTGGCCTATTATTTTTGATGATTACTTTGTCGAAATCAGCAATAGAGACTCATCGGATATAATTCATGATTTAGTTATTTCTTGTATGAAAAGGATATCTATCTTACACCCTATGCAATACAAACACCTTCGATAGAATTTGTGTCCATGCGTTTCCTTAATCCCGTCATCTATTATCTCATTATTGTACCCATTTCCCTACTTCCTTTTAGCGTGCTATATGTCTTTTCAAACTTCTTGTTTATTTTGATGTATAGTGTTTTCGGGTACAGGATCACTGTAGTGCGTAAAAATTTAAGAAATGCATTTCCCTATAAATCCAAGGAGGAATTAAAAGCGATAGAAATTCAATTTTACAGGCATTTTTGTGATCTGATTGTAGAAATACTAAAGTCCTTCACCATATCCAATAAGGCTATTTTAAAACGGATGGTGGTCGAAAACCCTGAAGTGATAAATCAATTCCACGATGACGGCCGAAGTGTTCTTATCGCCGGTGGGCATTATAACAATTGGGAGTGGATTGCCATTACCTTGGAGCAACAAATAAAACATCTGGGCGTGGCTATCTATAAGCCATTGAAAAATAAGTTTTTTGATAAAAAAATGCTGTCCTCAAGAGGCAAATTTGGGCTTCGAATGATTAGTTATAAAGAAATCAGAAAGTACTATGCAGATCACGCGGACCAACTTACCGCTACTCTTTTTGCCATTGATCAATCGCCACGCAGTTCGACTAAGTGTTACTGGACGACTTTTTTAAATCAGGATACTGATGTCCAGTATGGGATCGAAAAATTTGCGCATGCTTTAGATTATCCGGTGGTATTTGGGGCCATTTCGAAAATAAAAAGAGGCTATTATTCTATTCGATTTTCTGTTCTCTGCGAAAAGCCCAGAGAGACCCCATATGGTCATATTATAGAAGTTACCACCCGGTGTCTGGAGGATCAGATTATCCAAAACCCACCCTATTGGTTGTGGACTCATCGGCGTTGGAAGCGAAAGCCACCCCCTACACATCAATAATCATCCCAAGGGAAGTCATAGATATTTAGAAATAATTGTACATATACTTCCCTACCAGTCAATACAAAGTGAATTTTTCAAACCTGTTCGGAAAAAGGGGGTTACCCTCCAGAAGAATCACCGGATAGGTAGGTGGTCAAACAAGATTCGTTTTTAATTACAATTCATGAAAAACAATATTGACTCCTGCTTTTTACTGTATCTTTAACGCCCTAAATCATAAATAAAATGACAAATTTCTTATTTCTTAGTCTTCCCGGCGGTATGGAATGGGTAATCATCCTGTTCGTTGTGCTGCTTTTATTTGGTGGCAAAAAGATACCTGAATTAATGCGAGGGCTTGGAAAAGGCATTAAAGAATTTAATAACGCCAAATCCAGTATCGAATCAGAGATTAAGGAGGGCATGCGGGAATCCGAACGCAAAGCTGTGGAAGAAAAAAAGGAGATTAATTAGTCCTTCTTTTCCAGTCCCCTTACATCTCTGACCAATTGCTCGGAATCAGGGTGAAAAACTTCTGTATTCTGTCAGCCTTTGGCTCAATATTACTTTGGAATAAAGTGCCCAAATTTTTGTGACTACCACCCATGTGTAATAACAACAGATTATTATAATACACCAAATCATTTTCCAATTTATCATTATGAAGATTAGTCATTTTGTGCTTTTTCTAGCTTTCATGTTTTGTGCCTTTACCAGTATTCACGCACAAAAATTCGGCTACGTCAATACTTCGGAATTAATTGAAGCTCATCCGCAGGTCGCTGTTTCCAATAAAACCCTTGAAATGTACAATGACAGTCTGGTGAATCCTTTTGAGGAAAAAGCAAAAGCCTTTCAAAAGAAGTATGAGTTTTTTGTTGAAGAAGTGAATGCCGGAACGCTGTCCAAAGTAAGCCAGGATGCCAGGGCACAGGATCTGCAAAAAGAACAACAGGCCCTTCAGGCAGAAGATCAACAGATTCAAAATGCTATTGCCATGAAAAGGGATTTATTGTTGCGACCAATTCTTTCCGAGATTGACAGCATTATCCAGGCCGCAGGGAAGGCAGGCAATTACACGATGATATTTGACGCGAGTGTCTCCGGTGCATTACTGTATGCCCAAGAAGGGGATGATCTCACGGCTGAAATAAAGGCAATAATTGTAGGAAAATCTTAAGGGAGTTAATCCGTTTTCTCTTTTATTTTCTATTGCGTCTTATTAGCTCCGTTACCATTCCATTCAATACATTGTACTGGGCCATTGTTATTGCCAATAAGAAAACGTTTTGTCGTTCCTGCTGGTCCTGATATGGGAACAATATCCTTCAAGTCACCGGTCAGATTAAGACCTGCTTTTACAAAATGTAATGGGGTGAAACTCCCAAGACCATTTCCTTTTAAGTACAACCCTCGCCCGGCATCAGCTCTTCCTGTTTCTACTTCAGACACGTAGAGGTTTCCACCCACCAATAAATCGAGATTATGATCCCCATCAAAATCCTCCATCACAATCGCATTTATTGGAGCAATCTGCGCCATATTTGGCAAAGGGATTATCTGCATCTGACCATTTCCCAAATTTAGTAAAACACATGAGTGAAAATTAGTGGCTTCATAATGTAGTGCATCATTCAGTTTATCGCCATAGATATCCGCAATTGAGGCATTACCGTATTCTTCATACGAATGATACTTTTCCGATATTCCCGGACACTGTTCAGTAGAACATTGCTTTCCCCGAACAGGATATAATACATCTCCTTCCAGAAAATATCCTAAAGCAATATCATAGGTTTTATTGTCATCAAAGTCTGCCGCGTATACATGAAATGGCTTTTCTGGAGAAGCCTTATACTTATAATTAGTCCCAAGGTTTCCAATGACATAATCCATATCACCGTCATTATCTATATCGCCCTGTGCTATCCTATTCCACCATCCAACGGTCTTTTCCAATCCAAAATCAGCCGTCCTATTTTGAAAATTACCTGCTGTCTGTGTAAAAACTGTCAGTGGCATCCATTCACCAACGATCAGTAAATCATATGTTCCATCACCATTAAAATCTGTCCAAACTGCATCTGTCACCATTCCCAGGTTTTGAAGCCCAGGGGCTTTTGTTGCTGTAACATCTTTAAAAAATCCTCTTGTATTCTCTAAGAGCACACTACTCACAGGGGCAGGATAATGACCCGCTAATTGTCTCCCTCCAACAAATAAATCCAAGTCTCCATCCCCATCAAAATCAAATGGTTTAACACAACTTCCTGACGTATGAATATCCGGAATTGCATTTTTTACTTTTTGAAAATTTCCATTTCCAAGATTGATATATAACCTGTCGTTGTAGAGAGGACTTTCAGGCTGAAATTCATTACTTCCGCTAGCGACATACAAGTCAGGTTTACCATCATTATTCGCATCAAAAAAAGCAGACCCCATGTCCTCAGAATTGAGATCACTCATAAAAGATGGCACATTTGCTAATTGAAACTGACCATCTTCCATCTGTAAGTATAATGCGCCTGAAAACCCTTTAGCGCCTCCTAAATAGAAGTCTTCCAACCCATCATTGTTAACGTCTGCCACACTCATAAAAGGTCCAAGTTGTGACATTTTATGAGGCAGTAAAACCTGTACCTTATAATCATCAAAAAAAGTCTCCTGATGCACAATAGGTGCGGCTGATTCTAGTTTTGTTTCAGTGAACAAAACAGGTTCTCTCTCAACTGTTCGCTTCACTTTTTTTGCATCCCTGTGTCTTACTGTCAATTCCTGATTAGCTGCAACATCTGTCAATATCTCCTGGTATCCATCTAACCATTCAATGACAACTTTATCTATTTTAGGGACTTGTTCAATACCAAAATGGAGAATACCTTCCACTGAAGACTGATATCCTCGGGCATACGTAAGCTCCTGATATTGCAATTTATCTCCTGACATCAAAGATACTTTTGTCCCTAAAGGGCAAATATTATCTTCATCATCGAATCGAATTCTTAGGTAATTAAAGCCCCCATTTTCACGATCCATATTCTTATAAATAGAAGCTAGATCATTAATATTACTAACGACCAGATCAAGATCCCCATCCTTGTCCAGATCACCATATGCAGCTCCGCTTGAAAAACCAAGAAAATTCAAACCCGATTCGGAACCTTTTTCAGAAAATGTAAGATCCCTGTTATTCACAAAAAAGTTGTTTTCCACTTTGTTCGTTGGTGCTCGTTGTACAAAGTCAGATATCAGACTTTGTTTTGATGCGCCGGATTGATTAATTTCTTCAACCGATTTCAAATATCTTTTCATATTGTCTTTGTCAAGATACTCACGCAGATAACCATTGGTCACATAGAAATCCTTCCATCCATCATTGTTAAAATCAGCAAGCAGACAAGCCCAACTCCAATTTGTTCGGTGTACACCTGCCATTTGTCCGATTTCGCTGAAGACACCTTCTCCCGCATTAAGATGTAACATATTACGCATGTACTGGTAGTGGTAACCAGCATCCACAAAACTCCAAAAGCGTTCAATATTCATGCTCGCCATTTTAGTTTTCTCATTGAAATTATTAGTTGCCAACATCTCAACAACCGCAAGATCGAGTAACCCATCATTATTTATATCTGCGGCATCGACACCCATACTTGAATGTGACATATGCTTCAGATGTGTATTGGAGACTTCCACGAACGTTCCATCTCTGTTGTTTATATAGTAGCGATCCGGCTCCGTGTGATCGACTGCCACAAAAAGATCCGTCCATCCGTCATGATTTAAGTCTGAAGCGATCGCACCCAGCGTCCAACCATAACTTAATAATCCCGCTTCAGCGGTTACATTGTCAAATGTACCATCACCATTATTATGGTATAAATTACTTGTCCATTCCTTCGTCGGATGATGCCAATAATTGAGATTCTCCCCAAATGAAAGGAATCGGTTCAGTGGGTGATTTCCAACAAATAAATCTGCCAGACCATCTCTATCATAATCAAAAAAAACAGCGGATATACTATATCCTTCATCACCAATGCCGTATTTCTCAGCTTGCTCAGTAAATGTAAGATCGCCATTATTAACAAACAATAAATTTCTTCGTTTGGACGGATCTTCATAATAAGCCCTGCATATATAAATATCCAAATAACCATCCTGGTTAATGTCTATCATTGAAACACCCGTACTCCATTCTTTAATACTACTGATGCCTGACGACTCGGATATATCTTCAAATTTGAAATCCCCTTTATTTAAATACAATTTATTGTCCCCAAGATTACTGGTAAAGCATATATCAGGTAATCCATCATTATTGATATCACCAAGTCCAACGCCACCTCCGTTATAAACATTGATATACTCAAATGGACTCTTCAGCACATTGATGTCTAATTTATTATTAAAATCTATACCCGTTTCAACGGAAGTCAGTGCTTCAAACTTAGGAACTTTTAACTCACTGATGACATCCTCAGTGGGTAGTGTTTCTTGATTGGAGGAGATACAACCCGTAAAAATAATTGCGCTAAAAGCAATTCCATAAAGAAAATTTGTCATAGGAGACCATTGACATTATTACATAAAAAATATTGAAACGGCATTAGGAAATTGATCCAAAAAGAACTGAGATCAATCACTTTTTGTAAAAATTCAAAATTTAACTAAAAATATAACTTTTTAAAATCAATATAATGGAATTCATCAAACCATTTTTGCAACTTTTTCCCATATTACAATGCCAAGGTAGTGAACCCTATCATAAATAAGAACCAATGGTAATTTATATTGCTGCATCACAGCATAAACCTGACCGGCTGAAAAATCAGGAGGGACAGCTATAGGAGCAGGAATAATCCAGGCATCAATCAAATTGCTTTCCTCTAGCAAATCTAAATGCATCAGTCGGTCTCGCATTATATAACCGGCAGGAATACCCGGTCCGGACCAAACCACAAAACTCGATTCTTTTCGCTCACTGACTATTTCTTTGGCTTCATGACGCGTCATCCCGATAAATAAATCATGTCGTATTGGATCCATGATATCAGTGGCTTTAAGTGTAGTCAGTTTATTCTGACGAACCAATGCCTGAAATTCCTGCCTGGCAGCAAAGAAAATAAAAACACCAATTAAGGTCATGGTCGGATGACCCTGATATAGGCCATAACCAAACATTAATAAAGCAATTCCCTGACCCACATAGGAAGCGATCTGAGTAGCCTTTTGACGATCTATTCTTAAAGAAAGAAGACTTCGGAGCATACGTCCACCATCCATTGGAAAAGCGGGCAATAAATTAAAGATTCCCAAATAGCCATTCGCCATCATGAGGATGCGGAAATAAGAAGTCGCCCCATTATTCATTTCCCAAAAATCTAAGGAAAAGATAGGAAGCACCACGCCATCAAAAGCAAAGTATCCAAACCAAATCAAACCTACTATAACGAAGTTGACAATCGGACCAGCTATGGCCACCCAAAACTCTTGCCCGCGGCCTTCCGGCATTCGTTCTAATCTTGCGATACCTCCAATCGGTGTCATTAGAATATCATGAGTCTGCACACCGAATTTTCGCGCGGCAAACGAATGGCCAAATTCATGCAGAATCACACAAAAGAAAACACTTAAAACAATGCCAAGCGAGATTAAAACAAACCAGGGATCAAACTTGCCTTTCCCTGTTTCGTAAACGACCCATAAAAGCAGTAATCCAAAAGTCCAATGAATCTTAACGGGAATACCTGAAACGGTAGTAAGGTGAAGAGATCCCTTCATAGGATTTTAATATCAGTTAGGCGGACGATTAATGGAAATATCAGACTTTTTGTCCGTTGCTCATCATCGGTTGATATAACTCCCCTTTCAATATGGCACGTGAGATAACCAGCCTTTGTATTTCACTGGTCCCTTCATATATCTGAGTTATTTTTGCATCACGCATGAGACGTTCAACATGATACTCCTTCACATAGCCGTAACCGCCATGCACCTGGACAGCTTCGATTGTTGTTTTCATGGCTGTTTCTGAGGCAAAAAGCTTAGCCATGGCTGCTGCTGTACTGAAGTCCATACCCAGATCTTTCATTCGCGCAGCACGATAAACCAAAAGCCGGGCTGCCTCAATTTCCGTTGCCATGTCTGCCAACTTAAATGCAATCGCCTGATGATTCATAATGGGTTTCCCGAATGAGGTTCGTTCCTGAGCATACTTTAAGGCCAATTCATAGGCACCAGCGGCTATTCCTAAAGCTTGCGCAGCAATTCCTATTCGCCCGCCATTTAAGGTCGTCATAGCGAATTTAAATCCAAAGCCATCATCGCCAATTCTGTTCTCTTTAGGTACTTGAACATCACTATACATGATAGAATGGGTATCGGAAGCTCTGATACCAAGTTTATCCTCCTTAGCGCCAATAGAAACGCCTGAAAATGCCTTCTCCACGATAAGTGCATTAATACCCTTATGCTTCAGCTCTTTATTACTTTGTGCCATGACCAGGTGAATAGCCGCTTTGTTGCCATTGGTGATCCAGTTTTTGGTTCCATTGACCAGGTAGTGACCCCCCATATCTTCTGCGATGGTTCGTTGGCTGGTAGCATCACTGCCCGCTTCAGGCTCAGAAAGACAAAAAGCACCTATCTGCTCCCCTGTCGACAATTTGGTGAGATATTTTTGTTTTTGTTCCTCTGTTCCAAATTTCTCCAAACCCCAGCAAACAAGTGAATTATTGACAGACATGATCACTGAGCAACTGGCATCAATTTTTGAAATTTCTTCCATGGCCAATACATAGCTGAGTGTATCCATTCCTCCACCGCCATATTTCGGACTGACCATCATACCAAGGAATCCCATCTCGCCCATCATCCTGACTTGTTCTGTGGGGTACACCATATCCCTGTCCCGATCGATGACTCCGGGAAGCAGCTCATTCTGAGCAAAATCTCTCGCGGCTTCTTTTACAGCCTTCTGATCTTCTGTAAGTATAAAATCCATGGTGCAAAGGTATTGATTAAGAAATAATGATAGCGGTTTTTAAGTAAACCGAATTATCAGAGGCTAAAATAGGATTCTTTTGAATGCTTATAAGCACGCTGATCTCAATAATAAAACAGGAATAGCCATTCAAAAGGACCCTAACCCTCATCAATTATATTAAGCATCGTCCGGAAAGCAACAAATTTCCCTTCATAGAGCGCTTTATGTTTCTTCTGTAGCTCTGGGGCATGATCGCGATGATAGATATCGAGTAGTTCCTGGCTCGGGCAGGTGTATTGGATCGCATAAGTAAATCCTTCGGCATCATCGTAACCTTCCAGGTGAAGAAATCGAAAAGACTTGAAGCACGCAGACGCCATTACCTCCGGAATGTGAACAGTGCTCATCCAAGTGACCCATTCGTCTCTTACTTCGGGTGAAATCTTGACTGTAACATTATAAACCATTGCACGCATAACATGCAAAGATAATCCGGAAAAGCAATCTGTCCTTACTAGCGCGTATGCCCGGCTTCGAGCATAATGGTATGTTGTGCTCCATAGGCTTTAGAGATATTGTCATTGATAAAGGTGCTTTCTGTATCACCATAGGCAATGATGCGCTGATTGAGCAATATCACCTGATCAAAATAAGCCTGAACCGAGGTAAGATCATGATGAACAACCAAAAGTGTTTTTCCTTCATGAGATAGTTTGCGAAGGACGCGAATAATATGTTCTTCCGTAGTGATATCTACCCCGACAAAGGGCTCATCCAGCATCAGAATATCGGCTTCCTGACATAATGCTCTGGCAAGGAAAACGCGTTGCTGTTGCCCCCCGGATAAAGCCCCTATCTGTCGATCTGCAAATTCCAGAATAGAAAGTTCTTCCATGGCTTCCTTAGCTTTCTGATGATCCTTTTCATCCATGCGCTGCCAAAGCGTTTTTTCAGGAAACCTTCCCATCAATACAATATCCCTGACAGTCGCCGGAAAGGTCCAATCCACTTCATCCCGCTGTGGTACATAGGCTATTCTTTTTCTGCTTTCCCGAATATCCTTCCCAAATATCTCCACCGTACCATTAACGTTACTAATCAGTCCAAGAATAGCTTTAAAAAGCGTTGATTTGCCGGCTCCATTGGGACCAAGTACACCAATTAGTTTTCCCTCATCGATTTTCAGATAGACCGAGCTCAGTACTCTTTTCCTATCATAGGAAACAGATAATCCTTTGACTAAAATAGGACTGCTCATACCGTGAATAATCTTTTTCTCCATATATAAAAAGCCAATGCAAAAAGGCAAAAACCAATTCCGAGGATCATCACCGTTCGGGAAGAAGTATCTGCTTGGTCATCGGTACTGATGGGAAATGCTAATGTCAATCCATTCACAATGACGTCTGTATTGCTACGCACCATATTCAGATATGTATTTGCCGGACTATCCTTATCCCCTAAAGAGTCGCTATACAAACTGCCTCCGATAGAGATATGATTATCTTCCGCTACTTGCTTCAGCATTTTTGGATTGATCGTGCTTTCAATAAACACGACAGGAATTTTATTTTCTTTAATCACCTTATTAATCCGCATGATGTCTGAGGTTCTGACATCTGCATCAGTTGAGGTACCAAGTAGAGACTCCAGCCGGATGCCATATCGCTGCCCATAATAATGGAATGAGTCATGACTTGTAATCAATACTCTTTTGGCCGGGGGTAATGAATTAATACGCTCTCTGATGTACTGATCAAGCGCTTCCAATTCAATCATATATTGGTTATAATTTGCCTCTATCTGGATTTGCCTATCCGGTAAAAGCGCAATTAACGCTTTCTTAATGTTAGTGGCATAAACTTTTCCGTTGACAGGTTCCATCCAGGCATGAGGATCTGTCGCATTTTGATGTGCTTCGCTGGTGATCGGGGTGATACCCTCTGTAATAGTAACTACAGGCGCTGTAGCCCCACTGTTTTTAATCAAAGCGTACATCCATCCTTCGAAGGTGAAACCATTTTGCAGTATCAAATCAGCCTGAATCAGAATCCTTACATCTCGTGGAGTGGGTTCGTAAATGTGTGGATCTCCCCCTATGGGAACTATACTGACAGATTCGACCAGCGTATCTGCAATGGCCGAAACCATATCAGAAAATATGGATGCCGTCGAAACGACTAATGGCTTCTGAGTCTGCGCATGTACATAAGATCCTGCGTTTAAAAGTACCAGTGTCAGAATTAGTTGAAATATAATTTTGCGTGTACGCATATCTACTTTAGTTTAATCATAATATTGCTGGCCACCTGACCGGACAGATTCAATTCCTTATCATCCACCACTAATCGAATGGTATGGTCATACGCATCATTGGTCAGCATACGGATCATTTTCCCGGGGGTCAGGCCTTTTTCACTCAGATGTTTAAGAAAGGCAGTTTCATCCTCACGAACACCAATGACGATACCTTGCTGTCCTTCCGTAAGCTTGCTTAATGGAACCTGCGCACGAACGGAGTATTTTCCTTCGGCATTTGGAATCGGATCGCCATGAGGATCAAATTTGGGATATTCCAAAAAGGTATCCAGACGATCAATAAGACTGTCCGATTGAATGTGCTCGAGTTGCTCTGCAATATCATGGACTTCGTCCCAGGTCATTCCTAAGGTTTGCACCAGGAATACTTCCCATAATCTGTGCTTGCGGACCAAATGGGTGGCGATGCGCTGCCCTGCATTCGTCAGGGAAGCGCCTTTATAGCGCTGATAGGCGATCAAGTCTTTGTCAGACAGCTTCTTAAGCATATCGGTGACGGAAGCTGCGGAGGTAGATAATTGTGCAGCAATCGCATTCGTACTCACCAATCCATCGGGCACGCCGGATAGTTTGAGTATAGCTTTAAGGTAATTTTCCTCTACATAAGACAGTCCCATCCCACAAAGAAAGGTGTTTTTTAGATAAAATGAAAATTAAATTTAGACAAATCTAAAAATAATTGCTGATTACCTAAAAAACACCTCTTTTTGTATAAGGGGTAATTCCTTTATTCCCGATTAATACAAACAGGCTTGAGTTTTCGGGAAGTCGACTACAATGTCTCTTGGAGCCATCGATAGAACTCACGCTGCCAGACCAACCCATTTTGTGCACTTAAGACCCAATGATTCTCATCCGGGAAATACAGCAATCGGGCATTGAGCCCTTTAAGTTTGGCCGCCTGAAACGCCGAAAGTCCTTGTTCGACAGGAACCCGGTAATCCAATCCCCCCTGAATAATATAAATCGGGGTGTCCCATTTATCCACATAATTAACGGGATTGAATTTTTGATACGTTTTCTTAGCTGCTTTGTTTTTCAAATCCCAATAGGGGCCTCCCCAATCCCAATCCACAAAAAACAATTCCTCTGTGGTGCCATACATACTTCGCATATCATAGATACCATCATGAGAAATAAACGTTTTAAAACGACCTTCATGGATTCCGGCTAACATGAAAACCGAATAGCCACCATAGCTGGCACCAACAGCCCCGAGTCGATCCTTGTCAACATATGGTTCCTGACTTACGGCATCAATCGCAGACAGATAATCTTTCATCACCTGACCTCCATGGTCCTTGCTGATGGATTCATTCCATTCCGTTCCATGACCGGGCATGCCTCTTCTGTTTGGCGCTACTACAATATATCCTTCCGATGCCATTAACTGAAAATTCCAGCGGAACGAATAAAATTGCGTCAAAGCTGATTGCGGACCGCCTTGACAATAAAGGAGCGTTGGATACTTCTTGTTTGGATCAAAATCAGGCGGATAGATAACCCATACCAACATATCTTTTTTATCGGTGGTTTTGACCCATCTTCTTTCTGTCTTGACCATTGCAATGGTGCTGTAAAGCTTATCATTGACATGTGTCAATTGCCGCATTTTTCCATCTTTAATATTGACGGTATATAACTCAGTCGCATGGTTCATATCCCGTCTGGAGACGATGAGTCCTTGCCTTGATAATCCAACAACGCCATCCACATCAAAATCGCCTGATGTGATTTGACGTATCTCCTGCGTTTCTGCAGTCATCGGATAAGGCACTGCAAACTCAAACAATTGCTTTGTTCCATTGACAGCTGCGATAACATAAATATGAGTACCATCCGCAGACCAGCTGTAACTATCGACGTGAATATCATCTCGATGTGCGGTCATATTGTAATGCTTTCCATCAAAATACACGATCACATCCTGCTTATCTGACTCATATCCATCGCGTTTCATACTTAAGTAAGCAAGCACCTGTCGCTTACTATAGCTGGGGCTGATGTCATACCCTTTGTTATCTTCTGTAAGATTTTTTGTTTTTCTGGTGATCAGGTCATATTCATAAATATCCGTGTTGGTACTCACCGCATAATCCAATCCAAATTTTTTCTTTGTGACATACAAAACGGTGGTACCATCAGGCCCCCATATATAATCCTCTTCACCACCAAAAGGCTTCTGCGGACAGTCATATGGTTCTCCCTCCATCAGATCCACTTCAATACGTTTAACCGCACTATTCATTGCTGAAATAAACACATGATCAAAATCACCATCTTCCCAGGTATCCCAGTGTCGAATCATCAGATCATCATAAATGAGCCCTTCTGTTTTTTCCAATTCCGGATACAAGTCCTTACCCTGTATCTTAAGGACTTTCACAGATTTGCTGCTCAACATGTGGTCTCCATCCGGTGATAAATTTCTATCCGGGATTGGATTCTCAGTGATTTCGACGGGATCCCCACCGGAAGCTGCAATCTGATACATCTTAGTTTTGCTGGTATTTGCAATGAGATCCGAACTTGTGACGGTATAAATGACATTGTTACCATCTGCCGTTACGCCAAGTGCATTCACTCTTTCTACCTGCCATAACAAATCAGGCGTCATGACACCTTGTGCGAAAGAACTTCCCAGAAAAAGGGTCAATAGAGAAATAAATAAATTTCGATTCATGATTACATAATTGTTGAGGGACGAAAATAGTGATAATGTGCCGAAGCAGGGCAAGTGCCATGAGCAGACACCCCCCCTATAAGACCACAAGCATCCAGATATGGATATACTATTGAATTGGGTAGATTAAGCTATCCTTATGCAATGCTTAGCCAGATCCTTCAATAGTTAAATTTTAACAATACTTCTTGTGATTACCTGCTGTTTATCTAATAAAACCTGCACCTGATATTGTCCGGCAGGCAGGGTATGCAAGGCAAAAGTCATCTTTGTTTTACCGGCATAATTGGCAGGGCCATCAAAAAGTGTTTCAATTGGTTTGCCCTGAGCATCAAACAAAAATACTGACAGATCTTTTCCCTCCGGATTTTCTATTTCAATTTGTACATAATCATCCGAAGGATTAGGATATGCCGTCATCTTCACATCATTATTGGAAACATCCTCCGTAGCAACCATCACTTCAGTCCGAGCCACTTTGGCAATCCATGTTTCATGCACATTACCGGGACGACCATAGGAAAAAGCAGCCCAAATACTCCCCGGCTGATCATAAAATCGCTGAATGCCGGCATAATCGCCCCAACGCTCTATCGTACCGGAAAGCATGTTGACAGAACGCGTGCCTTCAATCGCTGTTACAAAATCACTATACTCTCCCAATCCATCATAATATATAGCTGAACCTCCGGGATGTCTCACCGGTGAACAATGGCTCACAATGATCAGTGCATCATTTTGCGAAGGATCACTTCCTGCCCACGCTATACCGGGATATCCAAGATAATCCGTGGGATGTGCCACGACATTGCCGATCCCGGTCAGACTCGCCTCATCGGTATATACAATACCATGATAAAAAGCTGATCTTCCTGAATTAAAATCCATGGAATTGCCCACAAACTGTATCATGCCATTTAATTCAAATCCATCCAGAATTCTGGCATCATTTGTATCCATAGAATCTTTGGTCTGCACGGCATAAGGAGGAACGCCATAAGGATGATCCATTACTCTGTAACTCATGTCAAGTGTAGCATCCGGATCGTCCTGATGACCTGTCAGATGCAATAGAAAAACGGTGTCATTGGTGATATCAAAATTTCGATTAGAAACAAAGTAGACTGATTCCGGTAAGGTCTCATCCGCATTTCTGACGGGACAGATATTGCGCAACAAGCGACCTCCAAAAGATATGTCCGTCCAAACTTTTCGATTCAGGGTTTGACCATTATAGCCATCCATTTTATTAATCTGATGGATTTGTGTACCGAAAAAACCAGTTTGCCACGAACTGTCTGCATTGACAGCATTGTAGGTCAAAAAAAGTTCTGTATCCGTCAATGCAATCATCGGATAATCCGCAAAGGTACCATCGTCATTAAGGCAGCCATCAATCGCATAGAGATTCCATGCACCTCTTGGATCATTGGTCTGGCTAAAGGCAAAAGCAATTTCACTATCGGCACATTCTGATCCGTTCATGATGACCATAATAAATCTATCCTGCTCTGTATCATATATTACCCGGGGATCAAAAAATCGATTGACCGATCCACCTACGGCATCAAAAAAATCATCCAGTTTGTATGAGCCCAACCAAAACCCGGTATTGTTGGTCACCAACATATGTGTATTAATGGTGGAGACCACTTGTTCCTGAGGTCCAATGGCAAGATGATTGTCTAAGGGTGTACCGGTAATAATGCTATTGCCGGAAAAACTAGCCAGAATCTCCGGTGGTGCCACGGTATTGCGAGGCTGATAGGTCACTTCAGGTCGCAGGGGCGTTTGCCGTTGCGCTTCAAGTTTTCTTTGCCGTAAGAAGGCTTCCATCGCTTCATCGCCGGATGGATGAGGTGCTTCTTCGTATTCAACAACAAAAGCATACGGATCATTGAAATCGTGCATCACAGCCTGGGCTTTAATGGGATCCTGATAGCTCCTGACACTATACTGCCCGTAAGAAATCACCTGCCCAAAAGCCAAAAGTGCAACTACACCAATACTTCTCTTTAAAACATTCATAATCATCTGAATTCGGGTACACATAAATTTTTAAACAAAACGAATTCCATTCGACAGTCTCTGACATATTACGATTTCGCACTACAATTCAGCCTGCAGTCAATAGAATTTCTCCTGAGGGAAATAAAGGTAAGGAATCTGGCGTCGAACCGGAAGCGTTGGATAGGAATAATATCACAATCTTTTTCCGGGAAGCACTTGTCCTCCCTGATATAAGGTCATCATAGTCTGGCCATTATCATCCTTACTGAAGACAATCTGTGCTTCGACCACCGTTAGATAGAAATCAGTCTCCGACTTCGCAAATAGTTCAAATGAAGGCTGATTCGTTGCTTGTCCGAACAATTGCATTCCGTCCCTTGAAATGACAATATTGAACCCGGGGGCTAGTTCGTAAGTTCCGATATACGTGTCAAGTATTGCCTCATTTACTTCCAACACATCCCTCTTAACTTCCATGCCAAGATCGGCCAGAACTTTAATAGCATTGACATTGCCGGGGTTTATCTCAAGAGATTTTTGATAATTTTTTACAGCCTCCTCTTGTTGATCATTTGCAAGCAATGCTTCACCATAACTATCATAGACATTAAAGGCGTTTGGAAAGGCATCAATATTTATTTCAAACAAAGTGAGTGCAGCGGATACGTTATGATTGTTGAGATAATAATAACCCATTGCATTTAATTTCTCCTCATTGATATCATATCGGCCTTCCCTCTTTAGTTTCAGATATTCTTTGTATAAATTTTCTGAACCTTCCGAATCAATAAGTTCCTGGAACTTTATGGTAATCGATGGTTTTATCATCTGCAGCTTTGCCTTACCATCTAATAGGTAACGGCCGATATCATCGACACCGGTATCAGAATTTGTCAGCACGACGACTCCTTTTTCACCCTTTTTTACAAAGCCTGCGTAGGACCGATAACCACCGGTAGCGCCATTGTGCATATAAATAGTCTCATCACCTCCTTCATCGATAATCCATCCTAAACCAATACTTCTTCCATCCATTTTATTATGTCGTGGTTTGTGGGTCAGTTCCATCGCCGGATATAAATCGCTTTTGTTCAATTTCATATTCGCCGCCAGAAACAATAGCAGGTCGGCAACTGAGCTCCGAATGGCTCCGGCACCTTCAAGTGCAGGCAAATCCCAGTTTTCCACTTCCATACCCATAGCGTATCCGGAGGCCAGATTACTCTTCATTTTTCCTGAAAGAGAAATCCCTGTCTCCTGCATATTCAACGGTGCAGTAATCTTCTCTTGCAGAAGTGCTTCATAGGTGGTCCCGGCATGGAGCGCCAGTATATGACCTAACAGACCAACCGCCAGATTGGAATATTCAAATTTGGAACCCACTTCTCTCGGGAGGTCGTAAGCGGATAAAAAGTCATACAGCATTTCGATGGTATAGTCGGCATAAGGATTCTGCACATCCGCCGGATTCATATTGGAAGGTAATCTGGGTAAAGAAGAGGTGTGGTCCGACAAATTTCCCAATGTAATCACCGGTCCACCCCCGCTATAGACCGGCACCTTTACCGCTTTGGGCAGATAATCTGCGATGGGATCATCAGCTTTCATATGCTTATGAATAATCTGATCAGCTAAGAGCGTTGCTGTAAATACTTTTGAGATAGACCCGATTTCATAGATCGTATGCTCATCCGCTTGCTTCCCACCTGCTTTTTTACTTCCGAATGAATAATATCGGGGACCGGCTTTATCAATCACACCAATAGTTATGCTGGAATTAACCCCATCACTGATTCGTTGATGAATAGTCTCGATCAACTCATCCGAAAGATCATTGTGTTGAGCGCCGGAAAATAATGGAAGAACAAAAAAGATAAAAAGCAGGTGGTACTTCATACAGATTGTTTTAACCAAAGATAATTAAGGAGATATGATGAAATATTTGATCTGCCTTGTGCATGCGGGATCATTCAGGAGAGCCGCTTTGCACCCAACAAGTCAGTAATTCGATCTTATCGTTACTTAATTTGGGGGAATCTTCCGGCATCTGCGAATACCCCTTTTTATGCTGGATAGTCCCCAAAAATCGATCATTTTTACTCTCAATAGCAGCAGTTGCGTAATTACTGAGATTTATACCGCCTTGAGCTGATATGGCATTGTGGCATCCGGAGATGGCACACGAACCATCCAGAATGGGCTTGATCTCAGCCGAGTAGGTAGGCACAAATCCGGCACAATCGAACATGTCCAGATTTCCTTTCCCACAGGAAATCAGGAGGATAGCTATCAAACAAATTGTAAAAATTACTTTTACCGGGTGATTATTTGCTTTTGTGCTTGTCATTTGACCTTAGATTTAGTATTCGAATAGGTAGTTAACGAATCGCAAATGCGATCTATTTGACATGCCTTCTTAAAAACAATTTACACCGCCATGTCGTTAAAAAAAGGCTAATGGTAGAGATTTGGGTGGTGACTAAATGATAAGCACGTAACTTGTCTCTCAAATTTAATAAATCCGGGCTTTGGCCCATTTCAAATGAAAAAGACGACCATGAGGATATGGATTATCGCTGCCCTGACAGGCATTTTAGCTTTTGCCGGTTATGCTTCTTTAAATAATAACACTACTGATGATGATCGGGAGAAGGTGATTCTTCAGGCTGTGCTGGCAATGATGCAACAATATCACTTTACCAATCCCCCTATTGATGACGAGTTTTCCCACCGGTTATATGACACCTACCTGACCAGACTGGATGGTATGAAGCGTTTCCTGGTGATGGGCGATCTGGATCTTCTGGATGATTATCAGGATAGTCTGGATGATCAGCTTCTGAATGATAATCTCAAATTTTTTGAGCTTTCTTATAAGATTATCAATCAGAGTATCGAAAAACCTAGGAAATGGTATCCCGAAATCTTAAGTCAGCCATTTGACTTTGCCTCTCCAGATTCAATCGAGACGGATGGCAAAAAACGAACTTATGCGAAAGACGATGCTGAGCTCAAAGAATTATGGAAAGCTTACCTGAAATTTGAAACGCTTACTCGACTCGCTGAAAAAATGAAAGACCAGGAGGCATTGGCGGAAGAACCGGAAGGGGGTAAAAAATCCATCGCCGAACTTGAAGCAGAATCACGTGAGGATGTAAAAGAAGTTTTTGATGAATGGTATGAGCGCATGGACAAAGTACGCCGGTCAGATCGATTTGAAATGTATGTCAATAGCGTCACAAGCGTCTACGATCCCCATTCTGATTATTTCAACCCAAAAGAGAAAGAAGATTTTAATATTAATATGTCCGGACGTCTGGAAGGAATTGGCGCACGTCTCCAAATGGATGGCGATTTCACCAAGGTTGTGGCTGTGATTGTTGGCGGGCCTGCCTGGAAGCAAAAAGAATTGGAAGTAGATGATAAGATATTCAAGGTGCAACAGGAAACTGAAACAGAACCGGTGGATGTTACCGGCTGGCTGGTGGATGAAGTCGTCACACTGGTCAGGGGCCCCAAAGGCACCAAGGTGACCCTTACCGTGCGTAAAACAGATGGTTCCGTGCGGGAAATCACCATCCTTCGTGATGAAGTCATATTAGATGCCGGATTTGCTAAGTCGGCAACGCTTGAGCTTGAAGGTGAGGTTGGCAATATTGGTTATATCAAACTTCCAAAATTCTATGCGGACTTCGAAAACCCGAATGGAAGAAGTTGTGCCGAGGATGTAAAAACTGAAGTTAAAAAACTGATGGCTGCAGATGTGAAAGGGATTATCCTTGATTTGCGTGACAATAGCGGAGGATCATTAAGCGATGTAGTACAAATGTCCGGCTTGTTTATTGAAAATGGTCCTATCGTTCAAGTTAAAAGTCGTGAAGCAACTCCATATGTATTAAAAGATAAAGACGAAAAAGTGATTTACACCGGTCCGCTGATTGTCATGGTCAATACACAAAGCGCGAGTGCATCTGAAATTCTTGCTGCCGCTATGCAGGATTATGGACGAGCGGTGATTGTGGGTAGTAAGTCTACCTTCGGCAAAGGTACCGTGCAGAGGTTTTTCGATCTTGACAAATCAGTGAGCGGGCTTAGTGAATACAAACCATTGGGAGATATCAAAATTACTTTGCAAAAATTCTATCGGGTCAATGGTGGATCAACACAACTTAAAGGGGTGATTCCTGATATCAATCTTCCGGACACCTATCAATATATCGATTCCGGAGAAAAAGAAATGGACAATCCAATGCCATGGACAGAAATCAATCCTGTTAATTACCATCAGGATATCGTTGATTTAAATCTTGATCTTCTCAGAAGTCATAGTGAAGAGCGCGTCAAGGCATCTCCTCAATTTGAAAAAGTATTATCCAACGCTATGCGTGTCAAGGAGATTAGAGATGAGAGCATAGTTCCTTTGCAATTGGATCAGTATCGCGCGCTTGATATGGCAAGAGAAGAAGAATCAAAGAAATTTAAAGATTCGTTTGGCACCATTGAAGAATTAAAAACTGAAAATCTTGCCATTGATCTGGAAAGTATGCAAACCGATTCATCCAAGATCAGTCGCAATAGTGCCTGGCTTGAAAAATTGGGTAAGGATATTTACCTTGAAGAGACGCTGCTCATCATGAAAGATCTAATGACGATCAATCATAAGAGTTGAGTGATGAGCGGTGAAGATCAATTACGAAATCCTTATTTGGGTAGACCTGAAGAAAAGTTCCTTTTCCGTTAGAGCCATAACTCCCCATAGATTGGGCTTGCATAAGATAAAGAGTAGAACTGTGACATTTCTCCTTGCGTTGCTGCTTGCTAAACTTTATTACTCACTATAGCTCAGGTTTATAATCGGGCTTTGCAGAAGCAAGTCTAAACCCCTGAACCTATTCTTTACTAAACCTTTTTACTATACTAAACCTTCTCAACCATTGGCGCCATTCGGCGCCGAGTACTAAACCCACTCAACACACTTGTCAATGTATCATCCCTCTGACATAATAATCTTCAGACTCATATCCAGGGATCCGGCACTATGGGTCAGTGCTCCTGAAGATATATAATTCACACCCGTTTCGCCATACGCTCTGACATTATGTAAGTTGATACCTCCTGATGCTTCTGTTTCAAATCGATCCCCAACCATTGCTACAGCTTCTTTAAGAATTGGTATTTCAAAATTGTCCATCATGATTCTGGTCACACCGCCCCGATCAAGCACCGCCTGTAATTCAACAAGATTTCGAACTTCGATTGTAATGGATAGCTCTTTTTTTGTTTTCTCAAGATATTCATGGACGCGATCGATTGCCACAGGAATGGAACCGCAGGCATCCACATGATTGTCTTTGATCATAATCCAATCGTATAAACCGACACGATAGTTATGACATCCACCAAGGCGTACAGCTTCCTTCTCAAGAAAGCGGATACCCGGCGTAGTTTTTCTGGTATCAAGAATCTTAACCGGCAATCCCTCGACCTCCTGAGCGAAAAGGGAGGATATCGTTGATATGCCACTCATATGTTGCATAATATTCAAAGAAAGTCTTTCCGCCATCAATAGTGCTCTCGAAGGACAGGTCACATAAAAGGCAATGTCTCCCGGTTTGACAGCACTTCCATCTTTGATCAGCGCATCAAAATCTGCAGCTGGTGCTACTTCCTTAAATATTCTATGTGCTACTTCGATACCGGAGATCACGCCATCTTCCTTCACCAGCAGTTTAGCTTTGCTGATTCGTGTAGATCGAATACATGCCATCGACGTATGATCTCCTTCACCAATATCCTCTGATAATCCCTGGCGAATAAAATCTTTCAACCTTTCCTCATCTAAACTCATAAAAAAGATATTTCAAATTAATAATGTCAAAATAGTGATCGAATTTGAGGGCAAACCCCAAGAAAATGATTAAAATAGTAACCCTACAAAAACTACAAGATTACTAATCCGGACATGGGAATCATCATGTATCCTAAGATACATCGGGGTAATATTTGGATTTTGAATAGCGCTCCATCCATTATTTTTAGTGGCATCAAACAAACCGCGCTGATAATAAAGCCCGCCTATCAGTGAATTATTGCGATTGATCGCATACTCTATTCCGACTCCAAACCCAAGAAAAAGATTCGGCACCACCAGATCTTTATAAATATTCTCCTGCGAGAAATTAAAATCTTCCGATTCTATATCTCCCCGTCCATTGATCAAAAAGGAAAAAGACAGGACAGGAGCTTCCAAAAAATAAGTCAGACTACCTTTGGATTCAGTTCTGAACTTCAACCCTACCGGAAACTCGAGATACTTTAGTTTGTATCGGATTTTTACACCATCCGGCAATGGCTTGTCGCCAGCCTGAAGTAATGGATCACTCAAATCTGAAGTCGGAAGGTAATTACCCCCAATATCATAAATCAATTCTCCTCCCTCTTTAAAGGCAAGATTGACACCTGCAGTAATTGAAACTTTTTCTTTCAAGTGGATGTCACTGATTATCCCCAGCTTCCATCCAAGGTTGCCCCCATTACTTACACTGAGATTGCCACTGCTATGAATACCGGACAATACAGGGCTAGCCTGAAAACCAATTCTAAAGGATCTTTCCTGACCGGATATAGATGGCAAGATGCATAGCACAAACAGCATTATACACCATATCTTTGCAAAACTTCGTTTCATTCTATTCAAAAGCACTCAATCCGTTTTTATTCCATATCACCATCCAAAAATGATATTTCCAAAACTCAGCATAAAAATAGGGCTTTGCGCCCTGATTGTGGCTTCTTTTTTCTTTTCTGGCTGTCAGTCGGAAAAAACCACAAATTTACCCGACGTGTCGGGTATCAAGGTAGACCTTGATATCACGCGATTCGAACAACTTCTTTTTGCCGATACAGCCATCAGTGCACCTGCCATTGAAAAACTGAAACAAGAGCATCCTGCTTTTGCTGAGGTATACTTCAATTATGTATTTCCGGGTGCCGAGGATATCGTCGTTGAAGATGAAGAGCAACAAATAAAAAAAATGCAGGCCATTATCCGGCATCCGCGCACCCGATGGCTTTATGATACTGTGCAGCAGATATTTCCGGACTTGTCGCAAGTGAAGCAAGGACTTACCTCTGCTTTCCAATATGGAAAATATTATTTCCCTGATAAGGAAACCCCAAAGATCTATACAACTATTTCTGATTTTGGGTATTTCCCCTTTGTGTATGCTGAAGACAGCCTGAGAGATGGGATTGGAATCAGTCTGGAAATGTTTTTAGGCGATACTTTTCCGTATATGACCTATACCGGTATCAATAATGCTTTTTCGGACTATCTCACAAGATCCTATAATAAGGATTATGTCGTACGGCGTACGATAGAAGTATGGGTGGATGATATCGCAGGACCTCCTTCAGGAAACCGATTGCTGGATTTGATGATCCATAACGGAAAGAAGCTTTTCATTCTGGAATCCCTGATGCCGACTGCTCCGGACACCGTCATTATGGATTATTCTTCCATCGATCTGGATTGGGTCAAGACGAATGAAAAACAGATTTGGTACCATTTTACAACCAATGACATGTTGTATGAGACCTCTATGCGGAAACTTCAAAAGTTTCTGGGCCCTAGTCCTAGTTCTCCCGGAATGCCACCGGAAGCACCTGGTAATACAGCCTCATGGCTTGGCTGGCAAATTGTCAAAGCTTACATGCATAGTCACCCTGAAACGACACTTCCGCAGCTCCTTGATTTAAAAGATGCTCAGCTTATTCTTGATCAGTCGGGTTACCGGCCGCCGAGGTGATGGCGAAAGGCGTAGAGCGGAGGGCAAAGGGCTGAGGGCAGGGCGTGTGGCAAACTTGCAGCATAACCAGCGGGGTGCGAGTATGCCACACTTGCAGCGAAGAGCGAAGGGTAGGAAGGAAAATTTAATCTACATCTCTGCTCCCGCTCAGCGGGATAGTGCGATAATACATTCATCCAGAAACTGAGAATTTTCACCAAAAATGGCGTGATTATTGCCTTTTTATCAGGGTTTTATGGTTGATCATCATTCCTTTACTGACAAAACCAGTGTTGGGGATGGGAATGATCAGGCACCTTATATGGTTATTATTTAAAACAAACAGACGATGGCAAGAGCTATTCCACTAGTTGATCTGAAAAAATTTATTGCAGGATCAGACGCAGAAAAACAAGCCTTTGTTGACGAACTGGGACATGCCTTTCATGATTTTGGCTTTGTTGGGGTTATCAATCATGGGATAGCAAAAGAGCTTGTCAGTCGATATTATGCGGAATCAAAAGCCTTTTTTTCCCTTCCTGTTGAGGTAAAAAGCAACTATGAAATCGAAGGGCTTGCCGGACAGCGAGGGTATACCTCTTTTGGAAAAGAGCATGCCAAGCAAAGCAATGTGGGCGACCTGAAAGAATTCTTTCAGCTTGGTCAGGAAGTACCTGCTGATCATTCCCAGAAAGAAGAATATCCTGACAATATCCATGTCGCTGAAGTGCCTGATTTTACCAATACGGGCATAGAATTATATAAAGCATTTGAATCTTCCGGTGCATCCCTTTTGCGAGCGATTGCAATTTATCTGAATCTCAAACCTGACTATTTTGCTGATAAAATTGAAAGCGGAAATAGTATCCTCCGAGCGATACATTATCCACCGATCACGCAAGAACCAAAATCGGCGCTTCGCTCCGAGCAACATGAAGACATCAATCTGATCACATTATTAGTAGGTGCTTCTGCCGGTGGGCTTCAGATCCTTGATGCTAAAAATCAGTGGCTCGATATCGTACCCGGCGAGGATGAAATCGTTGTGAATGTCGGCGATATGTTGCAGCGACTGACGAACAATTATCTGATCTCCACCACGCACCGGGTCGTCAATCCTCCGAAAGATGAATGGCACAGACCGCGACTTTCGATTCCATTTTTTCTGCATCCCAAAAGCGATATGGATTTGACTTGTTTGCCTGACACCGTCACTGCCGAAAGACCTTTAGCTTATGATTCGATTACTGCCGGGGAGTATCTGAATGAACGGTTAAAGGAGATTGGGTTGAAGAAGTAAAATTGGATTTGTTCTACTGAAGTCGAATTGTTTAGAGGATTTAGCACCATGCGCCGTGGGCGCATATTGTTTAGACTCTCCTTCACAAAGCTACCGCGAACACAGGGGGTTAGTAATAAAGGAAGATGATAGTGGACATTTATTAGTTCGACTATGCCGATCGCTATGATCGGGATGGCGTTCGCTACTTCAACCCTATTGTGCTAAGACTCGCATTTTCATTTCGTACAGATATTGTCTCGAACGGGAACGAAACATTAAAGGTTTGAGATACTGCTGGTGAGAATTAATTGCACCACATAATGGTCTGATGATGCCAATCGTCAATTGACAATTATCTTGATTACTTCACTTTTATTCTTTTCGACAATTACCTTTAATAGGATTAGTCCATGGTAAGGCTCCATATTTATCTCTGCCTCTTTTTGATGCGGTTCAATTACTTTCAAAAGACCACCGAAATAATTATATACTTCCATTCTACGGATTAGGTCTGAACTTTCGATGATCACTTTGCCATCCGATGGATTGGGATAGGCTTTAATTTCTATATCCTCCAAATTACTATTTATAATGGATGTTGTCGTTTGGCACAGGCCTAACATATAACTCCAAACTGGTGTAAAGACAGGCGCTCCGTTGAAAAGAGGTGTATAGTCATCAATCACAACAGCATTATGATAGGCAGCCAGTCCTGTACCGGAGGTGTCACGCGTGTAAAGCATCTTCGAATTATTGTATGGGCATAAATTATTGTCCACATCAATGGTATCTCCAAAAGTGTTTAGCTGCATTGCCGTCCATACATTGTACTGTTCTTCAAAATCAACAATGTCGTCTAACAGATTGCCGAAGCCAAAATAATTTGAATCAGGGGTCACACCAGGCAATGAAATCCACGGAGCAGGAGCATTGTAAAATGAGTTGTATTCGTTTGGTGAGGCGAACATAATAACTCTATCTAGATTGAAATATTTCGCCATAAAAGCTGCATGCCCTCCACCTTGCGAGTGTCCTGAAACTGCAATTTCCGTCCAGTTGATAGCACCTTCATCGGATAAATAATTATCCCATTTTTCTAAAGGGTACAGGGTATTCAAATAGATCAAAAGTTTCTCGAGGCGGTTAACGATACAATTATTACTATCGACGGAAACAGCAACACTTGTATCCGTCCCAAAAATTATTTCTTGTCGATACTTCCAATGGCAATCAAAGTCAGCGCTTGCCCTACATGCAGTTGTCCCGGAAACACTGTTCGGATATTTGAGACTTATGACTTTATAGCCATGGTTGGCGGCAAGGATAGGAAAATAAGTTGTGCTTGAAGGATTATCAAGTGTCCCAACCAGATGAAGCAGCAGTTTATGATTAGAGGGGCAGTCCGGGTTAACATATACCTGATGGTTTTGCAATTCCCAGCTAATGCTGTTATTGGTATCAAAAGCTTTAATGCTTCTAACTTTAATGGAGTCCGGGTTGCAAGTTTGTGCTGTGGCATTGATGCCAAGTACAAACAAAAAAAGATATGTTATGAAATTTCTGTTCATTGTTATATTGTTTGCAAACCCGCTGTCATACTGCAATGATATTGCTTATGTTATTTCCTCTTCACATCTCAAAAAAATTCACCGAAAATTTAAATAAGGAATTTGGTGAAGGTAATTTAATGATTTTAGTATGATGCTTTATACATCACGAGGAGGTTGTCTTAGCAGGCCTTGCGTATCGTGTGAATATAGTTGAAGTAAGATGCGCTCCGTACCTCAACCAAAAATGGGGCGGAAAAGAAAAGCCTAATAATCACATGCCTGAACCATAATCTGTGCTCTGTTCCATATCTACTTGCAAGGCATTTCTATTTCATTTGTTTTGCTTACTGCCCTTTGCTTTCCGCTTTTAGTCGCGTTCCTTCGCTGTTCCCGATCAATTGGAATTGGTGCCGGCGTCAGTAGCTTTAGCAAAGTATATCTTCCCGCTGATCACGCTGATTTGAAAGCTGATTCTCGCATATTCTGGAGCATGCTTTCTGGTTTATTACCGGAACTCTATGCATTATGTCGAGCGTCACATGTCGAATAGTCGCGCATCCTTTTTTCGTAATTCGTAATTCTATCTAAGGTCTC
>JAHEAR010000006.1:107558-150121 GCA_024642665.1 Bacteroidota bacterium
TACAGATGAAGGACTGCGCCTTCACTGTGGGTCTTAGGTCTATAACCTAAAGCCCCTCCCAATCCGGATCCTTCTTTTCAGAACCGTATTTTTTCCGTGTAATAATCTTTTCCTTCTGTCGATCAATGATCAGCTTGGCGATACCTCTTGCGGCAGGCATATCCGGAGAACGCAAAGCACGTTGGATTTTATATTCTTCCACATCCAGTCGGTACAGTGAACTCAGTAAGAGATCAATATCACCTTTGAGCATTTCCTCGACACGCGTGGTGAACATATCCAGCAAAGCGGGTTCGTCCAGGATAGACTCGCTTTCTGGTAAAAGGTTGTCAAATAATTCGGATGAATGCTCTTCGCCCATAAGTTGTGATCAGGCAGTTTTATTATGGCTCATACGATAATCGATCATCGAGAGAATATCTTCCACATAGATGCGCTCATTGCAAAGTCTGGGGATCTTGGCCTGACTGCCGGTTTTGCCTTTTTTGTGTAGCCACTTTCTGAAGGTGCCTTTTGGCAGGACGGTGAGTTTTAATGGATTTAAGGCCATACTCAAAAAGCGTTTGGCTTCATAATCGCTGTTGAGTTGCTGGAGATGATCATCAAGCTTTTCTGCAAAGGCACTGATGTCTCCGGGAGCGTGATCAAACTCGATCAACCAGTGGTGGCCACCTCGACCATTCAGGGTCATATGAATAGGAGCTACTGTATAATCTGTGACCATAGCGCCAAACTCTTTTGAGGTGAGTTCTATCGCCCGATCGGTATTATCGACCATTACTTCTTCGCCGAAGGTGTTGATATACTGTTGTGTTCGTCCGGTGATACAAATGCGATATGGTTCCTTTGAGGTAAACACCACCGTATCACCAATCTTATAGCGCCACAACCCTCCATTGGTGGTGATGACCATGGCATAAGGTGTGCCGATTTCTACCTCCTGTAGTGAGATGGCTTCAGGGTTTGGTGAGTGCCATTGACCTTCCGGGATAAACTCATAAAAGATTCCGGTATCGGGGAAAATCAGGAGGCCTTCCTTTCGATCATTTGTATCCTGGGAGGCGAAATAGCCTTCAGAGGCATTATAAATTTCGTGATAGGCAAAATCATTCTTTGGAAACATCTCTTTAAACTGTTCCTGGTAGGGACCGAAGCCTACGCCCCCGTGCATATAGATGGATGCGTTGGGCCAGACTTCCTCCATATTTTGGGCACCGGTCATCTCAAGAATCCTTCGAAATAATACAAGGGTCCAGGTGGGGACACCGGCTATCACACCAACATTCTTTCGGCTGCAATTGCGAGCCATGATTTCTATTTTTTTATCCCATTCCGGAATCAGCGAAGTCGCATAGTCCGGCGTGAAAAAAGGACGTCCAATCCAGGGTAGATGGTGGTACATGATCGCCGAAACATCACCGTACCGTATATCGGGGTGCGTGGTTTTTGAAATACTTCCGGTCATCACCAGATTCTGATCGGCAAAGGCGCGAACTTCAGGATTACGATGGTAAAGCAAGGCGAGGGTGTACCATCCTGATCGGGCATGGGTGTGATTGAGGTGTTCGGTAGACACCGGAATAAACTTACTCTTATCGGCGGTGGTGCCGGAGGACTTGGCAAACCAAGTGACCAGTCCGGGCCAAAGGATATTAGTTTCACCGGCCATCATGCGTTTGATCTGGCCATTGATATCATCATAGCACCGTATTGGTACCTGACGGGTAAAATCTTTGTAATTTTTGATGGAAGGGAAGCCAAACTCCTTTCCTACTTCTGTTCGTTTGGCTTTATAGACCAAAGACCGAAGCAGTTTATCCTGCAGGACATGAATCCGCTTTTCCCTATACTGCAATCGGGCGTACAGATAGGAAAGGTAATATGATACAGACGAGTTAAACAGGCTTCTAGGTCTCATATTAGCTTTCGATTGGCTGCCATTATTGGAGCCAAAGGAGGATCATTGCTCTAAAATATCAAAAAACCATGAAGATGTATGGGTATGCGGGGATGTTCTTGTCGTTATATGTTTAGAGTGCGCGCATCATTATATCCCACAGCACTTCAAAAGGGATCATCTCCACTTCGATGTTTTCACCGGATCCGGCCAGAGTGATGGTCCCTAATTGTTCGCGCAGATCTTTGGTATAGCGCTCTGTTCGGATGGGATTAAAGTCTGCTTTGGTCATCTGAATGACCATCTTGATCATGCAGTTGCTTCTGAACGAGTCGTCTTTTCGAAGATATCGATAGGCATATTGATTGAGTGAATCAATGCGGTCGATGATAAGATTGTATTCTTTTCTTTGCAGTAAAAAGGCGATATGCATCAGGTGTATGCTCACATTGATTCCTCTCTTGTCCTTACTAAAAACCGGCACTGTATTTAGAAACTTTCCAAGCTTAAATTCAGGAAGTTTGTCTCGAAGGTCATCTGGGTTTCCGGCCATACCTGATTCGACAACGAGATGAATGTAACCTAGTGTCGCAAAGAATACTTCTTTAAAATTATCACCTATGCCATCAAACCTTGGATGACTGATCATTTCTGAAATTAAATCTATTGCTTCTAAATAATTACCTGCATAGAGTTGACCTTTAAGAGTATAATGGGCTAACACGTACCAATTTAAAGTGCCTGAAACAAGTAAACCTAGTCTTTTCTTACCTAGTTTCACTGCATCTTCTGGACGTCCTGCCTGAATAAAAGCCCAAGCTCTTCTATTTGTAATACTTGCTAATGCAATTCCAGTTTTGAAGTCAGGTGCACTAAATTCTTCTAATGCTTTTTCTGATAATGAAAGAAGGCCATCAAAATCCCTTTGATATTCATAATTTGCGGCCAGCACTCGATACCGATTATAGTTGAAAAAATATGTTCTAATACCCTTTACCTTAGCTAGTTCCTCTGCATAGGCTTGAGCTTTTGCCTTAAACTCTTCACTAGGATTTGCCAAAGACTGTAATTGGGCACGTTGTAGCTCGTAGTAATAATTTTCAGCTTTAATTTCCCAATTATAAATGTCCATAAACTTCTTTTGAATATTCAAATACTTAGTTAATTTGTATTTATTTAATTCAGTTGAAGAATAATATCCTACTAACTGATGGACTTGAGTAAGAACATTTTCAGTTGCATGATACTTGATTGATCTTGTAATTGACTTTTCAGCTAACTCAACAGCTAACTTACCAGATTTCCTTGCAATTAATATTCTAGATACAAGTGATTGCCGATATCCACTTAAGGCTTCATTTACTCTTGCGTCAGCTGTTTCTGTATTTATATTCTGCATAATTATTACCCGAATATATAGCTCCCTCAATCGGGTTTTCAATCTTGAGAAGGCTGTAAGGTTTTTCTTTCCATAAATTTCAAGCATGCATTCATCATCGCTTAAAACTCTTTCTGAAAGAACTATTGAGGATAACCTTCTAATAGGACTTTTATCATTCTGAGAGATCAATGTTTCTATTACTTTTTTATGCCTAATATTCAATTTGGCTAACTCGTAAAGTGTTTTCATGATCTCATAGTATTAAGTAACTTACAATCAGTAAATTACAACAAATAAAATACTTTTTCTTTAAAAAATGGATGTAAATTTTAACTGTCCGTGTGATTTGCTTTTGTCTGATTCTAGATGGAATTTTGAGAAGTACATTAGAAAGATTGAATGACTAATCTAACTGATTAACAAAATGCTTACCTACATCATTAACTCATAAAGAAAAAAAATATGAAAAATGCATTATCTGCCTCCGTTCTACTTCCTATTGTAGCTCTAATTATTTCGACATTTCTATCAACCTTTTTTGAGCCTTCATTAAATAAAGCTCGCCCAAACACTGAAATCTTATTTATTAATAGAGAAAACTACCTATTACCAGCTTCTTGCATGCCAGATACTTATTTAGCTGACAGATATGTTCAGCCAAAAAGTTTTGTTTCTAATATTAATTAATATGATGAAAACCAAGCCAAAATCACTTGAATAAATCCATATTTTATAACACTCCAAATTACTTTATTAGAAAATTCAGGGCAACACTTCATTAATGTTGATTAAATATTCACGATTAATTTCAAAAGAAGTATAATATGGAGACGGATTTCATTTGATTTTTTCGAACAGCTTAATTCTTAGTTGCCTATTTATCAACATCTTAAATATAAGTTATTACACTTCACTGATACTTTCCACGTGTAAAGATGTCTTGTTTTTTTATTTCATTTAGTACGGAAGACCCCACATCTTTACAATGTTAAAAGGGCTTATTACTTTTTCATAGTAATAACACATACAATTGATTGATTATCAGGCATGAAAAGTCATGCTTGGCATTATTCTACCGACATTATTAACGTAAAATCCATATGGGTTTTGTTAAATGAAAGAGTTAGAATCCTCAGTAGATTTGTATTGTTAAAAATTCAAACTAAACAATATCAATTATCTAATATGGATGCTTTCCAAATTTTACTTTGTCTGTTAGGAATTCTTGGTGGTGACGATTTTGATCCAGCCTAGTTGAAATAAATCAATGTTCACAAGTTTTGTGAATATTTATATATAAAGAATCATTAGTTCTTTTTTGGGTGTTATGCAATGACCACCTGCTTCTCTTTGCGAGGACGATCTTCTGGCAAACAGTAGGTGGTTTTTTTTTGACTTTAGAGATTATCTTAATTATAACTCCTGCTTTAGAAAAGCGCCTGTGTGGCTGGAGGGGTGGCCAGCAACAGATTCAGGAGTACCCGAACACACTATGGAACCACCCTCTTTTCCTCCGTTCAATCCCACATCAATAATATAATCAGCGACTTTAATGACATCCATGTGATGCTCAATCACAATGGCTGTATTTCCCCTGTCTACCAGGCTCTGAATGACATGCAGCAAGTAGCGAATGTCCTCAAAATGAAGTCCCGTCGTAGGTTCGTCGAGGATATAAAGTGTCTGTCCTGTATCTTTTTTTGCTAATTCCTCCGCCAGCTTCACACGCTGTGCCTCTCCTCCTGATAAAGTGGTGGCCTGCTGCCCCAACGTAATATACCCAAGGCCCACCTCCTGTAAGGTTCTGAGCTTTCGATAGATCGCCGGTATGTTTTCAAAGAATTCAACGCCCTGCTCGACCGTCATCTCCAGCACATCATTGATCGACTTGGCCTTGTAATGTACCTCGAGCGTCTCGCGATTGTACCGCTTACCCATACAAGTCTCACAATCTACCAGCACATCCGGCAGAAAATTCATCTCAATCACACGCCTTCCGGATCCATGACAAGTCTCACATCGTCCTCCTTTGACATTAAAAGAAAAACGTCCCGGTTTATAACCCCTTATTTTGGCTTCCGGCACATTTGCAAACAAACTCCTGATATCTGTAAATACACCTGTATACGTGGCAGGATTGGATCTGGGAGTCCGACCAATCGGAGACTGATCCACTTCAATCACTTTGTCTATATGCTCGATCCCCTTTATACTATCATACGGCAAAGGCCTTTCAAGACTATTGTGCATCGCCTGACGTAAAATAGGATATAAGGTTTCATTGATCAGTGATGATTTCCCACTACCGGAAACCCCAGTCACACAAATAAATGTGCCCAATGGGATTTCGACAGTGACATTTTTGAGGTTATGACCGGTAGCCCCCCTGAGCACAATCTTTTTTCCATTTCCCTTACGTCGTTCCTCCGGTACTTCTATTTTCCGCTCTCCGGTGAGATATTGTGCGGTCAATCCTTTCGTTTTTAATACTTCTTTCGGCGTTCCACTGGCTACCAGCTCCCCTCCATGCACACCGGCTCCGGGCCCCAGATCAATCAGATAATCTGCCGCCAGCATGATATCTTTATCGTGCTCCACAACCAATACAGAATTGCCGATCGCACTTAATTCTCTGAGGGACTTGATCAATAACTGATTATCCCTCTGATGAAGACCGATCGAAGGCTCGTCCAGGATATAAGTAATTCCGGTAAGTTGCGAACCAATCTGAGTGGCCAGCCTTGTTCGCTGAGTCTCTCCCCCTGACATGGTTCTCGAGGGGCGGTTAAGCTGCAGGTAATGCAATCCAACGGTCACCAGAAAACCCAGGCGATCCCGGATCTCCTTTATGACATCCCTGCCAATAGCCTTTTGTTTTTCTGTCAATCGGGATTCCAAACCGGTAAACCAGGTCAACAAATCACCAAGATCAATATTCGCCAGCTGACCAATATGCTGCCCATCAATTTTAAAAAATCTGGATTCCTTTTTAATTCGATACCCTTCACACTCCGGGCATTCAGAAATCGTCATAAAGCTTTCAGCCCATTGTCTGAGCTTTTCACTGGTTGTTGTTTCATACCAGCGTTTAAGCATATTGACAATTCCTTCAGATCCCAAATCAAAAATCAAGTCATGTGGAAGATAATCCGGTGCAGTGGTTGTTCCCGGTTTTCCCCCATGAAGGATAATCGCTAAAGCCTCCGGATCAATATCCTTAACAGGTGTGGCGAACGTAAATTTATACTTCTTTGAAATCTGACGCAGCTGCTTGAAGGTATGGTTGTCCCGAACCTCACCAAATGGGACGATTCCGACCTCATTAATTGAGCGGGTATCCTCCGGAATGACCTTATCCATATCCACCATGGTCACTTCACCCAAACCATTACAAGTCGGACAAGCCCCATATGGCGAATTGAAAGAAAAAGAATTGGGCGATGGTTCTTCATACGATATTCCCGAGACCGAACACATCAGGTGCCTTGAATACATTTTGGGGGTTTCCTCCCCTGCTTTTAAGACCATCAGCATGCCTTCGCCCATGCGCAACGCTGACGAAAGACTACTTGTGATTCGCGCAGTTTTTTCAGGCTGTTTGACCGTCAGCCGATCGACAATCAATTCAATATCATGTGTCTTATAACGGTCTGCCTGCATTTTCGGACTGAGGTCCAGAATTTCTCCATCGACGCGCACCTTTGTGTAGCCTTGTTTGCGCAGTTGATCAAACAATTCCCGATAGTGTCCTTTTCGCCCTCGGACTACCGGTGCAAGGATTAATATCTTCTCATTATCGAAATCAGTCAGTACATTTTCGTGGATCTGCTCCTCTGTATACTGGACCATCTTATCACCGGTGACGTAGGAATATGCTTCTCCGGCACGGGCATACAGCAGTCTTAGAAAGTCATAGATTTCTGTAATGGTTCCAACGGTAGATCTTGGATTCCAGCCGGATGTTTTTTGTTCAATGCTGATCACCGGGCTCAGCCCATCGATCTTTTCGACATCCGGTCTTTCGATGCCTCCAAGAAATTGTCTGGCATAGGCTGAGAATGTTTCCAGATAGCGTCGCTGTCCTTCTGCATAAATCGTATCGAAAGCTAAAGAAGATTTTCCGCTACCACTGATTCCTGTGATCACCACTAGTTTTTCACGGGGAATCTTCAGGTCGATGCCTTTGAGATTGTGCTCGCTGGCACCGATAATCTCTATCATATCCTCCTGATCATCAGTATTTATGGGGGTGTTATTTTTCTCTGGCCTGGCCATAAGCGGTTTAAAAAGTGTACAAAGGTACGGAACAATAAAAAGGGGGCAAAGGATGCTATTATATTTTCCCCATTCTCGCTGGCAGACAATTTCCCGTAGTTACGCTTATAGCTGTATGGAAGATGACCGGTATGATGATCAAAGAGGAGCGATTTGCCAAAGGCAAAAACAATAAAAGTCCTTACTTACCATAAGCTGAACCTTCGATCTATCGTCAGCGTGTACTGCTATACCTGCATTTACCGGCGTTGAACACTAACATTACCAGGTCGGCCACAATCAAATTGAGATCATATTCTCATTTTTATACGCACTCAGAAACCGGGGATTCTGAGTGATTTTATCATTTCTTTATAGCAATTCACTATGTTTTATATCTGAAGAAGCTTTCATAGAAGGCACGTTATATGGATAGATTATTTTATCAAAAACCATTCATAAATAGCAGATTAACCTGGCTCTCCTGCAAGGTAAAACAGCATACACCCTGTGGGCAGGATAAGTTAATACGGGCTTTCTTGCTTTAATCCTTGCCAGGAATGAACACCGGCATTCATATATGGCAGGAATGTTAATTTTATCATTCCTTTGAGCAGACTTTCTGTTTTGAAGAGAGCCAATCAGAAAGATCACCATTTACATTGAATATTTTCGATGCCATGAAGACCTATTTCAGACTATTATCCTATGCTAAACCAATTGAGAAATATGCTATTCCCTATATCTTATTTACTATTCTGGCAGTCTTCTTCAGCACGTTAAACATCGCCTTACTTGCTCCTTTACTCAACATTTTATTTGTTCAGCAAGAATCCGTTTCCCTCCCCCCTAAACCAGATCATTTTTTAGACCTGTTCAATGCCTTTAACTATTACTCCGTGATGGCCACCAATCAATACGGTACTTTCGTCACCTTGCAATTGGTTTGTCTCGTAATTGTAATCTCAGTTATTTTGGCAAATGCCTTCAGATATCTCGCGGAAAGAACGATGGAAAATCTTCGGATACACACCCTGACGAATCTAAGAAAAGCAGTATTTGACAATGTGATGAACCTGCATATTGAATATTTCAATTCTCAACGAAAAGGGCATATTATTTCAAAAATTGCCTCCGATGTTCAAGTGGTTCAATTTTCAGTGACGGGTACATTGCAAGTTATCTTTAAAGAGCCACTGACCTTAATCGCCTACCTTGTCATGCTATTTATTTTATCCTATAAGCTCACCCTGGTTTCGATGCTTATCATTCCTGTATCAGCTTTTATCATTTCCAAAATTGTCAAACAACTTAGAAAACAGGCTGCTGCATCCCATGAATCCTATGGTACAATGATCAGTTATTTTGATGAGGCTTTAAATGGAATAAGAATCATCAAAGCTTTTAACGCAAGTGATTTTATAAAACGCAGGCTGAATCAGGAAAACGCTCAATATTCCGGAATTCTATCCGCCATGGCCAAAAGACAGCAACTTGCATCGCCGGTTTCTGAAACGCTTGGGATCATAATGGTGGCGGGTATTGTACTTTATGGTGGTTCTTTAGTTTTGTCGGGCGACAACGAATTGACCGGCGCTAATTTTATTGCTTATATCGCATTGATATCGCAAATCATGCGGCCAGCAAAAGCCATTTCAACTTCTTTTACCAACATACATTCTGGCATTACAGCGGGTGAAAGAGTGCTATCGTTGATTGATGAAAAACCTGCGATTACAGACCATCCAGATGCGATTCCCATAACAGCTTTTCGCCATCAAATCCATTTTAGAAATGTATGTTTTCGATATAGTGATAAACTGGTGTTGAATGGTATTGATATAACGATTCCTAAAGGAAAATCTGTAGCGCTGGTGGGGCCATCGGGTGGTGGAAAATCGACCTTGATGGATTTGATCCCCAGATTTATTGAACCGACAACGGGCAGCATATGGATAGATGATCATCCAATTCAATCCCTGACGACGTCATCCTTACGATCATTAATGGGAATTGTAACACAGGAAACGATTCTATTCAATGACACCATTTTTAATAATATAGCTTTTGGAAAGCCAGATTGCACCCTGGAACAAGTAGAATTGGCAGCAAAAATCGCCAATGCGCATGAATTCATTTGTACTACTTCACATGGTTATCAAACCAATATTGGTGACAAGGGCGTTAAACTTTCAGGAGGTCAAAGGCAGCGTATTTGCATCGCTCGTGCAGTTCTCCATAATCCTCCAATTATGCTATTGGACGAAGCTACATCAGCATTGGACACTGAATCAGAACAATTGGTTCAACAGGCTCTTCTTAACTTAATGAAGCACAGGACATCATTAATAATTGCCCATCGTTTAAGTACGATTCAAAGTGCTGATTTAATTATTGTACTGGAGGAAGGTAGAATTGTTGAGCAGGGTACGCATACAGCCCTGATGTTACAGGATGGCTTATATAAAAGGCTGATTGAAATGCAATCATTTATTGTCACCTGATTAAAATAATGCACCGGGACAACAAGGTATAGGGAGCTATTATTAAGGCAGGCAACAGACTTGTTGTGAATCTGCGTTAAGGTCTAACCAATCCTGCACTTTTGTTCCCATCACAGGCTTGGCATGCTTTTCCATGATATTATGTTTTGAAATAAATAATTCTCTCATTTAGCTATATTTTACATCATATCGATATCGTATATTGCGGTCTTAGATCATCTTGAAAGAATGACCTCAGGATTTACAACTGCCTTGCTCATCAGCACTTATAATTGGCCACAGGCATTAAAGCTTGTTCTGGATAGTATATTGCATCAGACGATCCTCCCCGATGAAATCCTAATTGCGGATGACGGGTCAGATGAATTGACAAAACAACTTATCGATAGTTACCGCCAGAAACTGACGATCCCGATCAAGCATTTTTGGCACGAGCACCGCGGATTCAGAAAGACAATTATTGTTAACCGGGCCGTAGCCGGCACAGCTTGCGATTATATTATTGAAATAGACGGGGACATCATTTTGCACAAACGTTTTATTGAAGATCATATACATGTAGCTGAACCGGGCTATTACATCCGTGGAAGCAGATTGTCCATCCAGGAAAAAGCGAGTTCCCGGGCATTACATAGTGGCGTGCTGTCCTCCGTTTCACCTTTCTCACGAGGTGTAAGTAACCGGTTCAATGGTTTACGCATTCCTTTCCTTTCACATTTCCTTATTAAAAAAAGTTCTCGATCACGGAACTTCCGGGGTTGTAATTGTGCTTTCTGGCGCACGGATTTCATTCATGTGAATGGATATAATAGTGAAATGCATGGATGGGGTCATGAAGACATTGAACTCGCTGCTCGTTTTATTAATGCCGGGATTCTTCAAAAAAAAGTTAAGCTTTTAGCCGTCTGCTATCATATCTATCATGAAACCCTGGACAAGAAGCACGAAACGACCAATTTTACTATTTACACTGCAACATTGGTTCAGGGGATCCGACGATGTACCATGGGCTACAGTAATAATACCGAACAATTTAATTAGCGTTTATATTATTAATTTGCAAGCATCACCCCTGATATAGGTTTCGGTTTTTGCAAAACCACCCATGCTGTAAAAATTGAATCACTTCTGATGCGCATTCTGTATTTCTTTAGATTAAATCCAGCCACCAAGAGCAGCGGGAGTCAATGGAAAGCCTATACGCTGTTACAATATTTCAAAGACAGGAAAATAAAAGTCGATTTTATAAGCGATTATACCTGGGGGCAATGGGACGACAAAGCTATAACCCATTTTAAGCAAAAGGAGCTCGCCGAAAATCTTTGGTTTATTAAAAAGAAGCCCGAAAAAAAGAACTTGCTAGTTTACTTATTTAGTTATAAAATACCCCATTTTATTTACAAAATAACACATCCCTATGGGAGACATTCGTTTCCAAATCATGCTACTCTTCGGGTCAGACGTCAGTTTTTCAATATTTTAAAAAAAAGGCCATACGACTATATCATTATAAGTTATGCGTATTGGGCCCACTTGCTCAAAGACAACCCACATATCGGAAACGCAAAAACTATTATCGATACGCACGACATGCTTTCAGCACAGCATCAGCATGACAAACGTATACACATCGGCCATGCTTTAGCGGATGAACTAAAGAGACTGGATATGTTTGATCAGGTTTGGGCCATATCCTATGAGGAAGCATATTTCTTCAGTCAATTCTTAAAAAATAAAGTAAAGTATATCCCCTTAATGATAGAGAAACCACATGAAAATGAAATTCCGGCAGCACAAAGGAGATATGATGTGACTTATGTAGCTACAGACAACCCGCATAATCGAACGGCTTCAAAATGGTTTTTTGACCATGTATACCCCTTATTACCCCTTTCCATAAAAATCCGGATAGTGGGTAGTATAGGATCCTGTATTCCTGAAAATCTACCCAATGTTACCTGTGTGGATTATGTAGAAGATCTGCATCTTGTTTATAAACAAACTAAGATTGCTATATGTCCAATGCTAACAGGTACAGGTATCAAAGTGAAAATAGTGGAAGCACTGGCCTATGGCATTCCTGTGGTATGCAATGAACGCGGCCTCGATGGACTTCCGGCCAAATCGAACAATGGATGTCTGGTGACAAATAATGCGGCCACATTTGCCAATTATATGGAACAGCTGTTAGAGGATGAGCCACTCTATCACCAATTAAGTAATGAAGGAATAATGCTTGTCCGTGAAAATTTTACTAAGGAAAACATGTATTTGAAATTAGATGAAGCTTTTTCATACCATACGAATCAGGCATAATCGATTCATGGGGCGTGAGGCTATTTTTTAAAAAGACGATATAAAACTGAATTACGCTCATCTTTATCCATGGCAAGATCAAGATTCCAGTTACTCTGCATGATAATCCCCATATAATTAATCTTTAGCCGCTCTATATCAAAGTTGGCTTTCTCCATTTCAAACTGTTCCTTGTAATGGTATACTTTAAAAAACCCTTCCACCGGCAAAATATCAATCAACCTTGTTTTCAATAAATACTCACCATAGATAGCAGCTTCATGCGGGAGAGAAGACAACTCCATTTTCTTATAGAAATTTTCAAAGTTAAGTCCCTGCTCCTCCAGATATACGTCCATAAAATGACGCCAGACTTTTGCGGACCATAAATGTGGATTTGGTCCATAATCCCAGTTTTTTCCTTTCGTACCGAATTGCATACGAATTGATTTCAGGGCATTGATATGGAAAATTGAAGCCGAATCCTTCCCTATCAATTCCAATGTATCCAAAAATGATTTATGCTCATGCATCACGGTGTAGGGTGTGTGATCATCATACAAAAAATCAGTATAGCCAAAAGGGCGAATAAATACAGCATCAGAATCCACGCACAAGTAACTCTCACAAACTTCAAGCCTGTAAAAATGAGGCTTAACAATGGCTTGCAAGCGCCAACCATCTTTCATTTTAGTTCTTACAATATCACTATCACGTATAAGCGTAAATGTGCCGGACAGATTCTTCTTAAAAAATTTAAAATCAGAATCGTTCACAGAAATATAGACCGGTATTTGATCTACATTAAATAGCTCAATAGAATGCAAGAGGTTTTGCACTCGCCTGAAATCGGGTTTGTACGTTTTAATAAATAAAACCAATTTATTCATTTTCTTCTCTCTTTTGTTTTCCCGGAAGAAAAAACTTGTCCAGTCTTTTTCGATAGGATGAAATGCCAAATTCCTCAGCAATCATGTCATGTAATTCAGTTTTGTCAATCAATTGAAACTCGTTAATAATGTTATTGAACGTTGTTAATATTTTCCCATCTTGAAAAGGGGGCAAGACATGCACTCCGGGAAATTTACGATTAGCTAATTCAGGAATGATTCCAACCGGTGAAGCAATGACAGGAACGCCGGCAGCCAGCGCTTCAATAGTCACCATCCCAAAGCTTTCATATAACGATGGAAACAGGACAATATCAGCCTCCCCATAGGCTTCAGCATTAATGTTTTCAAGCTGTAAACCAATTTTGATCCTTGTATTTTTGAAACCCACAAACAACTCTGTATTGTACTGGTTGTTGCATGCTATCAAAAAGCGCCATTCCGACTCCTGCTCAATTATTTTTGCAAGACGGCATATGGCATCAAGGCCTTTCCCCGGCTCCAGGCGACCAACGTATAATACTGTTCTGAATGATTTGCTTGTCTTCGGTAATGGAAAGAAGAAATTAGTATCGACTCTGTTACTCACAATAAAAATATTGTCCCCCCTCATTTTGTATATCTTTATTAAATCCTGCTTCACCTGGTCGGTTACCGTTATAATATGTCTGGCTATTGTAAGTCCACGTAATTGTAATTTTGCCATGCGGCTAAGTTTATTGCGCGGTCTACCATAGGCTATTTCCATGGCATGATAACAACCCTGACAAACTACGATATCAACCGGATAAAAGGGTGTGGATTCTCCGTTAGATATAACAATTTGACTTCTTCGCTTCCTGGCCCATAAATATAAAGAAGCAATTCTTGCCAAATAAATGGACTTTCGTTTTTTGAAATGGCTATATCCGGCCATTCTATTGTAAAGTTGTCCAACTATAGTTTGCATCAATACATGCTCATCAATAATTTCTGTACGAATTCCACGGCTTATTAGATATTCTTCGAGATACTGCACCATACGCTCTGCCCCTCCGGCATTAGACTTGCCATTAAAAAATACAAGCAAAGCTTTTTTATGTTTTACCTTATTCAAAATCATATTTTACGGAAATGAGTCTCCAAAAATTCAGGATGTATACCTGCCAATTTCAATTTGTGATTTTATTTTTTCTCTAATTTGAATTTCAAAATTTTTTAATTCACTCAAATGTGCCCTTTTCAACCCCTGACTAACGCCTGCCTGTTGTATCTCGAGGAGACTTGCAATTTCCAGTTGTGACTTTTTCGGATGTTGCAAAACTTCGCTTACCAATTGAGCCGTTTTGGGCTTCCAAAGATCCATGATTACCAGAGACATTTTCAAATACGTATTGATCTCCTCATCCCACTCCTTCCATGGACTCCGAAGGGAGAGGAATTGTTTCCGTGCCTTTAAGTTATCCAGGAGTTCATCCGAATATGTAAAGGCAGAACCATTGGATTCGATGATTCGTACCGCAGAAAAGCTTTTTTCACCCAATCCTAATGCTAACCTTACATCCAGGGATTTATAGCTTCGGACAATAGCTTTGATCTTCATTGCCATCATAACAATCTCTTCAGGTTGCGTCAACTCGATCTGAAATCTATTTTCACGATAAAAATCCCAATATTGGGGCCTCCTGGTCACAGATTCAAATAAAGCTTCGAGATCTGCTAACCCCTGGCCCGCAACTTTCAATTTCCCGGTGCTAATTATTATACCTGAAATCACTCCTATCATGGAATAAATATAATTATTTTGTATTATATATACATTAATTATCTTTTTAAGATATATAATTAATATATACTATATACAAAGCGCAGAAATCATTTTTTCATCATCTGAATTAATACGAACAATCGTTCGTATTTCTTATTTTTGCCCCATGAGTCGTTATTATCCCCTACGCGTAGCGCGCGTTCAACAAGAAACTTCTGATTGTGTATCCGTCTGGCTGGATGTGCCGGAGAATCTGAAAGAACAATTTGCCTTTACCTCCGGTCAATATCTGAACTGCCGTGCTATCATTGATGGGGAGGAAGTAAGAAGGTCCTATTCGATATGCACAGTACCGTCATCTCAATATTTAGCAGTGGCGGCTAAGCGAGTTCCGGGCGGAAAAATGTCTACCTATCTCAATAAGGAGTTGAAAGCAGGTGATTCATTTGAAGTTATGCCCCCGGAAGGGAAATTTACCATACCTAAGGATACTCCCGATGATGCTACACTTTTATTCTTTGCTGCCGGCAGTGGCATTACCCCGGTTATATCTCTGATTCAACATTATCTCGAAACAACCCGTGAAGGCCAAATTCTCTTGTTTTATACCAATAGAACCAGTGACTCCATCATCTTCCGAGATCAACTCGAAGCACTTAAAAATGAGTACATGATGCGGTTTACCCTGTATCATGTATTGACCAGAGAAGTCACCGGCACAGAACTATTTTCCGGGCGTATCAATGCAGAGAAGTGTGCTGTGTTTGCAAAACACTTTTTCGCTCCGAATGAAATAAACACTTGTTTTATCTGTGGTCCCGAACTCCACATCCAGGAAATTACAAATGCATTGAAAGGACTGGGTATGCGTGACGAGCAATTGAAGTTTGAATTGTTTGGCACCACAAATTCACATGTTCGCCCAGTGGAAGAAGAAAAAGTTGTTCTCGAAGGGGAAGATAAAATGTCAAGAGTGACGGTCCGAATTGATGGCCATGAAGCTGATTTACAAATCAACTATTTGGGAAATAATGTGCTTGATACGGCGATTAATGCCGGAATGGATATTCCGTATTCCTGTAAAGGTGGTGTATGCAGTACGTGCAAGGCACAGGTGGTGGAAGGCGAAGTCTATATGGATGTGCACTACGGATTGGAACCGGATGAGATTGATGCCGGCGTTGTACTGACATGTCAGTCGCATCCGAGGTCGGAGCGATTGATTCTGGATTACGATATTCTTTGACAAGCGCAGGGCGCAGGGCATGGGGAGCAGGGCATAGGGCGTAGAGCGTAGAGCGTAGAGCGAATTATTAATTACGAATTACGAAAATAGGGAGGTGAGTGGTAAATAGCAGCAAAATAATCTTTATAACCTTTTAACCAAAGAGACATAATCCCGATCCATCGGGAGCGAGACATAAGATTTAACCTTCAACTTTAAACCTTACGCCCTTAACATTATACCCTTAAGCACTTCATATACAAAAAATGTCCACCGCCAACACACGGAAAGAAGAAATTCAAATAGCTGCAGCAAAACTTTTTGGGGAAAAAGGATTTGCGGCTTCTTCCGTTCGTGATATAGCTAAATCCGTCGGACTTGGGGCTGCCAGCCTGTACAACCACATGGGCTCAAAAGATGAACTACTGACATCTATCTGTTTTCGATGTGCCAACAATTTTCTGGCGGGTATGGCGAAAATCGAATCCGAGCATACAGATCCTGTTGATAAAATCAAAGAACTCATTCGATTGCAGATTCATATCGCATTGTATGACGAGAGTTCCCTGACCGTTTTTAACGATGAGTGGCGGCATCTGCACGAACCATTTCTCTCAAAATTTCTTGCCTTGCGGAGGAACTACGAAACTTCTTATCTTCAAATTATCAAGGAAGGGATCGAACAAAAAAAGCTACGGAACCATGATAGTTATATTATTTATCAAACAATTCTCTCTTCCCTTCGTTGGTTACATAGGCCCCACGGTAAAAAAATAAGGATGTCCGAGGACAAAATGACAGAACAAATTTCTTCTTTATTGATTAAAGGTATTATAGCATGAATGTAATAGATCTAGAAACCCGTTTTCAGGAAAAAATCGATAGCGATATCCGAATCGAACCACGCGATTGGATGCCTGATAATTACAGACATACATTGATTCGTCAAATCGGACAGCATGCCCACTCTGAAATCGTTGGTATGTTACCGGAGGGAAATTGGATCACCAGAGCTCCCTCCCTAAAGCGCAAGGTCGCCCTTCTGGCAAAAGTTCAGGATGAAGCCGGTCATGGCCTCTACCTCTACAGTGCTGCTGAAACGCTGGGTGGTGACCGTGATCATATGTTTGAAGAACTGCACTCCGGCAAAGCGAAATACAGCAGTATATTTAATTACCCAACGCTCACATGGGCAGATATGGGTGCCATTGGCTGGTTAGTTGATGGCGCAGCCATTCAAAATCAAATTCCTTTGTGTCGTTGTTCGTATGGCCCATATGCCCGTGCTATGATCAGAGTATGTAAAGAGGAAAGTTTCCACCAGCGACAAGGATTTGAGATCATGACTGTTTTATGCGCCGGCACACCGATTCAAAAAGCGATGGCACAGGATGCACTCAATCGATTCTGGTGGCCGAGTTTGATGATGTTTGGGCCTCCGGATGCAGAATCCACGCATACGGCACAATCTAAAAAATGGGGCATTAAACGCTTTACAAATGATGAATTGCGTCAGCGCTTTGTGGACATGATTGCTCCTCAAGCGGATCATTTGGGCATAACCATTCCGGATCCGGATCTTAAATGGAATGAGGAAACCAAACAATACGATTTCGGCGAAATCGATTGGACTGAATTCTGGCAGGTTGTCAAAGGACACGGGCCTTGCAATAAAGATCGAATCGCAGCCAGAACGAAAGCTTGGGAAGAAGGTGCCTGGGTCAGAGAAGCTGCACTCGCTTATGCAGAAAAGCAACAAATCCATTCAACTACAAAATCTAAAGCCGTATGAAATCCTGGCCTTTATATGAAGTATTTATAAGATCAAAAGCAGGGCTGCATCACAAGCATGCCGGAAGTCTTCATGCTGCCGATGCCGAAATGGCAATTGAAAATGCGAGAGATGTGTATTGCAGACGTAATGAGGGCGTGAGTATATGGGTGGTATTGTCCTCCGATATCACAGCTTCCAATCCGGAAAACAGTGAAGAGTTGTTTGATCCTGCAGAAGATAAAATCTACCGGCATCCCACATTTTATCATGTGCCTGAAGGCGTAAAACATCTTTAAACACAGCGGATGCCTATAATCAGAATTCACACTATCTTCTTTGCTTTCTCATTTGCACTATTGGGACTTGCTTGTCAACAAGCGCAATCGAAGGAGTCTATTCCTGTTGAGGTTGGCGCTCCAGCAGTAGATTCCATTCCGGTGGTGGTCATTGAACCGGAAATGCCGGAACAAGTGGAATTAAAAATCCCTTTAGACATCAGTTATATCATGGGAAGATTTAATCCTAAGGTGCATCCGGATTTTATTGAGATAGATTCCTTACATGCCGATCGTCCGGACTTGTATTTGCGTAAGGATACTTACCGTGCATTTATCAAAATGTACGAACATGCGATGGCAGATGGCATTCGTCTGCAGATTCGTTCTGCCACAAGAAATTTTAATGTTCAGAAATCCATTTGGGAAGCGAAGTGGACAGGTGAAAGAATGATTGAAGGTGGCGAGGACCTTTCCAAAACGACTCCCGATCCAAAAGAAAGAGCGCTTAAAATATTGCGCTATAGTTCGATGCCGGGTACAAGCCGACATCACTGGGGCACCGACATTGATCTCAATAGTTTTGAAAATTCATGGTTTACGGAAGGCGAAGGTCTCGATATCTACAACTGGCTGACGGAACATGCTGCTGACTATGGTTTTTGTCAACCGTATAGTGCAGGAAGGCCCTATGGTTATTTCGAAGAACGATGGCATTGGTCTTACACGCCGGTTTCTGCCAAGCTCACTGAATACGCCAAAGAAAATCTGAAAAACGAAATGATCGATGGCTTTCTCGGGAGTGAGTCAGCGCCAATGATTGATGTGGTCAAGCGATATGTTCTGGGAATTAACGCAGCTTGCAATAATTAGAGGTGAGGAGTGAGTGGTGAGGAGAGAGAAGTGAGGAGTGAGGAGTGAGAGTTGAGGAGTGAGGAGTGAGTGGTGAGGAGTGAGTGGTGAGGAGTTGAAATCCTCTGACTAAATCATACATAATTAAATCAAAAAGCACTTCATCAATAAATCACCAAATCACTCATCACCCACCACCAATCATTCATCACTCATCACTCAATAAATTATGTCCTACGTAGAATCCAACATGTTACCGCTCGGAAGTGAAGCTCCTCCTTTTGTTCTACCGAATACAGTATCCGGGGAAACAATCCGACTGGTGGATATCGCCGGAGAGAAAGCAACTGTAGTCATGTTCCTGTGTAATCACTGTCCGTATGTGATTCATGTCAATCAGGAAATCGTTCGAGTAGCCAATGATTATCAAAATAAAGGTGTTGCCTTCGTTGCGATCAGTTCTAATGATGTTGCAAATTATCCTCAGGACGGTCCGGATGAAATGAAGATTCATGCGGAAAAAGAAAACTATCCTTTTCCTTATCTCTATGATGAAAGTCAGAATGTGGCACTTTCCTATGACGCGGCATGTACCCCTGACTTTTATGTGTTTGACAAAGACCTCAGGCTGACTTATCGCGGCAGGCTTGATGACTCCAGACCCAAAAGTGGAACACCCCTCACTGGGAAAGATCTGAGGGAAGCTATTGATGCTATGCTTAAGGGAGAAGCTGTTTCTGACAAACAATATCCGAGCGGGGGATGTAATATCAAGTGGAAGAAGTGAGTGGTGAGTGGTGGTGAGTGAATTAAGAAAAATAAAAATCCCAAAGTAGATTAAGCAAATTCAGCCAGGGTTTTTTTCAATAAGTTTTGACTGAATTTCCCAATGACCTGTACTTGTAATAATTCAAAAAATCATTTACCGGAGATGAGATTTTTAATGGCTACAAGCTCTTTGTATTTTGATTTTGCTTCTTCTGCCGGTGAACCAAAATAAGATTTGCCACCTTCGAGATTATGCATGACGCCACTTTGTGCTAATATAGTAGTACGATCTCCTATCGTAAGGTTTTGTGTGAGACCTGCTTGTCCATAAATCACACACCAATCCCCAACAATCGTTTTTCCTGCGATACCAGCCTGTGCAGCAATCAAACAATTCTTTCCGATCACCACCCCATGCCCTATCATCACCTGACAATCGATTTTTGTTCCGGCGCCAATAATTGTATCTCCACTTACGCCTTGAGCGATTGTGGTACCACTGCCAATCCAGACATCATCTTCAATGATCACGCGACCACAACCGGTCCACGCTTCATATCCTTCAGGCCATTTCTTGAAATAAAATGCCTGCGTCCCAATGATAGCACCTGAATGAATAACGACTCTATCCCCTATCGTGGTAAACGGTCGGATGATCGCTCCTGATTGAATGTGACTTTCTTTGCCAATCGTTACATACGGACCAATAATGGCTCCGTCCTCGATGATTGCAGATGAATCTATCTTATGTTCATTTTTTGCGCCGCCGTAAATGGGCGTGAACAATCTAAATCGTTGGACGATGTCTTCATAAGCTTTGAACGGTGTATCTACCACCATCAGAACTTTTCCTTCCGGGCATTCCATCGCCGCAGGTACTATAATCGCTGAAGCTGCAGAATCCAGGGAAGCCTTAAAATATTTCGGATGATCCACAAAAGTGATATCGCCCTGCCTTACTTTGTGTATCTCATTGATTCCTGACACTAGCAAATCGGTGTTGCCGATCAACTTTGCTCCGATCCACTGAGCCACATCTTTTATTGAAAGCGATTGCTTAAAATCCATATTCTGATAATTTGGTCTAAATTTAGGCAAACGATGGGAAAGCGCAGGGTTACGCTAAGCGGAAGGCATGGAGCGTAGGGCGAAGGGCGAAGAGCAAAGGGCGAAGAGCGAAGAGCGAAGGGCGAAGAGCAAAGGGCGAAGAGCGAAGGGCGAAGAGCGAAGAGCGAAGAGCAAAGGGCGAAGGGCAAAGAGCAAGGAGCAAGGAGCAAAGGGCAGTAAAGATCATGTCTGCGAGGGGTCAGTGAAAAATCTCATGACTTTTCGTGAAAGACCTGAGCCGAGGAACTATAGAAGAATAATAAATTGATACTCATTGATAAAAGATAAAAAATGACAACATTATCCAGAAGAGCATGGCTCCACCGAAGTGCTTTAGCGGCAGCTGCTTTACCCCTTAGCAGATGGTATCAACCGGGACAGGAATCAATGGTATCTCAAACCGAAGATGAGACAGATTTTATTCGACTCAACTTTAATGAGAATTCATATGGGCCCAGTGATGCTGCACGTACTGCCATACTGGCAAGCCTTTCGGAGGCTAACCGATATCCCTGGGCTATCCATCAAAAACTTATTACGCAAATTGCTGAACGGGAAAACGTATCTCCGGACAATGTGATGATCACTGCCGGATCTTCAGAGATTTTAGGATTAGTGGGATTGGCGTATGGCATCGAGGGAGGTGAAGTACTGGGATGTCATCCAACTTTTGATTTTACGATGCGCTATGCAGAAGGTTTAGGCTGCACATGGTCTCGCACCCCGCTGACAGAAGATTATCATTACAACCTTGCTGCCTTAGCCGCAGCGGCAGGACCCAAAACCCGGTTGACCTTTGTTTGCAATCCAAACAACCCTACGGGCATTGAAACATCCTATACGGAATTGCATGCTTTTTGTTTGGATCAATCAAACAGACATCCGATATTCATCGATGAAGCCTATATCGAATTTAGTTCGAAGGGCCGAAGAAACAGTATGGTGGATTTAGCCGTAAGGAAACCGGATGTCGTTGTCTCCAGAACTTTTTCAAAAATTCATGGACTGGCGGGACTAAGAGTCGGTTACGGATTGGCGCATCCTGCTACGATCGCATTATTGAAAAACTACCATACCGGAAGGGGTATGACTATTGCCAATACCAGTGCAGCAGCTGCTTCCGCCTGCCTTAATGATCCTTCCTTTGAAGACTTCTGTCTTGAAAAAATGATTCAGGGTCGAGAAATGGTTTGCCAGGCCTTTGATGGTTGGGGTGTAGAATATATGCCTTCGGCTGCTAGTTTTGTCTTTTTCAAAAATGACAAATTCAATATGCTTCCCATTGACGCTTTAAAGAAGGAGAAAATCCTTGTGCGCGACTATGATTACTTCCCCGGATGGACCAGAGTAAGTATCGGAACAGTTGATCAAATGAAATCTTTTATTGCTGCAGCAGGGAAGTATATTGGGTGATGGAGTGAGGAGTGAGTGATTTACTCCTTATTGGCTTAGGGGTGAACCCCAACGCTAAAAAATACGCCCCGATGGGGCTTTATTCATTTCGTTTTTCACTTTTCTCTTTTCACTTCCCTAGTGTGCTTCAAGCCAGTTCTCCCCTATACCCATGCCTACTTCAATGGGTACAGGCAAATCAGGTAAAGCGTGTTTCATTTTATCCTCTACCAGGGCTTTCAATTCTTCCTGCTCGGATTTGTGCACATCGAAGACCAATTCATCATGCACCTGAAGAAGCATTTTTGACTTAAGTTTTCGGTTCAACATTTCTTTATAAATATGAATCATCGCCAGTTTGATCATGTCGGCAGCGGAGCCTTGAATGGGCGAATTAATAGCGTTGCGTTCAGCGGCTGCGCGTACCGTATGATTTTTTGAATTGATATCTCTCAGATACCGGCGGCGCTTCAGGATCGTCTCAATGTATCCGTGTTTTTGAGCAAAAGCTACTGTGTCAGACATATAGTTTTTGATCCCGGGAAACTTCTCAAAATAATTATCAATGATTTCTTTGGACTCCCCTCTTGCGATGCCCAGTGTTTGTGAAAGTCCAAAAGCAGACTGTCCATAGGCCAAACCAAAATTGACGGCTTTCGCCCGGCGACGCATTTCAGAAGTTACGTCAGCTAAAGGCACACCAAAAACTTTTGAAGCCGTTGTGGAGTGTATATCCTCCCCATTCTTAAAGGCTTCCAACATGCCTGGATCAAGGGTGATGGCAGCAATAATTCTCAACTCGATTTGAGAGTAATCCGCAGAAAGAATCAGAAAATTATCATCCCGCGGAATAAATGCTTTACGTATTTCTCTTCCCCGATCAGTTCGAATCGGAATATTCTGAAGGTTTGGATTATTGGAAGCTAATCGTCCGGTAGCAGCAATCGTCTGTCCAAAGGTTGTATGAATCCTTCCGGTTCGCGGATTGATCAATTCCGGAAGGGCATCTATATAGGTGGATTTCAGTTTGGTCAATTCCCGATAGTTCAAAATATGATCAATGATTTCATTGTCATCTTTTAACAGGGCGAGCACATCTTCACTGGTTTTATACTGCCCTGTCTTGGTCATTCCGCCTTTGTATGGAATCTTTAAATGTTCGAACAGAATATCTCCCATTTGTTTTGGGGAATCGAGGTTAAACTCAACCCCACTGATTTGATAAATCTTATCCCGCATTTCGTAAAGTTCGGTACCAAGTTCCTCAGAGTAATTATTTAAAAACGGTACATCCAAGCCGACACCTTCAAACTCCATCGCTGTCAGTACGTGAATCAAAGGGAACTCAACATCCTTCAGTAGTGACTCCCCATGAACTTCCTTGACAAACTTATCCGTCACCGGTTTTAATTGCAATGTGATGTCCGCATCTTCGGCGGCGTACTCTGTGATTTGGTCGACGGCAACATCCTGCATCGACAATTGATTCTTACCCTTTTTTCCGATAAGCTCTTCAATAGAAACCGGGGTATACCCCAGGTAAGTCTCTGCCATCACATCCATTTTGTGGCGAACATGAGTATCGCCAATAAAGTGTGCCACCATCGTATCATAAATCGGGTCAGCGACGATCACATCATACAATCTGAGCAACTTTATATCAAACTTGATATTGTGGCCAATTTTCATGGCCTTCGTGTTAGTGAAAACTTTTTCAAATGATTTGACGAGTGCTTTTGCTTTGTCAAATTCAGGCGGACATGGCACATAATAGGCTTCTCCCGGTGTGATGGAAAATGACAAGCCCACAATTTCCATATCGACTTCAAGTCCTGTGGTCTCTGTATCAAAAGCAAACTCTTTGGCAGCCAGTAATTTTTCAATTAGTCCCTTTTGCTCTTCAGGCGTCACCACCGATAAGTATGTGTGTGTGGTATTGTGAATATTCTTCCCACTCACCGGTGCAGGCACATTATCAGAAGCAGCACTTCCCTGAGAAAAAAGATCTCCCTGAACAGAACCCTTCCTTGCCGGAGGTGCTGCAGAGGCTCCGGGTGCATTGACGTCAAATCCATCGCCTATAATTCTTTTACCCAGTGCTCTGAATTCTAGTTCAGAGAAAATAGCTGAAAGTTTTTCTACATCTATCGGATCCAATACCAGCTTATCCGGATCGAAAGGTACAGGGACATCGAGAATAATCGTTGCCAGTTTTTTGGAATCGAATGCTTCCTGTTTACTTGCCTCTAACTTTGTTAATGTAGCACCTTTTATTTTATCAAGATTTTCATAGACATTTTCGATACTATCAAATTCGTGAATGAGTTTTGAGGCGCCTTTTTCTCCAATTCCTTTAACCCCCGGTATATTATCCGCTGTATCTCCCATCAATCCAAGAATATCGATGACTTGTTCGGGACGATGTATATTATAATTTTCACACACTTCTTTCGGGCCCCATATCTCCGGCCCATTTCCTTGTTTAGCCGGTTTATACATGAAGATATGATCAGACACCAACTGACCAAAATCTTTATCCGGGGTCACCATATACACATCATATCCTTCTTTCTCGGCTCGTTTGGCTAAGGTGCCAATCACATCATCTGCTTCATATCCCGGGGCTTCCAAAATGGGAATTCCATATGCGTCAATAATATCCCTGATATACGGTTCAGAAAGTTTAATATCCTCCGGTGTTTCCTGTCTGTTGGCTTTATAATATGGAAATTCCTGCACCCGGATATTGGGTGATTTATGATCAAAGCAAACGGCTATGTGGGATGGTTTTCTGTTATTTAGTACTTCTTCCAGGGCCGTGACAAAACCAAACATGGCATTGGTATTAAGTCCTTTGCTGTTGATTCTTGGATTGCGTAAAAAGGCGTAATAAGCTCTGAAGATGAGCGCATAAGCATCAAGCAGGTATAAAACAGGGCGTTCCATGATCATTTAGTTGAAAGTGGTTATTACCCCTAAAGGTAAAAATCGAAAGGCGATTGCGGGTGGAATAGCCTTTATTCATCAAAAAATTGACTCAGACTCGACCAACAGGGGGTTTTGACCATTTATGATCAAATTACGACCATCCAGAAACTGCCATTTGTTGAGACCCTATTGTCTGCTTATCTTTAGAACGTATCGATAGTTGAAAAACCAAATAAATCTCATCTGTGCTTAAGGCCATTCTCATCGACGACGAGCCCGAATGCTTGCTGACACTTGCTCATGATCTGGGCACGTACTGTCCCGGCATAGAAATTGTCGCACAATGTACGAGTGGCAAGGAAGCTATCAAACTGATTCACACCCATAATCCGGATGTCCTTTTTCTTGATATTGATATGCCGTACATCAATGGTTTTGACCTGCTTGAAATGGTTCCAGATGTAGATTTTGAAGTCATCTTCACGACGGCTTATGACAAGTATGCCATTCAGGCTTTTAAAATTAGTGCTGTCGACTATTTGTTAAAACCAATTGATCCCGAACCACTGGTGGCCGCTGTTGAAAAAGTCCGCATCCTTCGAGAAAAAGGAAACACGTCCCAACAAATCAGTTTTCTGATTCAACAAATCAAGGATCTTGAAAACAATACGGTGCGGAAAATAGCCCTCCCTACTTTTGACGGATTGGAATTTATTCATATGGATGATATTCTGTACTGCCAGTCTGATGGTGCGTATAGCCATGTATTCTTTACCGATGGCAGTAAAATGTATATATCAAAAACACTTCGCTATCTGGAGGATGCCTTGTGCAACTTTCACTTCTTTCGTGTGCACAATTCCTATATTGTCAATCTGAACCACGTCAAGCAATATTCAAAAACTGATGGCGGTCTGATCATCCTCAGCGATGGTAAAAAAGTGCGTGTCTCAAGATCACGAAAAGATGAACTCCTCAACTTGTTTTGAAACGCACGTATGCCATATCTCTTTTATGCCTGATTCAACTTGCATTTGGCATTACAAAGGTCAGTAGTCAGCAGTTTCAAAGTTTGAACAAGGAATTTCCGATGGGTCTGGCTGAGGAAATTTTTGAAGACAAGGATGGCTTTATATGGATTGGCACGGTGAATGGACTTGTCTTATTCGATGGGTACAGTACCCGATCATTCAGACATAATCCAAATGATTCATCTTCCTTAGCTGCCAATAATATCAATGCTATTTCACAGGACCCATCGGATAGAATCTGGGTGGGATTAAGCAGATTTGGGTTTAGTATACTCGATCAAAACCAACGGTCATTTATCCATCCTTGTATTACTGACGAGAAGGGAAATTGTATGCAAGGTGTGAGTGTAAATGCAATCACGCAAGCCAGCGACTCATCCATGTGGGTCGGGAGCACGCTTGGATTATTTCTTTATTCTTCCTCCGATCATCCCCAACAGTTGTCTGCTTTTCAATATGATTCTGTTCTTGACAACAGCCTGAGCAGCAATTACATACTCGACGTGTTAGTTGATAGCAAAACTCGTCTTTGGGTGGGCACCACCAAAGGGATCAATTTATTTGACCCAGCAACAGGCACATTCATTAATTATCGAACAAATACTAGTTTTCCTTCGCGACAGACATTGGATATTGCAGAGGATGCAAATGGGAAAATATGGCTTACGACCAGATTTATTAAAGAGAGTTTTTTGATTTATGATGAGGTGACGCAAAATTTTATTCCTGTCCTACAGGATCGCGAACCCTATTCCGGAGAATATAAATTTACGTTTGATCAGAACAATGATATATGGATCGCTGCGCGTGGGGTTGGTGCCTATCATTATGACTTGAACACTGGAAAACAACTATTTTTTGATCCGGCTAGTTTCAAAGATCATGGCTATCGAAATATAAATGGCCTAAATACCATCACGGATCGATACGGGAATGTTTGGATCACCGGAAATAATGTCCTCAAGTACCCAGCCTCCGGAAAGACATTTTCAAGTATTAGTTCTGATGAAAACATAGTAATCAGTCTATATGCCAATTCGCAATTCATATGGTATTCTGATCAGGAGCTTAAACGCTTTGACAAATCAACCAGACAGACTACTAATCAATTCGCATCCTCCCGCCCCATAAACATCAGAGCATCTTCGCCGGAAAAATCGAAGTTAAATATGGCTTACTGTATCCGCGATTATGATGAAGAGCATATTATTGTCTCCACCACGCGTAATATTTATAAATGGAATACTAAAACAAATGAATATCACGAATATCCAACGAATATAGGGGGACCTATCAGAGAATTTGTTGTCACCCCGGATAAGCAACATCTGTGGCTTTGTGGAAATCAGGGGTCTCCGATCCTGTTTGACTTTGCAGATGGATCCTATATCCGTCCTGAATATGCTTCATCTATTGATAATGTGCGATGTGTAGCCCAGGAGATGAACGGGGACCTATGGTTTGGATCAGGTACTTCGGGTTTGTTCTATATGAGTGCAACAACACATGAAATACAAAACTTTGCGCCGGACCATTCTGATCAGGCAAGGCGACTGATTGACTATGCCATTAATGATATTGCCATAACCGAGGATTATGTTTGGGTAGCAACCAATTTAGGACTTCAAAAGATAAATAAATCAACCTTTGAAATAATCCCCATTGGAACGCATAATGAGTTTATTGAAAACAGTTTCATGAGCGTACTGGAGGACAATCATGGTGTATTATGGTTTGGAACGCAACAAGGGTTATTTAGTTTTAATCCCATCGATCAGGTATTGAGGTCATTTAACCCTGAGGATGGTTTAATCAATACAGTCTATTCGGCCGGTTCATGTTATAAAGATTCAACAGGCAATCTATACTTTGGAGGAGGCAATGGCGTAGATTATTTTAACCCTGAAGAAATAGGCATTAATCCTACAGCGCCGGATATTTATATTAGTAAAATATTGGTCAATAACGATGCTTTGGAACTAAGTTCAATATCCTCCACATCTCTGGACCTTAAGCATCATGAGAATTTTTTAGAGATCGAGTTACTGGCGCTTCACTATACTTCGCCGAAGTCTAATACCTATGCTTACCGTATTATGGAATTGGACACAACGTGGCGCTATCTTGGCAAACAACGCACGATAACCCTTGCCAATATGCGACCCGGCAACTATACGCTGCAAGCCCGGGCTGCCAATGGCGATAATGTATGGTGTGAAGGCAAAACTTTATTGCACATTCATATTGCCCCTCCGTTTTGGGCGACCTGGTGGTTTGTTGTTCTTGTAATAATCTTTATCTCTGCCATCCTGTTTACAGCGTTTAAATACCATATCCATCAGATCAAAACCCGTGAACGGATCAAATCTGAATTCAACAAACGCCTTACCGAACTTGAATCAAAAGCTTTGCGATCGCAGATGAATCCGCACTTCCTTTTCAATAGTTTAAATTCTATGAAATCGTTGATATCTCAGGGTAATACTGAAAAAGCAACACAATACATTACACGCTTCGCACAACTCATCAGACAGATACTTGCTAACTCAGAAAAGCCATTTGTAAGGCTTCAGGAGGAACTGGAGGCCTTGCGACTTTACCTGGAAATTGAAAAGCTCAGGTTTCAAAACTTTACGTTTGAGATCCTTGTAAATGACGATGTCAATGCAGATTTTATTGAAGTACCACCTCTCATCTTACAACCGTATGTTGAAAATGCCATATGGCATGGGTTGATGCATTTGTCATCGAGTGATCGAAAACTGACCGTGATAGTGGCCCAAGAAAAACAATTCCTTCATCTGACTATTGAAGATAACGGTATTGGTCGCGAGCAAGCGCAACAAATCAAATCGCTGGGAAATGCCCGCAAAGGGGGTATGGGTATGCGACTGACAGAAGACAGACTCAATCTGCTGAAATCCATCTATGGTCAGGATGTAAAAATCACCATTACGGATTTAATGGAAAATGGCAAATCTTCCGGCACCCGTGTAGAAGTCCAGATCCCTTGTGTGGACTGACGGGGCATGGAGCAAGGGGCATGGAGCATGGGGCATGGAGCATGGGGCATGGAGCATGGGGCGTGGAGCATGTAGCATGTAGCATGAGGTTCTGAGCATTAAGTTTTTTCGACGCGCGATTTTTCGAGGCGTGACGCGCGAATCTCACCTCTCACCTCTCACTCCTCACTCCTCACTTATCAACCTTGCATCTTCCCATTTTGCGAGGTCATTCATGTGGCTTAAAAAGCGATCTACAAACTCCATTTTACCAACTATTGCGTATACCTGTCAATGGCTAATCGGGGATTGTTACTGCTCGTAATTATGGCTTTATTTGTTTTATCACAAGACATTCTATTTAATCCGTTTATTCAGAAGTGTTCCGTCGTAAAAAGATTATGTCATTTTAAATAATAAAATCCGATGAAAATATTCAATTTACTTTTTATCCTCTTTGCTGGCCTTAGCATCGCATCCTGTGGAAGTTCAGGTAATTCAGGTTGTAGTGATATAGAAATGGACCAAAAAGAAACAGCAATGACAACTGCTTTAAGCCTTCTTTATGATGCCCAGATAGCCTATTCCACCGATGACTCACCTGCTAATTGTACGGCTGTAATAAATGCGTGGGATGACTACCTTAAAAAACTGAGATCATTTATTGATTGCCTGGAAGGACCTGCCAAAGATACATGGGAATCAAACTATGCTATACAGGTTCAAATGCGAAATGACTTTTCCTGTTAATCATTTATAAAACTTGATTATGATGCGCTATTCCATATTATTCATATTGAGTTGTTCTTTTATTTTTCTGGCATGTCCCAAGCATGAGGACTATCGGAACTCCTCTATCCGATTTAACCTGACTGGACCAAAATGCTGCATTGAAACTATCGAAATGCAAGAAGGTAGTACCACCCGTCCACTTGATGCAACTGCTGTCCTTGTCGCCGAAACGGAAACTACCCCGGAAATAGCTTTTCTTACGTTTTATGATCAAGTAAACAAGCGTGAAGTATCTTTTACAATTCCTACCAGTAACGCGGACGTTTATTTGTTAACCCATGACTCTGATTATTTCATGGGTATACTGCTTGACGATTTAGCCATTTACTCCGGGGTAAAAAATACTATTTATGGCGTTTCAATTCATATTAAAAAATTCAAACCAAGATATGTAAGTATTGGGTTTGGCACCGTGGAAGAATTTGAAGTAAGTTTTCAAGGCATTATGTCCAATTCTTATTATGACGACGATGGCAAGGAGGTCATTGATCAGTATGATGTAAACGGTGAATTTAATTTTTATACCAAGTAAGGGCAAACCTAATGCGATCTGATTCCCCATAAACCAACAAAAGTCCCAATCAACATAAAGGGTAATTGCTCCGAGGAGTGATTACCTTTTTTTTATGGTGTAATTATTAATTCTGCGTTTTCTATTACCAACAATCACTCTCTTGAGGGATAAAAGCTTCGACGTGCAAGAGATTTTGGTTGTAATAGTATCTGTCATGGATTACCCCATCCACAAGGAATAAAAGTATATTTCGTTCAAATCTTCAGGATAATTGCACAATCAGATATAAATTTTTCGTCATATCTACCTTTTTGACGAAATTTGAGTGCTTAAACACTATCTGTGGCAAAAGAAAAAACAGTTTCCAGGAAAAAAAGAGCACCAAATTCCATTTTTGGCATTCCTGTCAAGCGATTAGGACCTATCCTGGCCATGCTGGGAACACTGCTGTACTTGCAGACCACCTCCTTTGATTATACGCAGGATGACGCTATTGTGATCAATGAGAATATGTTCACCACGGAGGGCTTCAAGGGCCTCCCGGGTTTATTCAAGTACGACACGTTTTATGGGTATTTTAAAGATCATTCCAAAACACGCCTGGTCAGCGGAGGCCGATACCGACCGCTCACACCGGCTATGTTTGCCATCGAGTATGCTATCGCCGGTGATAATCCATGGCTAAGCCATTTCATCAGTGCCGCATGTTATGGTTTGCTGTGCTGGATCCTGTTTGGGTTTTTACTCGCCTTTCTTACGCCCCGACTTTCATCAGAATCTGCTTTACAGGTCGCTTTATTTTCCACCCTCATTTTTGCCCTTCACCCAATTCACACAGAAGCCGTAGCCAATATCAAAGGACGTGATGAAATCGTAGCCGCCATGGGTGCGATCGGCGGACTTTGGTTGATGCTAAGGAGCATGAACCATCCCAAGGCTTTTCTAATGCGCATCATGGCAGCCCTGGTTTTCTTTCTTGGTCTGCTTGCCAAAGAAAATATTATCACCATGCTTGCCGTAGCTCCACTCACACTGGCATGGGTACAAAAAGGCAAAAAAATAAATTGGATTGGCGGACTATGGCCGATTATCACAGCTTCCATTTTATTCTTACTGATCAGAGCTTCCGTCACCGGATTGAGTGCCGGGGAAACCCCAAAGGAGTTGATGAACAATCCGTTTATCAAAGTTGTCAATGATACCTATATCCCATTCTCCACAGGAGAGAAGACAGCAACGATTGTATATACGATGGGCAAGTATGTCCAACTGCTACTTGTGCCCTATCCACTGACGCATGATTACTATCCACGCCATATTGAAATTCAAAACTGGGGCAAACCATTAGTGATTATTTCGTTCCTGTTTTGGCTGGGGCTTTTGTATGCCGTGATCAGCGGTTGGAAGAAAAGAACCTGGTGGGCCTACGGCATCCTGTTTTATGTCTGCACGATGTCTATCACGTCCAACATTGTTTTTCCAATCGGAACAAATATGTCGGAGCGATTTGCTTTCCTTCCATCCATTGGTTTTGCATTGATTCTTGGTTATGCGATCTCCCTTGGTTTCAACTCTTCGTATCGCAAATACATTAAAGCTGCCGGTATTGCTTTATTGGTGGTATTCGGCGTTTGGACGATTGTCAGAAGTACGGTATGGAAAGATAATCACACCTTGTTTTCAAGCGATATCAAAACCTCCAAACGAAGTGCGAAACTACTCAATGCCATGGGTGGAGATTTAGTAACCCTTTCGGAACGGGAAAAAGATCCGGAGGCTAAAAAAGCTATGCTGACAGAAGCCCAATCCTACCTGAATCGCGCAATTGAGATTCACCCCAACTATAAACTAAGTTATTTGTTATTGGGAAACAGCTATTTTCATCAGGGCAACTATGAGCAGGCGATTGTTTATTTCAGGCATGTGCTGAAACTGGATCCCAATTATAATGAAGGAAAGCGCAACCTGGGGATTGCCCTTCGCGATCAGGGAAAGTTTATGGGGGAGAAAAATAACAATCTTACAGCGGCAATCACGTTATTACAAGAGGCTGTTCAATATCTGCCTGATGATTACGAAACGTACCAACTATTAGGTGTCGCATTTGGCCAAAAAGGAGATTCTCAAAAGGCCATTGAATATTTCCGAAAGGAAATTAAGCTGGCTCCACAAAATGCCACAGCTCACTTCAATCTGGGAATTGCGTTGCAACATATTGGGGACATAGAAGGAGCGCAGGCAAGCTTCGAAAATGCTAAAGCACTGGACCCCAACCTGCCCCAGTTTCAAAACCGGTAGTATCTGACTTATGCAAAGAAATGGCAGACATATTATTATAACAAGCATTTGCATGCTCTTTGTGCTGCAAGGGTATGGTCAGCAGACTAAATCATCAATGTGGGTAGATTCTGTCTTTGAATCCATGTCTTTCGAAGAGAAAATCGGTCAGCTGTTTATCATACGCGCTCACTCAGACCTGGGTGATGATCATGTAAAATCCGTTCTAAGTCAAATCAAAAAATATCATGTGGGCGGGCTTTGTTTTTTTCAGGGTACGCCGGATAAGCAAGCTGCGCTTACTGCTGAATACCAATCCAAAAGTGATATCCCATTGCTGGTGACCACCGATGCGGAATGGGGCATAGGCATGCGCTTTAAAGATGCTGGTTTGTCTTTTCCTCGGCAATTAATGCTGGGTGCTATTCAGGACAACAGAGATATTGAAATCATGGGGTATGCGATTGGCAAACAACTTCAAGCGCTTGGTGTGCATGTTAATTTCGCTCCGGTTGCTGATATCAACATCAACCCGCTTAATCCCGTCATTGGTCCCAGATCTTTTGGGGAGGATCGGGAGAATGTCGCAGCCAAATCGATTGCTTACATGAAAGGCATGCAAGCTGCCGGCATAAGTACTTCAGGAAAACACTTTCCGGGTCATGGGGATACAGACACAGATTCTCATTACGATCTGCCGGTCTTAAATTATTCTATGGATCGACTTCGTTCTACTGAATTATATCCATTTCAAAAACTAATCGATGCCGGCTTGGAAGGCATGATGGTGGCTCACCTGCATGTGCCCGCGATAGATTCCACACCAAATATTTCCACGACACTAAGTCCTAAAGCGATAAATGAGTTGCTTAAAACTGAAATGGGTTTTAAGGGTCTCGTCTACACAGATGGTTTAGAGATGCATGGGGTCACCAAACATTTCAAATCGGATGAAGTAGCCGTGATGGCCATGGAAGCAGGTAATGATCTGTTATTACTGCCGGAAGATATTGATTTAGCTTTTTCAGGATTGAAAGCTGCTTTTAAAAATAAAAAACTAGATATCAATCTGCTGAATACGACGGTTAAAAAAATTCTTGCCGCCAAATACAAACTTGGTCTGGACTCTTTGGTAAAGCCTGATCCTGTCTATGCCAAAGAAATGGCATTCGATCCTTATGCTATCGGCATCAAACATAAGCTCATCGAAGAAGCCATCACTGTTGCACAAAATAAACGAGCGTTGATTCCTATGGTCAACCTCATTGATCCCAAATTCGCAACGCTGGCCATAGGAAGCAAAACCAAAACACCTTTTCAGGACAGACTGGACCATTATGTAGACGCAGATCATTACAATACCAATCACCGTCTTGATGGCATAGATGAAAAAACCCTGTTAAAGGATTTAAAAAAATATGATCGGGTGATTATTTCTCTTCATGATTTAAATACCAGTGTTGCGAAAAATTTTGGGCTGACAAACGAAGAGCTGAGTTTAATACAATTGATCAATCGTCAGAATGAAGTGATTCTGGTCGTCTTTGGCAGTCCGTACAGTCTTAAGTTTTTTGAAAACATTGATCATGTCATCATGGCGTATGAAGACATGCCTGAGATTGAGGACATCACTGCGCAAGGGCTTGTCGGCGTGTTTGGTTTTAGTGGAAAATTACCAATTTCGGCAAGTAATATTTACCCATTACACCATGGATTCTCTACGCCTTCACTCAAGCGGTTAGGATATAGTGTTCCTGAGCGGGTAGGTATGAGCTCAGACAGCCTCGACCTGATTGAAGACATTGCCAACTATATGATGAAAACTAAAGCTGCACCGGGATGTGAGGTTTTGATAGCAAGGGACGGTCGCATTATTTATGAGCGTGCTTTTGGTAAACATACCTATGATGGTAATGATACCGTTCGCGTAACAGATTTATATGATTTAGCTTCCGTCACAAAAGTGGCTGCTACGACGCTGACCGTCATGCGGCTTGATGAAGAAAATATTCTTTCCACCGATTACACGCTGGGTCACTATCTGCCGTGGCTCGTGGGCAGCAATAAAGAAGACATGGTACTCGAGAAAGTGATGGCGCACCATGCGGGTCTGCAATCATGGATTCCATTCTATGAAAGCACCGGGAAGATGGAAGATAATATGTGGATAGAATCCGAACCGGATCTCTATTGTTATAGTCCTTCGTCTGATTTTTGTCTGGGTGTCGCTCAGGATATGTTTATGGATGATCGCTATCTGGATACGATACGAAAACAAATTATTGAAAGTGGCCTCAATGCGGATGGACGATATGTATATAGTGACCTGGGGTTTATCATGCTGGCTGAAATCATCAAGCGCGAAACAGGTGTTGCATTGGATGACTATGTAGATAGTGTTTTTTATACCCCACTTGGATTAAAGCGAATAGGTTTTAATCCATTGCGCCATTTCAGTCCTGAGGAAATCGCACCGACGGAAGTGGACAACTATTTCAGGTGCCAGGAAATTCAGGGGTACGTACATGATATGTCATCGGCTATGTTGGGCGGCGTGAGTGGGCATGCTGGACTTTTTTCTGATGCCGAAGATCTGGCGGTGCTGTTTCAAATGCTTATGAATGGTGGCCAGTATGGTGGTAAACAATATATTGACAGCACTATTCTAAAGACCTATACAACACGCTATAAAAAATCTACGCGTCGTGGAATTGGTTTTGATTTAAAAGAGCTGGATAGTTCGGGATCATTGCTGACCTCTTCGTTTGCTTCCGCGGGTACATATGGTCACACTGGATTTACCGGCATTTGTGTATGGAATGATCCTGAAACCAGATTGACCTATATCTTTCTGTCCAACCGGACCTATCCCACCATGAAAAACACCAAATTATTTACAGAAAAGATCAGGCAACAAATACATACCCGGGCTTATAAAGCCATCCAGGGCTATTACCATTACACTTCTGAGTTGGTACCCGGATGAGAATTTCCTACACCATCCTAATCGCCTGGCGATACATTCTTGGCAAGAAAAGTTTTCAGGCCATTAATATCATCACCGGTATTTCCATGATCGGCATTGCGATCGGTGCTGCGGCATTACTTCTTATTCTTTCGGTGTTTAATGGCTTTGAAGATCTGCTCAAGGGACTATATAATTCAATCTATACAGATCTGAAAGTATATCCCAGAGAAGGAAAATACTTCAGCCCGAGTGAAGCTGACCTGGCCACCATTAAAAGCTGGCCGGAGATCGCTGATCTAAGTCTTACGTTGGAAGAAACAGCATTGATCGAATACCAGGGAAGTCAGGACATCTGCACCTTAAAAGGGGTTGACGAAGCATTCAGGAAGGTAGCGGATATTGATAGCGTCACGTTGGATGGTGAATTCATACTCCAAAATGGAGAGGCTGAACTGGCCATTCTTGGTGCGGGCTTAGCTTCAAGACTTAATGTCAATCATCGCAATCCTTATGAATCCTTATCCGTTTATTTACCAAACAGGAATCAGCGTGGACCTTTAGATAAGGCTTTCAAAGTAAAATATGCCTACCCTACCGGACGATTTTCGATCAAACAGGATTATGACTATCAATATGTGTTTGTATCCCTTGATTTTATTCGCGATTTGCTGGATAGTCCGGATGCTTCTTCCGGGATAGAAATCAAACTGGAACGAGGTGCAGATGCAAAACAAATAAAGGAAAAGCTTTTGGGTTTATTTACAACACCCGTTTATGTAAAAAACAAGGATGAGCAGAATGCAGCATTTTTTAAATTGATGAATATTGAAAAATGGATTTCATTTGCTGTGGTATCGCTGACCCTCATTATTGTATCCTTTAATCTTGTCAGTGCTCTTTGGATGATTGTTTTGGACAAACGAAAGGATATTTCGATTCTTCAATCAATGGGATCCTCTCCAGCGGATGTGCGGAAAATATTTATGCGTTCCGGTTGGATGATCAGTTTTCTGGGCTTAGTAATTGGTATTGGTTTCGCGGTTGGGTTTTATGTATTGCAAAAGCAATTTGGCATTGTACCCATTCCGGAAGGATTTGTGGTGGACTCCTATCCTATTGAATTGCGTTGGGTAGATATCCTAATCGTGGGTGCCACTGTTTTTATTATCGGTAGTCTGGCCGCCTATTTACCGGCCCGAAAAGCTTCGCGAATAGCTGCTTATATTCGAAAGGAGTAAGAAGATTCTTTGTGTTATTCACTGCTAAGTGCAATTAAACAGGTAATAAGATCTAATTAGTAAGTTTACATTAATTATCAGCTTTACTAACTAGAAAATCAGGTAATGAATATCGGTCGATTCCTTTTTCTTTTTATTGCACTCATTTTCACAACATCTTCAAAAGCACAAGAGGCTCAGAATGGATTTGGGATTATTGTCGGAGCGAATTACAGTGATGTCAACTATGGTAGTGAGTTTTTAGACCAATACCTTCCTCTTGGGGACTATGAAAGTTTTTCGAGCAGTGGTGAGGGTTTCTATGCATATGATGTGGGCTTACAATACAGTCGGGTGATTTCCAATAAATTCTCAACCTCTCTGGGTCTTATATACTCCGTACTGAATTATAAAATTGATGGAGAAGTTTCAAACCTCAAACCTGAGGTAATGCGACCACCAAGTTCATTAATTCCGGTAAGCGTCGATGGTGTTGTCAAATATTCATTTATGAATTTTCAGCTTGGGCTGAATTACTCTTTTAATCAAACGGCCAGCAATGGACTTTTTATAACTGCTACGCTCAATAGTATGTTACCCTTGAATACCAATTGGTATTTGAATGTCATCAACGAAGATCAAAGTGAGCAGACAGACAAAGACATTACAGGCATGGAGCAGCCGGATTATAAGACGCTCTGGTTTATAGGATTGGGCATCGGGTACCATATCCGTCTGGGAGAAAACCTTAGCTTGACGCCTGCAGCAAGCATGAAATACGGACTCAATCCTTTAGTCGAGGGCACTCTTGAGCCTACAGTAATTAATCTTGAAGTGACTATTACCCGATGGTTCTAATGGAACATTTCACGCTGTCATCTTCTGTCCTTTAGGCAATAATTAACAATGTCCTGGCATGCCAAGGACAATTTCAATTCTGCATTTCCCGGTCTGAATTGTATTTTCACGCCGCATTCTTGCAGTCATCCACCAGCAGACAATATCTATATGCCTAAGTATTTTCTTCTTCTCCTCTCCCTGATGATTATCCACTCTTCCTTTGGGCAAACTGATGCCCACTGGCAATCAAAAATATCACCATCGCTATGGGAGAATTCAATCCGAGGTAAAGCGCTTTCCTTCCTTGTTGTATTAGAGCAACAATCAGATCTCTCAGATGCGCAATGGCTCCGAACAAAAAAAGACAAAGCAGAATTTGTTTTTCAATCACTTACACAAACCGCATCAGAAACGCAACGTAACATCAGCCGTGTACTCGATGAGAACAATATATCCTACCGACCACTCTATATCATCAATGCGATACGTGTACACGGCAACAAAGATTTGATTCAGTCACTGGCGCAACGTTCAGAAGTGGCACAAATCTTAAATGATGAAAATATAATCAGTGAAGAACCTATTGAAACTGCAGCGGATGGCATGTCTGATAGAAGCGTTATCGAATGGGGCATAGAAATGATCCATGCGGATGATGTCTGGGCAATGGGTTTCCGAGGACAAGGTGTGACCGTCGGTGGAGAAGATACCGGCTATGATTGGACACATCCTGCGCTCATCCAACAATACCGTGGGTATGATGCTGTCTCAGATACAGCAGATCATAATTACAACTGGCATGATGCAATTCATGATTATAATCCTGCTAATGCAGACTCAAATAATCTCTGTGGAATCGATCTGCTTGAGCCTTGTGATGACTTTGGCCATGGCACGCATACCATGGGAACGATGATTGGATTGGATGGAGACAATGAGATCGGTGTCGCACCCGAAGCTGATTGGTGCGGATGCCGAAATATGGAACGCGGATGGGGAACATTGTTTTCCTACATCGAATGTTTCGAGTGGTTTTTAGCACCTACAGATTTGAATAATGAAAACCCGGATCCATCGCGCGCTCCTCATGTCATCAATAATTCATGGACGTGCCCACTTGCAGAAGGATGCGATAGTTCCAACTTTGAGATTATGAATATGGTGGTCAATAATCTCCGTGCTTCCGGAATTGTGGTGGTGGTTTCCGCCGGTAATGATGGACCGGGATGTAGTACTATTTCCAAACCGGCATCCATGTTTGAAGGTAGCTTTACAGTAGGTGCTACAGCGAGCAATGATACCATTGCAGGATTCAGTAGTAGAGGACATGTTACGGCGGATAGTAGTTTTCGGATCAAGCCTAATATCTGTGCACCCGGTGTTAGTGTTCGTTCGGCAAGACCGGGTGGTGCTTATGGCAACTCTTCCGGCACTAGTATGGCGGGACCGCATGTGGCGGGTGTTGTGGCATTAATGATTTCTGCCAATCCGGAGCTTGCCGGTCAGGTGGAGGTGATCGAAGATATCATTGAACACACAGCGATACCAAAAACTACTGATCAGGAATGTGGTGGCTTGCCGGGATTTTTCATTCCAAACAATACGTATGGCTATGGAAGGATTGATGCACTCGCTGCTGTTGAAGCTGCCCTTGCCTTAATTGAAACAAGTACCGAAGAAGAATCTTTATCAACACTAGTCAAGGTATATCCAAATCCATTTTCCAATGAGTTGCTCATCGGATTAAATCAAGTCCGCGGAGAGGTGCAGTTCGAATTATATGATATGCAAGGGCGTGTTATGCATAAAGAAAAAATGAGTGGCGATTTTCAATCCTTACACCATATAAATATGTCAGATCAAATGCCGGGAATTTATTTTTACAGGATTTGTAATGAAGGAACTGTTCAGGCAGGCAAGTTGGCAAAAAAAGGTTGAGAAGGCAGGAGGCAGGAGGCAGGAGGCAGGAGGCAGGAGGCAGGAGGCAGGAGGCAGGAGGCAAAATAAAAAATTACGATTTAGACATGGTAGGTGTGCAATGGTAATTTCCATTCTGCGCCTTTGCGTGAAATTATTTCTATTGACTTAATTGAAATTTCTCCAGTCGCACGCGCAGAAAAATCATTGCTCTCGCTCTTATATACCTTATCGGAAACGAGACGCAAAACCTGAGAAGCGAATTTTTATCTTAAGAAAACAAGACACGTTAAACGCTAAACTCTCAACCTTCAACCAAAAGAGACGCGAGACTTTTCTATCCCTTATAAACATATAAACATATAAGCCCTTTAACCACCTAACCTTTTAACTAAAATCCATTCCCTGGCCTTTAGTCTTACAACAAAGCTAAGGCCTTAAAATAAAAAATCCCCAATCCCTGCTCTAATTTGTAAAAGCAGGAATTGGGGAGAAAAAAATTCTATTGTAACTACCTTATTGGCTATTTACAAGGATTATCATCCCGGTTATAGCAATCGCGGATAGCAATATACTTGCCATCGCGCTTCTCGAATAAAGTCATGTATTTACCTTTTCGAACGACATTTCCGTCTTTGTCCACTGTAGTGGATGTACCTGTTTCGGTGGCGTAGTTGCCTGCAGCCCAGACTCCGGTCACCTCAAAAGAGATCGTGTAGCCCATGGTATCCTCTTCGAAACCTTTCATCACACTTGCTTTGATCGCTTCTTTTCCTACGTCTGTTGGTGCATTGTAGGTAAGACTCTGCGCATCATCGGCATAGTAAGCGACAACGCCGTCGGCATCTTTAGCGTTTTCAGCTACAGCAAAAGCAGCTTCCATAGCTGCGATTTCTGCCTTGACGGCATCCATGTCAATTTGTTCTGCGTGATGTTCTTCCATTTCTTCATGCTCCTCGCAGGAAGGGAGAAATAATAAAATTGGTGCCAATAGCACCATAAAAAGTAATGTGCGTTTCATGATCTTTAATTAGTTGGTTTAACTAACAAGATACAAATAAGAAATGATCATATATGTTTTATTTTTTTTGTTGCCCCTCAGGACGAAAAGCATATGACCAAATCTATGACCCAACTTAGTTGGTTCTTCCCAACACCTGCCTAATCAAGGGCCTTTCAAGCCTATATGCCAAAAGCAGAAAGGCAGCTACAAATACTGAATTACATAGAAGTATAAGCACAAATTGATTCCCAATCCAGCCTCGCATCCATTCCATCAATAAATAAATCAAAATGGCCAAGACAATCCATCCGATCATCCGGCCAACTTTATAAGGAATCGGAAAATACTTTTGTCCCTGAAAATAGGAAGCAACACACATGAATAAATAACAAGCCAATGCTGTCCATGCAGACCCGATGACCTCCATGCGTTGGATCAACAAAATATTTCCCACCACTGTAATGACAACTCCTCCTATAGCTATCCAGGCACCCCAACGCGTTTTGTCGGCCAGTTTATACCAAGCCGAAAGATTATAGTATATACCTAATAAAAGATATGAAAGGAGAAGAATCGGAACAACATATAATCCTGCCCGGAAATTGCTCCCCAGAATTAATTGAAAGACATCCATATAGGCGAGGATAAACAACATCATGGTAGCTCCCACCAAAGTAAAGGCAAGAGCAACATCCGCATACACCTGCCGCGAATCATCCCGGTCTTTATGTGCAAAGAAAAATGGCTCGGCTGCATAGTTAAAAGCCACTGTGAAAAGATTTAACAATAGCGCCAGCGATGCAGCTGCTGCGAAGACTCCACCATCAGAAAGATTGGTCGTCACATCATTTGGAAGAATATATTTTTGAAACGTAATGTAAGAGGACTGGTTGATGACACCGGCAAATCCAACAATCACTAATGGCCATGAATAACTCAACATACGTTTGAAGAATGTAAAATCCCATTCCAGTGACTGACCTTTGATAAAAGGCAACAAGCCTAAAAAAGTAAACAAACTGGCCAGCATATTACCCAGAAACACATAGAACAACTGATCGTTTGGTCGATAGAACTGCTCCCAAAAACCTCCTCCTTCAGAAAGGTGGGGAAGTATCTCAATAAAAAACAAAACAAAAACTATGTTGAGAACAATGGATCCCATCTTAAGTGCAAGAAAAACCCAGGGCCTGTTTTGCTGCCTCAAACTCGCAAAAGGAACGGAAGAAAGTACATCAAAGAATAGTACACCACCCAGCAACATAAGGTGTGTCGTCATTCCCTCATAATGCATCCAATCGGCCACATCCCCCCGGAATATCCAAAGCGCCACCACGAATAACGAAGCAAGCAATAACAAAAAGGACATCGACATGGTCGTCACTTTTGCTCTGTCCTCTTTTGCATAGCGAAAATAAGTGGTCTCCATCCTAAAGGTGAGAATCACTAAGACAATCGCAACATAGAAATACATATCTCTGTAGATGCCGTATTTGCTAAGCTGATCATTAAAGACATAGGTGAGGTAGGATGTAAAAAGGACATAGTGCAATATCCTGCTCAGGATATAACTAAATCCGTAAATGGCGGTTTCGCCGGCTAATTTTCGAATCAGGGTCATAGTCTCGGTGTGAAATTAGTAATATCTCAGATTTGGAAGCCATTAAGCAAAGAAGGGAGCACAAACTATCCTTCAGAAACGACCCACCCTTT
>JAHEAR010000065.1 GCA_024642665.1 Bacteroidota bacterium
CCCCCTGACTAGCCTGCAATCGATAATCTCCGATATTCAAACCATGACTATGCAAGTCAATAAATCCGGGAGAAACAATTTTGCCTGTGGCATCAATGGTCTTCTTGCCTTTGATTTCACTCTCCGTGATCAATCCAATGATACCGTCTTTAATGCCCACATTGCGCACGGCATCAAAATTGGTTTCCGGATCCATCACCCGTCCGTTTAAGATCACCACATCAAACTCCGTGGAGGCGGGCATGGATTTATAGGCTTGCTCCGTCTCACCACTTGGTGGGGTCTGGCAGCTTTGTGTCAGTGAGATCACAAATACAACTGCGAAAAATAATTGCGTGATTTTTTTCATGGATTTTATAATTAAAGATTTATTTGTGACTCAGATTTTACTTTTGATTGTTTACTTTTTTCGATTTAAGATTTCCAAATCTCAAATTTTGGCCTTCATACTAGAAAAATGTACTTCGATTTTTCAAATCTTTAAACTTCGACTCACTTTGATTTCAAAGAGATTATTTATGAAAAATTTCAAAAGAACAGAATTGAATTCCCCCCGATAATCCTTTGTTTTTTCAACTTAAAAACCTTAATGAAATCGCTATTCATGTCGGTATAAATTCAAGCCATGAGGTAATCTCAAATGTGCTTTATTCATTTCATTTTTTTATGGTGCTTTTTATCTTTCCAGATAATCGCTGATACTTCCATTTCGTCAATTTCCTCCGCAGAAATTTCTTCGCCAGCCATATTTTCAGCATCCATTAGGTACATAATATTAGAGGTATCGTCGTAGAGAAAGACCTTCCCTTTATGGACCATATGCTTCAGCTCTCTCCTAAGCTTTTTTGCTTCCTTAGCCGATATTCCAACAGATACATCATACTCGTCTGTGTGTTTTTTATCCGTAAAAATGATCTGTTCAATTTCATTGGTTTCTGAATTGGTAACTACCTGAAACGCATCTTCTGCCTTCCCTTTTTTATTAAAAGAAACAATAGTTTGAGTTTCATCAAGAGGAACCACAGCCTCATCAATCTCAATGGTGTTATCAGCTACATACTCCTCCTCTGCAACCATATCAGCAAATATTTCCAGGGTAGCAATTTCATAGGCTTCTTCCTCCAATTCCTCTTCAACAGCTTCCTGGGTTTTAGTAGTTGAACTTTCCGCCTTTGGTTTTTTTACTGTGCCAGAAGATTTAGCCGCCAGAGGGGTATCTATTGCATTTGGAGATTTAGTGGTGAGTGCTATGTCATTAAGTTCATGCTCTTCAATGATCAACACATCTTCTATAACTATTTCTTCTGTTAGCTCATTGGTTAAAGCAGATTCCTCTGATTGCTCTGTAGTGTTTTTGCATGAATAAAGCGCCAACAAGGCCATTAGGAATAAAGCAAACTTCCCTGGGTTAAATTTTAATAGAGTTTTCATTTTTTTGGTTGTTTAAATTAATGTTCGTTTTAAAAATTTGTATTTGGTAAGCGTATTTTACTTGATTGTATTAACTGGTTATAGTAATTCATCTCATAGCGTGAACCTGCGTGGTAAAATCGAATAGGGCACGATCAGACCAGTGATGATCGCTATCGCATTGACGAAGGCCCTCCATTCCGCGGTAGACACCCCGTCAGGGCCGGTACTCAAACCTATATAGGTGGCGGCACCAGGCACCAGCACCATTATTCCGGTAAGCATTACAATTGAGGACGGATTGAGCGTGATTCGATTATACAAGTAGCCAAAAGTTCCCAGTGTAATCGCACCGATAAAGGACCCTTGCCAATACCCGAACTGATTACCCACTGCGATTCCAGCAAAGGCCAGCAGACCTCCTGCAATCGTCCAGATGATATCCTTCCGCGGCACTTGGAAAATCATGGCCAGCCCCAGCATCAGACCAGCTACAGCAATCCAGGGCCAAACCATGGATTTTGCAGCGACCTCCGCCGCCTGTGGAACTGTGTGGACCCAGCCAACTAGGGCAGTTCCGAGCATGGCGCCCAAAAATAGTTTAAGCGTCACGATGATGGCACTAATAAATCTTTGCGCCCCTGAACTAATCCTATTAGTCAGTAATTCACCTAACCCTAGCGTAATGCCCAGGCCTGGAATCAAAACGACTACGCCACAAAGCGTAGTGAAGAAGGTGTTGCTACCTGGAAAAACCCAGGCTAACACACTCGCCAATATCCCTGCCACCAGTGCAGATGTGAATTCCAATGATTGGGAAAGCCAATTCAACCGTGCGGATAACAAAACCAATCCATAAACCACAGCACTCAACACGGCTGATATCCCTACATCCATCCAGGAAATCGAAAGAATTAAGGCAAAGCCCATCCCTGATAAAACATAACCCAAACCCACAGGGAAGACCCCAAATATGGGGGCCTTCTTTTCTATGGCTTTTAGATTAAATTCAGCTTGATCAAAATCAACAGAACCGGCATCAAGCTGACTGACAAGATTGCCTATCTGGGTGATTTTATCCATTTCGAAAGACGAAGCTCCGGCGGGCTGGAGGTGATAAAATTGGGACTCGCCAGGCTGCTGAAAAATATATAAAATATTGGATGGCGTGATCAAAAACTCAGCTTCGATCCCCAGGGTAGCACTCAATTTCTTGAGATAGGAATAAAGGCGTAGAGTAGACACCCCATACCGCTGAGCGAGTGTTCCAACCAGTATTATAAATGAAAATTTTTTGTTCATCATATTTTGAGTTGTATATTTTGTTTAGCTGAGTTCATACATCATCGGGTTTATGCATTTTCTTGAGCGCTACAGCGGTCCAACACTTTTTTTAGTACCGGGTAGTTAACAGTATCCATTTCGCTGATGAACACCAGCCGGGTTTGGGGTTTCTCATCGCCCCAGGGACGGGAGGCTGTGATCGTAGCACGTCGACCGACCACCTGAACCACCATACGGGTCTGGGGTTCTTGCATGGAATAAACAAAGCCTTTGGCACGGAAGACTGTGCTGGGCAAATTATAGAGTAGTTCTTGGAAAAACGCCATATGCAATGGCTCCTCCGAATAGTAAGTCCAGGTGTCGAACAAGAGCTCGTGGGCATGATCATCGTGGTCATGGTCATGATCATGGTCGTGATCGTGGCCCTCAGACACCTCGTGCACATGCACTCCTACTTCAGGTTCTCGTTTTTCTTCAAACCGTTTTGGATCCGTCAGGCCCGTGCCCAAAAGGATTTCCATAGGTAGGCGCGCCTGTGTGGTTTCAAATACCTTAGCCCCCGGTTTGATATTTTTGATCCACGCGTGTACTCTGGCGAGTTTTTCGGCATCTACCAGATCGACTTTGTTCAGCAGAATGATATCTCCTCCGACTACCTGTGCGCGTGCCAATCGCTCCTCATTGTAAGGCAAATCCAGAGATTGATCCGCATCCACGAGGCTAATCACACTATCCAACTGTACCATACCCCAGATTTCAGGATCCAGAAAACTCTTCACAATACCTGCCGGGTCAGCTACGCCGCTGGATTCGATCACGATATGCTCTGGACGTTCTGGATTGTTCGCCATTTGCAAAACTGCCTGAATTAAATCCATTCGGATGGTACAACAGATACAGCCATTGGCCAGGCTAATCATTTCGTCGCTTACATCGGTAACCAGCTCAGCATCCACATTGATGGAGCCAAAGTCATTGACCAGCACTCCGATGCGTCTGCCGTGTTCGGCTGTGAGGATATGATGAAGGAGCGTAGTCTTGCCCGCACCGAGAAATCCGGCTATCACTGTAATCGGAATCGGTGCGAGCTTGACCTTGGACTCTGTTTGTTCTTCTTTCTTCATTAGGCTGTAATAGGTGATCGCACCGCCTGTCCTGGCAAGGCGTTCGTGTCTAGTTTTTCATCACGAATCAGCAGGGTTCCATTAACCATGACATGTTTCATTCCTACGGATAGCTTTCGTGGGTCTGT
>JAHEAR010000066.1 GCA_024642665.1 Bacteroidota bacterium
CCCACTAACCTTTTAATCTTAAACATTCATCCTTCAACTATAAATACTTAAACAATGAAAGCACATACCAGAGAAACGCAAGCTACCATGACACCGGAGAAAGCACTTGCCTTTTTAAAGGAAGGCAACCTTCGATTTCAAAACAATCTGAAGGCCAACAGGAATTTACTGGAGCAGGTCAACGATACGAGTGATGGTCAGTTCCCGTTTGCCACTATTCTCAGTTGCATCGACTCACGTGTATCTGCTGAGTTGGTTTTTGATCAGGGCTTAGGCGATATATTCAGTATTCGAATTGCCGGAAACTTTGTCAATGAAGATATTCTGGGGAGCATGGAATTTGCCTGCAAACTGGCCGGCACAAAACTCGTCGTCGTGCTGGGACATACAGCCTGCGGAGCAGTAAAAGGAGCCTGCGATGATGCCAAACTAGGTAACCTAACAGCAATGCTAGCGAAAATAAAACCTGCTGTCAATGCTATTAAAGCCCCTGAGGATGCCAGTCTTCGCAACTCCTCTAATGCCGAATTTGTAGACAATGTCTCTGCCAAAAACGTGCAGTTGTCCATCGATCGCATTTTAAAAGAAAGTGATGTCCTAAAGGAAATGAGTCAGAAAGGAGAAATAAAAATCATTGGGGCCATGTATGATATCAATAATGGTGCTGTAGATTTTTACGAATAAAAATTAATGTAGTTTGAGATTAATAAGTAAGGAGTTATTAAAAGTGAGATGGCTGGCACTAATGGCTGCATTAGTGCTGCCCTCTTTTGCCCAAAGTCAGGAAAGCGACTTGGGTAATTGGATGATCTATATCGGTAGTAAACAGATCAATCAAAAATGGAATCTTCACCATGAAGTCCAATACAGAAACTACAATTTTGCCGGTGATCTCGAACAGTTGCTTCTGCGCACAGGTTTAGGGTATACCTTTAATGAGGGCAAGCATAATGCGCTATTGGGATACGGCTATATTCTTTCCGAAAACTACACCGGTAATGGTGATGAAAAGGACGCTGTGCATGAAAACAGAATCTTCCAGCAGTTTACCGCAAAGGATAAAATCGGCAGTGTCAAACTACTCCATCGATATCGGTTTGAACAGCGCTTTGTCGAACGCGATTTCAAAATGCGATTCCGGTATTTTCTGGCGATCAATATCCCGTTGTTTAGTCGCGATGCAATTGACCACACGTTTTATCTTTCTGTGTACAATGAGATATTTTTAAATACCGCCGCTCCGGTTTTTGATCGAAACAGACTCTACGGAGGACTGGGATATCACCTGAACCAAAACATTCGGTTTGAATTTGGGTATATGAATCAGTTTTTTGAAAATAGCAGCCGCGACCAACTCAATATGGTCGCCTTGGTTAACTTTTAAGCATCCTGATACAATCCCACTTTACAAATTCTTCTCAAGTAAAACATTTTGCGGCAGGTGATCTGGCCTGGTTTAATTACAATGGAGACGGATCAATAAAAGTTGTATTTTGAGTCCCACAGGAGGTGATGTTGATGCAGGCCCCGGGTAGCTAAGGATTCAAAAACCATAAGACGCAAATCAAAGATGGATATACAGCAAATTTTCAAAAACAATCAGGCCTGGATTAAGGACAAATTAAATGTCGATACCCATTATTTCGAAAATCTTTCGAAAGGTCAGAATCCGGACATCCTGTATATCGGATGTTCCGATAGCCGGGTTAGTGCAGAAGAACTCATGGGCGTTGCTCCGGGAGAGGCTTTTATCCATAGAAATATTGCCAACATGGTTCCCAATTCGGATCTGAGTGCCATGTCTGTCATCGAATATGCTGTCAAGTATTTAAAAGTACACCATGTGGTGGTCTGCGGACATTACTATTGTGGAGGAGTCAAAGCCGCGATGGAATCACAAGATCTGGGCATCTTAAATCCGTGGTTAAGAAATATCAGGGATGTTTACAGAATTCACAAAGAAGAACTCAATGCATTGACGGATGAAGACAGTCGTTACAAGCGATTGGTGGAATTAAATGTGCAGGAACAATGTGTCAATGTGATCAAAACGGCTGTTGTCCAGCGGGCTTTTCGAGAAAGGAAATTTACCGTGCATGGTTGGGTGTTTGATATTCATTCCGGAAAGCTAATTGATCTGAAAATTGATTTCAATGATATTCTGGAACATGTGATGGAGATATATCATTTGGATTGACGAAGAGGCATGGAGCATGGAGCATGGGGCATGGGGAATTCAATTTCGAATGGGTGGAACATGAGCCAAAAAAAAAGGCGGAAGGGCCGAAGGGCGGAAAAGGCTGAAGGGAATTCGTGGTGTGATTGCTTTTGGCTGTGGAAGAAGATTTTCTTTGTGTAGATATTACTTTGTTCTGGTCTTGCCTTCTGGAAAAGTCCCACCGCTATGATGAATCAATTGCAGGGCTTGCTGGCATGAAAACTGTACAAAAAAGGTGATCAGGTAATGGTCAAAATTCGGTAACAAATCACCTTATTCATCCGGTTGCTTCGGGAAACTCAACTTTTCCCTTCATTTTGACGGGGATTGCGGATTAATGTAAAATCCCGTAATTTTCTATCCACCAGTATTATCACCAGGATGGAAACACATAATTCGGAAATGGCTATCCGCCTCTTTCGACTGCATCACCGTGACGCCAGTCAATTGGGCATACGCTATAAATATGACCAGAAAATAAAGGAGCATCTTAAAAAGATGGGCAACATCAAGTGGTCGAGTACGCACAAATGTTACTATCTGCCTGACACCTCTGATGATCTTCGGCAATTGATCAATCATTGTCGCGGCGTGGTGTGGGTGGATATCGGTGCGGTGAGGACTCCTGCTGGTACTATACCCTCTTCGAAACCAAAAAAAGAAAAGCCTGCTCTGGTTCCCAATGATTCAGTATCGCATGATCAGCTTAGAAAAATGGAATTATATATGGAGCAGCGGCGGTATGCGCCTGCTACGATAAAATCTTATCTCTCGATGTTAAAGCAACAGATGGGTGAAGTTGGGCTTAGTGATTTTTCCACAGTAACCATGGATGATATCAGGGCTTACAATGTCAGGTTGGTGCATGAAAAGAAGGTTTCGTTTTCGCATCAAAATCAGTGGATCAATGCCATGAAGATGATGCTTCATGCGATTCAGGTACCGATTGATATGGAAGAAATCGAAAGGCCTATCAAGCGTCATTCATTGCCCAATGTTTTTTCGAAAAAGGAAGTTGAAGAGCTCATCACCAAGACGGCCAATCTGAAGCATCGGTTTATGTTGAGTCTGCTTTATGGCACCGGGCTAAGGATTGGAGAGTTGATTGCCTTGAAGATACAGGACATTGATGGACAGCGAAAGATGTTGTTTGTTCGCGAGGGCAAAGGCCTGAAAGACAGGATGGTCCCGATTGGAGATGGGCTTTTGAATCAGGCAAGAACTTATTACAAGGCTTATCAGCCAAAGGAATATTTATTTGAGGGGCAGTTTGGAGGAGTGTATTCTTCTCGCAGTGCGCAGCAGGTACTTAAGCAGGCGTTGAAGCGTGCCGGAATTAAGAAAAAAGGCACTTTGCATACCCTCAGGCATTCTTTTGCTACTCATCTGCTGGAATCGGGTACGGATATTAGGTATATTCAGACTATCTTAGGGCACAGAAGTCCGAAGACTACTATGATCTATACGCATGTAAGTGAGACTTCTTTGGGTATGATACGGAGTCCGATTGAGGATATTTTGGATGGCATGTAACTCGCTACTTTATAACGGTTTGTTAGCCCAGAATCAAATGATGCGCAATATTGTAGCGCGTATAACATAGTTATGTGAGAAGCTCATAACATGACTCTTTTTTGCCGGCGTCGTTTGAAAAATAAAAAGTAGAATCCTACCCTCAAAATCTGCTCTACTCCCCTGCCTTCGTCATCCGTCGGCGCTTAAG
>JAHEAR010000024.1:0-28832 GCA_024642665.1 Bacteroidota bacterium
TTAGAAAACCACTGGCTTGTCCATAAATGGCAGAGGCGTCTATTTTTTCCATCCAATAATAACCATCCAAAAAATTTCTGATACCACCGGAAAGAATAAATTCTTTGCACTTGACCGCATCACCATTTCGCTGTATGGCTTCATTAATAAACGAAATCATTTCACCAATGGAATGGCCTATTTCAGATACAGGGCCATATACCTCCTGCTGAACACCTGTTGACCGGAGCAATTCCAGTTTAGAAAAATTAGTTCCTCCATGCGCCGCCAATTCAAGAGCAGCAATCGGCATTTTAATTAATGCTTCAATACTTGCCGGTCCCATGCCCTGACCCACTTCCTTCACCACTACCGGAAATGAAAAATCTTCCAGTAAGCGGGCCAGTGTTTCTAGCGGAGGATTGGCGATATAATCTCCTTCCGGTTGTAACCATTCCTGTAATGGATTGATATGTAAAATCAAACCATCTGCCTGAAGTCGATCCAGCAATTCCTGAATATCCTCCTGTCGATCATGATCCAGCAAATGCTCTACCTGGGCTATGCCCAGATTAGCATACAGTGGCAGATCGGCTCCAATGATTTCGCGAACATTAAAATCCTGAAGGCGGTCAAGGCTATCGAGCAAAGGACGGCATGATCCGAGCCCCATGCCGAGACCGAATTTGGCACAGCTGGAGGCCAATCGCCTGTTAATGTCAAACGCCTTTTCGGTGCCTCCGGTCATGCTACTGACCCAAAGCGGGGCTTTCAGGGATTTTCCTAAAAAAGTCAGCCCAATGTTCAAATCTGCTGCAGGGTGGCTGGCCAGCATAGGCTCATAGAAGAACCTGTCATCCGGTCCCTGATTGGCCATATCTGCCTGAAACGCAAGATCTATATGATCCTGCTTGCGGTCAACGGAGGCTATGTCAAGAGTCTTTTCATCCATAAGCACTTACAAAGGTATGATTTCAGATCGCAGTATGAGGGATTCATCTTCTTTGTCCTTGATTAACAAGAGAATAGGATAAATTATTATGGATTTTAACGGAGGACGTGAGAATTTTCGATGCGCGATTTTTCGACACGCGACGCGCGACTATGAGCGCAGCGCAAAGGGCCAGGAGCATAGGGCAAACTAATTTTCATAACCGAACCACCCAATCACCACATCACCCATCACTTCTCACCTTCCGCGACAGCGGAACACATATCACCTCATCACCCAATTTTTCGCCTACTGAACCAATCGTTTAAAAATGTAACGGGTTACAAAGATGCCTTCATTATCATCCTTTCCCGCATCACTCTCGACACCTGTGGCAACAAATGCTAATTCCCATCCTGCATTGGCCATTTCATTTAACTTTCCTGAAACCAATGCATCATTGGAAGCGACATTTTGAAAATTAATCCCTCCAATACTATAGAAGTTAAGCATCTTGGTTTCTTCAAATTCGTCGATTTTAAGATCAGATCGTTTGACACTACCCATATCACTTTTCATTCCATCCGTACGTTTTGTTGTAAAGTTGGCCGGATCCATATCCTGCTGATTGGATATCATCCTCGAGCGACCCAAACCTGCAGGAATAATAGATTCAATAGTGGTCACCACAGTATATTGGTATTGCTGGGCAGAAGCATCCGCTCCAATCATTAAAAGAAGAGCGGCAATTAAAAAAAGGTTTTTCATAGCAAAGTTTATTTAAAAGTTAGAAGTGCGTTACAAGATAGTATTTGTCTGATTTTTGGACCTGGGAATCGGAGCGCAGCGGAGACCCTGTACGCCGACGTTAGGAGGTCGTTCAGGGTGAGACCTGGGACTTTTAGACCTGAGACCCGCGACTTATCGACGCGCGACTTTTGTCCATGCGAAATCTCATCACTAAATCACCAATTCACTCACTCACTACTCACTATTCACTATTCACTACTCACTAAATCACCTTTATCAACGATCACCAATCACTTCATCGGGAAGCGCCTTTGCGAGAAATTACAGCATACCAAATATGTCAATCTTCCTTCTTACCATAAATGGCATCCAGGTCCCGGCCTAGTCCATTATAATCAAGTCCATAGCCGACAACGAATTTATTCGGAATTGATATACCTGCATATTTTAAAGGCGTTGGATATTGATAGGCCTCAGGTTTTTTTAACAAACAAGCTACTTCCACAGACGCCGCATGTTCTGCATTTATTTTGTTCAGCAAATGATGCAGCGTATGACCGGTATCCACAATATCCTCAACAATAATCACGTGTTGGTCTTTTAAAGAAGATTTCCAGAAAAAATGCTCCTTCATCTGACCGGTAGAAGCTGTCCCGTCATAAGAACTTAACCGTATGAAATCCAACTGCAGCGGGATTGTCATTTTTCGAACAAGATCTGCCGCAAAAACAAAGGCACCATTCAACACGACCAAAAGTATTGGATTAAGGCCCTTGTAATCCGCATCAATCCTTAGCGCTAATTCAACCACTACCTGTTCAATTTGCTGCGCAGAAATAAAGGGGACAAATGATACATCATGGAGCTGAACTTCATTCATGGTAGTAATGATGCTTTATTAAGCTCGAAATTAAATCGATAATAAACTTTAACCCTTAATACCATATTGATCAATCAGAAAAACCAACGATGTCAACGCAGCAGCACCGGAAGCCAACTCCCTGGGATGAACATTTTCAAGGATATCCCGATCGGAATGATGATAATCGAAATATCTGGCATTGTCGGGACGCATCCCTATCAACATACCTGCCACCGGTCTGAGACCACTGATATCTGCTCCACCGCCCCCACGCTTTAATTCAATATCATATGGCTCCAGCAATTCCATATACCCCGACATATAACTTAGTGTGGTATCCAATGATGCGTGATCACCAACGGAACAACCAAAGGATTGGGGAGTAAAACCACCGGCATCGGACTCAATGGCTGCTGTATAAAACTCATTGTTTTTCAACGCTTCCTCCGCATAAGCCGTACCACCCCTCAATCCATTTTCTTCATTGATGAAAAGCACACAACGAAGGGTACGCCGTGGCTTGTAATTGTTTTTCACTAATCGATATAGTACTTCCATAGAATGCATACAACCGCTGCCATCATCATGCGCTCCTTCGCCCACATCCCAGGAATCAAAATGACCTCCTACCAATATAATTTCCTTTGGATAGTCGGTTCCTTTTATCTCACCAATCACATTAAAGGATAGCACATCTTCCTTCATCTCGCAGGTAGTTCTGATGTACAATTCCACTTTACCATTTTTAAGGGTATTACTCAGTACCGCTGCATCATTTGTACTCAAGGCCAGCGAAGGGATATTGGTTATCTCTTCAGAAAGTCGGGTCATTCCGGTGTGGGGTGAATCATCCTGATCCGTTGAAAGTGACCTGATGACAACCGCTACTGCTCCTCGCTCCGCTGCAGCAATCGGACCGGTTGTCCGCTGATCTGCGGCCCCTCCATACGCTGAAAATGTACTTAACTGCCCCAAATCCATTGCACGGTTGAAGAAAACAATTTTGCCCTGGATCATGCGATCCGGAAGTTCCTTCAATTGATCAAGAGATTGTACCTCAATGACTTCAGCCTGAATGCCATTTTTTCCGGTTCCGGGTGAATTTCCCAGTGCCAGGGCCTTGAGGGTTATTGTAATTCCCCCCTCGGCGATCATCAGGACCTGCTCTTTCTCTCCCCTCACCCAATGAGGCACCATGACAGGTTGCAACCAAACACTGTCAAGCCCAAAAGTATCCATCGTCGCTTTGGCCCATTTAATCGCCTCGGCACTATTTTCAGAACCACTCAATCGGGGACCAATATCCTTGGTCAGAGTAGTCAGCCATTTATAGCTTTGCATCTCAGTATACGACTGGCGATAAATATCCCTGATAAAGAACGCTGCAGAATCAGTAGTCACCTGTGCAAAGCTCTGCAAGGTGACACAGCTAAATACTATGATAAACCATTTTGTCATAGCGGCAAAGATAGTGATTAGGTGGAAGGGCAGAAAGGCGGAAGGGAGGAAGGGCAGTCCCGCAGTTCAGCGGGAACGAAGACGCTGGAGTTAAGCAATAGGGACCAAAAAAGAGTTTTGCACTCCATATCACCATAGGATATAAGGGATTTCTCAAGTGATTATACAGATTACAATGGCATTGTAAAATCAAATAGCGAACAATATATCTTTAGACATTCTCCCTTTGAAAAAAAGCACTATTCAATAATTGTATATTTGTTACACTAGCTAGCTGTTAAATACTGATGAAAAAAACCTTATACTTCCTTTTAGCTTTTGCACTGGCGGTACCCCTTATCCCGTTTATTGCCATCGGTGAATTGCCGGGCATGGAATGGTTGGAAGGAAATTCCACCATGTTCACATTCTTTTATGGTGCAGGATTACTGAGTGCTGACATTATCTTACCCTTACCCTCGAGTCTCATTGCTGTTTTTCTTGGTGCTAAACTCGGCTGGGCATTAGGAGCGATCTCCAATTTTGCCGGCTTGATGACGGGATCACTCATCGGATATGGCATGGGCTGGTATATCGGGCGACCGATCCTCGATAAAATGGTATCAAAACAAAGCCAGGATATTTATGAAAAAATGGAAAATCAAATGAGTTATTGGGCGCTTGGTATCACCAGATCTATTCCGATACTTGCTGAGGCATCCGTAATAATAGCGGGAGTAGCAAGGCTCAACTTAAAAAAAATAATTCCTGTATTGATCGTCTCCAATTTATTTTTGGCGATGCTCTATAGCGCATTTGGATTTTATGGCATTGAGCAATCCTCCCCAACCCTTCTCTTCCTCGGCGGAATCATCGTTCCTGCTTGTGGCATTTTAATATTATTTGTTTTATTTAGAAAATCTTTTTTTCAATCTACTTCACCTAATCGCTCATGATAAAAACACGCGAAGAACTAATTTATCTTCTTACCCAGGCGGCGGAACTTGAGCACCTACTGGTCTGTCAATATCTCTTTACTGCATTTAGTATTAAGCGTTCGGAAAAAGAAAATTTAACGCCACGACAGATGAATGCTGTTGATGAATGGGGGCAACTACTCTTGTTGATTGCCAGACAAGAAATGGAACACCTCGGTCTGGTCAATAACATCCTTACCTCTATTGGTTCCATGCCTCATTTTGAGCGTCCAAATTTTCCAAACACAGGTAACTATTACCCATTTCCTCTGGTGTTACAACGACTCGATTTCGAAACCATACAACGGTATGTCTGCGTCGAAAAACCTGAAAATGTGATCAACCCGTTATGCCCTGAACACCTCAAAGGACAAACGACCAATGATGTACTTTCCTCGGTGAGCTATAACAGTATCGCAGAACTCTATGCTTTACTCAAAGAAGGTTTTGAGAAATTTCCTCTACCGGATGAAGAATTATTTATTGGCCCTCCTTCTGCACAAGTGGGAGGTGCTGAACTGGATTTAAATTTTGGACGCATTGGTGCAGAAGGAGGGGTTTATGACGTGACATTATTTCCTGTTTATGACAGGGCTACGGCATTGCAGGCGATCAAATTAATTACAGAACAAGGGGAAGGTACGCCTCATTTATCCGCCGAGCCATCACACTATCTACGATTTCTTGAAATTTATAAGGAACTAAAAAAAATGAAGGAAGAAGATCCGAATTTTGATCCTTCAAGAAATGTGGTGATGAATCCAAAATCCTATAAGCATAGCAACACCCTAGGAGGTTCTCTGATCACTGATCCCAGGACGAATGAAGTCATGGCCTTTTTTAATAGTAGCTATGAATTAATGTTGATGATGTTGATTCGTTTTTATGCCCATACGAATGAGACCCCTGAAGAAATAAAGACACTGAAATTTGCAGCATTCTTTCCTTTTATGACGATGATCATCAGACCCCTTGGAGAGATGTTGACCCGAATGCCTGCCTTTGCGGATCAACCGGATGGTCCACGAGCCGGGGCCGGATTTGAATTATCTTCTGTACTCGCCTTTCTGCCTCATAAACAGGCGGCATGGATTCTTTTATCTGAACGGATGTCTACGCTGACAGTAGAAATGAATCAGGCCGCTAAAAGAAAAAATGCGCCGGAAGGATTAGATTATATTGCAGAAAGCATGGCCTTAATCAACAAACAGTTTTCAAAAAATCTTTTAAAGAAATAACAATGCTCGATATACAATTTGAAGGATGGTTTCAGTGCCGATTCCCAACAGACCCGGATCCTACCAATGACCCTCGCGGTCTGAGTGGACCGACGCAAGTGGTCCCCGGTGAGCCCGATTTTGAAAGGATTATCCACCTCAATGATTTTGTCTCTCCGAGATTTCCACGGGATACTGACCGAGGTGTAACCGTTACGGCAGTGTCCTATCAGGAGAAGACTATTGCTGATCATGCCTTAATAGGTGCTTCCGTAAATCTAATCGATGGGCCTCAATTTAGACAACGGAATCAAATAACAGTACCAACAGCCTTGCAAAGTGCTATTGATCCATTCCATCTTGAAATCAAAAAGGATGATATTATTATCCGGCGAAAAGATTTTTGGGATCCTGTCCATCCAGAACTCAATTTCAATGATGTATTTGACGATCCCGCCATAGCCAATCGAAGGCTGAATACTTGTGTCTTGCAATCCACGGTTGTCGCCGAACAACTTGGCATTCTAAATTATGAACATTACAGAATAGAACGTAAAAAAGAATTAAAGACTTTGCTGGAAAAGACTACTGATCCGGTCAAACAAGCGGGACTTGAAAAACGAATAAAAAATATACGTGATGATGCTACCCAAACAGGCGTCATGATTGCTGCAACGCAGTTTCTCGGTCTCCTTGGACAGTATGACTGGACGATGAATGGCACCAGTGTTGTATTGGATCCGAACAATAAACTAGGTGGTGAAATAGGTCATTCACAACAATGGCCCATTTCGTTTTGGCTCGGCGGATATGATGTAGACACTTTATTTGGCTACATGAAAGGGACACTCAGTGTCCCCTTTTACCCAAAAGCATAATTATATTCTGCTATGCCTTTTTCTTTCCCCAGATTTCTTCGATAGGGACATATTGCCCTGCATAACCGATTGCCTTGAGATTTGCTGTCCATGCCGCCATCACTGCCGGAGCGCGTAATTGTGGCGTACTTGGCGAGCCGATGACGGCAACTTCCTTTCCTTTGGCCAGGTCAAGATCGGCATTCGAAAACGTCACACCATCCGTGGTCATATAACAGATTAGATCAGGACCAATCGCTACGGGGTGGGATTTATTACTAACCCACGCAATCAGATTTTCATTCTGATTGTATATGGTCATAATGTTTTTCTTCTTATCCTGCAGCGTAATGGTGCCAAAGTCAAAACCTCCTTCAGTGCTCTCTTGTGAATCAATAATGGTGCCTTTGAAAAGCAAATACCCTTTTAAATATTTGATGGCAGCCTGCACAGGATCTTTCTTTTCTCTCGTGGCATTATATATAGCTCTTCCTAATTCGAGAGTGTAGGACAACGTATGCAGAACAGCATTGTCTTTTAAGGTTTTTCCATTCATATGCCAAAAAGCTATTCCGGCATCTTCGGTAAATGTACCGCTACTGATGATGGAACGCATGATTGGTTCTGCTTCCTGCGTACTATCCGCCGAAAAACTAACATCCGTCGTGGTGTTGGCTAATACAATTGGAGAGATAGGCAGATTCACATAAGTGCATTGAGCTAATGATGGAATGGCGCGACGCGCGCCTGATGCATCTACGATTGGAATACCTAATTGTGAGGCGATCGCCAATGGTACCAAACTATTTCCCGCACCAACTTCTCCCGGGAGCACCGCAGACAATTCGATAGGAGGATTGGCCTCCCCTAGAATTTTGGCCAAAGATTTAAAAGCCATCTGAGGAATATCCGTCGGAAAATTATTGGCTGCCGCTAAAGGCGATCCCACTCCTGCGCCCACAGCGGCCCATTGATCGCTGGTCATATCCTTAGGGTCCAGCATGGATACCGGCGGCTGCGTGAGCAAATACTTCAGGAATTGTTCTCCGATGGATTTTGGTCCTCCTCCTCCACTACCCAGCAGGGTGGCAGCATCAAGAATCCGTCTTAAATCTGCTTTTGTCAGTTTTGTCATGGCGTGTTTTTTATTTTTGGAGGTTTAAGATACTAATCGCTTTTGTAATTCATCAATTTCAGGTTGATTGACAGCCTTTCGATTGGGATCATACAGCTTTTCAAAAAACGTAGAAGCTCCATCCTTTTCTCCTATATTGATCAATATTTCTGTCAGCGGAACGGCCGCATACATCCCCATTAAATAATTGTCCTGGGCGAAGGCAAGGTCATAGGCCTTCGTCAGCCATTCTTTAGCCGCATCTTGTTTTCCAAGGGCATCAAAACACCTTCCACGCATCACATAAATGGCAGGGAAAAATACCCGCTCTTCCATATTCAATAGAATAACCTCTGCTTTCGCCAACACCTCAATTCCATCCTGCCAGAATCCGGCATGATAGTAGGCATCGGCCAGCAACGTATAAAACATCCCCAACCCTAGCGTGGCCTTGGAGGCTTGCCAACTCTCAATCACTTTTACTATTTGCTTTATACCGTCCTCAGAATCGCCTCTCTTGACCATTACCCATCCATCGATACAATCTGCCATTCGCTTAAATACTGGAAATCCATGAATAGTGGAGTTCTCCTGCAATTTTTTAGCATTGATATCTGCCTGATCTATTTGCTGTAAGAAACAATTTAGAAAGGCCTCTGCCTGAATCGCCATTCCTTTAGAAAAAGAATGCTCCATTTTGTCAGCAGTGTCATGCATATTCTTCACCTGATGAAAGGCAGCTTGATGGTCTCCGCGGAAGGCAAGTGACCAGGCATGACATATCCACACTGTAATCTTTGGATTCTGGGCATAGTGGGCAAGCTGTCCTTCATATTCGACTGCAGAAAAAAGCTGCAGGAGATCTTCAACATGATTGTCCTGGGTAGGAAAATCACCAATCCAAAAAGCGCAATTCGCCAACATGAGATGCGCCTGTATCTGCTCCTCAACAATATTTAGTCGCTTCCCTATTTCCAACATCTCGGTCACCAAAGCATTGCACTTGGCAATAGCCCCACGCATATAATGATGAACACTTAAGCCAAACAGAACGGTGGCTTTAAGGGGGATATCCTTTTCTATGTGAGAAGCAATTTCCCTTGCCTTTATGTAGACTTCACCGGTGAGGTCTGCACTTTGCCCATACGTGACCAGACGAATAGAGCCAAGCGTCAGCATGATATTGAGCTGCAATTCCAAATTGTCCTGATCAGGAGGAAGTTTTTCGAGCAATTTTAAAGCATGCAAAATGACATCTTCAGCTCCTTTATATACCCCACGTTCAATCGCTTGCTCGCCTACTTTACCCCAATAATGAGCAGATACAGCATAATCTTCTGCGGCTTCGGCATGATGCCCAAGAACATGGTAGTAGGTACTCAGCTGATGGGCATAAGTTTGCTTGATCCAGTCTACCAATTGCAAATGAATTCGTCTTCGTAGCTCAAAAGGTACAAGACCATAGACCACTTGATGGATGATCTGATGTTCAAATTTGTAATGCGTTTCTTCGCCTTCAAAATGGTCTGTTAAAATTCTTGTGCCTTTTAATCTCTTAAGATTTTCAACGAGATCTGCTTTCTGATGTTCGACAGGATATACTGCCTGTAAAAACTCGAGTGAAAAGATTTCTCCGAGAATACTGGCCACTTTTAGAGCCAACTGATCTTCAGGCGGCAGACGATCTATTCGATTGATGATCACACTATGGATACTATCCGGCAAATCCATCTTATATAGATCGGTGGCTGCGTCAAAAAGCTCACAGACGCCATTGTTGATATGCAGTACTTCTTCATCCAGCAATGCGTCAATCAGTATCCGACCAAAAAGAGGGTGTCCGCCGGTTTTATGAAATATCACATCAATCACCTGAAGATTGATTTCGGAAATCGACAGGTAATCGCATAAGAGTGCGTACAAATCTTCCTTGCTCAACACCTCAAGGGAAAGGTGCGTAGGTGGGTTTAAGTCATCCATTTGGCTCAGGGTGTCATAGAGGTTCTTATATTTTCTCGTTACAATCAGTATAAATAGATGGTGTTCAGAATTATCCTTTAGCGAAAGTAGGAATTCTTCAGTACTTAAATCCAGCCACTGACTGTTGTCAAATACAAGTAGAAGGGGTGAATTGGAAAGCTGATTAAAAATTATTTTTTTTAGCAACCATTTCAACTTTGGCTCTTTTTCATTTCCGGTTAAAGCAGCAGTGGATTCCGTTTCTTCCCATTCAAAAGGAAGTATGATTTTCAATAAAGGCGCCCATCGATCCAGGCCTTCTTCAATTTCAGCTAGCTGTTTACAGACTTGTTGCTGCAATTCAATTGGCGTATTGGCACTTAAGTTAAGATCAAAAACTTGTTGAATAATCTGCTGGAGGCCATGATAAGGTGTGCGCTGCTCGATCGCTTCAGCGCGCAATAAGAGGGATTGAAATCCCATTTGGCGAACCATTAGCATAAACCAGTTGACCAAATTTGTCTTTCCAATCCCCGCCTGCCCTTCAAGGATACACCATTGTGTCACCGGAGAGGCCTGTACTTTTAGCGCAAGCTTTTTTAGCGTTGCCCTTTCTTTCATTCGCCCTGAAACGGATGCATCACCTTGTGCATGGTGCTGCCTCATCACGGACTTCCTACGCTCAAGACTAAAAATAGACACCGGTTTAGTAAAACCCTTTATACGTAATGTACCCAATGGGGAGAACTCATAGTTGTGTGCATTATCCATAATCGGTTGACTCACCAGAATCTGACCCGGCAGTGCATGGGACATTAAGCGGGCAGCAAGATTGGCGTGTTCCCCCAGGCAAGCATATGTGCTTCGGGATTTACCTCCATATGGGCCTGCCCTGAAATGACCCATGCTAATACCCATTTCAAGTTGGTCGAGATATGGAAGTGTTTTTTTCAACTCCATCAGACGAAACGAAGTGTTAAGAGCACGTTCGATATCATCTTCATTTGAAATGGGTGCTCCAAAGCCAAAAAAGATATTATTCCCTTTATCTCCAAAAGTAATTTGGAAAACCTGTCCATCAAATTCCTGAATTGTATGTTGGACTTTACAAATAAAATCTTCAATGATATCGAGGGTGTAATTCTCCTGGTTGTGATCTCTAAAAGAAAACTTTAAAAAGCAAACCACACTCAATCTGATTTCAATAATAAAATCCTGATGTCCTGCAGTAATGCGATCAAAAACCGGTGGCAACACCCAGGGTTTTAATGCGTCTAAAGATAAAGCGGGAATTTCGGGCCAGGGGTCTGTGGAAATTTCTTTGGTGAGTCCGGTACATACGACATATTCATTCATAGACTCGCTGTATCTTTCCTCTCCATAAGTTATTTCAGGAAAGCGTTCTACGATTGCCTTTGGAATGACGATTTCTCCTCGTTTGACGATATCCTGAACCTCCGGAATAAGATTAACGGCATAGCCGGCAATCACATCCATGATGTGAATTTTAGGATCCCCTAATACCATACGTCGTATCGGACCCGCCACGATGGACATCTTAAGGGCCAGGGAGACTTTTCGTCCGGAAGCAGAGGTGAGGTCGGAAAAAGGAGCAATCACTTCATTGATTTTAAGACAGGCAGCAACTGCCCGAAGTCCTTCATCTTCCTTAAACCAACAAATAATCGCATCCCCAATAAAACAAATAATACTCCCTTTGTACATATTTAATGGCTCGACCAGGACATCAAAGAACCTGTTGAGCAAATGGGAAAATTCTTCTGTTCCTCGCTGACGACCAAGGTCGTTTACAAACGATTCCATGAGGGGCGTAAAGCCGGAAAGATCAGCAAACAATAGCGTACCTGTCATGTGCTCCGGAATAATTTCCCCATGAGCAATCGCATATCTTCTATCGATCGGGAGGTAGGCCTCCAACGCTCTCATCTAATAAAAATAGTAATTTGGATGTATCACTTTCATGACCAAGGTACAACAAAGCAAACAGCCTGTTGCGGGATTGGACACCCTTTATAAACCCCGTGCAACAAGAATATTTTATATATTTACTAGTAACGTCAAATCCAGCTTAAAACCCAACTTCCATGAAGTACCGTCTCATCGCCCTAACCCTTTTTCTGATCTTTAGCCAACTGGCCATTAGCCAGACACTGGTTAAAGGAAACGTCAGAAACACAGACAATGACCCTCTGGTAGGAGTAAATGTTGTTTTTCCGGGCACCTCTATAGGCATCGCCACGGATGCCAACGGTGCCTTTGAAACGTACGCTCCCGAAGGCCAAGACTCCGTCTATTTTATTTATTTAGGCTATAATACCCTACAACTTCCACTCTCTTCAGACCGCATGGTGGTAACCATGGAAGTTTTGAGCACGATGCTTGAAGCAATTCAGGTTTCAGGTTTTGCAGGGGCGGTTGGCCAGGCAAGACGACGGGCAGAGTCTATTCAACAAACTCCTGAATCTGTCACGACATTTACCACTGAACACATCGAAGCTACCCGAATCAGCAACTTCCAGAACTTCGCTTATCAGGTACCAAACGTCTCTTATGCCACCTCTCAAAACATTGGTGTCAATTTTATCAATATCAGAGGTATCGGGCAAATTAGAAATGGTGATTCCCCTGTAGCCTTTTTGGTGGATGGTGTAACCATTCCGGATCCCAATCTTGTTAATCAGGAACTTTTTGATCTTGCCATGATCGAAGTCGTCAAAGGTCCGCAAGGAACACTTTATGGTAAAAATGCTATTGGTGGGGCAGTAAATATCCTGTCTCTGGCTCCAACAAATAATTTTAAAAACAAAATCAAATTAGGTATCGGAAACGGTGGGTATCTGGGGGCACAGGCGATGTCTTCGGGTCCAGTTATAAAAGACAAAATCTATTATCGCCTTTCCGGCTCCTACAAAACTATGGACGGATTGATCGAAAATACTTTTCTCGACAGAACCGTAGATTACTATGATGATCTCTCCTTGCGCGGTCAGTTAAAATTTGATTTCTCTACTCGCCTTGGCTTGACTGTGGCCGGCCAATATTCAAAAACAGAAGGAGGAGCAACCTATTCCGGGCATTCCGGCACAGGAATGGCCCTTGATCCAAATGATTTCAACTATGTCATTGATGCAAACGTCTATGGTGAATCTACACTGGAAAACACTTTTGTTAGTGCTCGACTGGAGTATGATCTGGGGCCGATGAAATTTCAATCTATTACCTCTTATAATCTGGCAGATCGATTTCACTTTGGCGATTTAGATTTTCTTCCATTGGATATACTGCGACAGGATCAGGCCAGCAATTCAAAATCGTTCAATCAAGAGTTTCGATTAGGTTCGCATAACGGACACAAGAAAATCGAATGGGATCTTGGGGTTCAATACCAACAATCTGAACGCCTTCTGCTAACGAATGCCTATGCAGATATCGGCTATTTTTTCATGCCGCCTATGCCATTGGATACTTTAGTGCTCACCAACTTTGTTGAGCCAAAACCAATTTCAGATTTTACAAATACCTATAAGACCTTTGCAGGATTTGGGTTTGCCACCTGGCATGCGACGTCAAAACTTGATATCAGTGCAGGTATACGTATTGATAATGATAATATTAAACAAGACAACCGCAATGAAGGATTTACCGCTGAAAAAACAAACACGGAATTACAACCCAAGATCTCTGTGGGCTATGATCTCTCAAGCGATATGCTACTCTATGCCAACTATGGTCGTGGCTATCGAAGCGGTGGTTATAATGCAGAAGTCACGTCACTCTTTGATGCAGAGTACGCCGGAGAAACCAGCAACAATTTTGAGCTGGGTCTAAAAACATCAACGAAGAATAAACTTTTCATATTCAATGTTGCGGCCTTCTATATCAACTTCAAAGATCAACAACAATTTGCTGTTGCATTGGGATTGAATGGTTTGAAATTGGGTAACTACAACTTCCCGGAGAGCAAGATCTATGGATTTGAAGCAGAGACGCAGATCAGGACATCCCGATTTCTGGATATCCTTGCCGGATTTGGGCTCAACAAATCTGAAATTGTCGACGGTGGTTATGCGGGCACCACTGACAGAACTATATATGATGGAAACAATGCGCCTTATGTCCCACAAACAACTGCCAATATAGCCCTCAAGTCAAACTTTCCAATTTCAGAAAAAATACAATTTCTTGGGTATCTCAACTTCAACGTAAAGGGGAAAATCTACTGGTATGAAGATAATGTGGATGTGTCCAATTCGTATTCCCTATTAGATATGCGGATTGGTGTATCCATCTTGGACAAGTATGAAATTTTCCTTTGGGGAGCCAATCTTGCAGATACCAAATACTACCTTGAATATGGTAGTGGTGAATCTACCGGTAGTGCTGCCGGGGATACGGTATGGCCGGGACAGCCGCGAACTATTGGTGTAGAAGTAGGAGTTAGGTTTTAGGGAAAAAGGTAAACGGAAAAGAAGAAAAAAGAGGAGAAGGACAAAGTGCTTAGATAGTTTATTTTTTTCACCTTCGGTTACAAGGTATAGGGGTTTAGGTTTTGAAATGTTTAAATGAGTATTTGTTTAAATACTTAAAACAGTAAATCCCTTCTACAAAAATCTGCGATATCTGCGGGAGACTTTTTGCATTCGCCTAAGCTATGGCTATTGCTTGCAAAGGAAAAAAGTTTATAGATAAGAGGTTATAGGTCAACGATGAACGGAAAGGCTAAGAGCATAGAGATTAGAGCCAATGGCCATTTCAAATGATCACTAAATAAAAAGGTGAAAGGAGCGTATGGCAAACCTGCAGGGCCGCTCTGCGTTTTGAGGGTATGCCACACTTGCAGAGCCGGTTCAGATTGGGAAAGAGGGCACAAAGGAACTGAGTAGCTAAGCTGAAAAATGAACGGAATGATTTTTCTCAAACCTCGCTGCGACTCTGCGACTCTGCGTGCAAAAAACAAATCCTCTCGAAAATTCCTGGCTTAGGGGTGAACCCCAACGCTACCCGAGACACCCCTTCAGGGCTTAGAGAATTCTGACTATTCATAAGGTGCGGGGAGGGCGTTGCAAACCTTCAGGGCCGGTGCGCGAGAGGAGGGAATGCCACACCTGCAGAGCCGGTAAAAGACAGTAAGTTTATTTCCTTTTTCCGATCACGACAAGCTAAAGGCGGAGGTCATTCAGCAGGCTGAGGGGCAGTATGGGGAGTGAGCGCTGGTGGCGTGGTTTGTTCAAGTCCTTTATATTAAGGCTCACTTTTATTATTTTTGTCATCCGATGAAAAACTGGCTAAGTTTTCTGATTATAATCCCATTGGGATTCTCATTGATGACCACAGTCATTAGTTGTCAGAATGCAGATGCCCAATCATTACACATTGCAAAATCAGACGTACAAAGTGATTCGCATCGTCCTCCTGGTCCTGATGGCAATCCCGCCACTTATGATGAAAATCCAAATAATCCTCCCAAGTCCACAGTTCGCACATATATCAATACTGATGGCAAGGAGGTACAATCTCCTACAAAATATATATCTCCACCTCCTGGGGCATGTGCTATTTGCAAGGATGGCACCTATTCGCAAAGTAAGCACAGGAAGGGTACATGTTCTCATCATGGGGGTGTAAGAGAGTGGCTTGTTAATCTGCCTTAATCAGTTTTTATCTTCTATCAATTTCGTATTTATCCACTATCCCTGCTTTTCCAGAAAACAGAGGCTATAGGCCATTGAACCTTCTTCTTTCTCAACCAGGGGGACTGAATAGCAACATTATCATTTCAAGATTCTATTGCGTTTTATCCTAGCTTCAGATGTATTCAAATAAAATTATCACTCCTCCCCTTCCGCAACAGCGGAACACTCCTCACCCCTTTATTTAGACCCCTTCTAAATACCCAATTCACCCTATCCTCTTACCGCTACCACGAGTAACTTTGTCAGGCAGTGAGTCCTCATTATCTTGCAGGCTCTGTTTAAGATAGATCAATTATGAATTGGATAACCCGTTTCCTTACTTCCTCCCTTGGCCAAAAAGTGATCATGAGCCTGACAGGCATTTTTCTGATCCTCTTTCTGGTCGTCCACATGACCGGCAATCTTCAACTCCTCGCCAATGATGGCGGCCGCTCTTTTAATGTCTATGCAGAATTTATGTCCGAAAATCCTTTTATTCGGGTGATTTCGATTGGACTATATGCTTTTATCCTCCTCCATGCCATTCAAGGCATCGTTCTTTATTTAGCCAACAGAAAAGCCAAAGGCAGTACCCATAGCACGGGAAAAGTAGCCGGCGCCACCTGGGCATCAAAGAACATGGCCTTACTCGGTATTCTGATATTTGCATTTTTATGTCTTCACATGGGAGACTTCTGGTTTAAAATGAGGTTTACAGACCAATTACAAATGGTTACCTATGATGGCCATCATACCGCAGTGCAGGATATTTATAGCAGAGTGAGCGCAGCATTTCAAAATGTATGGATTGTCATCATCTACCTGGTAGGTGTTTTTGCGCTTGCGATACACCTGGTCCATGGCTTCCAGAGTTCGTTTCAATCTCTGGGGATCAACCACAAAAAATACACACCAACAATTAATGCGATTGGATGGATTTATACCATTCTGATCACATCAGGTTTTGCCATCATGCCTTTATACTTTTTCCTTCAATAAAACTGTTTGTTTCCCGATTGTGAAACTCACTTAGAAATAAATCAACATGAAAATTTTAGACGGTAAAGTTCCTCCAGGCCCAATCGCTGAAAAATGGGAGAATTATAAATCAACCATTCCTCTGGTGGCCCCAAACAATAAACGCCGCCTTGATGTGATCGTCATCGGCACCGGTCTGGCAGGCGCTTCAGCAGCAGCCTCTTTTGGCGAGTTGGGTTATAATGTAAAATGCTTCTCCTTTCATGATAGCCCACGACGCGCGCACAGTATAGCCGCTCAGGGTGGTATCAATGCCGCCAAAAATTATCAAAATGATGGGGATAGCGTACACCGCCTTTTTTACGATACCATCAAAGGAGGAGATTATCGCTCCAGAGAAGGTAATGTGCACCGATTGGCAGAAGTTTCCACAAACATTATCGATCAATGCGTAGCACAAGGTGTTCCTTTCGCTAGAGAATATGGAGGACTTTTGGAAAACAGATCTTTTGGAGGCGTGCAAGTTTCAAGAACATTTTATGCCCGTGGACAAACCGGACAACAATTATTGCTCGGTGCCTATCAAGCACTTTCAAGACAAATTGGACTAGGTACAGTAGATATGTATAACCGTCATGAAATGATGGATATCGTCATGGTGGATGGCAAAGCAAGAGGAATCATCGCCCGAAATCTTCTGACCGGAAAATTAGAACGTCATTCCGCCCACTGTGTCGTAATGGCCACCGGTGGGTATGGCAATGTGTATTATTTATCCACCAATGCAATGCTTTGCAATGTATCAGCAGCATGGCGTGCCGTCAGACAAGGAGCTTACATGGCCAATCCTTGTTTTACACAAATCCACCCTACCTGTATACCCGTTTCCGGCGATTATCAAAGCAAACTCACTCTCATGTCGGAATCCCTTCGGAATGATGGGCGTGTATGGGTCCCAAAACGAAAGGAAGATGCAGAGGCCATCCGTCAGGGCAAAAAATCACCTAACGATTTAAAAGAAGAAGATCGCGATTATTATCTTGAACGACGCTACCCTGCTTTCGGAAATCTGGTGCCAAGAGATGTTGCATCACGTGCTGCAAAGGTTGCCTGTGATGAAGGATTTGGTGTCAATCCAACCGGTCTGGCAGTATATCTTGATTTTGCTGCAGCCATTCAGCGCTATGGTTTATCTGAAGCTAATACACAAGGGAATAAAAACCCCGATGCTGAAACGATCAGAATCCTGGGAGAAGCAAAAGTGGAAGAGCTTTATGGAAATCTCTTCGAGATGTACGAGAAAATCACCGGAGACAATCCATATAAAACCCCAATGATGATTTATCCGGCCATTCATTATACGATGGGTGGACTTTGGGTGGACTACAATCTGGAAACAAACATCCCCGGACTTTTTGCCTTAGGCGAATGTAACTTCTCAGACCATGGCGCCAATCGACTTGGGGCAAGTGCATTGATGCAAGGTCTTGCGGATGGCTATTTTGTGATTCCATACACCATAGGTACCTTCCTGTCTAATGATATTCGCACGTCACGATTTAGTGCCGATAGTGAAGCATTTATGGCGGCAGAAAAAGCCGTGGATGATCGTCTCAAAGGATTGATGAATATCAAAGGCAATCAGTCCGTGGAAACCTTCCACCGAAAATTAGGCCACATTATGTGGAATTACTGTGGTATGGCCCGTAATGCAGAAGGACTCGAGAAAGCACGAACACTGATTCGCGCTTTACGCGAAGAGTTTTATAAAGATGTGTTTATCCCGGGTACTGACAATGATTTCAATCCGGAACTAGAAAAAGCATATCGCGTTTCTGACTTTTTAGAAATGGGAGAGATCATGATTCTGGATGCCTACAATCGCAATGAATCTTGTGGCGGTCACTTCCGTGAAGAATATCAATCCGAAGAAGGCGAAGCACAGCGAAATGATGATGCTTACACCTATGTCGCTGCCTGGGAGTGGAAAGACACATCGACAGAACCAGTCATGCATAAAGAAGAACTGAAGTTTGAGAATGTTGAATTAAAGACGAGAAGTTATAAGTAGTGAGTGGTGAGTGGTGAGTGGTGAGTGGTGAGTGGTGAGAAGAAAAAAGTAATTTGAAATTCGTAATTTGAAATTTATAGGTAATGAGCAAGATGAAACTTACCCTGCATGTATGGCGCCAGAAGGCTGCCAATGATCCGGGCACGTTCGAAAAGCATAATGTAGAAGCAGATGAGCATATGTCATTCCTTGAGATGCTGGACGTTCTCAATCAAACCTTGATTGAACAAAAAAAAGAACCTATTGCTTTTGAACATGATTGTCGTGAAGGTATCTGTGGCGCCTGCAGTATGATGATCAATGGCCGACCACATGGACCGCTTAATGGCACCACCGCTTGTCAGCTACATATGCGTCATTTTAAGGATGGCGACCAAATTTGGATCGAACCTTTCCGTGCCAAAGCCTTTAAGGTAGTGCGGGATCTGGTCGTAGATCGCTCTTCCTTCGACAGAATTATTCAGGCTGGTGGTTTTATTTCAGTGAATACCGGCCAGGCTGTTGATGGCAATACCATTCCGATCGAAAAAGAAAGATCTTCCTCCTCTATGGATGCTGCTGCCTGTATTGGTTGCGGCGCATGTGTTGCCGCGTGTCCAAATGGATCAGCGATGTTGTTTACGGCAGCCAAAGCTGCACACCTTGGCATTCTTCCTCAGGGCGAAGTGGAAGAAGATCGGCGAGTACTTTCCATGGTCACTCAAATGGATAAAGAAGGTTTTGGCAGATGCTCCAACACCTATGCCTGTGAGGCAGAATGTCCTAAAGAAATTTCAGTGACAAATATCGCTCGCTTAAATCGTGCGTATCTAAAAGCTTCGTTAAGAAGTGATCTTTAATGAACTGCGTGGCTTTTATTCATTTTTTTTAGTCGCATATAAGTTCTTTTTCGACCTTGCTTGATAGCCAACTGCGCCTTTGCGCGTCTCTGCGTGATAATCCACCATTCGTTGCTCCTTTAGCTTAGTGTAAAAACCCAACGCTACATGATACGCCCCTTGAGGGCTTTTCATTTTTCTATTTTTGATACTACTGATTTAGCCATTACGTCAAACAATCACTTCCAGTCGGTGTAAAAAAGAATCCTCTCCATTATGCATATTTACGTCAATCTGCATCATTACCAGAAACAAACTGAATTTATATGCGCTTTTTAGGTGTCATTTTAATTGTTGTGGGACTTGTCTCTGCCGGAGTTTATTTTCTGAATATGAATTTCATTTTTCTGACCTGGATAAATAAATGGGGAGCGACGACCGGATGGATCATTCGCGGTGGCATGGTATTACTCGGCCTCATCCTGTATTTTCTGGGCAAGTCATCAGAGGAAGAGTAAAACAATCACGATTGATTGAATTACGAATTACGAAAAAAAGGACGTACGAAGCGCGATAGGCGATACGATCCGGATCCCAATAATTTTGAGACGGAAGCGAGGCACAAACCCTTGCTATCCCATATAGCTAAACGCTCTCATCAACCAGTACTAACAACGCTGGGTGCTAAACGCTCTCATCACAACTTCCAACTGATGATATTAGCGATATAATGAAGGCGAATGCCTTTGCTCTTTGCTCTTCGCTCTTCGCTTCCTGCTTCCCGCCTTTTGCTCATTATCACTTATCTTGTTGCTTTCAAAAAAAAGCGTGCATGAATATCAAGTTTTGCGGGGCTGCCCGCACGGTCACCGGAAGTGCTCATTTGCTAACACTGGATAATGGCTTGAAAATCCTTTTGGATTGTGGTTTATTCCAGGGAAGTTATAAAGACGACCTCAAAACAAACAGCCATTTTCTTTTTGACCCGGCATCGATTGATTGCGTAGTCCTCTCCCATGCCCATATCGATCATAGCGGTCGATTGCCAATGCTGGTTAAAGAAGGATTTAAAGGACCTATTCACTCCACACATGCGACTCGAAGTCTATGTTCCATCATGCTATTGGATAGTGCATTTATTCAGGAAAAAGATGCCGAATACTTTAATAAAAAACATAAAAAAGATCAGCACAAACCTGATTTCGAATGGCGGGATCCTCTTTATACTGCGGAAGATGTAGATAATACTATGCCCCTTTTCATTGGCTACAGCTATAACCAATGGTATAAAATCCATGATGATGTCAGGGTCATGTATACTGATGCCGGACATATCCTTGGCAGTGCCTCCGTAACGCTGGAGATCAATGAAAATGGAAAGACTACTATTCTTGGATTTACCGGTGATATTGGAAGACCTAACCGACCCATTCTTCGAGATCCTCAGCCGATGCCTGTTTGTGATTACCTGATTTGTGAATCCACCTATGGTGATCGTGAACACGAAACAGCGCCAAACGAAATGAATCATTTTCTTGAGGTGATCAAAGAGGCTTGTGTGGAGAAAGGTGGAAAACTAATCATACCAGCATTTAGTGTTGGCCGCACGCAGGAAATAGTATATATGCTTGATCAGGCACATACGGCCGGCAAACTACCGGCTATTCCGGTGTATGTGGATAGCCCACTTGCGATCAATGCTACTGCGGTCTATGGATCCCATTCTGAGTGCTTCGACAATCAGTTGCATCAGTATCTCCTGATCGATCCTAATCCATTCGGATTTAACAATTTGAAATACTTAAGAGAAGTTGAACGATCTAAGGAACTGAACAATTCTACGGAAGCCTGTATCATCATCTCTTCTTCCGGAATGATGAATGCAGGAAGAGTCAAACATCATTTATTTAATAATGTAGAAAATCCAAGAAATACTTTTTTGATTGTAGGGTATTGCGCTCCGGGAACGCCAGGAGGCCAATTGAGGGATGGTGCCACTACACTAAAATTATTTGGAGAAGTCGTGGACGTAAAAGCAAAAGTAGAAATGATGGATTCCTTTTCTGCTCATGGTGATAGAAATGAGATGAAAGCCTTTCTGCAGAATCAAAAGAAGTCTTTAAAGAAACTTTTTCTCGTGCATGGCGACTATGATACCCAGCAAGCCTGGAAATCCACATTAAATGAAGATGGATTTAAGCATGTGGATATACCCGCTTTTGGGAATATTGTAAATCTGGATTAGGTGATGGGTGAGGATCGGAGCGCAGCGGAGACCCTGCGCTCCGAGACCCAGGCCCAAAAATCCCTAATCACTGAGAATAATTTTTTCTCTCTCTACTGCCAGACTCGTTTCCTTATCTGCAATAGCACTTCTTTCTGTATTAAGTGTATTTAATATCACTTCAACATTCTTTCGTGTGTCGGTGATATTGATTAGTGATTTGGTAATCTTTTGCTGAATAAAATAATCGGTAATCAAACTATCAAAAAAGACATTCGCAAAATTTCCAAAATCCTCGAGGGTCATATTGAACTGCAGCTCATAATCTGCATAGACATCTTTAAGTTCATTGCCAAATCGGATTAAAGCATGCCGGGACTGGTAAGCCATTTTGCGGGCACTATCGATCGCGCCAAACTTGGTACGGCTGTCGCCGGGATAACGGCCACCCCATCGTTGACTTTGTCCCAGCTTACGGGCAGTAAGTAAAAATCGCTCTGCTTTCGATACATACTCCAGCGCTTCTTCTCCCGCTTTGTATGCTTCTTCCACCTCTACACTATACGTACTCAATTTATCCGCCTGATCATGAATACTCTTCAATGCTAAAGCCCCCTGCGCGTCAAGCGCGATGAGTTCCTTCTCGCGCTTCTGCATGAGTTCCTTAATCTTATGCGCTGTTGCTTCTTTTACTTGCTGCTTCTTTTCGAGAAGGTCCAGTTCAAAGTGAATCAGTTCTACAGATTTATACAGCTCATTGAATCGCAGCGAAGCACGCAAATATTCTTCTCTTTCTTTTTCCAGTTTTTCTTCCCGATCCCCTAAAAATTTCCGAAACATGCTAGTCAGTCCTTCCTTTTCCAGTATTTCAACATCGCGCTGCTCCTTGGCTAACGTTTTCTCCATAAGCTGAAGTGCATTTTCTTCAAATGTCAATCGCTGCTTCAATTGATTGACATGGCCTTCAATCTTATTGATTTGTTCAAGCTTTCGAATGCTTGCTTTTAACTTTTGATGTGTTGTACTCATTTTAGCCAACCGAAATTTTACGCAAAAATGTTTCGGAGGCATCAATATCCAATGCGTGTGATCGATCTGCCTTCAGCGGTTGGACAAACATCCTGAAAGCACTGTGCTTTTCTTCGAGCTGTGGAGATGATTTAGCAGGCCTTCTGTTTTCAAGCGCCTCGCACGAAATCATCCACTCGATGGCTAATAACTTCCAGACGTTGTTGACGATTTCGTAGAGTTTGATACCTGCGTTAGCCGCCATACTCACATGATCTTCCTGACCGGCACTGGTGACAATAGAATCGGTAGAGGAAGGGTTTGAAAGGGTTTTATTGCGGTTAACAATAGAAGCTGCGGTATACTGACAAATCATCATACCCGATTCGAGTCCGGGATTTTTAGCGAGCATTGGCGGAAGTTCACGCTTACCATCAAGCAGTTGATACGATCTGCGTTCAGAAATACTTCCCAACTCAGCCATGGCTATACTCAGAAAATCTGATGTCAGCGCCAAAGGCTGTGCATGAAAATTTCCTCCGGACAAAACATTCACTTCATCACCCGTACCAAGCACTAATGGATTGTCGGTGACCGCATTGATTTCTTTATTAGCGATATCAAACGCATAGGCAATCACATCCCTGGAAGCACCATGCACCTGAGGCGCACATCTGAAAGAATATGGGTCCTGCAAATGTTTTTTTACTCCCCCATTGATTTCACTTCCCTCCAACCATTTGCGCATTGTCGCTGCAGATAGAATCTGACCGGCTTGTTTTCGCACGGCATGGATCCCTTCATTCAGGGGAGATGGATGTCCGTCAAAAGAATCGATCGATAGGGCAGCCACCATATCACAAACTTCGGAAAGTCGGGACGCATTACTCAAAGCGTAAACTAACCACGCCAGTGAATACTGAGTGCCGTTGATCAGTGCAAGCCCTTCTTTTGCTCCCAGGGACAGTGTATCCATGCCGGCAAGAGCAAGCGCTTTAGCTGCCGGCATTTGTTCTCTTTTATAAACCACTTCCCCTTCACCCAGCATCGGCAGACAAAGATGGGCCAGTGGTGCCAGGTCTCCTGAAGCCCCTAAAGATCCAAATTGTGGTACAACCGGTGTGATATGGTGATTATACATGTCGAGGAGAAATCCAATGGTTTCTTTCCGTACACCGGACTGTCCCTGTGATAGGCTGATAATTTTCATCAGCAGGGTAAGGCGAACAATCCCCGACGAAACTGCCGGACCGACGCCGCAAGCATGAGATCTCAATAAATTAGTCTGAAGTTGCTCTAGCCTATCGGCATCCACAGTGACCCCATGTAAGGATCCAAATCCTGTATTGATGCCATAATATCTGCTTTTGGAGTCAGTTAAAAGTTTCTCCAGTGCACTTCTGTTCTGACCTATTCGTTTCCAAATTTTATCTGATAAGGCCAGTGGTCCACCGGAAATGGAAACGATATCCTCTACCGTCAAATCCTCTCCGTCAAATGTGTATTTATCCATGGGCTAAAAATAATCATACCTTTTGTGCTTAGTTAATTTGCATTATCATTCCGTTAAATGAAGGTTAAAGAATCGAACATATATTATTATATGTTATGTATTATTGGCTATTTATCTATTGTATAGATACAACACTTGGGTATTCATTGCCGTTACCTAATGAAACTTTTACCGGAAATCTTTCGTCTTTAATTCCGAGTGTGAGCCAATAATTGAAGTATTTTTGGCGTCTCTACAGGATCTAATCATCTTAATATTGCAAAACCATGAATAAAATTACTTTTCTGTTCCTCCTGATAGCCCTTGGGACGATCACCACCCTGAGTGCTCAGCGTATCGCAATCGTGGATATCACACGGGTGCTCGAAGAAATGCCTGATTATAAGCTGGCGCAGACGGAACTGGACAATATTGCAGCGCAATGGCGTCAGCAAATTGCGCTTGAATATGACCAGATCAAGGCCATGTATAATAAATACCAGGCGGAACAAGTGCTGTTGTCAGAAGAAGCCAGAAAGAAAAAAGAAGATGAAATCATGATGCGGGAGCAACAAGCCCGGGATATGCAAAAGGACAAATTTGGTGCTAATGGAGCCTTATTTCGCAAGCGCCAGGATCTTGTCCAGCCTATCCAGGAACGGGTGTATGGGGCGATTCAAACGTACGCTGATGACCGTGGATTTGACTTTATTTTCGACAAAGGAGGCAGTTCCGGACTCATTTTTTCCAATCCCGATTACGACAAAACCGACGATATTATTCGTCTGGTCAATAAATAAACTACGAATTGTTAGTTTTGCAACCCTTTTTATCAATCAAATAACAGTATTTATACAATGAAATCAATTCTGAAAAACGCATGCATCATAGGCCTCGGAGTACTTCTGAGCGTATCCCTTAATGCCCAAAAATTCGGCTATGTTGATTCTGGCGCTATCCTTGAAGCGATGCCGGAAGTAAAAGAAGCCGAATCAAATCTTGAAGCGCTGGGAAAACAACTCCAGGCAAAAGGTGAAAAAATGATGCAGGACTTCCAACTGAAATATCAGGACCTTCAGCGAAGAGTGCAGGCAGGTGATATCACACCAAAAGATCAGGAAGCGGAAGGCGTGGCGCTGGAAGCTGAACGAAACAAAATCGTCCAGTACGATCAGGACATGCAACAGCAACTGGCAGAGAAGAGAGAATCACTGCTGACACCCATTCTTGACAAAGTCAAAGATGCCATCAATGTCATCGCTAAAGAAAACAACTATACGTACATCTTCGATGGAAGTCCGGGCGTAGGGGTGATTTTATATGCAGATGAAAGCACCGATGTAACCGGTCTTGTAAAAAAGAAACTAGGCATTTAAGTTACACTTCCCCAGTTATAAAAAAAGTCCGAATGTCAATCATTCGGACTTTTTTATTTTACCAACGTATGGCGCAAGAATTACCAACTTATTCTTCTTCCTCTTTCGATTGTTTTAGTTTTTTATCCTCCACCTGATGATCTAAAAAATCATTGATTTTGTCAATGGAAAAACCGGATTCCAATTCGCCAAAAGGATTTATTTTCAGGTCAAATCCTTTCAGTTTTTCATGATACACTGTTTTCTTTTTTGGCACGAATCCGAACTCTTTTTTCTTTATTAGTATAACATTGATTCAAATCAAATTGTTTGAGGGATGATGGAGTGAGTTAGTGATGGAGTGAGTTGCTCCATGCCCCATGCGCGCGTCGGGTGTCGAAAAATCGCGCATCGAAAAATCCCAGGTCCAAATATCTCAGGTCTTAATTCACCGCTTCGCAAAATCTCGAAACCGCTGTATGGTCTTCTCACGACCAAGTACTTCCGCTATCGCGAATACATCAGGACCTTGCATGGTACCTGTCAAGGCTGCGCGCAACATCGGCATCACCAGACCCATTTTAACCCCACTGGAATTAATCATTTCTTTAGCTGCTGCACCTGCAACGTCAAAATTGAAAGGCTCAACATTTTGCAATGCATCAGCCACCTTTTCCAACACAGGCGCTACCTCGGGCTTCCATTTTTTATTGATCTCCTCATTATCAAATTCGATTGAATCTGTAAAGAAATAATACGCCAACGGCATGATCTCCTTTAATAAACTGACGCGTGGTTGTAACAACCTGAATGCACCGACAAGATCACCGGCATTAAGATCAAACCCTAAAGCCTGGCCTTGCGTACGAAGCCTTTCTTCGGCATCGCTAAATTCTAGTTTGTGCACGTACTGCTGATTGAACCAAAGTGCCTTGTCAAAATCAAATCGAGCACCGGCCTTATGAATTTTCTCGGGATCAAAATTTGCGATCAATTCTTCCAGAGAAAAAATCTCCTGCTCCGTTCCGGGATTCCATCCAAGAAGTGCCAGAAAGTTAACTACAGCTTCGGGCTCAAACCCATAGCTATCAAATCCCTCAATGGATTCAGCAGGATTGTCAGATGGCCAGGCAAGCGGGAATACCGGAAAGCCAAATTTCTGTCCATCGCGCTTGCTCAATTTCCCATTTCCATTTGGCTTCAGAATCAACGGAAGGTGTGAGAAAGTCGGCATTGTGTCCTCCCAGCCAAATGCTCTGTATAGCAAAACGTGGTGGGCTGTACTTGGCAACCACTCTTCTCCCCGGATGACATCCGAAATGTCCATCAAATGATCATCTACTACATTCGCCAGGTGATATGTTGGAAATCCATCTGATTTGAATAGTACTTTATCATCAAGCTCGGTACTATCAAAGACCACTTCTCCACGGACTTTATCCTGAATAATTATAGACTGACCAGGTTCCACTTTAAGACGTATCGTGTATGGAAGATCAGCTTCAAGATTGGTTTTCACCTCTTCTCCTGACAAGCTGAGGCTGTTTTTCATATGGGTTCGGACGGAGGCATCATATTTAAAACTATGATCCTGAACACTTTGTCGCTTTGCCTCCAGATCCTCTGCCGTATCCCAGGCATAATAGGCCTTGCCTTCATCGATGAGTTTCGTGGCATAATCCTTGTACATAAGAAGGCGCTCAGACTGCTTATAAGGTCCGTAGAGACCACCGGAGACTGGACCTTCATCCATTTGCAAGCCCAGCCATTCCAGTGATCGGATGATATAGGCTTCTGCGCCGGGCACAAATCTATTCTGGTCAGTATCTTCAATTCTAAGGATAAACTGACCCCCTTTTTGTCTGGCAAGCAAAAAATTATACAGTGCGGTTCGGATTCCACCGATGTGGAGAGCGCCTGTCGGACTGGGTGCGAATCTTAATCTATTGGGCATATTAACGTATGGTTTAGCCTTTATTTTGACCTAAAACAAAGATTTTTCAATTAAATGATGGATTTTTGCGCCTTCATGCAGCAATCCACCGAACAATTTCGTTTAGAAACCATTAAATAGACTGCTTTTTACTTTTGCGGCAAATATAGCCATTCCATGAATCGATCTACTACGTTTCCCAATCCATGTATTTAGTCCACACGCCACAATATGTCCAGGCCCTGTTTCCGGGTTTTCTATGGAAAATGGAAGGCAACAGAAAAGAGATCTATCTCACTTTCGATGATGGTCCGATCCCTGATGTCACACCGTGGGTACTTGAAACGCTAAAATCATACGGTGCTAAAGGGACTTTTTTCTGCGTCGGAGACAATATCAGGAAACATCCAAAAATATATGATCAGGTCATTGAAGAGGGACATACCGTTGGAAATCACACCTTGAATCACCTTTCCGGCTGGTCTACTGAGAATATCACGTATTTCAACAACATACGCCATTGTGCCCGCATGGTGGATACCGGTCTTTTCCGTCCTCCGTATGGTAAGATCAAGCCAAGTCAGGTGCATTTTTTACAGCGTCACTATCGCATCATCATGTGGGATGTGTTGAGTGGTGATTTTGATCCGGATATCATGCCCGAAGCCTGTTCACAAAATGTGATTCAAAATGCAGGCCCCGGCTCTATAGTGGTATTTCACGATAGCTTAAAAGCTGAGACAAATCTAAAATATGCTCTTCCCAAAGTGCTTCAACATTTTTCCGAACTTGGGTATGTCTTTCAGGCACTTCCAAAACTGGAACCGGCTGTAGTGGAACGCTCACTTCAGGTAGCTGTTTAATTTAGTGCAATTAATTTCCCTCATTAAAAGGACCTGAGACTCGGAGCGCAGTGGAGACCCTGTACGCCGACGATAGAAAGTCGTGTTGGGTTTACCCTGTATGCCGACGATAGAAAGTCGTGTTGGGTTTACCCTGTATGCCGACGATAGGAGGTCGTTCAGGGTGAGACCTTGGACTCGACACACGATTTTTCGACACGCGACACGCGACAAAAAGCATAGCGCCATGAGCAAAGGGCAGATTGCAAAAAGAGACGCGAGATACAAGACGGGAGACTTGTTGACCTTCTAACCACCATAATTACTAATCACCC
>JAHEAR010000024.1:28932-49500 GCA_024642665.1 Bacteroidota bacterium
AATCACCCCATCACACAATGGCGCTTCCATGATACCATGAAAGATGAAGTTCTTTTTCCAAAAAAGGCAGGGCTTCAGGAGTAATTTTCCCGGCAGCCAAAACATCACCCCTGAAGAGGGATTTTATTTGCCGGATTTGTTGAATGCCATCCATTGCTTTCACGGCACCCCCGGAAGTTAAAATGGAATCAATACTATCCTGCTGGTTGAGCCAACCTATATCTTCTTGCAAATCCTCGGTACTATCAATGGCTCTGTGAAAGGTGATCGGGAAGGGTGTGACATGATCTATTAGTTCTTCCATCACATGTCTGTCAATACGCCGATCCTTCATCACACCAAGCACATACCCTTCTATGGGGAGATGCTTAAATTCATTGATCGCCCGAATCATGTGCACAAGAGTTTCCCCATCAACATCAAAACCTGCCGGTGTCTCCCTGATCATGACACGAATAGGAATCTTAACCCGATTACAAATGGCAGAAACCAAACTAAAGGAAGGGGTCAAGCCATCTGTTTCAAGATTTGTACAAATCTCTAACCTGTCGGCCCCTCGCTTCTGCGCATTCAATGCCTGCTCGATAGAGACTACACAGGATTCAAGTTTATAGGCGCGAATTGATTTCATAATAATTACTTAGCCCAAATATTGTATTTGAGAATGCTATAGATAGCCCGTACGCCATCTCTCCATCCGATTTTCTTGCCTTCTGCATAGGTCCGACCGTAATATGAAATACCTACTTCATAAATACGAACACCCTTCACCCTGGATATTTTCGCAGTGACTTCCGGTTCAAAGCCAAACCGGTTTTCTTTAAGGGGAATACTTTTAATAATATCGGACCGAAACAATTTATAGCAGGTCTCCATATCCGTAAGATTCAGGTTGGTAAAAATATTTGACACGGAAGTCAGAAACTTATTACCAATAGAATGCCAGAAAAACAAAATACGATGTGGGTTGCCTCCCATAAATCGACTGCCATAGACCACATCCGCAAATCCTTTGATGACCGGTTTCAGCAGAATATTGTATTCCTCCGGATCATATTCCAAATCAGCATCCTGAATGATGGTGTATTCGCCGGAGGCAAACGCAATACCGGTATGAAGCGCAGCTCCTTTTCCCTTATTGACCTCATGAGCGACGTATCGAATTGGAAAATCAGGATTCTCCTCCTGATACTTTTTAATAGCGCCTTCCGTATTATCCTTAGAACAATCATTGACCAGAATCACCTCTTTCAACCATCCAACCGGCAAACTGACGGATTTGACTTTATCCAGAATAAGATGAATCGTCCTTTCCTCATTATAAGCGGGAATAACTATGGATAGTGTAGACAAGGTTTGTAAATATTTAATGAATGGCTAAAATAATTAGAATTCCATCATCAAGCCTCTAAAGCTTCCAGTTTTGGATTCATCACCCGAAACCAAATGGGTGGAATGAATGCCATCGCTATTGACATCGGGTAGCCAAAGGGAAGTTGCGGGCCTTTTTCAAGATGACGCAGGGTCTGGTATTTACGCATCGCCTGATGATGGTGGTCTGCATGTCTCACCAGTTCAAAAAGCACAATCCGACCCAGTTCATGATTAGAATTCCAGGAATGCAATTCAGTGGTTGGCTCATATCTCCCCGAGGACATTTTTTTCCTAAATAAGCCATAATGTTCAATATAATTGACTGCTTCCAGGGTGATAATAGCAATTACTGCCGCCCCGAAATAGGGAAGCAGGATACCCCATCCAAGGAAAAACACAAACCCGGAGATCAACAGGAACTGTGCTATATGGGCCCAAAGAATCTCATGACGCCAAACTGGAAGGCCCCTGGTTTCCAGCTGTTTGTATCCAATTTTCCATGCATTCGTATAACTATTAAGGATACTGCGAACAAAAAACAGATACAGCACCTCATTTTTCCTTGCTGTTGCCGGATCAGCGGGTGTTCCGACATGCAGATGATGGCCATAGTTGTGTTCGAGCGTAAAATGAGAGTATAATGCCGGCAGAAGGAGAAGCTTACTCATCCATAGATCAAATTGACCGGGACGATGGCCAAGCTCATGGGCCACGTTAATTCCACAGATAGCCATCATCACTCCTACATTTAATGTAGAAAATAGTAATTCTGCCGTTGACAAGGTACCTGCACTCACCAATCGGAGAAAATATCCCAAAATGAAATAAACGGCTATCACATTGAGATATAGGAGATAATCGAAAAAATTAATGCCTGACTTGCGTTGATAAGCCGATTCTTCCAAATTTACCGGAGCAGCAGGCACGAATAATTCGACTACCGGCACAAAGACAAACCCAAACAATACAGCCCCTGGCGAAGCCCAGCCAAGGAAGTATAGTCCTGCAAAACTGGATACCGGAATCAGGTAAGCAAACAGGTACTTCAAATCACTGAGCGTCATAAGTGTTATCTTTACGGCTTCAAAAATAGTTAAACAAGCACAAAAGCATGAACGGAGATTTTATTTCCATGATCATCAACGAGGTCAGACACGAAACTGAAGAGGCAGTGACCATTTTGTTCGAATACCCGGATGCACTTAAAGAAAAGTTGCATTATAAACCGGGGCAATATATAACGGTCAAATGGATGGATGGAAAGAAGGAATTTCGTCGCTCCTATTCCATTAGTTCCATTCCGGAGGATCCTTACCTTGCCATTACCGTAAAAGAGGTGGAAGGCGGAAAAATATCTCCCCTTCTGTGTCGACAATTAAATCCGGGTGATCAATTGGACATTCTTCCTCCGGAAGGTCGTTTTACGGCCGATTTTGGTCCGGAGCATAAACGCAATATCTATCTTATCGGTGCAGGGAGTGGTATCACGCCATTGATTTCCATCGCTCGGTTTGTCCTTGAAAAAGAACCGATGAGTTCAGTGATACTTCTGTATGGAAGTCGCTCAGAAGCAAGGATTATTTTTAAAGATGAGTTAGAAAGAATATCTCAACATTACAAAAATCAGTTTTTTGTTTACCATACCCTCTCTAAACCGGATGGGAATGGCCTTCATATCATGAAGTCACTTTTTGGCAAGAAAAAATCAGATTGGAAAGGTCTGCGCGGAAGAATTAGTGCTGCCCAGGTAAAAGAACTTCTCGACCAGCATCCGACGACTAAAAAAGGAGATCTGTTTTTCTTATGCGGCCCGGGCGATATGATTGTCCTTGCGGAGAAAACTTTGCGGGCACAAGACATCGCTGAGTCAAGTATTAAAAAAGAATTTTTTACTTCGTCAGATCCCGGTACTGCTTCTCCTGTAAAAGCCAAAGGGCAGGCAGCAAAAGTGAAAGTGCATATGCGAGGGGAAGAGATTAATATCGAAGTAAAAGACAAAACGATTTTGGACACGTTGCTGGATGAAGGGTATGATGCACCTTATTCCTGCCATAGCGGTGCGTGTGCCACCTGTATGGCAAAATTGATTTCCGGAAATGCTGAGATGGATGCCTGTTTTGCGCTCAGTGATCAGGAAGTGCAGGATGGATATATTCTGGCATGTCAGGCAAGACCCCTGACAGAAACAGTTGAAATTACTTTTGACGAATAATTCAGTTCGATTAGTCCAAGGTATTGGCTAGTTTCCTTTTGGGCAAATTTGAAGTAAACTGACTAATGACTTTTTCATAATACGCTTCATATTGCGGAAGAATGAAGCTGATATCGAATTTCTTAGCTTGCGCTAAAGCATTTGTGCTGTATTCAGCCAATAGGGATTTGTCCTGCAATAGTGTCAATGCATGATTAGCCATGGAATGGACATCTCCGATTTCCGCCACGCATCCTGTAACACCATGAATATTCACTTCCGGCAATCCACCCGCATTGGATGAAATCACAGGTACTTCACAAGCCATAGCCTCCAGTGCTGCAAGACCGAAACTCTCATTTTCAGATGGAATTAAAAACAGATCAGCCACGGCCAGAATTTCTTCGATCGCATCCTGTTTACCCAGAAAACGAACGTGCTCGTATAGTCCTAATTCTCTGGTAAGCCGCTCTAACCGTGGGCGCTCAGGGCCATCCCCTACCAACAAAAGTTTTGAAGGGATTTTTTCCTGAACTATTTTAAAGGTCTGGATAACATCTTCAATCCGCTTTACTTTCCTGAAATTACTTGTGTGGACCAGAATCTTTTCTCCTTCCGGCGCAATTGCTTTTCTAAAATGTTCTTTATTGAGACTTCTGAATCGGCTGAAATCAATAAAGTTGTAAATGACCTCGATATCCTTTTTTATTTTGAGTTGCTCACAAGTCTGTTTTTTCAAGTGATGGGACACGGCCGTCACCCCATCACTTTGATTGATCCCAAAGGCAACCACCGGGGCGAATGAACGATCGCTCCCAACCAGGGTGATGTCTGTACCATGAAGCGTTGTGACGACAGGAATATAAATTCCTTCCGCCGCCAGAATTTGCTTAGCCAGATAGGCTACTGTAGCATGGGGTATGGCATAATGTACATGAAGCAGATCAAGCTTTTCATATTTCACGACATCGACCAGTTTACTCGTTAGGGTCGTATCATAGGGAGGATAATCAAAAAGTGGATATTCTTCTGAAGTCACTTCGTGGAAATAGACATTTTCCTGATAATGTGTCAGTCGTACAGGGCGTTTATAGGTGATAAAATGAATATGATGGCCTTTCGCTGCCAGTGCAAGCCCTAATTCTGTAGCCACCACGCCACTACCTCCATAGGTTGGATAACAAACAATTCCTATACGCATATGCCGTTTCTTCTGATTTTTTGTTCTTTATGAGGAAAGAATGATTAATGGTGGGAAAAACAAAATTAACCCTAGAGTGTTGAAGATTCATACGGAAATAATAATATCACCGTATAATCGCATCTCATAAACGAATTCGTGGGCATCTATAGCATCAGCGATCTGGCCGAATTGACCGGCATCAAAACACATACGCTTCGGGTGTGGGAGAAGCGGTATGCCCTTTTGACTCCTCAGCGGACTGAGTCTAACATTCGGTATTATTTGGATTCAGACCTTAAAATGCTCATGCTGGTCCTCAATTTGTACAATCATGGAGTGAAGATCTCCAGGATAGCTGAAATGTCGCCTGATGAAATAGAAGAAGAATCCAAACGGATTTCCTCTACCCTGGAGGACCAGGAGGCAAGATTAATGCAAAACATTGTGGATCTGAACGTGACAGGTATAGATGCTGTCCTCAATCATTATATCACGCACAACGGATTTGAAGCTACATTGATGGATCTCATTCTGCCTGTTCTGGAAAAGATGGAGCTGATGTGGATCTCCGGAAGCATTGAAGAAGCTCATGAGGCCTGTTTTAAAGAACTGATCAAGCGCAAGACCATTCGTGAAATTGATGCATTGAAACACAATTGCAGCGGCCCAAAAGTAATTATGCTTTTACCAAAAGGAAACCAGCAGGAACTGAGTCACTTGTTTATGCATTATTTCGTTCGCAGACAGGGATTATGCATCACCGATATGGGTTGTAATGTTTCCTGCGATTGTGCAAATTCGGCGCTGCAAAAATGCGATGTTGAATGTGTCCTCATCGTCAATGCAGATCCTGTACATTGGCAGTTTGGTCCCTATATTAAGGAGCTTGTAGAAAAAACCAGATTACCGATTGTCGTAGCAGGAAGAGCTTCTGATAATGACTTTGGACAATTTGACGGGCAGGTGATTGTGATCGACAGCATCGAAGAGACGATACGCTTTGTCAGCGATCTTCAAAAAAATCTATCCCATCACAGATTATCAAAAAAATAAACGCTTTATATGAAATCACTTTTTTTCCTACCCGTGTTTCTGATCGGACTCACCGTACTATCCTGCAAATCTGCTAATAAGGAGGAAACCACTGCAGACGCAGTTACGACCCTACCAACAGGCACTCCAAAGGGAGTCGCCTATAAAGTTGATGCCCCCAGATGTGTGTTAAAATGGACAGGCTATAAACCCACCAGTTCCCATTTTGGTGAAGTGCCCATTGGTGATGGAACGATCTATGTGGACGGGGACCTGATCGCCGGAGGATCAGTAGAAATCAAGATGAGTGAGCTCACTGTTCTTGACATCGAAGGGGAAGACAGAACTGATCTTGAGAATCACCTGAAAGGCACTACGAGCGGGCAGGAAGATCATTTTTTTAATGTTCAGAAATTTCCCACCGCCACTTTTACCATTCTGAGTTCCGAAAAACTTGAAAACGATCCGGTAGGCACCCATCAGATTAATGGTGCACTAACGGCTAAAGGCATCACCAATCCGGTAAGTTTTAAGGCTATGGTGGATTTGTCCTCAGGAGTGGCTATGAAAGTGGTTGCCGAGCCTTTTGTTATAGACCGAAGCAAATGGGACGTCCGATATCGATCTAAATCCTTTTATGATGATCTCAATGACAAGTTTATTAAAGACGAGATCAGATTTGAATTGACCATTGGGGCGATTAAAACTTAACGGAACCACTTCCAACTCTAAGTCCAGGCCTTTTGCCCCCAGCCCCTAAAGGGGAGCGTTCTTATTCTGATGGATTATTAAAGATTTCCTTAACCATAGAATATCACTCATTTTTTTGATCAGGATATTCCAAGATTGTATTATCCCTATTGTTGCTGATGCCATAGCAAAGCAAGGATAGTTTTTGCATCACCAATGGATTGATTGGCTATCCATGCAGAGACTTCCGCTTTAGGCACTCTGATGATTTCAATGTCTTCATCTTCATGCAGCAAACCTCCTCCCTCATTCACTTTCACAGACTCATCGACTTCCGCATAATACAAAGCAATTCGTTCACTCATAATGCCGGGTGAGACATAAAATTGCATGATGCGCTCGAAGGTTAGCGGGGCATAACCGACTTCTTCTATCACCTCTCTGTATGCTGCATCACGCTCATCTTCTCCGGGAGAAATACCCCCGGCGACGATTTCAGTGATCCAGGGATCAATGCCATGATGAATGGGAGGATATCGCATTTGTCGAACCAGTAAATACGCTTCAAAAGTTCTGTGATAGACCAGTATCGCTACAGCATCCCATTTCGAAAAGCTATATCGGGTCACTTCAGGGGAGTAGGATCCATCAAATTTTTCAAACTGAAGAACGCCTTTTCTTACTTCAAAAAACTCATCAAATAATACCTCTTCGGAATGTTGTTTCACTTTCATCATGGTGGTGTTTGATCGCTAAAGGTAGAAGTTAGTCACAGAAATCGGGATATTCCTTTTTTTCAATATTTGGAATAACTATATTCAAAAAAAAATGTTACGTTACATCTATGGCAAGAGGCGGAGAGTCACCTATACAAATGGATCCTAAGGATAAAAAGAGTTTTGCAGAGAGTCTGCAATCCCTGAAACTGCTTGTTCCTTTCTTTAAAATGATATGGAAGACCTCCCCCGGGTTCACTTTTTCCAATATCATCTTAAGGCTGTTCAAAGCGGCTATTCCATTAGGACAATTATATGTCGGCAAACTAATCATTGACGAAGTCATCCGACTGTATAATGCGCCAGACAAGGATTTTGATCAGCTCTGGTGGTGGATTGGAATTGAAATAGGATTGGCTGTTTTTTCAGAAATATTCAATCGACTGATCACGCTGACCGATGCCTTACTGGGAGACTTATATGCCAATCACTCTTCCATAGAGCTTATGCACAAGGCTGCATCGCTGGATCTTGGGATGTTTGAGGACAGTGAGTTTTATGATAAACTGGAGCGTGCCAGAAGACAGACTACAGGCCGTGTGGTGCTGATGTCTATGGTATTGAGTCAATTGCAGGATTTGATTACCATTATCTTTTTGGGCATAGGTGTTATTGCTTTTGAACCCTGGCTGATACTTATACTTTTTATTGCGGTATTGCCATCCTTCTTAAGTGAGGTATATTTTTCCAGAAGCAGTTATTCGTTAGTCAGAAGCTGGACACCGCAACGCAGGGAATTGGATTACCTGAGATACATTGGTGCCAGTGTAGAAACTGCCAAAGAAATAAAAGTCTTTGGATTGGATACCTTTCTGACAGGCAGGTTTAAGAAAATTGCCCAAGCTTATTACAATGCCAACAAAGCCATTGCCATCAAGCGAACGATTTGGGGTACGCTGCTTCAGATTCTAAGTGTCATCGCCTATTATGGCGCGTATATTTTAATTATTCTCAGGACTGTAGCGGGTGTTCTTACCGTGGGAGATATGACCTTCTTATCAGGCTCCTTTAATCGGCTGCAAAGTCAGCTGCAAAATCTTCTTTCTACCTTTTCACGCATCGCAGAGTCTGCCTTATATCTGCAGGATTATTTTGACTTTCTCGCGATCGAACCAACCATCAAAGATAATTCAGCGGGTATTGATGCCCCGATAGAAATAACACAAGGGATTCAATTTGATGATGTAGGTTTTAAATATCCGGGTACGGAAATTTGGGCTGTACGCCACATTAGTTTTAAAATTAATCCCGGAGAAAAACTTGCCCTGGTTGGGGAGAATGGGGCCGGCAAAACCACCCTGGTTAAACTACTGGCAAGAATGTATGATCCCTCTGAAGGAAAAATACTGGTGGATGGCACAGACATACGGCAATTTAAAATTGATTCCTTTCGCAAGATGATCGGTGTGATCTTTCAGGACTATGTTCGATTTAGTTTTAAGGCAAGTGAAAATGTGGCGGTAGGACAAATCGAAGCGTCCTCAAATAATGATCAAATCGTTCATGCCGCAGAAAAAAGTCTTGCAGATCCGGTCATCAAAAAACTTCCCGGTGGTTATGATCAAATGCTTGGTAAACGCTTTGAAGAGGGTGTTGATCTATCCGGTGGTGAGTGGCAAAAGATAGCCTTGGCACGCGCCTATATGCGGGATGCACAGATCGTCATTCTGGATGAGCCGACAGCCTCTCTCGATGCTCGCGCTGAATATGAAGTTTTTAAACGTTTTGCTGAATTGACACAAGGAAAGTCTGCCGTCATTATTTCTCACCGATTCAGTACCGTAAGAATGGCCGATCGAATTCTGGTATTAAAGAATGGTGAGATGATCGAACTGGGTACGCACGAAGAGCTTCTTAAGAATGGGAAACTATATGCAGAACTTTTTCTTTTGCAGGCGCAAGGTTACCAATGAAGGATTACGCCTTCATTGCAAGCCTTGCGCCTTATGTTTAATTATGTAAATAGATCAAGATTGTCGCGCGTCGCGTGTCGAAAAATCTCAGGTCCAAAAGTCCCAGGTCTCAGGTCAATAAGTCCCAGATCCACTTAATTAATGTCCAAATCCCCGTAGGTCATTTTCACCAAAACAATACCGCCCCCGGAGCCATTGGAACCTTTAAGGGAACTACTCGATCCTTTATCTATAAATTCAATCACTTTTAAATTCCGGTGTTTTATATCACAATAAGAGGTCGTGGCATCAATGGTATAATTTGCATTTGTCAGAAAAGCAAGTGAGACATCCGTATAGGAAGTTTTGATATCTAATTGTGTTAGACCGGAGCCAATATTTTCAATTTCCAGCTCGCCATAGGTCATGGATATATTTCCTTTTGCATCGAATGCACCAATTTCTATATCTGTGTAACTGCTTTTCGCATCGATACTGCCTACGCGCCCAATAGCCACATCCGCATATTTGCCGGTGTAGGTCAAAGAACCAATTTGATTAGCTTCAAATTCACTATAGGAGGCATCTATTCTGGCCGTTGGAACTGAGCTCAGTGAAAGCTCGGTGTATTGCATTTGGATCACTACAGATTCGGCATCCTCCATCTGTAATTCGGAATATTCAAGTTTGATCTGCCCGTATTTAATATTGGAAATAGAACCTTCACTATACGCCATTTCCAGCGATAGGTTTGCATGAACATCCCCAAGTCGAATATCGCCATACGCCAGATCAATCTCCAGATCCCTGTCTGTCGTTTCTACATAGACTGTTCCATACCGATTGGCCAGTTTTAAATAAATATCTGCCGGAACTACCACGGTGTAATTAATTTCAACATTCATATTACTACTCGAAAACCAGGTCTTAAAGCCGGAGGAAGACTCCACTTGCGTAACGGCGGATACTTCATTTCCTCCTTCGTCAAACAGAATATTGACTCGATCTAAAGTCTCCTGCGCTTTGCTTTTACTGGATGCCTCGGCAGTGACTTTGACTTTAATTTTTATCTGGTTTGACGTCCCGGTGGTAATGTCCACTGCACCATATTTATTATTAATCTTCAACACACCGTTGGTTTGTATAGAAAACTGTCGGTTGATTTCTTTTTCTAATTTTTCTCCCTTGATTCCTGCAAAAGAGAGGAATGGCATCAAAAGGAACAGAAGGCTATATCTCATGGTTATTGTTTTCATTTGTTTTGTATTTATTGATTCGGCTGATAATTTTTTCAAGGACCTCTAATTTCTGCTGTTGGTGTTTTACCATGGCCATCAACAGAATATTGGCATCGGCATTAGGATCTTCCAGCAGTTGTTTTTTTAACTCTGCATATACTTCATCGAGCATTTTGAGATCGCTAAGTACTTCATCACTTACCGGCAGGGCTTTTACTTCATCCATTTTTTGATCAATCCGGTTTTGATAGAAATCCTGCGTTTCCTGATATTCTGCCCATCCGTCAACTCTGCTATTCGCATGCATACCACCCATGATATATCCAACGGCCACTAACAGCATTATACTTGCGGCAATGGCTGACCACTTCCATAGATGGTGGACGGGAGTCTTCTTTCTATCCATACGATCCCATACCCCGGCAGGAGCTTTCAGATCATCAAAAGATGCTCTGTGGGTCGTGATAAATTTTTCCAATGAATCTTTATTACTCATTTTTCCGGCTTTCGCTTTAAGGTTACTTTGCGCTTTATGAATCTTGTAATATTTCTCTCAACTTTGCTCTTGCTCTGCTGTATTGTGACTTTGAACCAGACTCCTGAATGCCTACGATTTCCGCAATTTCTTTGTGGTCATATCCTTCCAGGAGGTAGAGTGTCAAAACGGTTCGATAGCCATCCGGCAATTGCATGATAGCCTGTTTTACTTTTAATACCTCATATGAGGAATCCTCCTCCTGCTGATAATCTTCTTCATACACCTCATTTGTCTTGTCCGTCAATTCCTCAAATTTCACCCTTCGCTTTTTGAGTTCATTGAGACAATGATTGATCACAATGCGTTTGATCCAGGCACCCAGGCTGGACTCCTGACGAAATGTATCCAGACGACGGAAAATATCGATAAAGGATTCCTGCAATGCATCTTCGGCTTCCGCCTCAGTACCCATCATCCGGTAGCAAATATTGAACATAGCATCGCAATACCGCTTATACAGGGTATGTTGTGCTTGTCTGTCACTGCGCAGACAAAGGGTTATCAATGAAGATTCATCCTCTGAATACATCTGGTTTGTCGCGTCTTGATGTTGCACTAATGACAAGGGATATGACAGAGGGTTGCATATAGTATAAAACGAGAATGAGAGAAGGACTACATTTACTATACAATGAGCACGATGACAAAGATACAAGCCGGGATCGGTCATGAACATTACACGACCAAAATGACCATGCGCGGGCATCTCCTGGTGGCGGATGAACCCGAATCCAATGGCGGAAAGGATCATGGTCCAACACCTACAGAACTGGTTATAAGCGGATTAGCTGCCTGTACCACCTCCACTCTGCGTATGTATGCCGATCGCAAGGGTTGGGAAGTGGAGCGTATTGATGTGGAGATTTCGTTACATATCAAAAAGAAGGAATCGGGACAAATCTCCCATTTTGACAGTTGCATTGAAATCACCGGCAACCTTACGCAGGAGCAGAAAGATCGCATGTTGGTCATTGCAGGGAAATGCCCGATTCACAAATTATTGACCAATGCGGTGGAGATTTCGGCCCATTTGAAGGAAAATTTGGGTTGATTTACATGATTTTGCCGAAAACTAACCCACTATTGGGAGGTCGACGGCCATGGAGATCAGAATAATTACTTATCTACCGCTATCTTTGCAGTCTGGAAACTATTTTTTCAAATTTTACTTATAACTATCTATGAAATTTTCACATCTAATCCTGCTCACCTGTTTGACGGCATGTATGACTATTGTCGCTTGCAAAGATTCTGCAGAAGAATCCAAAAATGAAACCCCTACTTCGGCTTCTCCGAATGCCAATGAAGGTGATAATAGCGGAATCATGAATCCGACTACTCCTGCGGGAAACCAAGCTGTCAATAATCCAACAGCTATTAATGGAGAACCCCATTATAAATGCCAGACCGCAGGTTGTACCGGTAATGCATTAGCCCAAGGCAATTGTCCAATATGCGGTGCTGAACTTGTACACAATCAGGCATATCACAATCAAAGTGGCAGCGGCACACCAGGTACGTCGCCAAGTACGCCAGTGATGATTGATCCGGCTACCGGTCAACCGGCTACCGATCAGCAAATGACTCCCCCTCCCGCAAAAAATGCAGCAGGAGAGTATCACTACACGTGCCCGGCAGGACATGCAGGCGCAGGTGCAGCAGGGAATTGCAGTACGTGCGGCGCAGCACTATCACATAATGCCGCCTATCACAATAAGTAATCGTTTCAAGCTATAATTAAAAAGGCTGTATCCAACGATGCAGCCTTTTTTTATACACATGCATTTTTTTCGGGACTACTAAAAACCTGCACCAAAACTATATGCTAAAGTATCTAATCTAAAAAAGGGCAACATCAGTGATGTTACCCTTTTATGATCCTCATAGTTTACGTTTAGTAATTATAATTTATTGAACCTGACGGTTTGCCAATCATTGTTAGTTTGAATCAATAGGAAATAAATACCCGGCATCAATTGATGTATATCCAATTGTTTTTGGGCCATGGCTTCCCGACTGATACTCATCTCTACGCCATGTGCGGACATAAGTCGCATCGCTTGTATGTCGCCTTCGTAAGAAATATTCAACAGCTCATCTGCCGGATTTGGATAGACCAGTATCTCTTGTTTGATTTCACCGGATTGCTGACTTAAAAGTTGCTTTGGTAATTCCTTCACTTCTTTCACTGTCAATCCATATTCCACCAGCGGCGCCCCGGTCGTTTTAGTGATCGTGACGGCATCGATATAGATATTGTCTGAATCATCACTGGCATCACATTGAATACGAATTTTACCCTGCGAAGTAGGTTCAAGATTAGGAATCGTCAAGGTCGCCACATAAAAAATATCGTTATTAAAGTCCACCCCTTTTGTCACCTGATCAATCGTATACCACGGATTATTATCATCCTTATACCGAATGAGGAAATCTTCCCCATTTTCTAAATCAACCGATTTGAAATAGAATTCCATTTGCACGGCCGTTGCATCTGATAGACTTAGCCATGGAGATGTCATGGATGATGGTTTGCCGGTATTGTCCCTTAACTCAATAGAATAATTTCCTTCCCAGGAATTGGCACTATTTACTCTTGCTGCATCGCCACCTCCATCATTCCAACCATCCCAGCCGGTTTCAAAATAACTCGCTACCAGAAGCACATCTTCCTGAGGAGGTGGTGGTGGACATGGCGCACATGGACCACCACAATCTACTCCGGTTTCTCCCTGATTCTGGATGCCATCACTACAGGAGGCACACGCCGGACATGGACCACCACAGTCAATGCCTTCCTCTCCCTGATTCTGGATGCCATCACTACACGTCACGCATGGCGCGCAAGGACCACCACAATCGATTCCGGTTTCACCCTGATTTTGAATACCATCATTGCATGTTGGACATGGCGCACAAGGGCCACCACAATCCACGCCTTCTTCTCCCTGATTCTGGATGCCATCACTGCAGCTTGGGCCGCTGCCGATAATATGCACACTATAATCCTCTACTTCCCCATAAGTGAATGATCCACACGTAGAAGGATACCCACCATATTTCATGGAAACACGCATACGTGTTGTCCCGGAAGCAGCATTTGAGGGTACTGTAAATGTGAGATTCAAAACAGAAGATCCGGCACCCTGAGCCACTTGTTCTCCACTATCATTCCAGTCCAGGTCACCATTGTAATCGATCCATACCCGCCAGGATTCAACATAGGCAGAACTCGGAAAACCGGGTGTCAGATTAATCGTATAGGTAGATCCTGTTGACAAATCAGTAGTCATCGCCGTAAAATCACCATAACCTCCATTGTTGCCACTGGTATTATTAATACCTCCCAGTATAACTTTGTTGATGTATTCGTAGCTGGTATTATTTCCACTGGATGTACAATAGGAAGGCGGTGGTGGCGGTGGTGGCGGACCGCAGGAGGTCAGACAGTTACCGGGAGCATTCACTCTGTTTCTGATCACATTTCCGGGTTGTGGACCAAAGCCAAGATTAAAATTAATCCCGACATTGGTCAGGTGACAATAACTCATAATAGTTCCTCCTTCAGGTGGGTTGCCGGGTACCGGACAATTTCCTTCTGTCCCACCGGCACATCCATCAATAGCCGTATTGTCTCCATTCCACGCGCAAGCATGGGTATGTTTTGAACCAATGACATGCCCCATTTCGTGCGTGATGACCATGACTGACCAACTGTAGGTTGGAACGTTCTGATAGGTGGCATCAATACTACTGAAACACTTTCGCCAGTCCGGATTGGATGAGCATAAATTATCAAGCACGGCAATGCCTCCGCTAGCTTTGTACGAAACCAGATGTCCTACATTTCCGTTAAACTCACCGGTATTCGCCTGGAATGCATTGAGCATGGCACTGGACGAACTGCCATTATATGGGCTCGGGGTAGTCCATGCATAAATTTCATTGATCATCATATTGATCGACTCTGCATTATACAAGACAATGCTCTGATTGAACAATCCCGTGATATAATTTGTCGCCGGTGTCGCACCGCCTTTTTGTGTGACGATATCATCATCAATTTCTATATAGACACGGACGCAATCATCTACGTCACGACCCGAGCCTTGCGGCTGCAAATCTTCCGTAGTGTATTCTTTTGCGTCTTCAAGTGTACCGCATTCGAAATCAAATGATTTCTGCAGATTTCTGTCATTGTATAAGAGGTGAGTGTTTTCACGATCTTCCGCAAGCCGACCTAACACTAAATTGCCTTCTGAGGTAGAAATAATACCCATGATTTCATTATTGAAAACAGACAGGGCTACGAGTGAATTGGGGTCACCAGAGACGATGCCTTTATAATGCAAACCATGTTGATAGTTTACGGGCACACCCGGTGCATCACTGGCAGTCAATACGAAGTCTTCAGAAAAAATCTGATGCTGCAATAAATCCAATTGTAAGTTCTCCCGCTCGCTGATCGGAATGGCCAGTCGAATAAAATCATTCTTTCCGGAAAATAATTGTTCGATGGCATCCCCATCAAGTTTCAATAGTGTCCCTTGATTGAGTCCTTCAATTTGCAACGACCTGTCATTGATATCTTTGGAAAGAAAATGGACAAGCGTCACTTCCTCTATGGAAGCACCACTGGCAAAAATTCCGGCTACTTCTTCTGAGACGGTTTTTTGACCAAAGGCGAAGGAGGAAAGTAATAAGCAAAAAAACAGAGTAGATATTCTCATCATCTTAAATTAAGGTATGATTGGATATAAAAAAATCAAATCCTGACTGACTACTGCATCGCTCAACTACTCGTTGAGCATACAAAATCAATGCCTGTTTAAGGTGAGAATTACAAAAAAGAACAAAGCAATCTTTGTCCGAATGATAAATGAATAAATTCGGGATTGCTCAATTCATTTGATAAATATTGGTGTTTTTATCCGGAGATAAGTGTTTATTGGGAAAATTGTTGAAAAATTCAGGGTATTTACGGATATAAATCGGTACAATTAAGCAAAATTTTCTCCAATAGAAGAATTAAAATGGGTTGGCATTTACCTAACCATAACCCTTATACAATGACCGGCAAGGCGGCTAGTTCTCCTCTTCTTTTAGGGACTGAAGTTTTTTCTGAACAGCTTCCACAATAGATTTCTGACTTTCAATTTCTCGATTGACAGCATCCTGCTCCTGGAGATTTTCCACAATATCCTGCTCTGCATGAGCTATTTTATCCTTGTTGCTTTCGATATCCTTACGAAAGTTTTCATTATCTCTTTGCAATTTATCGAAGTTGTTATGAAGCTTGGCCAGATTTTTATTTTCGGCTTTAAGTGCTTTAGGATCATCGCCTACTTTTGCTACCAATTGCTTTTGTGTTTCAATGTCTGCCAGCATATTTTCCTGATTCGTTTCATTTATGGGAATCCCAATTTCTGCATCATTAATCTTAGATTTAGAGGATTCAATGGTCCCATGTAATTTCTCATTGGTTTGTTGCAGTTTTTCCAAATTGCTTTCTAATTTTCCGAGTGCTTTTTGCTGCTCCTCCAAATCCATTGCGACTATATCAACTTTGACTTTATGAGCAAACTTTAATAAAAAGGCTTCTGCAAGTTGATGATTGGAGTCAGCCTCCGTCAAATAGTTTTCTCCCATGTCGATCCACAAAATCATGCGCGTACCCTGCAAGCTCGGCTCGGCCAGATTATACGCCTTAATGAGACTGCCATCTCCTATTGTACCAATATGTATATTGTCGACCACTGTTTCCTTTGAACCTTTTACACTGCCAACCGAACCGTAGGGCTTCATGTAATCCTTCCACTCAGATTGGGCAAATTTCGGATCGGTATCCTGCAATATAATGGTCAGACACGGCTGGGGTCCTGCAACCATGGTTATGGTTTCCCATTTTAATTGAGCCTCTGCTATCCCCATAGCCATTATCGTCACTGTCAAACTCAAGATGATATTTCTCATTTAATTATGCTTTTAATTACCAATAAACAATGCAATTCAGGATTTGGTTTACCTGTTTAATCCCTAATGTAATTTACAACTATTTACGTCTCTATTTTATTGAAAAATATATGTCCTTGCTGCGATAAGAACTTTTGAATGTAAGGAATAAATAAAAGCTGGAATTTTCTGGTCTCCTGCGGGCAACATGATCCTTCGGCATACCTTGGAAAAATCAGTATAGGTCATTTGAATTACTTCCTCCAAACCCCCAAAACAACAAAGCCATTGCAGAATGAATCAGCAATGGCTTTGTAAAAAAAATCCTTTTATACTTATTTGTCAATAGTATAAAACATAATATTTGGCATACCTTCCACACCAGCCTCTGTCATAATCTTTTTTAAATCGTCTGATGCCATTCGGGCTTTTGCCTTTTCCATATCTGTTACAGCAAAAACGATGTAAATAAGATTTGGGTCATCCAAATCCCGTGCCATGCCTCTTTCTACCAGACCATATCCGGCACGGGCAGTTCTTCCTTCACTGCTATATCCTTTAAACCAGGTATCAAAATCCTTCACCTTGTGGCTCACGAATACGCGATCATTGGTGGTGGCATCTGTTGTGTCATACCGAATCACCTCCATAAATGTAAAGACAGGAGGTCCGGTTACGCCTGCAGAATCCATGGCTGTCTTGAGTTCAGGCATAGCGATAAATTCCTTCGCTTTCTGTAGGTCATCAATCCGGCTCAGAATCATTACAGCATTTGGATCATCCATCCCCCGACCCACGGAGATTTCAGTCAGGCCATACGCCTGACGCACAGAATCATGAGCCATGTAGGCGGCTTTCCAGGTAGCATAATCTGCCACCGGATGCTGGATCATACCTGCTTTGTATGGAGTCAGTCCTGCTAAAGGATCAGCTTCAGGCTCTTGTTCTGCAGCTTGTTTGCATGAGAGCATCAATAATAGCATGCCTCCCATGAGTAAAAAGTTGGTAAGTTTCATTTGAAAAAATTTTAAGTAATGGATAGATTGCATTTGTGATCATTTCAGGAGAACTTACTTTAGTTTCAAAGCCGTAAATAGAAACTAGGGCCGGGTCATTTTTGAAAAATAATTCCTGCCAACACGTAGTGTCACCTGGTTGTCCGTAAAACCTGAACAAAAGTATATGAAAAAAATTAATATTATCCAATAAATTTTACCCAAAAAACAACCCTCCGTCCACAACTAACATTTCTATTTGGGCCAATGCTCCTCTTTGCGATAGACGATACCTTTGAATGTGGCCACGAGATCTTCCCCTCTTGTGACCCGGATGTGATAAACCCCCAGTTTGTGTCCCAGAGAAGTTTCTTCTGTCGTTGCCGTCAGTATATCCCCGGTCATCACCGGCTTCAGATGATTGATGGAAGTTTCGATGGACATGGATTTCCGGCCATGCGCATTAGAGGCAAATGCCAATGCACTATCCGCCAATGCAAAAGTGATCGCGCCATGCGTTACCCCAAAACCATTGACCATTTCCGGCCGAACCGTCATCTGCAGTTTCGAAATGCCTTTACCATCTTCCAAAATTCGAATTCCCAGCCATTGGGAAAACAAATCGTTAGCATACATGGTCTCTACGATCTTGTTCATGCGAAAAAAGTTTCATCTGCAGCCGCCATTCGCCTGAGGAGAACACTACAGCGATACCTTTCCTCCTTGTACAAGGCATTCAAATCATCCAGTTGACGAACGCAGGATTTAATCCCAACTTCATCCGCCCATTGCAATAATCCTTTTGGATAGTTGACACCTTTGGTCATCGCCAGATCAATATCTTCTTTAGAAGCTATACCGTAGTGAAGGGCATCCGCAGCCTCATTGATCAGCATCACCAATATTCTGTTGAATACATTTCTGTGATGATCCGTTAAGGTGGGCTCTGTTACATTTTGTTCTCCGCTGTAATCGTAGTAACCTTTGCCGGACTTGCGTCCATACCAACCGGCGCGAACGAGATTTATCTGTAGCTGCGACGGACGGTAGCGCGAATCATAATGCATGGCGGTCCACACAGATCGTGTCACAGCTTCATTAATATCATTGCCTATAAAATCCATGAGTTCAAATGGGCCCATGCGGAAACCACCGAAAGTCTTCATGGCTGTATCGATCTCGAGTGGAGTTGCCAATCGCTCTTCTGCAATCCGAAGTGCTTCGCCATAAAATGGTCTGGCAATTCTATTGACAATAAATCCAGGTGTATCCAGTGCACGAACCGGTGTCTTTCCCCAGGCAGAAATTTCTTTGATCACCTTTGTTGTGACATCATCTGCCGTTTGCAAAGCCGGAATCACTTCGACCAACTTCATCATCACCGGCGGATTAAAAAAGTGTATCCCGATAAATCGCTCCGGATGTTTTAAACATTTCGCCAAACCGGTGATCGAAAGAGAAGAAGTATTGGAAGCAATAATCGCCTTCTCATCAACGATTGATTCAACGAGGGTGAATATTTTTTCTTTGGCTTCCTGATCTTCGATGATCGCTTCGATAACCATTTCACTTCCGGCAATCGCATGGATATCTTCAACGAGATAAATTCTGCCAAAAATTGCTTTCGCTTGTTGATCTGTGATCTTTCCTTTCTCGGCAAATTTATTGAGCGACTTGAGGATAGCATCTCTCGCCTTGCTATTTGCATTGGGGTATGAGTCATATAGCATAACCTCATGACCTGCCATCGCGGCAACTTGTCCAATACCACTTCCCATGGCGCCTGCGCCTATGATTGCTATTTTGCTCATGCGCCTGTAAAATTTGCTTTTCGCTTTTCTAAAAATGCATTGACTCCTTCCGCATAATCTGACGTTTGTCCTGCTACTATCTGCAATTTCTCTTCAACACCGAGTTGCTCGAAAAGTGAATTATTTAAAGAAGCATTCAATGCTTGCTTTGTCAATGCTAAGCCTTTGGTCGGCATCGATGCGATACGCTGACTGATTTTCACAACAAATTCATCCCACTCCGCATCTGGTACTGCCTTATAAATCATTCCCATTTTTTCTGCATCAGTTGCACTTACTTTTTCACCCAACATCATCAATGCGGATGCACGCTGAAAGCCTATCAATCTGGGCAGATGATACGTACCTCCACTATCAGGAATCAAACCAATGTGGCTGAATGCCTGCAAGAAGTACGATGATTCTTTGGCAATAACAATATCACAGGCCAGTGCAATATTCGCTCCTGCACCCGCAGCGATCCCATTCACCGCAGCGATCACCGGCAGTTCAAGATTTCGTATGCGTTGAATAATTGGATTATAATGTTCGGCAACAATCTTTTGCAATGCCGGACCATTGGGGTCCGTAACTTCGTTGAGATCTTGCCCTGCGCTAAATGCTTTTCCTTCGCCAGTGATCACCAGACATCGTGTGCCATCGATTTTGCATTCATCCAGCATGGCGTGAAAGGCAAATGCCATTTCCTGAATAAAACTGTTGTATCGCTCCGGGCGATTTAGTTTGATAGTGGTGATGGCTCCCTCTCTTGTTCTGGATAAGGTGGAGGAGTTTATGTTTGCAGACATTTTATTTTCATTTTGGTGGTGTAAAGAAAAGCAATTTCAAATCATTAGTAGTGGGATTGGGCACATAGTTCATGCGTTGAGGTTCGTTTGGGTCATAATTATAGCAAG
>JAHEAR010000024.1:49600-54864 GCA_024642665.1 Bacteroidota bacterium
TTTAGGGGGCAAAGGGGGTAATACACAGATGCGCAGTTTAGATTTTCCTTTCTGCCTTTTCTGCCCCCGACCCCTAAAGGGGAGATCAGTTGTTTTCGTAATTCGTAATTTCCTTTCTGCCTTTCTTTTCTAATCAAGAAAAAGCGCCAGCCCCTTCAGATAATGCCCCTCCGGATGAAAAATAGAAACAGGATGATCAGGACCTTGTCCAAGTTCGTGCACTACGCGCGCTTGTCGACCAGACTCGATCGCTGCCGCAACAATCGTGTTGTGGAAGAGTGGCTTGTCGACAACTTGCGAACAAGAAAAAGTAAACAGCATACCTCCCTTTTTTACTCGGGAGATCGCCATCATATTTAATCGCTTGTACGCTTGAATCGCATTGTGACGTTTCTTCAACGTTTTGGCAAAAGCCGGTGGATCGACGATGACGATATCAAACAACTGATCTGTTTCTCCCAACCAGGTTAGGACATTCTCTTTGAGGCTTTCGTGTGTGCCTGTGAAAGTATTGATTGTAAGATTTTGCTCAAGCAGATCGAGTGCTACTTGCGAACTATCGATAGACACAACATGCGTGGCTCCGCCTTGCAAAGCATACAGTGAGAAACCTCCTGAATAACAAAACCCATTAAACACTTCTTTGCCGGAGGAATACTTTCTAATCAGTCCTCTGTTCTCTCGCTGATCGAGAAAAAACCCGGTCTTTTGTCCGGTCTCTACATTCACCTGAAAAGCTATACCTCCTTCATGCACCACTAAAACTTCCGGTGACTGACCATGCAGCCAACCATCTGTCACCTGATGTGCAAAATTTGAGGGCAGTGCATCTTTGCTTTTTGAGTACACGGCTGTTATGGCGAGATGTTCTATCTGGAGGAGTGCTTTGGTGATATCCGAAAGAGCTTTGTACATGCCTATTGAATGTGCCTGTACGACCGCCACCGGACCGTAGATATCAATGATCAATCCGGGTAGCTGATCGCCCTCCCCATGTACTAATCGGAACGTATCTGTATAACCTTCCTTGCGCACATTCAGTGCTTCTCTGCAGGCGGCAGCATTCGTGAGGCGCTTACCCCAGAAAGGCAGATTGGTGTCCACTGCTTCAAATGCGAGCAGGCGAACAGACAAGCTACTATCCTGGTAATGGCCAGTACCAATTGTGTTCCCTTTATGATCTTGCACCAGGATGGTTTCACCATCTTCCAGTGCTTCGGCTCCGGATTGAATCGCTCTTGAAAAAATCCAAGGATGGCGTCGCAAAACGGATTGTTCGCGGCCTTTGTTGAGTTTGATTATCTGCATTAAAATATTCTTGCAAAGGATTTTTTAGAAACACTTAAAATATTCAAAGGGCTCAAGGCAGGACAAACATTTGTAAGATGCTTTGCAAGGGGTCGCACCATAATTACTGATCAACTCAGTCTCTACAGATCCGCACTGCGGGCAACTTCTTGGCTTGCCTTCATATTCCTGATCGGCGGCGCGGCCGTTTGGTGGGGCGATGCCATAATTGAGGAGTTTTTGATTTCCGAGGTCACTGATCCAATCGGTAGACCACGGCGGTGAGATTTCCATTTCTATTTGGATATCATCCAGTCCTGCTTCAGCCAGATGGGTTTTCACGAGGATAGGAATCACATCAATGGCCGGGCAACCGGAGTACGTGGGTGCGAGGTCGACGCGCCAATGACTGTTTTCAGGCCTGATGTCAATCACCATGCCTAAATCAACGATGGAGATAATGGGAATTTCAGGATCAGCGACTTCATGCAGTAATCCGGCAATTTTTTTTCGAATGATATGTTCCTGATCTCTTTCCAATCTATGTATGAAGTAAAAAATATTTCCTACCAGTTCATCTCCGGATAGGCGCGTTGCATGTATTGCAATTCGGTGAGGATATACCCCATGTGCTCGGTATGCTTTCCTTCCTTTCCACCGAACATCATCACTTCATCCGCAGGAATGGTTAATCCAGCCTTGGTCGCTATAGAAGAAACACGATTTTTCCATTCCGGTTCAAGCAATGCCACATCAAGCGCATATCCTTCTTCCTTCAATTCGTTTTCATAAGCAGCCATCGTGAATAGTTCGCCGGTGTAGCGCCAGAGTTCGTCAAAGGCTTCCTGCATAAACTGATGGCTTTTTTCTGTTCCATCACCGAGTCGGATGACCCATTCGCTGCTATATCGATAGTGGTATTTTATTTCTTTCAATGTTTTTACGGCGATGCCATTTAGCTTTTCATCGGGATGTTCTGACAATGCCTGATATTGAATGATATTGAACGCATCATAGAGAAATTGTCTCGCGATGGTGTGTCCGAAATTATGATTGGGTTGTTCTGTGAGCAGTAGGTTGAGGTATTGATTTTCATATCGCGTCATGGCGAGTTTGTCTTCATTGGTATCCTGCCCGGGAAGAGAGGCGATGTATTGAAACAATAATCTGGCTTGACCGATGAGATCCAAAGAGGTATTGGTCAGGGCGATATCCTGTTCGAGCACGGGGCCGTGGCCGCACCATTCGGCGAGTCGCTGGCCGAGAATGAGTGGATTGTCTGCAAGGTGAAGGAGATATTTGACTTTAGCTTCCATGTGCTGATTTTTTAAAATAACAGCCCAAAAATACCTCGTATCAGGGACAATGGGCGCTGAATTGGGAAATAATCATGGAAGAGATCCAATTCATCATAATTGATAGGAAAAAGGTTTCTTGCAGATTTACTCTCAACTGGGGGATACGCAACTAATTCATGGCAAAAAGGTTTCCCGCTGATTACGCTGACAAATCAAAAAAGCGCAGATCAAGCAGATTGTTTCACAAAAGACTTCTAACTCAACACAAATCCATAACCCCTATAACCCTAATAACCTTTTAACCTCTTGACCTCTTATACAGTTAGCATAAATCATTAATTATCTGCATATTATAAATTACATTAAATAGCAATGTGTCAAAAGACATCCTGCCGATATCCACCATAATCGAGGATGATCACACATGCTGTCCTGCCAAAGGAATCAAATGATGCGCAGCAAATCATGTCTCCGCCGGCTTTTTCATTTACTTTGAGGGCACATTCAAACCAACAAAAAAGCAACTTTCATAAATCGCTTTGCGTTTAAAAGTATCTAGATTATAAATCCATGAAGCTTAGTCTACTATTCTCTTTTCTTTTTCTGATGATGACCCTGACCGTCAGTGGTCAGAACTCCAAACTGGCAGATCAGTATTATCTGGAAGCTGAATATCAAAAAGCCGCGGACTTATATCTCAAACTGCACGAAACCGCCAAGAAGAATAAAAATTACATCTATTTCAACAAGTACATCGAATGCCTTCTTTCGCTAAAAGAATTTGATCAGGCGGAAAAAGAAATTCAAAAGCAGATGACAGAGGATCCAAGTGACTTCAGCATGCTTGTGACGCTCGGTAATGTGCAGGAACGGATAGGCCATTATGAAGAAGCGCAAAAATCCTATCGCATGGCGATTGAAAAACTCCCTGCGCGAATTGATGCCGTCACTCGACTCGGAAATGCATTCTTAGGCCAGGCGAAATATGAAGAAGCTATCGAAACTTATGAAAAAGGAGAAAAGCTGCTTGACAAACCAGGCATCTTTTCTTATCAGTTAGCTAATCTGTATCAGCGCAATGGGGACACTCCAAAAATGATTGAGCAGTATCTCTATTCTTTGCATGCCAATCCTGCCCGAATAGAGAATATCGAAAACATGTTACAAGGGGCGCTTACCCCAAATGATTATCCGGAATTACTGGCTCAGACGTATGTTTTCATTCAGGACTATCCGGAGACGGATTATTTTCCGGAATTGCTGGCATGGATTTTTATTCAGCAAAAAGATTACAGCAAAGCGATGCGTCAGGCGAAAGCGCTGGATAAGCGTTTTGAAGAAAATGGTCTACGCGTCTATCGACTGGCACTGATCGCCGCCAATGACAGCGATTATGATACGGCCATTGATGGGTATGAATACATCCTGGCAAGTCAAAACCAGGGCTCCCCTTATTGGCTTGAAGCCAAGCGTTCAAGTCTTGCCACCAAACGAAAGAAGATAACCAATGACTATAGTTATACGATAGAACAACTTCGCGCACTGGAAGCAGAATATCTTTCTTTTATCAATGAAAATGGTATCAATCCTTCTACCGCGCTGATCGTTTCTGAACTCGCTAAACTGGAAGCTGTCTATATCAATGATCTGCCGAAAGCGGTTGAACTCTTAGAGCAAGTGATCAACATACCGGGCATCAATAATTATATTCAGGCCAATGCCAAACTTGATCTGGGTGATTACTACCTAATGTCCGGCGAAGTATGGGAAGCCACCTTATTATACTCACAGGTGGACAAAGCTTTTGTGGAAGACCTCATTGGTCAGGATGCGCGATTTAGGAATGCAAAGCTCTCTTATTATAATGGTGATTTTGAATGGGCTCAGGCGCAGTTTGATATTCTGAAAACATCTACGTCAAAGCTCATCGCGAATGATGCGCTTGACCTGAGCATATTCATCATGGACAATCTTGGATTGGATAGCAACACCCATGCGATGACTGCGTTTGCGGAAGCAGAATTACTTATTTTTCAAAACAAATTAGATTCGGCCATTCAACAACTAAATATTCTTGGAAATATTTATTCTGAGCATGGCTTGAAAGATGATATCCTTTACCTCGAAGCCCGGTTGTATGAAAAGAAACGAAACTATGTACAGGCCGAAGCGCTATACCAGGAAATCATCGACAATTTCCCGGAAGAAATCCGAGCAGACAATGCCCTGTATAATCAGGCCAGACTTTACGAAAATCAATTAAAAGATCCTGAAAAAGCTATGGCTTGTTATGAGCGATTGTTTTTGGAGTATACAGACAGCACCTTTGCCATCGATGCCCGAAAGCGGTATAGAGAACTGCGTGGTGATTTTGATGTGGAGGAGAAGTTGATGCAGTGATGAGCATGGGGCATGGAGCATGGAGCGTAGGGCAGGAGGCAGGAGGCAGGAGGCAGGAAGAAGGAGGCAGGAGGCAGGAGGCAGGAAGCAGGAAGCAGGAAGCAGGAAGCAGGAGGCAGGAAGCAGGAAGCAGGTGGCAGGAAGAAGGAGGCAGGAAGAAGGAGGCAAAAATCAGGAATTACGAATGACGTTTTTTGAAGGGTAATTAGTAAGAAAGATTAAGTCGCGTGTCTTCTGTCGCACGTCGTTTTTTGAAGGAGGCAGGAGGCAAAAATTACG
>JAHEAR010000048.1 GCA_024642665.1 Bacteroidota bacterium
GGACAAAGAGATTGATCGGGTCCAAGATTGAGAGGAGGAATATCCGGAAGCAAAACAACCTCCATTGTATCAAAGGAACTGCCGCAACTATTTGTGATGGAGGCAAAGAAAAACCCTTCACCCGAAGTGATAAAGGAAGGACCTGTCGATCCATCCGACCAAAGGATATCCACATCAGGTGTGCTGATATTTAACACGACGGATTCACCGGGACATAAAGAGGTATCAAGACCAATATCAAGTATAGGAATCGGAGGAAGCACAGTTGCATTAATCGTGTCGTAAGAGCTACCACAACTATTACTTACTTCAACGGTATACTGTCCTGCACCTGAAATTGAAAAAGATGGCTGTGTTGATCCATCCTGCCATAACCATGCATCAACATCGGCGTTTGATGGCATTAAAAGAATTGTTTCTCCCGGGCACAAACTGGTATCCATTCCTAAAGAGACCATTGGTGCCGGTCCACCATCTATAACCATAACCGTATCGCGATCTGTCCCACAGGCATTGCTCACCGTAACACTATATATTCCGGGATTTGTTACCTCTAGTTGTTGATTAACTGACCCATCATGCCATAAATAAGTTACGCCTGAAATGGCTGCATCAAAGAGGATGGTATCATTCTGGCAAAGTGTTACCTGCGCAGGCAAATCTACTACTGGAGGAGAATCATTGATTGTAACAATGACTGTATCGCTTAGCGCCTGACAATCATTATAGACAAGTACATGATAGGTGCCTGCATTGGTGACAACAAGCGCATCTTCCGTGCTCAAATCACTCCATATATAGTTTGGATAATTTGTATTGGGGGATAGTGTTAATTGTTCGCCGGGACACAAAGAAATATCCGGTCCCAGATCCGGAAAGGATAAAGAAGTAAAATAGTCGATCGATATGCTATCGATTGCATTTCCACAAAAATTCGAAACGGTTACAGCATATATACCGGAAGTGGAAACTAAAAATTGTTCGGCGTTTGAATTGTCTTGCCATTGATACGAACTCCCGCTGCTATTTGGAGACAATAACAACAATTCTCCAAGGCATAAAGTGGTATCAGCACCAAGAAAAACAGAAGGCGGATCTAATACGGAGACTTCAATTTGTGCATTACTCGTTCCGCATGCATTGGTGACTTCTAAAGAATAAATACCGGGAGCGTTTATTTCATAAAAGGATTGTGTACTTCCATTTTGCCATAAAAAAGCACCGATATCCGGATCAAAATCAAACTCAATAAGATCACCTTCACAGATCGTTTGTTCTTCCGGTCCAAGATATATGGACGGTACATTCACTTCTGTAAAAAAAACTTCATCACTTGCCTCACCGCATTGATTGCTGATGGTCACTGCATATAAACCACCACCGGTAACTGTATAGTTCGATTCAGTACTATTATCCTGCCACAATACATCTCCAAAGGAAGGATCCACCATGAGATCAAAGAAATCTCCATAGCAAATATCCTGATCATGAGGGCCGAGTTCAACGTCAGGAAAACTTAGTTCAGTAATGAGCACTTCATCGCTAATGACACCACAAACATTGGTAATGGTTAAGGCATAAATGCCTTCGGTGGTGATACTATAGGAAGAAGAGGTATTACCATCCTGCCACAAGAAATTACCCCACGCAGGATCAAAGTCAAAATCTACACTTTCATCGGTGCAGAAAATAATTTCATCGTCAAATAAAAATGGTGATATAGGATCAAACACATTTATCGTGATTTGATCAGAGGAAATGGAACACCCATCATCCAGCGTAACGGTATAAACCCCCGCGGTTGAAATTTCGTAGGTTGAGCTGTTCGAACCATCCTGCCAGGTATACTCACTCAGATCGGGATCCAGGGTAATGGTATATACATCCCCATTGCAGATAGTGATTTCATCAGGGCCTACATCTACCGGAGGTGCATTTCCAAGAATAATCACCTCAATAGAATCTTCTGAATAGTAGCAATCGCTAGAGATCGACAGTGTATAAGTACCTGATTCAGTAACGACTAATGTTGGATCGTGGCTACCATTTTCCCAGGTATAGGTGTACCCGGGAATGCCGGGATCAATTTCATATGAAAAGCAAGCCGTCACCGGATCACCTAAGTCCAATGTAAAATTACCTTCCAACCCACCCGCCAAAACCATAACGTCATCACAGAAGTAATATGATAGTCCACCACCACATGTTGCATCAATCGGAGAGTCGGAGTCAGGCTGAAAGTTTCCGATAGTGATATAATTTTCGCCACCTTCTGCCTGATAACATCCGGAAATCAATACCCAGTTTTCTGTATCTGAAAGGTAACCGTTATTCGTTTCTAATTGTGGTGTAACATTAATATTAGTTGTAAAAGCACCACCCGGGGGATCTACTGAGATGTATGCTCCGATATGTTCCACAGCGCAGTAATTATCAGCGAGACTGACATAGAATCCGATATAGTACCAGTCTCCGGCTATTAAAGGTTCATTGAACGGAGCCTGAATATATTCTCTGTATTCCGTATCAAGAATTTTACAATAAAACCCAACGTAACCATCACCGGTTACCGGAACCTGATCACCAAAAAAATTAAGAGGAACACCCACGATCCAGTTTGTGGCGCATGTATTATATATATCCGGGGTACCTATTGTTGGCGCTACCCATGGTGGCGCAATACTTGGCCCGCTGCTTCCAAAACTATTGGGACAAATTGTAATGGTTTCAAAACTATTATTTTCAACAAGGTTTTGAGCGTTAAGTATCCCATGTGTTCCCGGAAGACACAATAGATAAAGAAATATATATCGCATTGATGCCATTATATTCAGACAGGGGACGCACAAATTAATGCAAATAAACTTACCACGCAATTACTTTACAACAGTAATATCGCCTGAAAGGCGAGTGATGCGCTCTACACCGTTGTCCATCACGACCAACTTAAGGGTGTAAACATAGACGCCGGGTAAAACTTCTTTGTCGGTGAAAAGACCATCCCATACAAAAGGATTGTTATCCGAACTAAAAACCAGATTTCCCCATCGATCAAATATTGACCCATCCATAGCAGTTACGTTCAGATCAGGTCCAAGCGAAACAGTGAAGACATCATTAATACCATCACCGTTAGGCGAAAATACATTTGGTATATAGAGGTCATCTTTTATCACGGGAATGACACAATCAGGTCCCGGAAATACATCGACTTGCTGACTAATCGTACTACAAGGTGTTGAAACGATCACGCTATATATATCCGGTGTCGACACATTGATGGTAGGAGCAACAGCACCATTACTCCACAGATAGTCTGCACTAAATGATTGTGTGGCATCCAGCGTAATGACATCACCTTCACACCACGGAATGGAAGTAGCAAGATTAAGAAAGGGGACAAGATTATCAATGGTTACAATCACACTATCTGAAGTAGAACCACATGCATTACTAAGTTGTAACCAATAGGTAGCTTGCTGATCTGCAATGATAGAAGGCTGTATAGAGCCATCCTGCCAGAGAATATCGGAAGTAGTATTTGGGGCATTGAGCATTATAAAATCACCGGGACAAAGCGTGGTATCGGGACCAAGAGAAAAGAGTACAGGTTGATCAATAAAAGTAACAGAAATAGTATCGGTATCTTCTCCGCAATGGTTAGATTCGAAAAGAGAATACATCCCTGAGGAAGAAACGGTATAAGAAAGTTGTGAAGAACCATCCTGCCATTGCACTGAAGTTTCGGGATCGGCTGAAGAATTCAAGATCAAAATATTTCCCTGACACAAAGAAGTATCGGGACCGAGGTCAACATCAGGAATACTTCCATGGATATCAACCAATATCGTGTCTGTATCCATACCGCAACTATTACTGACTTGCAGAATAAACTCACCCGAAACATTGGTCACAAAACTGGAAGCAACAGACCCATCCTGCCATAAATAATTGACTCCGGAAATTCCTGCCGGGATGGTAATGATGTCTCCTTCGCAAGCCAGAATATCAGGTCCTAAATTTACTTGTGGACCCAGAGTATTTTCAACGACTTCTAATGTATCAGAAGCAGTACCACATGCATTTGAGATCGTGAGGATGACCGTTTCCTGTTGGTTTGCATTGTAAAATGTATTTGTTGAACCATCCTGCCACAGGTAAGACACATTAGCAATTCCGGGATCAATCATCACGACTTCACCAGGACAAAGGGATTGATCCGGTCCCAGATTAAGCATAGGTATATCCGGAAGTAAAACAACCTCCATTGTATCAAAGGAACTGCCGCAACTATTTGTGATGGAGGCAAAGAAAAGTCCTTCGCCTGACGTAGTAAAAGCAGGACCCGTCGATCCATCCGACCAAAGGATAGCAACATTCGGAATCGCGATATTTAGCACAACCGATTCGCCTGCGCAAAGGGAAGTGTCCAGTCCCAAATCAAGAGGTGGAACAGGAGGCAACAAGATTGCATTAATGGTGTCGTAAGTAGTACCACAACTATTACTCACTTCAACAGTATACTGTCCTCCATTAGAAATGGTAAACGTTGGCAGTGTCGAACCATCCTGCCACAACCATGCATCAACATTTGCGCTGGAAGGCATTAAGACAACAATTTCTCCGGGACACAAACTGGTATCCATGCCTAAAGAGACCAGCGGTGCGGGTCCACCATCTGTGACAATGACGGTATCGCGATCTGTGCCACAAGCGTTGGTCACTGTAAGGCTGTATATTCCGGAGGAAGAAACGATTAGTTGAGATCCTGTAGAGCCATCATTCCATAAATAACTTACACCGCCGATACCGGCATTGATGGTGGTAGTAGCACCCTGACACAAGGTTACCTGATCCGGTAAATCAATCTGAGGAGGAGAATCATTGACAGTCACATTAATGGTGTCTGTTACTACTTCGCAAGTATTAAATATCTGCACAGTATATTGTCCTGAACTAGTCACTAAAAGAGAATCAGCTGTAGTAAAATCCTGCCATTGAATGATAGCTCCGGGATTGTTGGCATATAAAACAAGCTCTTCTCCTGGGCACAAAGAAACATCCGGTCCAAAATCAGGTGAGATGAGTGGGGCATAAAAATCAACCACCACACTGTCTATTACATCACCACAGAAATTAGCAATCATCAACGTGTAAACACCCGCTGATGAAACGAAAAATTCTTGTCCCATTGATCCATCCTGCCATAGATAGTCGCCAGCCACAGGAGAAGTTGTCAGGAGTATAGTTTCACCAACACAGAGTGTCGTATCCGGTCCAAGATCAATCACAGGGGTTTCGACAACAAACACTTCTATTTGATCTGATCCTGTGCCACATTGATTAGTCACAAAAACAGTATAAATTCCCGGTGTTGAAGTTTCATAAAGCGGTTCTGTGCTTCCGTCCTGCCAGACAATATCCCCCAGGGAAGGATCGACTTCCATTTCAAGAATCTCTCCGGTGCAAAGGGTTACCTCATCCGGTCCAAGATCAATATCAGGTACCTCAAGATCAGTAACTAACAAATCATCAATCACTTCGCCACACATATTGCTAATGCTCAACGTATACAATCCACCGCCTGTAATGGTATACATAGGAGATGTGCTTCCGTCCTGCCATAAGAAATCCCCTAAAGCAGGATCAAAGTTCAAATCAAATTCATCTCCGGAACAAAGGAAAAAGTCATCTCCCAGCGATATTGGATCAGGTGGATTTAAGACGGTTAGATCAATTTGGTCAGAGGAGACAGAACAACCGTCATCCAGGGTAACGGAATAGATGCCTGTAGTGGTAATAGTATATTCATCATCATTACTGCCATCCTGCCATGTGTAGGTGCTGAGATCTGGGTCCAACGTAATGATATATTCCTCTCCTGCGCAAATGATTACTTCCTCCGGTCCAATATCTACCGGTGGATGATTTCCTAGAATGGTGACTTCAATAGAATCTATACCATAATTACATCCATCCGTTATCGTCAGACTGTATGTTCCGGACTCGGTAACGACCAGTGTAGGACCATGACTACCATCTTCCCAGATAAAGTTGTACCCATCAATGCCGGGATCAATTTCATATTCAAAACATTCAGTAATGGGACCTCCGAGGTCAAAAAATATTTCTTCAGGCATGGCGCCTTCCTCGATACTGATATCTTCAATATAATAATAAGAAAAAGCACCGTTGCAATCCGGGTCAACAGGGGTATCGGCATCATTGTGAAAATTTCCCAAAGTGATATAACTTTCACCACCTGTGGCAAGAAAACATCCTGAGATTAGAATCCAATTTTCAGTATCGGATAAATAGCCCTGATTTGATTCAATCTGCGGGGTTACAAAAAGGGGCCCAAATCCTGAACTGCTTGTTGGCGCCACAGAAAGATAAGCGCCTATCAGCGTAGTGCCACATCCATTTTCTGCAAGGCTTACCCAAAAACTCACATAGTACCAGGTGCCGGCGACTAATGGACTCAAAAGCGGAGCTTGCAGATACTCACGATATTCAAAGCCAGTTAATTTAGTATAGAAACCACCATAACCATCTCCGGTTATGGGATCCTGGACGCCAAAAAAATTATTGGGAACATCCACCTGGCCATTTGTAGTGCAGGCATTAAAAATGTCAGCAGATCCAACTGTAGGTACTTCCCAGGGTGGAGCCAAAGTGGGTCCGGGTCCGGGAACACCAAAACCTGTAGGGCAAGTAGAAAGAATCTCAAAACTGTAGTTCGGTACCAGGTTCTGACCGGCCAACATAGAAACTAAGCCCGTTAACCACAGGAGCAAATAGCCTCTTTTTTGTAAAAGTCTCGCCATATCGTTCGGGGTGTTTGCAACGTATATCAAACGATATCCGCATATTCTAAGATACTCAATGTGTCGCAAAGGCTTCTTCTTTCCTTTTAACTATGGTTAAATCGCTAATTATCATAAAGAATTGAATGATAAAAAAGCTGCATGGGAGGTTATGTGATAAGAAGGATGCTAAGAAATCATCCGTTCAATAAGCGTTTTTGTCCGCCTGATGCCATCCGGCTCTGATAATTGAGCACCCTCATATTCTATACCGATATACCCCTGGTAACCGGAGCTTTTGATGATGTCAAACATTCGTTTGTAATCGGTATTTCTTTCAAAACCATTTTCGTCAAAGTCGTGAGATTTTGCACTAATAGCTTTTGCAAACGGAATCATTTCTTCCACTCCCTTATACCGGTCGTATTCAATCGCACAACCATGGTCTCCTTGCTGCACACAAAAATTACCAAAATCCGGCAAGGTGCCGCAGTTGGTCATGTTTATTTGTTTCATAACCCCTGAAAGCCATTGTCCATCGGAGCTAAAGCCCCCATGGTTTTCTACAATAACATTCAAACCCACCTGATCAGCATAGGTGGACAAAGTACCCAAACCCTCCACTGCTGCAGATTGCGCCGTAGCCCGATCCGGAGAAGAACTATAAGCATTAACTCGTATGGAATGACAGCCCAGAAATTTGGCAGCATCAACCCACTTATAATGGTTTTCAACAGATTGCTTACGAAGCTGATCATCGGTCTCGGCCAATCCGCCCTCTCCATCAATCATAATCAGAAGCTGTTTCACGCCATGATCTTCGGCCCGCTGATTCATTTCTTTTAAATACGAAGTGTCATTGGCCTTGTCTGCAAAAAATTGATTGACATATTCAACGCCATAAATGCCAAAGTCTGTTGCTGCCATTTCGGCAAAATCAAGGTGATCCAATTCCCCACTCCTCAGCATTCTATGCAGACTCCATTGCGCCAGAGAGATCTTAAACCTTGAATTCATATGCATAGAGGTTTCTGTTTTAGCCAGCGACAAGACAGGAGGCAAGGCCAGGAAGAATGTGCCTAATGCGCTTCGCTTAATAAATCCCCTCCTGTTCCAATCCTTCATCTATTTTTTTTTAAGTGTATCTATCGCAAATCTGTGCAAAAGATAAGCACTTCATGTCTGGGATACAATCCCCAATATGAGGTAGGGTGTTTTCTTAAAAGCAAGGGCAACGAAAAAAAAGAGGTGCTTTTCTCAACAAAAACCATATAATCGGCTTTAACATATATCCCAATCACCGAACTATTGGTGGTCATTGAGCACAGTATTGTCTATTTCAAGGGAAATAAACAGCGTTTGAGTGTACTTTTAGCTTTCAATTACAAAATGGTGCTTGTTCAAAAATTTCCAACATATCTGAGGGTTTTGCTTCTTCTTTCCTTTTCAGGGTTACTTTTTTGTAAAGAAGATGCAGACAAAATTACAAAGCCGTCCACGCCACAGGGTGAGCAGAAGTATACTGTTCAAACCGTTGTCACTTATCCACAAGGCCTGATAGCAGATATCGAAGTGCCCGGAACGATCCTGGCCAATGAATCCACAGAAATACATCCGGAAACTTCCGGCCGACTGGTTGAAATGAACATTAGAGAAGGTGCTAATGTCAATAAAGGCGATTTGTTGGCCAAGTTGTATGACGGAGACCTGCAGGCCCAAATGCACAAACTTGAAGTACAGCTGAAGCTTGCCGAACAAACAGAAAAGAGGCAGGCTGAGCTTGTCAAAATTCAGGGGATCAGTCAGCAGGAATATGATCTTAGTTTGCTAGAGGTTTTGAGTCTGAAGGCGGACATGGATATTATCAAAGAAGACATTCGCAAAACGGAAATAAGAGCTCCCTTTGCAGGCAAACTTGGTTTTAGAAATGTGAGCCCCGGAGCATACGTTACACCAGCTACTGTGATGACGACCATCAGCCAGGTCAATACCCTTAAGGTTCAATTTAATGTACCGGAACGCTATGGGGCTAAACTGACCAAAGGATTGCCGGTATCTTTTGTGGTGGACGGATCCAGTCAAAGGTTTTCTGCATCAGTAATTGCTTCAGAGATAATGATTGATGAGGCGACTCGAAGCCTTGCTGTCAGAGCTACTGTTCACGAAAAAAGTCCGGCGCTCATACCGGGTGTTTTTGCAAAAGTGAAAATTATCCTTGAAAAAAATACAGATGCTTTGATGGTCCCTAATAATGCAGTCATTCTCCTGGGGCGAAAGAAACAAGTGTATGTGTATCAGCAAGGAAAAGCAATACCAAAAGAGATCACTACCGGAGCAAGAGACAGCACGAATATTCAGGTTTTATCCGGCATCAATCCCGGTGATACCGTGATCACTTCTGCCATTATGTTTTTGAGACCCGGTCTGGAAGTGAATCTGATGAAAGAAAATCTTTCAGAGTGATTTGAGACCGCCAGTTTTCAAAATCAAAAGTTGACACTAAAATTCTGACTTCCGTTTAAATGAATCTATCCGAACTTAGCCTCCGCCGTCCCGTCTTAGCGATGGTGTGTTCTATTCTGATTATCATATTCGGAGTGATTGGTCAGCGCTATTTAAGTGTTCGGGAATACCCCGCTATTGAGCCCGCCGTCATTAATGTACAGACGAACTATGTAGGCGCGAATGCGGATATTATCGAACAGCAGATTACAGAGCCGCTTGAAAAAGTCATCAATGGTATTCAGGGTGTTGTCAACATCAGCAGTACCAGTTCGCAGGGAAGAAGCTCTATCGTTGTTGAGTTTAGCCTTGGTGTTGATCTTGATCGAGCGGCGAATGATGTGCGCGACAAAGTGTCCAGTGCATTAGAAAATCTTCCACAGGATATAGATGCACCGCCTAATGTCAGTAAATCGGATGCAGATGCAGGAGCCATTATGTATTTGCAAATCCAAAGCCAGACCAAAAATTTATTGGAACTGACGGACTATGCAGAGAATGTTGTGCAAGAACAATTGCAAACCATTCCAGGTGTTAGCTCCATTGGTGTTTATGGTCAAAGATATGCGATGCGTCTTTGGATTGATCCTGCGAAGCTGACTGCGCATCAACTCACCATTGGCGACTTAAAGGATGCGATGGACAGGGAGAATATCGAATTGCCGGGAGGAAAAATTCGGGGCAATGAAACACAACTGATTATTAAAACTTTTGGAAAACTCACAACAGAAGCGGATTTTAATAATCTGATTATTCGGGAAGATAATAATGGAGTCGTTCGACTCAAAGATGTTGGATATGCGGCCTTAGGACCTGAAAATGAAGAAACATCCACCAGAAAGAACAATATTCCACAGATCAGTCTGGGGGTTGTCGCTCAACCGGGCAGTAATCATATCGAAATTGCTGACGAAATTGACCGAAGGCTTATTAGCATCCGAAAGGATATGCCAAGCGACATTGTCCTTGAAGTGGGGTATGACAGGACCATATTTGTTCGCAATGCGCTCACAGAAGTCAAGGACACCCTGTTGATTGCTATCGGTCTGGTAGTGATTATCATCTTCCTGTTTTTCAGGGAGTGGAAGATTGCCCTGCGGCCATTGATTGACATTCCGGTTTCTTTGCTGGGGGCTTTTTTTGTGATGTACCTGATGGGTTTCACGATTAACATCCTAACACTTTTGGCCATCGTTCTTGCCACAGGTCTTGTGGTGGATGATGGGATTGTGGTCACTGAAAACATCTTCAAAAAGATGGAAGGGGGCATGAATAAATATAAAGCGGCGCTGGAAGGATCGAAGGAAATTTATTTTGCAGTGATTGCCACTTCGCTGACGCTGGCAATTGTATTCCTTCCTATTATTTTTTTGGAGGGTTTTGTAGGTAAGTTGTTTAGAGAATTTGGTATTGTATTGGCCAGTGCGGTCCTCATATCGGCATTTGTATCACTCACGCTGACGCCGGTGCTTAATATTTATTTAACCCCAAAGAAGGGACATCAGCATTCCGGGTTTTACAAAATGACAGAGCCGTTTTTTGAAGGGCTTGAAAATCTTTATCGAAAGACATTGGTGGCGTTTATGCGCATCCGATGGCTTGGCCTGATCATTATTTTGGTTTGCGGGGGAGTTATTTATTTTATTGGAAAGGGGATACCATCAGAGCTTGCTCCGCTTGAAGACAGAAACAGAATCAGGATAAGTCTTACCGGACCCGAAGGGATGGATTTTGATATGACGGATGCCCTCACCTATCAGGTGACGGAGATGTTGATGACCTCTTTTCCGGAGAACAATCTAATGCTTTCATTTGCCCCGGGATTTTCAACAGGTATTGGAACGAACTCTTCTATTCTCGTCATGGGCCTGGTAGATCCCGACAAGAGAGAAAAATCTCAGGATGAGATCGCCAGAGAAATGGGAAAAATGTTTAGTCAGATGACAGATGTGCGCGTTTTCCCTATTCAGGAACCCACCATCAGTGTTGGATTTGCAGGTCGTATGTCTTTCCCGGTGCAATATGTTTTACAACATCTGAATTTTGAAAAACTTAAAGAGAAAATTCCTCTTTTCATGGACGAGGTCAGAAAGAGTCCGGTTTTTGAACGCTCAGATGTTGACTTAAAATTTAATCAACCCGAATTACAGATAACGGTAGATCGGTTACGTGCTAATGAGCTGGGTGTATCGGTGCTGGATATTAATAATACTCTCCAACTTGCTTTAAGCGGTCGACGATTTGGTTATTTTCTGAAAGATGGAAAGCAGTATCAGGTGATCGCACAGGTTGAAAGAGAAGATCGTGATTCACCACTAGATCTGAAAGCTTTTTTTGTACGCAACAATCGGGGAGAACTCATTCAACTGGATAATTTAGTCCGCATGGAAGAGCTGGCTAATCCGCCAACGATATATCACTACAACAGGTTTAAGAATGCCATTGTACAAGCCAGTCTGGCACCCGGCAAAACGATTGGTGATGGTATAGCAGAAATGGATCGAATTAAATCCGTCGTGCTGGATGATACGTTTAAAACATCCCTTACCGGAACCTCCCGTGATTTTGCGGAGAGTTCTTCAGACATTTCCTTTGCGTTTATTTTTGCCCTGGTCCTGGTGTTTTTAGTTTTATCAGCACAGTTCGAAAGTTTTTTAGATCCAATCATTATTATGATCACGGTGCCCTTAGCGCTCGCCGGAGCCGTGTTAAGTATGTGGATGTTTGATCTGACCTTTAATATTTTTTCACAGATTGGTATCGTTCTGTTGATTGGTCTCGTGACTAAAAATGGGATTCTGATTGTGGAATTTGCCAACCAGAAAAGAAGGAATGGAGAAAAGAAAATTTCTGCCGCCATTGAGGCTTCCGTGGGTAGATTGCGACCGATCATGATGACCACGCTGGCGACATCACTTGGTGCTTTACCTATTGCCTTGTCTATTGGTGCTGCAGGCACCAGTCGTATTCCATTGGGGATCGTTATCATTGGAGGAATGATATTTTCATTAGTGTTGACGCTCTATGTGGTCCCTGCCTTGTATGCCTATTTATCTTCAAAGAAAAAGGTTAGCAACTTTGAAGCTGCTATTGCCGAACCCGAAAGCGTTGATGGTCATGAATAGAAATCCGGATTATTTCAGAAGTGTGGTGATGAAAAGATTATGGTATCTCAGTCTGCTATTGATGATTGTGGTATTGCCCTTCACAAGCCACGCACAGAACATGCTAACGCTCGAGGATGCTATTGCGGTGGCCCTTGAAAATAATTTTGAAATCAGGCTTGCCAAAACGGATTCATCCCGTCTTGGTTTGGATTATTCCTATCGCAATGTGGTCTTTCTTCCCAGAATAAATGCAACGTTGGGAAATAACTGGACCAACAATAATCAGAATCAGGAATTCTCTGATGGAACCAACAGAAAGGGGGATGTCAAAACAGGAAATTTAAATGCCGGTGTTACCCTTGACTGGACCTTATTTGATGGTTTAAAAATGTTTACCCTTAAAAAGAAAGCAGAGGAATATGCTAATCTCGGGCAGTTGGAGTTAAAAAACCAGGTCATCAATACCGTGGCATCAGTCATTGAAACCTATTATGTCATTGTTCGACAGAAGCAACAACTGAAAGCGATAGAAGAGCAAATGAGTATCAATCAAACCCGTGTTGATTTATCAAAGAGAAAACTTGAAGTTGGTCTGGGTACTAAACCGGAATATTTACAAAGTCAGATTGATCTCAATGCACAGAAGTCCGCAAAGCTGGAACAGGAGACCTATATTCGTGAACTCAAAAGGCGGCTCAACCAACTCATCAATCCTTTGCCGGATGATCAGGAAAATCAAATCACTACTGATTATGTAGTGAGTGATTCCATTTCCGTTAACGATCAGATTTCACTGGACGATATCCAAAACAACCTTGAAGAGAATAATCCCGGACTACAAGTAAGCAGGAAGAATTTAGAAATAGCAGATTTAACGGTAAAGGAATTTAAAGCAGACCAATATCCTGTGATAGAATTTAACTCGGCCTATAATTTTCGGCGCAGCACAAATGATATAGCCCTTAATCCGTTTCTTCCGTTATTCAATCAGAATAAAGGGTTTAGTTATGGGTTTTCCGCCAGCATTCCAATACTCAATTACAGAAATACCAATCGATTAATTAAACATGCGGAACTGGACTTGCAATATCAATCTATATCGTATGCCAGCGAACGCTCAAGACTTAAATTGAATGTTGTCAACGCGTATAATTTGTTTCAATTGCAATTGGAAACGCTTGCGCTTGAAGAGGCCAACATTCTTTTAGCCAAAGAGAATGTGGCCATAACGCTTGAGACGTATCAGTTGGGGTCGACTACTTTTATTCAATTGAGGGAAGCAGAAAAAAGTCTTGATGATGCTTATAATCGACTGATCAATGCACGATATAATGCTAAATTAGCAGAGACCGAATTGTTAAAGTTAAAAGGGGAGTTGGTTTATTAATGTGGGAAAATGAATTTCAAGTTATTAATGGTTTTGTCATTTTATAATTGACCAATACCGCACCTCTCACCTCGTTGTTTTGTTTTCTTATAGCACAAAATCCCCTTGATTCAAAAAATGGTTTTGCGGTAATGCTGATATCTGATAAAAGTATTGTTGCACCCCTTAGCCTGGCTTCTGTTTCTATTTTTTCATAAAGTTGTTTGGCGATGCCTTGTCTCTGGTAGTCTTTGTGGATGTAAAAAAAATCGATGTAATCTTTTTCATTGAGCGAAGCAAAACCTACGATCGTATTATTTTTCTCGGCCACTAAAACATACTGATCGTTTAGTAAATCATTCCATCGTTGCGGATTTTCAATGGAGGCGGTCCATGCCTTGATTTGATCAGGCGTGTAATCCTTATGACATACCGATTTAATGGTGTCAACAAATAAAGTTTGCAAAGTTTTTAGTTCATCCATATGTGGCTTTCGAAAAGAAATAGGGGATACTGCCGTTATTTTT
>JAHEAR010000049.1:0-5817 GCA_024642665.1 Bacteroidota bacterium
CGAATTAGCCCGGATAATATTCGTAACGCAATCAACAAGAAAATCCTTGTTCTTAAATCAAAACAGAAAATTCTGATGTTGTTCCAGAATCATTGAAACGGGTTGGAGGAAGTATCGGAGGCTGCAGCCGAAGAAAAGGGTTTAGTGTGTTTCTTGATTCACTCCTTGCGTAGATGGTTTTTTTTGAATACCGAACAACGAATATCGATTTAAGAAGGCAAATTCATTGCCAGATTCAATGATCTGTTGAGAATCACAAAGCAATATTTAAAGTACCGTGCCTTTGATAAGGAAGTAGATTTAGAATCCAAAGCCGTAAGAAGAACAATTGCCAATCCCAAGGTGAGCAATAGTATAATTTTACTAATAGGGCAATCTTTGGGTAACCAAATAAAGGTTAAGACAGAGGTTAAAGTCACAAAATACCCCATCAGTTTATTGGAAGTAGATGGATTTTATTGGAATAGAGATCATGTTCAACTAAAGAAAACTGTGTTCAATTATACTCCGGTTTATAATGAATTGGAAAAAGACTTTGCAAAATTTTTGGAATCTGCTGAGGATATTTTCAAGTTTGCTGCCCTGGCAGAAACATATACTAAATTCAATGTTCCATATCTTAACAAGAAAAGTTCCTAGGGGTTATACTATCCGGACTTTCTTGCTGAACAAGTATTAAAAAATGGAAAAAGATTTAACTGGATTATTGAGACGAAAGGCTATGAGGATGATATTGTCCAATATAAGGATGCAGCAACTGAAGATTTGTGCGAGGCAGCAACCAATAATACCGATGTGAATTGGAAATTTATGAAAGTGTCTGATAAGTTTTTTAGAGGGATGAAAATATTGCCAAAAACCTTTAATGAACTAAAGGAAAGACTGAACTTATATTTTCATAGTTTAGAAGCAGGGAAGTTATTTAAGTAATTGCTTTTACAAGGATATTGTCAATGCTCGCAAGCCCGTTCGACGATCAGGGCCTAGTAAAAGATTTGTAAGTGCGCAAGACAGTAAGGCAAATTAGAAGACCCACACAAAAACTACCAAGCCAAGGCAGATAAGGAAATATTAGGGTTAATCAATTACGCGTATTAAGGGCTCTCACCCATTGGAATTTCTATCTTTATTGAGTTATTATTAGCATGCAAGGCACAAATTGAACACTTCGGTCGTGTTGGCAATAAGCTTTACGACCTATGTATGTAGCCAGCCGCTAGCACCAATAAAACCCAATGATTACAATCCACGGCAAAATAGAGTCGTTGAAGAAGATTCGAGACACGCTAAAGGCTCATGGATTAAATGAGTTTAACTCGATTGGGGAGATCAACTCATTCCTGGCCAATTATGATTCCGAAGTAAAAAGAATAAGAGAAGATAGCGAGCAGGAGGTAATATTTGAACATGCACAATTAGAGGCGGAAAAAATTAAGGCAGGGCAGCGGCAAGATCAATTAAAAGAACTAGCGTCCGATGATGTTGAAAATAGAACAGCAGCACTGAAGCGATTCATTGCTGATCGAGAACTTTTAAAAGGCACGAACAGCTTTCAAACAATAGCGAATAAACTTGCTCTACTTGTTTTGAGATTTCGCCAACGAAGGATAGAAATTGCTAGTAAGAAAAGTTTTGAAAAAACGGCTGACGATCTCCAAGTTGAATCAGAAAGAATAAATAACCGACTCAATCATTACACCACAAACAAGTCAGGTCTTGTGGAGGCACGAATGGCCCCAAAGCTCAGGAATATTGAATACACCAAGACGGTTTTAGAAGAGTTAAATCCATTGATCGCCGGAGCGGTTGGAGAGAGCAAAGTAGAGACGGAACTTAAAAATCTATCCGTCCACGGCGTGCTGCTGAATGACTTTTACGTGAAGTTTTATCCCCCCATTTACAACCGGAAGGAAAATGATAAAATCTTTAGTATTCAAATTGATCATCTGCTGATTACCGGCGCCGGCATTTTTGTGTTGGAAACAAAAAACTGGAGTAAAGCGTCCATTGAGCGATTTGACCTAAGATCCCCTGTTGATCAAATAAAGCGTTTTAGTTATGCCTTGTTTGTACTCATCAATAGTGTGAATAACAAAACCCTGGGGGTGAGGTCACATCATTGGGGAGAAAAAGAAATTCCCATTCAGAATGTAATTGTGATGATTGGTCACAAACCCTCAGAAGAGTTTAAATATGTAAAGGTGAAGACCCTTCATGAACTCAATGGATACATTGAACACTTTGAATCAATTCTTACGGATGAAGAAGTGAATAATATAGCTGACTACCTGCGAGCCCAGCAATCAGATAGGCCGAGTATCCATATTCCAAAAAGAACACCTTACTATAACACCACACCAACCGTAAGAACGAATGTTAAAAGTTCCGGAGGTTCCATGAAAACAGGCTTTGCCTTTTTGGCCTTGCTGATCATTATCATTGCTTCGATAGGTGCCATTTATTTTTATAGTTCGGAGCCAGTCAACGTCCCTTCTAAAAAAGAGGTCGTTGTACCGGGATATAATTTCAATAATTTTATTGTCAAAGAAACCTGCCTGACCTACTCAAAACCAGATAATAAATCTGCCGTCTCCGGACACCTTGCCTCCGGTAATGAAATATATGTTGAAGCTCCCCATAAGTATAAATACTTCTATCAAGTACCTAATGAAAATGGAAAACCCCGGTACGTTAGAAAAGAGTACTTAACCAAAAAATAAACAAGAGTAGATAGCATCAACCATAGCACATAGTTGTGATCGGTCGAAAGAACAATACATTCGCAAAATAGATTCCTCCTTTCAGTCGGAATGACGTTGCCATGGTGGGCACTGGGAGAAAAGGACGATTCAATGGAAAATTAGATTTCTCCCTCCACCACCATCTTAGGCTTCGGAAAATCATCCATTTGCCTTTTGGACACCCAGACGTAATCCGGAAAAGGCTTGCCGGGCTTTTCAAGGAGTTCAATATGATAAAAACGACCATGCAAAGTCTGGTGGGAAAGCGGTTGTATTATCGCATCAGAAGAGTCCACCCACTGAATCTTGTCAGTGCCGGTGAGCACAAGAATTTCAGAAGCAAAGGATTTTAAAGAAGGCTTTCGAGTTGACTTGGTCTCCAAAATAGGAGGCGTATACAAGCCATGCCAGATGTCCTTGCCGCCGCGCTGATGCAAGAGGATCTTTCCCTTCCAGGACAAAACAAGAAAATGAAAATAACGCAGCGTATTGGTTTTCTTTTTTGTGCGCACCGGAAGATCTTCGACACAATTGTTGTTGAGCGCGTAACACTTTTTCGATAACGGACAAGTTTTGCAAAATGGGTTTTTCGGTGTACAAACTAATGCACCAAAATTCATGATTGCCTGATTAAATTCAGCAGGATATTTTTCCTGCATGAGCTGCGTAGCAAGCTGAACAATTTTTTGATGACTGGAGGACTCATCAATCGACGTGGTGAATCCTGTAAAACGTGCAAGCAATCTTTTTACATTACCATCCACCACAGGATGAGGAAGATTGAAAGCAAATGAGGCAATAGCCGCTGCCGTGTATTCTCCTACCCCCGGAAGTTTCATTAAGGCCTCATGCGTGGATGGAAAAACACCCCCAAGATCATTGACAATGATTTGCGCCGCCTTGTGCAGATTGCGCGCACGCGAATAGTATCCCAATCCTTGCCAGTACCGAAGCACTTCATCAATCGGTGCAGTAGCAAGTTGTTTGATAGTTGGGAATCGTTTTATGAAACGCAGATAATACGGCCCACCCTGTTCGATGCGCGTTTGTTGCATGATTATTTCAGACACCCAGATATGATACGCATCGCGAGGTCCACCATCCCAGGGAAGCGGTCGCGGATTTTTTATGTGCCACTGTAGCAGCTGTCGAGCAAAGGTTGTTGCCATGCTGTAAAGCTAAGAGCTTAGGGCGAAGAGCAAAGGGTGGAGGGCATGGAGCATGGGGCATGAAGCATGAAGCATGAAGCATTAAGCATGGGGCATGGAGCGGAGAGAAACACATCCCGAAACACATCCCAAAATACATCCCCTCTAAAAGGGGATCGCTCAAAGAGCGAGGGGTTCGCCGTAAGGCGGAGGGGGTTCGCCGTGAACCAGAAAAGTCGTATCGGAGAGTTAATCTCAAAAAGAAAAACCCCGTACACCACCCACAGGCAGCTATACAGGGTTTAAACTATATGCTTTTACTTATTCAGGGCTTGCCCTGAACACGCCAGTTGTTCAGGGGCGCACCGTATGATACCTCTTCTCAATCATCTCCTTCAGCTCTTTCCGCGCAAAGAAAATACGACTCTTAACGGTTCCCAGGGGAAGGTTAAGGGTATCCGCGATTTCCTGATACTTGTGTCCCAGGTAATGCATTTCAAAAGGCACACGAAGTGAGTCATCAAGATTGTCTACCATCGTGGTGAGCTCGTCCATCATGATATTGGACTCGGCACTGTTTTTAATGGAGGCAGAACCGCTATTGATGTAGTACAAGTTTTCGGTAGAGTCGATGATCGTTCTGGTTTTAACGTTCTTGCGATAGTTGTTGATGAAGATGTTCTTCATGATCGTCAGCAACCATGCTTTGAGGTTTGTACCGGGGATAAATTTATCGACATTGGAAATCGCACGAAAGGCTGTTTCCTGATATAAGTCTTTAGCCTCTTCACTGTTTTTAGTCAGCTTATAAGCAAAGGTATGCAGGGGAGTGCTAAGACTGTTTAGTTGCTGGTTAAAATCGGTAGTTGACATAGTTGTTTGAGTTTGTAGTCCAAAATTACAACAAACCTGAACAGATTTGCAACAAAAGTTAGACAAAATGCGTCGATTTAACGATAAATTAACGTACAAAAAACGCAACATATTGTTAAATAACAGAATAACAGGTGTTTATGCAAAATATTTATTTTCAACAAAACTTGAAACAAGTGAAAAAACAATGTTTTTTGACCCTGTTTTGGGAAAAAACGGCACATTAGAGGTGGGAATTAAGACCTAAACGAACAAAACAATCGAATTTGTACCCCATGACAGCTTTCAGCACTAAATTTTCTGCATCGACATTTGCATGAATGCAATTATCTTGGTAACCATATGATCAACATTGCCATTATTGCCGGAGGACCATCGGCAGAACGAGGCGTTTCACTGAAAAGTGCAGCCACTATCGCCAATCATCTTTCTAAAGAAAAGTATGATATCACGACCATTGATTTCAATGAAACCGGCTGGACAGATATGGCCTCTAATCGCCACGTTGATTTAAATACCTTCTCACTACCGGCACAAAACAACTTACCCGAAAAGCAATTTGATTTTGCCTTTATCATCATTCACGGCACACCGGCAGAAGACGGAAAGCTGCAGGGCTATTTTGAAATGATGAATATCCCACACAGTGCTTGCGGCGTGCTGACCAGTTCACTTACGTTTAACAAACAAATGTGTAAAAACTACCTTCGGTTGTATCCCGTTTCGCTGGCGGAAAGTGTTGTCGTAGGCGAAGTAGTAGACAGATCATTTATCGAACAGAATAATATCACACTACCGGTTTTTGTAAAACCAAATAATAATGGTTCAAGTTACGGTGTCACAAAAGTAAAAGAATGGTCTGCCCTGTCGACGGCTATCGAACTGGCCTTACAGTATGATCACGAAGTGATGATTGAGCGTGCATTGAAAGGCAGAGAGTTTGGTTGCGGCGTCGTCAGAGATGGGCAGCAGGTGCATGTTTTTCCGGTCACGGAAATTATTCCCAACGGTGAGTTTTTTGATTTTGCCGCGAAATATGAAGGAGAGAGCAAAGA
>JAHEAR010000049.1:5917-13943 GCA_024642665.1 Bacteroidota bacterium
TGCAAAACATCTTGCAGGACTCGTCTGCTGATGACGAAGACACTTCCAATGATTCCTCCGATCAAAATTCCAAGGATAAGTTTTCGGAGGAGAGAAAGACGAGTGGGTTGAATCGGAGATAAAGGAGAATCAATCACCTGAATAAAAGGGGTTTTGTTTTTTAAACTAAAATCTGCTACTTCTGTATTTTTCAATACTTCGGCATACATCGCAGAAAGCGCAGTAATTTCTCTTCTCAAACGCAATTCACTGATCTGATCCGTTTTGCGTTGTAGTCCCTGGTGCGTATCGCCAAACGAGGCAAGTTTATATTCCGTGTCTTTTAAAACGCCGAGGACACTATCTCTTTTGGCTTCAATAATAGTCAGTGTCAGCAATTGTTTTTCAACAGCTTTTTGGATATAGTAATCACTTAGTTTATTAAATAAACTTTTGGTTAAGGCAATCGAAAGTGCTTCATTCGTGGTAGACACTTCAAGCGACATAATATTAGTGTCCTCGTTGTACTTGGCATTCAGCAATGCTTCTTTGGGATCTTCCGGAGGCCCGATAATAAGACCATAAATTCCCATCAGCATTTCATTTTCAGCAGTGCCGAATAGGGGCAGACTATCGTGTGTAAAACGTTGTAAAACAGGAATCGAATCATCTTTGTTTTCTTCTCCGGCCAGATCATATTCCTTTATTAAATGATTGGCCAGATAATCGGTTTGATCATTGATCTTAGTTTTTACAAACAGGGTTTGCTCAATGACTCTTCTCGATTTACTTAATGCCAGTATCTTATCCAGATTGAATCGGGAAGGGCGCACAGACCCGAGACCAAACTGCCCCAGAATACCGGTCAGACCCGAAGCACTACCCCCTTCTTCTTCGTCTACACTAAACGTGATACGGGCGGTATAAATCGGTTCGTATGTGACGTAGGTATACATCTGATACGCCAAGGCCAGGAGAATAAAAAAGGCCGTAATTTTCCAATGCCGCAGCAGCTCTTCAAGAAAAAATTTAAACTTAAAGATCAGATCGCGTATCGAAATTTCGTCGCTGTCAGTATGTGGATTAGGATTCATTATTTACGCATCGATCAGCTTCATGAGATATTGGCCGTACCCACTCTTCAGCAAAGGTTGTGCCTGAATGAGCAATTCTTCCTTCGTGATAAAGCCCATTCGGTAGGCTACCTCTTCAATACATCCAATTTTCAGTCCCTGACGTTTTTCGATGATACGAACAAATTCAGTGGCATCATGCAGACTATCAAAGGTGCCGGTGTCCAGCCAGGCGGCGCCCCGACCAAAAATTTTAACCCGTAACCGTTCTTTGGCCATATAGGCTCGATTGACATCCGTGATCTCATATTCTCCTCTCGCAGAGGGCGAAAGGTTTTGCGCGATTTCGACGACGTCATTATCATAAAAATACAAGCCCGGCACAGCATAGATAGACTTTGGATTCGTAGGTTTTTCTACAATTTCAACAGCTTTCATGTTTTCATCAAAAGAGACCACACCGTATCGCTCCGGATCGGAAACCGGATATGCAAAAATGACGGCCCCTTCCGGATCCTTACAGTCTTCCAGAAAAGATGGCATAGAGGAACGATAAAAGATATTATCTCCAAGGACCAGACACACCGAATCTTTTCCAATAAAATCTGCTCCAATCACAAAAGCCTGCGCAAGACCATTAGGAACCGATTGAATGGCATATTGAAAATTGCATCCTAAATTACTTCCATCACCCAGCAGCCGCACAAATCCATCATGATCCTCGGGTGTCGTGATAATCAGCACCTCTTTTATCCCTGCCAGCATCAATACAGACAAGGGATAATAGATCATCGGTTTATCATATACAGGTATCAGTTGCTTCGAAACAGCCCTTGTAATGGGATATAAGCGGGTTCCTGACCCTCCGGCTAGAATTATTCCTTTCACGTCGTAAAACTAAGGTTTAGACCTCTTATTCAATAATTATGCCCCTTTCAGGGGACCTGGGGTCATTTAGTGAGGATCTTTTCGGGTCCCGATCCTACCTGATCCAGAATATAAGCGCCATCTGCACAATACCGGACCAAGGCGTTCTTGATCCAGTCCATCACCGGACCGGCAATTGCCTTTGGGTATAATAAATGAACATTCGGGCCTGCATCCAGTGTAAAGCAAACCGGCAGACCGGTCTCTTTTCTAAAACGCCAGATTTCTTTTATCAGGGCGATGGTGTCCGGTTCCATTAGAATAAAGGGTTCGTTTCCACTCATCATTAACGCATGTAACTGGAGCGCTTCAGACTCCACGAGGGAAATAAAGGGTGTTAAATCCTCTTCCTTTTTCATTTGATCACACAGCAATTCCAGGTTATGATGTGCTTCAGCGTATCGGGTTTTCGCATAGGAAAGATCTTCCATTAAAGCATGTCCCTGCGTACTGGAAACCGCCTTTTCTTGTTTGCTGACAATCAGAATCGTGTCCTGAAAACTTTTATACACCGGTGCTATTTGGTTTTCCCATGGAATCGCAAAAAGGTCGCTGCTTTCTGTCAGGAATGATGTTGCCCCCCAAATAGCGGCATAGGGGAAAATCGATCTGGAGGCACTGCCGGACCCAAGTCGGGCAATATCAGACGCCTCGCGCAGCCACTCCTGATTAGTTTCTGCGGGCAGATGTTGTATTTGATCGTTAATATCCATTACACAAAGCGCCAGCGCACTCATCGCACTGGCGGAGGAGGCAATGCCGGCACTGTGAGGAAAAGTATTGAAAGAATCGATGCGAATAAAGGCATCGGCCAGCCAGGGAAATCGCTGTTGGATGATACTAAAGAACTTCTTGATTTTTGGCTCAAACGAAGGACGGGGTTGACCCTCGTATAATACTTCCAGCCCCGGAGAGGTCGCCTGCAACTCGACATTGAGTGTCATTTGGGTATGGCATGCGGATAAGGTAAAACTCAGAGAGGGATTTTGAGGCAACTGCAGACCATGTTTTCCCCAGTATTTAATAAGTGCAATATTTGACGGTGATCGCCATGTCGAAGAATAGGTCATCTGATTATTTTGTTCTGCCACGAAAGTAAGCAACCGCAACCGGAAATCGAATTACTCGATCGTAATCTCAAAATCATTCAGAATCATATCCATGATGCGATCCTCCCCGGGCGTATATCCCTCCTTGAGATCGTAGCCATAAAATCGGCCTATGGTTTGCCATTTGGTTGCCGTAAAGCCACCGCGAACATCTTTGAGTATATCATAGGTGGATCTGTCAAGATGTCGCTCAATCATTTTGATCAGCACCTTTCCCTGGGTGCGGGAGAGGTCTTTCAGGGGGTCTGTAAAATCATTCTTAGCATCCTTTTGGATTGATTTAGCATATTTTTTTGCCTTCCCGCGTTTTAGGCCCTCCGTTTCTCTCTCATACTTTCTGTAAAGTCGAATACTTTCAATGGCATAGGGAAGAACGGTCATGGCGTATCGGCGATAACGCATATACTGTCGATACTCCTCATCATCTGAAAATACAGGGGGGGCTTTGATGATGACTTCAGGAATCGTCGCTACCACCAAGGTATCTGTACCGTTGATCTGAACGGTCATGATCCTTCCATCCGGATAGATGATCGTCGTGTCATATACCGTTTGTGTCTGCGCAGAGATGGCAGCAGCAAAAGACAGCAGAAATAACAGTAGAAGATTTCTAAGCAGTGTTCTCATTCGGGATTATAACGACAAAGATACCGCTCTTGTTTGTTGGCGCTGCTCCTGATCGGGTGTATTAACAAAAAAGATTATCGCACCAGTGTGATATCCCCGGAATACAGAACTTCCTTTTGCACGGTTGAATCGACATAGGTGATGCGGATGAGGTAGACAAAAACTCCCGGCTGTAAAAACTCTCCATTAAACAATCCATCCCATTTAAAAGGTATTTCGGTGGAAGAAAAAACCAAATTTCCCCACCGATCATAAATGGATCCTTCCATGGCAGTCACATTCAGGTCCGGTCCATACGAAATAGTAAATACATCATTAATGCCATCACCGGTAGGCGAAAATACATTCGGAATATAGAGATCGTCTTTTATCACGGGAATGACACAATCAGGTCCCGGAAATACATCGACTTGCTGACTAATCGTACTACAAGGTGTTGAAACGATCACGCTATATATATCCGGTGTCGACACATTAATGGCAGGAGCAACAGCACCATTGCTCCACAAATAATCAGCCACAAACGGTTGTGTGGCATCCAAGGTAATGACATCACCTTCGCACCATGGAATGGATGTGTCAAGGTTAAGGATCGGTACAAGGTTATCAATGGTTACAAAAACACTATCCGAAGTAATGCCACATTCGTTGCTCAGTTGTAACCAATACACTTGTTCCTGATCAGCAATCATCGTTAATTGATCAGATCCATCCTGCCACAGGATATTAGACGTAGTATTTGGTGCATTGAGTGTAATAAAATCACCGGAACAAAGCGTAGTATCAGGTCCAAGTGAAAAGTTGACAGGACCATCAACAAAAGAAACAGAAATAGTGTCGGCATCTTCCCCGCAATGGTTTGATTCGAAAAGCGAATACACCCCAGTTGAAGAAATGGTATAAGAAAGTTGTGCAGAGCCATCCTGCCATTGCACTGAAGTTTCGGTATCTGCTGAAGCAGATAAAACCAAAATATTTCCCTGACACAAAGAAGTATCGGGTCCCAGATCAACAACCGGAATTGCGCCATGAATATCTACCAAAATAGTATCGACATCTATGCCACAATTATTACTGACCTGCAGAATAAATTCACCGGATACATTGGTTACAAAACTTGAACCAACAGACCCATCCTGCCATAAATAATTGACTCCGGAAATTCCTGCCGGGATGGTAATGATGTCTCCTTCGCAAGCCAGAATATCAGGCCCTAAATTTACTTGTGGACCCAGATTGTTTTCAATTACTTGTAAGGTATCAGTAGAAGTACCGCAGGAATTAGAGATGGTGAGTATGATTGTTTCCTGTTGGTTTGCATTGTAAATAGTATTTGTTGATCCATCTTGCCACAGGTAGGATACGTTAGCTATCCCCGGATCAATCATCAGGATCTCTCCCGGACAAAGAGATTGATCGGGTCCAAGATTAAGTATAGGAATATCCGGAAGTAAAACAACCTCCATTGTATCAAAGGAACTGCCGCAACTATTTGTGATGGAGGCAAAGAAAAACCCTTCACCCGAAGTGATAAAGGAAGGACCTGTCGATCCATCCGACCAAAGGATATCCACATCAGGTGTGCTGATATTTAACACGACGGATTCACCGGGACATAAAGAGGTATCAAGACCAATATCAAGTATAGGAATCGGAGGAAGCACAGTTGCATTAATCGTGTCGTAAGAGCTGCCACAACTATTACTTACTTCAACTGTGTATTGTCCTGCATTTGAAATGGAATAGGTTGGAAGTGTTGATCCATCCTGCCACAACCATGCATCAACATCGGCGTTTGATGGCATTAAAAGAATTGTTTCTCCCGGGCACAAACTGGTATCCATTCCTAAAGAGACCATTGGTGCCGGTCCACCATCTATAACAATAACCGTATCGCGATCTGTGCCACAAGTATTAGTTACAGTTAAGCTATAAGTACCGGTAGAAGTAACCATCAGTTGAGGTCCGGTAGATCCGTCACTCCACAGATAAGCAACACCGGAGAGACCGGCATTGATGGTGGTGATAGTTCCCTGACATAAGACCAACTGGTCCGGCAAGTCAACTTGCGGGGGAGAATCGTTAACTTCAACCACCACAGTATCTGAAACAGCCTCACACCCATTCGTAATTTCAAGCGAGTACATTCCCGGGCCATTTACGAGAAGGGTATCAGCCGCTGAACCATCCTGCCATGCATAAGACACATTCATTATTTGAGAAGCAAGGGTGGCCACTTCGCCGGGACATAAACTAAAGTCCGGCCCCAAGTCAAGCGCAGGTAACATGGAAACAATTTCAACAATAGTTTCATCAGAGGCTGATCCACATTCATTTTGTATGGTTACAGAATATTGCCCGGGCTGTGTAACCAGCAATGTTGAATTTGTCGATCCATCACCCCATAAATAATTATCTGCCATAGCACCTGCATTCAGGATCAAACTGTCACCGGGACAAAGGGTATATAATGCATCAAAAACTATTTCAGGTTCCTGCAACTGAATTACATTCAGATCATCGCTGACAGCACCACAAACATTAGTAACGGTAACACTATACAATCCTTCGGAAGTTATCGTATAGTTAGGTAAAGTAGAACCATCTTGCCATTCAAAAGACCCTGACATTGGATCCAGTTCAATCGTCATAAAATCAAAGGCACACAACAAGGTATCATATCCACTAAGATCAACGGATGGAAGTTCTGCGCTGCTGACATTTATTTCGCTTATTTGTTCTCCACAGAAGTTACTTATGGTCAGAGAATACGTTCCATTATTTGTAATGACAATGCCGGAAGATGTACTGTTGTCCTGCCATAAAAATTCACCCAGTGAAGGATCAAGCATGATTTCAATTTCCTCCCCATCGCATAAAAAAGTATCCGATCCTAAAGAAAAAGGTTCGGGAGGATCAACCACAATAATGATGATCTGATCAGAAGATATGGCACAACCATCATCCAGCGTAACACTATACGTACCACTTTCTGTTATGGTAATCTCGGGATTAGTGGAGCCATCACTCCAGGTATATTCGCCATCGTCCGGATTAAGAGAGATAATAAAAGATTCACCTGTGCAGATAGAATCTAATTCCGGTTCGATGGATACCTGCAAGGATTCTTCTATGGTAATCTCAATGGAATCAATGCTGGCATCGCAACCTGAGGAGATGGTTAGGTAATACATCCCTGAAGTAGTCACGGTGAGTGTTGGTTCTGTTGAGCCATCACTCCAGTGATATTGTACGTTGGTTAGTTCGGGATCAATGGTAAAAAAATCACAAGCTGTAACCGGATCACCCAAATCGAAAAAGTCTTCTAGTGGGACTACTTCTAAAACAAGAACATCTTCAATGTAGTAATACGAATTATTTGTACCGTTTGGGCAATCAGGGTCTACCGGGGTATTGGCATTATCATGGAAATTGCCAATCGTGATATAGTTTTCGCCTCCCTCGGCAATAAAGCATCCTTCAATACTTATCCACCCATTAGAAGTTCCGATGAAACCAATATTCGATTCAATTTGAGGAGTTTCTTCTATCGGGTAGTACACATCAAAAGGTGGGGTGCCGTTAGAAAACAATGCACCAATTGTTTGTATGCCACAAGTTTGATCCGCCAAACTGACATAAAACTTTACATAATAACCAATCCCGGCTGATAAGGCTTCTTCCAGTGGTGCCTGAATGTATTCACGATAGTCCCCACTATATCTCAAATATGCTCCGGCGTATCCGTTTCCGGTATTGGCGTCTTCGGATCCAAACATATTATCCGGAACACCCCAGAGCGAGGGATTGGCACAACTGTTGAAATAATCAGGAGTTCCTTGTGAAGCCCATTTCCAAGGGATACAGGGTAGAGGGGCGCCTGAACCCGGACCGGATGGGCAAGCATCATATGTTTCAAAACTCGGATTCGGGGCGAGATTTTGAGAAGACAACAAGAAAAAGGAGAGACTGAAGCAGGTGAGCGCCATTATTCGAAGAGAAAAACTGAAGGCGGATCGATTATTCACGACATTTTCAAATGCTTTTATTGAAGATACTCAAAACCAAGAAATCTTAGGGGATATCAGTTGGCTCAATTTGCTGTCAGAGGGCTTTAAAATTACTTAACGAGGGTCAAATCACCTACAAGGTGACGTGCTTTTTCAACACCGTTTTCCACATATGAAATGTATATGGTAAATACAAAAACTCCCGGCTGTAAAAACTCTCCATTAAATAATCCATCCCATTTAAAAGGTATTTCGGTGGAAGAAAAAACCAAATTTCCCCACCGATCATAAATGGATCCTT
>JAHEAR010000050.1 GCA_024642665.1 Bacteroidota bacterium
GTTTATTGCTTGATCAGCCCGGCAAATCCGAAATTGATATTAAAATCTATACACCATACCACTACATACTTATAGTGTTCAAAGTCAGTCCCGCCGGGTAAGTCATAGGTGTACGTGCCATTGAGGCCTTTGATATCTCCGAGATCGATATAGTCGGCTGTTACATTATTAAGGGTGGAGGCGAGATAAATATTCAGGTCAGGTCCCGCGTCCGTTTTAAAATTGGTGAGTGTCAGAATCGATTGACTCGAATCAACGCTTGCCGTCCCGGAGGTCGTATGGGCCCCTGAAATGAATTCACCCATAAACGATGCATTGGCGGGAGGTGGGTCCATATCGTCTTTACCACAAGCAGAGAATATCTGGCTGATGATCATCAACGGGAGGATGAATAAGAATGTTGAATGGCGCATATAGAAAAAATTTAAAAATGGAAAAGGCCATTTGCTTCAATTGGCAAGATAAGGCTTTCTATCCTATATGAAACAACTACTTACAAGCTCTTCGGTCGTCAGACACGTAAAGGCAGAGATTTGCTTTCAATCTGTAACATACTTATTAATATAACATTGAATAAAACGGTGGTATTAAAATTAAAACTGACTGCTCTTCTGATCCACTACCCCCATGCACATATTTCTCCCTGACTTTTCATTTGTCAAATGCTGGGTGAATATTAAAGAAAGGGGATTGATTGGTTCAAAACATTTTTAATATCTATAAAAGTGATTGGATCACTTCGAATTTCTACTCCCTTGAGTTTCTGCCCATTCGAATTACTACCCTTCGAGTCCCTACCCCTTCGAGTGTCTGCCTCTTCGAATTCTTAAAATGGAATTCTTTCCCCTGGGTTTCTTCGATTTGTTGCTTACAGCAACCTGACGAAGGAAACCCCGGGGTACAGATTTATCTTTTATGTCAGGAGTAAAGAAGTAAATAAAACATTTTCGCATGTTAGATTGTAAACCCAAGGTTGCGAAGCAAACAGGGGAAAGAAATTGCGGCAACAATTTCGAAGGGGTCTTCCTCGAGTAGCGCCATGCTGGTGAGATTGTGCCTGTCGAATGTCGAGTGTCGAAAAGTAACCAGTCTATGGTCTAAAAATCTCAGGTCTCAGGTCTAAAAATCAATTCAACTTTTTCGCCAGCTTCCCTACTGTCAAGCCCTGCACCAATATCGAAAAGCATACAATCACATAGGTAATCGTCACCCAAATATCCTTATGCATCTCAGGCTGAATAGATAAAGCAAGCGCAATAGAAATACCGCCTCGCAGTCCACCCCATGTCAACAGCAGCAAGGTAGGTTGAGTGATTTTTTCTTTCAATCGGATAATCCAGGAAGGTACTAGCAATGAAATATACCTTGAAATCAAGCCTATGAATAAAAGTAAAACAGCCACCTTAATAATGTTTGCCTGCGTGCTGACCAGTAATAATTCCAACCCGATTAAAACAAAAAGGATAGCGTTCATAATCTCATCAATCAGTTCCCAGAATTTATCGATATAGCTTGCCGTCTCTTCAGACATCCCAAAGCTCTTACTGTGGTTGCCTGTGATAATCCCTGCCACTACCATGGCAAGCGGACCGGATACATGCACAAAATGCGCCAGTGTGTAGCCACCCATCACAATCGCCAGTGTCAGCATCACTTCCACCTGATAATTATTGATGCTGGCAAACAGCCTATACCCTATCCATCCAATTCCTGCTCCGAGGATTAATCCACCAATCGCTTCCTGACCAAACAACATCACCACACTACCAAAATCCACGTGGGCGTCCGGTTGTGCCAATTTGAGAATAGTTAAAAAAACAACTACCGCAACGCCGTCATTAAACAAGGACTCGCCGGCTATTTTTGTTTCCAATGACTTTGATACGCCTGCTCTTTTTAATATACTGAGGACCGCAATTGGATCTGTCGGAGAAATCAGTGCGCCAAATAATAGCGCGTGCATCAGCTTCACCTCAACACCAAAATAATTAAGCAGATAGTAGGCAGAAAATCCTACCATAAACGTGCTGATCAAAACACTCACCGTAGAAAATAAAATGATACTGATTCGCTCTGAAGAAAGATCTTCATATTTTATGTGGATGGCTCCGGCAAAAAGCATAAAGCTCAACATGACTTCGAGTAGCAATTCACTAAAATCAAAGTTTTGGATCCCTTCCGTAAAAAAAACATTGACTGAAGGATAATATTTCCCAACCACCAGCACGCCAAATGAAAAAAGCAAGGACATCAGCATTAGTCCTATTGCACTGGGCATCTTCAGCATGCGGAAATTGATATACGCAAACGCCGCAGACAATACAATGACCATCGAGAGCAGATGAAAAAGATGCATGGAAAAAAGGAGTTATGCTTTATGAAATATGGAATACGCTGAAAGGATAATTAAATGGCTCAATCCGTTTTATCGTCCGGGATGGCAATATTCCGGCAAAGTCAATTGATCTCTTCTTCAGAAAATTTTGCGCCACAGTGATCACAATATTTTGCAGAAAGATCATTAATCGTTTTACAATGTTTACATTCTCTTGCTGCTTTTGATGCTTTGGCTATTTCTACTGAAACGATTCCGGTCGGCACAGCAATAATGGAATATCCAAGTATCATAGCAAAAGAGGACAATATCTTGCCGATAACTGTCTGTGGCACCATATCCCCATAACCGACCGTGGTGACTGTCACGATCGCCCAGTAAATACTCTGCGGGATGCTGGTAAATCCTTTCTGCCCCCCTTCAATGACATACATCAAAGTACCCAGTAAAGTCACAATCGCCAATACCGCTGTCAGAAAAACACTGATCCGATAATTACTCGCTCTTAATGCTTCCAGCAACATTCTTGACTCCCGATGAAACCGAGCCAGTTTCAAAATTCTGAATATCCGCAGTAAACGGAAGATACGAACGACCACCAGATACTGAGAACCGATAATGAACACACTCAGATAAGTAGGCACGATGGACAACAAATCAATCACCCCCCAGAAACTAAAAATATATCTTGACGGACGAGGCGATGCCCAAATACGAAGAAAATACTCTATCGTAAATACAATAGTAAACATGTATTCCAGTATGGTAAACTCCTCTAGAAACCTGTAATGCAACTGTGGAATACTCTCCAGCATGACCACCAATACACTGCCCAGAATAAGCCATAACAAAACGACATCAAACCTCCTGCCGGCTTTGGTGTCCGTTCCAAAAATGATATGAAATAACTTACTTCTAAAATTCATTGGTTGTTAACTCTCTACAATCACGCAAAAATAAACAGGTCTAACTATTTCGTCCCTACTTCAAATATTAAAATTAGTTGCTCTTCCTTGAGATTCAGTCGAGCCAATAACCATTCCTTTATTCGCTTCCTGTCCTTATCATAAATCCTCGTATCAAACGTCATCACAGACACCCATACCATGGTTTGAGTGGAGGCATCATTCTCAAGTGTATGGGACAATACCATCGATAAAACAGCAGGATACTGGGCCTTGAGTTCATTGAACACCTGCCAGCTTAATTCCTTCTCCGCTGCCATATCTTTTTGTATAGCGGATAGTTGCTGAATGGCATTATCCTTTTCTCCTGTAACCTGTACCAACTGATTTTCCTTTTCATTGAGTGCTTTAACAAGCGGATCATCAGCGGAATTTTTCTTTTCCTCCTGGAGATAGGCAAATCCCTGACTAACGGTTAACATGGCGGTATCCAATCCATAAATCGGCATCCGCATCTTTAAAGCCTCTACCTCTCCCTCATTAAATAATTCGCCGCCATAGGTTAGCGAAATCTTTTTCGTTTCGGTATCTATGGATTTGCTAAGAAGATAATTGTTGGGGAGCTTGGCTTCAAAGGCAATAAATGTTTCTGCTTTTTTGGTGAAACGATTTTGCTGAACAATATCATACCCAAAATAAACACTCGGAAGAAAGGTAAGCATCACAACCCCCCAAATGATTTGTTCGGAACGTTTCTTTTCTTTCTCATCCTGAATATCTTTCTGAGGAAACTTAAGGTATCTGGTCGTCACTAAAGTAGCCACCCCAATAAATACAGAATTGATCACAAATAAATACAGGGCGCCGAAGAAATAATAAAATTGAAGTGTTGCAAGTCCAAACCCTGCCGTACACAAGGGGGGCATCAATGCGGTAGCTATCGCTACACCCGGTATAACATTCCCTTTTTGCTTACTGGAGGTGGCCAGTATACCGGCAAAACCACCGGCGAGCGCTATCAATACATCATAGATATTCGGAGAAGTTCTGGACAAGATCTCCGAGTGAGCATCCCGCAGAGGAGAAACTAAAAAATATAGTGTGGAAGTTGCCAGACCAACCCCTGCTGCAAACAGGTAGTTATAACCTGATTTCCGCAAGAGCGCAAGGTCATTGATACCCATACTCAATCCTAATCCCATGATAGGACCCATCAATGGGGAAACCAGCATCGCACCGATGATTACTGCCGTGGAATTAACATTCAATCCAAGGCAAGCGATGAGGATAGCAAATACCAGAATCCACAGGTTCGTCCCTCGAAAAACGACACCTTTCTCAATCGTTTCGACGACAACCCGAAAATCCTCCCGCTCTGCTTTTAATCTAAAATGGTCAATTATTCGCATACCAAATCAAAGCCAGGGTATAATTAGCTTTGTGTAAAGATATACTATAATTGGAGTCAACAAAATGAGAGCAATACCTATCTGGAAAAGTGCACTCTTGACACGCCTTTAGCCCACCCTTTTAGCACAAAATATTACCTTGTATTGAACATTCCTGAAACGCCAAGACAACCAGCAAATTTATTTTTATATTTGAATTTATGCTTCACTTTGCAAACAAAATCCGATGGAATAACTTCTCTTTCTATGGTGGCCTTCTAGCCTTGATGTTTTTATGCTCAGTACCATTGCATCTCCCGGGCCAATCAGTTGACAACAAATCTTTGATGAGGGACACACTGGATGGAAAACTTGATTTAAGTAGTTTTCTCATTGATGCACACGGCTTTGTCCCGGTCCCTGTGATTATCACAGAACCTGCGCTAGGAGGTTTTGGCGGACTCCTGGCACCGATCTTTATCACTCCTAAAAAAGTGGAAGGGCATGGAGAAAATATTGCACCTGATATTACCGCTGTTTTTGGTATGTACACGGTTAATGGCAGTTATGGTGCGGGAGCCATGCGCAGGGGAAGCTTTCCCAAAATCGGAATTAAGTATCGCATAGGATTAATGTATGCTAATCTGAATCTGAATTATTACCGCACCTTACCAGTCGTTGGGGAAAAGACTTTTGAGTTCAATTTCAATTCATTGCCGGTACTCCTCTCGGTTTCAAGGAAAATTCTCCTGAAGGATGTTTATCTCGGTTTGCAATATACATTTGCACGAACGAAAGTAAAACCTTTATTCAAGGAAAATCTTCCGCCCTCCATCACTTCCAAAGAACTTGACAGTGCTATTTCAACGATCAGTATTTTCACAGAATGGGATAGGCGTGACAATATTTTTACGCCCGATGATGGTTTTATTATTCGTATCGATTATGGCATTAACGACAACTGGACAGGAAGTGATTATTCCTTTCAGAAATTAAATATCCCGCTCAACATCTTCTTTCCGATCAATTCAAAATGGATTAGTGGTTTCAGAGCTGAACTGTCACAGGCCTATAATTCTCCTCCCTTTTATCTTTTACCCTCCATCAATATGCGTGGAATTCCGGCTGCACGCTATCAGGGAAACGCAACGCTTGTCCTTGAAACAGAGCAACGCTTTGATTTGAATCTACGCTGGAGTGTTATAGGATTTGCAGGGTACGGAAAAGCAATACTGGAAAATCAATCTTTTAAAGAGGGCACTGATGTCTATTCAATAGGCACCGGTTTCCGTTATTTAGTCGCCCGTGCTTTCAAATTGAGAGCAGGGATTGATATCGCCTTCGGCCCTGATAGCTTTGGCTGGTATATAGTATTTGGGCATAATTGGAATCGATGATTCAGCATCTTAGATCACTGTTGGGATGAAGTCGATTGCAAATAGTCTCATTAATTCTCTTTCAATGGAAACAGTATTTTGAAAGCATCATTAATACTCTGATGTAAGATACTGGCATGGTTCTCCAAAGGAACCTTGTTGTAAGTCACTTGCAAATCCGGCCAATGTTTGGTTTTTATAACTTCAACCAGTGCTTCCGCCTCGTTAATCATCAGTTTATCTTCCTGCCCACCAACGGATACATACACATATGCCTTGAAATTACCTTGATTTTCCAATAATTTTTCAGCCTTCCCGAGCATACTTTCATTATCCCACCATAAGCTAGGACTTACAATGAAGTAATGCGAAAACAAATGACCCTTTGTCAGCAAAATTTCTGAAGCCAACAATCCACCCAGGGATTGCCCGATAAGATACTTTGTGGCACTTGTGTTATAGGTTGTTTCGATATACGGTTGCATTTCTTTTTCCACAAAATCAATAAAAGAGGCGGAGTGCCCCGTGGTTGGGTATTTAGTCTTCAGATCCTTTAATGCTGTCTTAAATGTAAAATCCCGCTTGCGATCCACATTGGCTATACCGACAATAATACATTCGGGCATCGCAAATTGCAAATTGAAGAACTGAACCAAGCCAACAATATGCAGAAAATCTTCATCGATTGATCCATCCAATAAGTAGATGACAGGATACGTGGAATCTTTATTAAAATCATTTGGCAGGCAGATATTCAATGTTCTCTCTTCATTGAGTATCTCAGAGGTAATCACCCGGACTTCACCGATGGTCAGTGGTTCTGTTGACGTAGTTTCCAGCTGTGCTAAAGCTGGCCCTGAAAAAATGGACCATAGGAAAATAATAGGCAAAAAACATTTTTCCATTCAGTAAAAATTACATCATTCAACATAAGCAAGCAGTCGTCTGTCAAACAAAATGTCTATTCAAAATCTTTGTACAACAAATATTTTTTTCGCAGTTGATTAAATCGCATCAGTTCAGATTTCCAGGACTCCCGGATTTGGGCTTCACTCCACCCTGTTTCCATCGATTCGCGAAATGATTTATTACCCGCTAATTTATCAAACCAGTCCTTATCAAAAAAAATTGTCTGATCGAAATGATTGTAAAAATATAGGAGCGTGCTTATATCCATTTGCCGAACGTTAAATAAGGAATCAATATCCAATTGCCTAAGATCAACACCATAACATATCATATCCTGTAAAACCGGTTTTGACGCACCCGTGACTGACCGCGGAATAAACGAAAAGTCATGCTCTGTAAAATCCGGATGGCCCACCAGCTGAAAAGGTGTTGCCGTTCCTCTTCCAAGACTTAATATGGTGCCTTCAAAAAAACAAATTCCGGGATACAGCAGAACCGAACGCAAATCAGGAAGATTCGGGGAAGGTTTGATGGGCAAGTCATAGGACATCGTGTGATCATAATTTTGACATGGAATGACAGTCAAATCACATTCGCCTTTCATCCACCTTTCTCCCAACATCATCTTCGCTAATTCTCCAATTGTCAGTCCATAGACCACGGGAATCGGCATGAGCCCAACAAACGATTTAAAGTTTGTCGTATCCAGTACCGGCCCATCAATATAATGTCCGTTTGGATTTGGTCTGTCCAATACAATTACCGGTATTCCTTTTTCTCCGGCAGCTTCCATGACATACTGAAGGGTGCTGATATAGGTAAAAAAGCGGACCCCCACATCCTGCATATCAAAAACAAAGATGTCAATATCCATTAAATCTTCTTGTGTGGGCTTTTTATGCTTCCCATACAAAGAGATTACTTTGATGCCTGATTGCTCATCGATCTGATCATCCACAAAAGCACCTCGATCGATTATTCCTTTCAATCCGTGTTCCGGTGTAAATATGGATACGACATCCACTCCCATCGAAACCAACGTATCCACCAATCGTACGTGGCCCAAATAACTGCTTTGATTAATCACCAGGCCCACTCTTTTACCATGCAGCTGAGGGAGATAAGCTTCGGTAGACATAGCACCGGGACTGATTTCTTTTATTTCGGTGGCGGAGGAGACAGTAGATTGAGCACATCCCTGACATATGACAAAAAAAAGTGATATTAGATGTCCCAACAAAATGATGCGTTGGCGATTGCAGATGAGTTCAGAACGTAGATATGCCATTGTAGATATTGAAACGACCGGCGGTATGGCCAGACGGGACAAAATTACAGAAATAGCCATTGTTTTGCATGATGGGGCACAGGTGATTGACCAGTATCAGACATTGATCAATCCGGAACGCAGTATTCCTCCGTTCATTACAAACCTGACAGGCATCACTAATGACATGGTCGCCGATGCTCCTTTATTTTGTGAAGTTGCTAAAGAAATCGTGCTGAAAACCGAAGGGGCGATCTTTGTAGCACACAATGCCCGTTTCGACTATGGATTCCTGAAGGAAGAATTTGCACGCTTAGGATTTGCTTATACGCGAAAACAACTTTGCACGGTGCGGCTCAGCAAAAAAATGTTACCTGAACTTAAATCCCATAGCCTTGATTCGCTGATCAGGCATTTCGCACTGCCTGTGGACAATCGACACCGGGCACTGGATGACGCCTTGGCTACCGCAGAAGTCTTCCAGCGCATCACCAATATGGGTAAAGGACTTGATGAAATGGGCGAAATCATCAACCTTGGCATTAAGGAAGCAAGATTGCCTGCAAATATTTCATTGCAATTTATTCACGATCTGCCGGAAGCACCGGGTGTCTATTATTTTCATGATGAAGATGGAAACGTCATCTATGTCGGGAAAAGCATCCACATCAAAAAGCGCGTGATTCAACATTTCAAAGAGAACACTTCCAAATCCGGAAAGATGCAGCAGCGTGTGCATGACATCACCTATACCTTAACCGGTAGCGAGCTCATCGCCGTGCTTCTTGAAAACTCCGAAATAAAACATTTGCAACCGGAAATAAACCGGGCACAACGAAGAAAGAGTTTTCCATTTGCGATCTATTATTATTTTGATGAAGGAGGCTATCTCCAGCTTAAAGTCCGAAAGAAAAACAGAATCGAAACACCGGGTACTGCCGCTATTCTGCATGAATTGCCGGACCATCATTCAGCTATTTCCTATCTGCGCGGCCTGACTGATCAATATGCCCTTTGTCAAAAAAAATCAGATATCGATACCGGCCCTGGTCCGTGTTTTTATCATCAGGTGGGCAAATGTGCCGGAGCGTGTATTGGCAAAGAAGCACCGGATGACTACAATCTGCGCGTTCGGGAAGCAGTAGCGGCTACGCAACAAAACATTGATGAAGATTTTGCACTGATCGATCAGGGGCGCTCTCCGGATGAAAAAAGCATTCTTCTGATCTCAAAAGGACGTGTGATGGGATGGGGTTACGTAGAGAATGACACTCCCATTGTTACGGTCGAAGATGTCATTGATCATATTCAGGCACGCTCGTCGATGCCTGAAGACCATAAGTTTGTAGCACATTTTGTGCGCATGGGAAAATTTGAAAAGCTGTTTAGACTATAACGGAATTAACATTCTAATTGACCTCTGCATTAGGGCCATTGACATATTGTGAGATAAAGGCTGCCAATGCGCCACCTAACAAATTTGCCAAAAGAAAAATCCATATAGAAGACCAGGAGGTACAATCAGCCATGGTCAACCCAAGTGCAATCGCAGGATTAAAGGCACCTGCCGTAATCGCACTGAACGCATAGTGACAGGCTATAAACGTACCGCCAATCGCAAGACCATAAAATTCATTTCCTTTTGTTTTTTTCGCTGTGGTAACATTCAAATAGACATACACAAAAAGGATGGTCCCCAGCAACTCGGAAATCAATGCCGGTGCCACTTCTAAATCAATCGTAGCCGGTGCTATGGCTCCTTGTGATGAGAGTAAAAATCCTGCTAACATAGAGGCGAGCACACCACCTAAAAACTGAGCGACAATATAGGGTAATAAATCACCCGCATCCAGTTTGCCACGGAGATAAGAAGCCACACTCACCGCCGGATTAAAATGACCTCCGGATATCTGAAATCCGGAATACGTGATCGCAATAATCATCAGGCCTGTCGCCAGCGCAGACAGCCAGGAGGGTTCACTTTTGATCGTCATGCACACGGTCATGACCAGAAAAAATGCACCTATAAACTCAGCGACATACTTTCTGAATATCCCTGTTTGTTCTTGTTTGGAAGTCTTCATCGGGGAAAAATTTCTACTACGTATTCGTTCACAAATTAATCGAAAAAATACAAGAATCCGCATTTTGGCATTGCTAAATAAATCTATTGCATCTGCCTTTCCATTAGCTCAGTGGATTATTACGCATAGGATGTGAAACCAAATTGCGACCTTTGAGGATGTGGCGTCAAATACATTGGAATCAGACAGACTATGGATGTCAAGATGTTTTGATCTTGCACGTCGGGGAATTGGTGCCGTCTCCCCTAATCCACCGGTAGGTGCTGTCTTAGTCCATCAGGACAAAATTTTATCCGAAGGATTTCACCATTACTTTGGTGGACCGCATGCTGAGGTGGATGCGATCAGCAAGGTGGCAGAGAAGGACAGGTCACTCATCGGTTCAAGTATCCTGTATGTCTCCCTTGAGCCCTGTTGCATTACCGGAAAGACCGGACCATGCACTGAACTGATTATAGCTGAGGGGATAAAAGAAGTGAGAATAAGTGCCCTTGATCCTAATCGTTCCGTGGCCGGTAAAGGCGTGGAGCGATTGCGATCACAAGGTATTCATGTGATCGAGGGAATCCTCAGGGAGGAAGGGGAACAACTGATTCGAGCGTTTAATACCAATATGCGTCTAGAGCGACCCCATATCCTTTTAAAATGGGCCCAATCCAAGTATGGCTATTCAGGTATTGAAGGACAACAAATCTGGTTGAGCGAAACGCCGTCTTCACTCCGGGCACATCGGCTGAGAGCGGAAGCAGATGCGATTATGGTTGGAGCCAGAACGGTTGCCACAGATGATCCTTCGCTTACCACAAGGGCATATCCCGGCAAATCTCCACAGCGTGTCATCTTTGATCCAAATGGACGTCTGACAGAAAACTATAAAGTCTTCGATGATGATGGATGTTTAGTGCACTACTATAGCTTACAACCAAATCATGGCATAAAGCGAAAGCACATTCGTTGTGTTCAACTCAATGATGATTTACATATGCCGGAACAAATCATGCAGGATTTGTTCAACCATCAGGTTGGTATCGTGCTGGTGGAAGGGGGGCCATTTCTTCATCAACAATTCATTCGAATGAATCTTTGGGACGAGGCCTGGGTCATCCGGACGCAACATCCTCTGGCGCATGGCCTGGTGTCCCCCAATGTGCATGGTGTATTGCTCGCCAAAGAACAGGCAGAACGCGATACGATCATTGGTATTTTAAACGAAAAGTAATTCGGAAAAACAATATTTATTTTCCGTCTCCCTTGGCAGGAATTGCCTTTGGTTGTTCCTGATTGTACATCTCTTCGTACTTCTTCCAGGGAGTGGTCTGGTAATAATCCTCCGCAAAGTACTTCATGATTTTATCCAGGGATGCAGGATCTTTATAACCGGGTAAGGGCTGCAGAATATTAAAATCTTCGTCCATGAAAACGATTGTGGGATAGGACAATTTGCCAAACATAATTTCAGAAGCCAATTCATGATATCCGCCTCTGGTGGTTTTCACATATTTATACACTTTGCCTTTGAGCTCAATATCCTCTTTCATCCCGGCATCAAACTTTACGGCATAATAATGCTCATTGATGTAATCACAGACTTCCTTTTGGGCAAATGTCTCCACATCCATTTTTTTACACCAGCCACACCATTCGGTGTAGACATCCACCATGATCTTACGAGGTTTCTTTTGATTGACAGCCTGTGCTTCTTCCCACGTCAACCAGTTAATCTGACCCAACGCAGGATTGATGGCGCTGAGCAGCGGAAGAAGGATTATGAGCAAGAGTATACGAATCATTGTCAGATCAAATGTAACAGGTGTGCAAATGTAACAGTATATGAACACAGTATCCTCCTTTCCTATCATCACAACAGGGCCCTTTAAATTATATTTAACTTTTCATGTTAAAATAGAACCCAATCTTTAAGGAAGGTGTTATCACTCGCAACACAATTCTTATTACCTTCGAAATTCAATAATTATACCAATCATGGGCGTATTTGACGATTTTAAGCGATTATTCTGGGTAAAAAAGGCGGTGGCAAAGTCCGCTGCTGACAAAGCCGGCGAAAAAGGACGAGAACTTGGGGAAGACTTTGCCGATATGGCAGGTGAAACCTGGGAAAAGACAAAGGAAGTAGCTGAAGATATCGGGGAAACGATTGTCACCAAAGCCAAAGAAGGCTATGCCGGCGCCAAAGAAACCGCGGCTGATCTGTGGTCAAAAAAGGATGATTGGACTCAAAATCAGGCCACCCCTCCTAACGTGAATGAAGACTCACAAGCCTTTAAAGCAGGTGAAAAAATAGGTGAAACCGCTGCGAAAATTGGCGATCAGGCTGAAAAGTCTTTTGCAAAAGCTAAGGAAGAAGGCAAGATCATTCTGGATAAAGCGGTTGAAAAGTCTGATAAAGCATGGGAAAAAGCAGAGGAAGTCAGCGAGGATTTGTGGAATAAAGCGAAAGGTGCAGCTGAAAAGGCAGGTAAAAAGTTTGACGAAGGTGTCGATTCCATGCTCGAAAAGGCGAAGGCCCTTGATAAAAAAATAGAAGAGGAAACTGATAAAATTGATGCTAACCGCGATGGCTGGGCAGATACTACTGTTCAGGACAAACTAAAGTCACAAGGATCCACCCTGAAGGGAGCAGATGATTTCTTTGAGAAAGCAGCGCGCTATGCCGATGGCGACTTTTCTATGGGCAAGCCGGTAGTCACCAAATCAGGTGATTCTTCTTCTGAAGAAGGCAGAACACCTCTTCCGCCCTTACCTGATGATGATTTTGCAGATGATGCGATCATTGATGATGGGGATGATGCCTGATTGATTTTGTGATTGGGTGATTTTGTGATTGGTTGATTTTGTGATTGGTTTTTGTGTACTTCTTTCATAGGGGTGAACCCCAATGCTATTATAAGCGCCTTTGGCGCATCCCCTTTGCTCTTTACCCTCTGCTCCTTACCCCATGCTTCATGCCCTTGCCCCATGCTTCATGCCCTTTGCCCATGCCCCTTGCTCCTTGCCCCATGCCCCATGCTCCTTGCTCCTTGCTCCTTGCCCCATGCTCCTTGCCCCTTGCCCCATGCTCCATGCTCTTTTCATTTAGTAGAGCCTCTTTGTTGTATGACAAAGAAATCTTATGTTTGC
>JAHEAR010000067.1 GCA_024642665.1 Bacteroidota bacterium
TCATTAGATCTTCATCTGTCTGTCAATCTGCTGGTCCAGTGAGATAAAGGTTTCTGTGCGTGCCACTCCCTTTATATGCTGGATCTGGTGATTAAGGACCTGCATTAAATGTTCATTATCCCTGCATAAAATTTTTACAAAAATAGCGTAATTCCCTGTGGTGTAATGACTTTCGATCACTTCGTCTATTTCCTGGAGTCTTTTAATCGCTTCTTTATACTTGCTTGAACTGTCAAGAAAAATCCCTACAAAGGCAAGTGTTTTGAACCCCAGTACCTTCGGGTTGATGATAAACTTTGATCCGGCAATAAGCCCTGAAGCCTCCAGTTTTCTCAACCGCTGATGAATGGCGGCACCTGAAATTCCAATTTCACGAGCAATGCTCAGGATCGGGGTTCTGGCATCCAGCATCAGTTGGTTGAGGATCAATTTGTCAATCCCGTCAATTTTAAGGTTATTGTCTTTCATTATTATCGAAATTGATCATGCTTTTCACTTCCTTATGAATGGCATAAAGAAAACCTGTCAAATGTCATTTTTTTATAAATGTAAAAAAAAAGATATGAAAAATCATATCTTTAAAATGGCATCTTTTAAGGTGCTAATCTTTTTTAATAACAAAATCCTCCATGAATTTGGTGGTGTAATTTCCCGCGATATAATTTGGATCATCCATTAATTGTCTGTGAAAAGGAATCGTTGTCTTTACACCCTCAATTACAAATTCGTCCAGCGCCCTTTTCATTTTGCTAATGGCCTCTTCTCTTGTTTGCGCTGTAATGATCAGCTTGGCAATCATTGAATCATAATTTGGCGGGATGGTATAACCGGCATAAACATGGGTATCCAACCGTACACCGTGCCCTCCCGGAGCATGAAATATGGTAATGGTTCCTGGTGAGGGTCTGAATCCGTTAAACGGATCTTCAGCATTGATCCTGCACTCTATGGAATGCTGGGTTGGAAAATAATTGATCCCGATAATCGGAATACCCGCAGCAACTTTTATTTGCTCGCAGATAAGATCAAAGTTGGCAATCACCTGTTCTGTGATCGGATGCTCAACTTGTATCCTGGTATTCATTTCCATGAAGTAAAAATTCCTGTGTTTATCTACAAGAAATTCAATGGTCCCTGCGCCTTCATATTTGATAAATTCAGCTGCCTTAACCGCTGCATCTCCCATTTTCTTCCTCAATTCATCGGTCATAAAAGGAGACGGCGTTTCTTCAGTTAGTTTTTGGTGTCTTCTTTGAATTGAACAGTCTCTTTCTGACAGATGACAGGCCCTTCCAGTTGAATCACCAACAATTTGAATTTCAATATGCCTGGGTTCTTCAATCAATTTTTCCATATACATGGCATCATTCCCAAAGGCTGCTTTAGCCTCCTGACGAGCCGACTCCCATGCATTTTCCAGATTTTCAGCCTTCCACACCGCTCTCATTCCTTTCCCCCCGCCTCCGGCAGTTGCCTTAAGCATTACCGGATAACCAATTCCTTCTGCCGTTTTTTTGGCTGCTGAAAGTGAAGCCAGGATGCCTTCGGAGCCAGGAACTGTTGGTACTCCCGCCTTTCTCATGGTTGTTTTAGCAGAAGCCTTGTCGCCCATAAGGTTGATCATTTCTTCTGAAGCCCCAATAAATTTAATTCCGTGTTCTTCACAAATCTTGGAAAACCGGGCGTTTTCGGCCAAAAATCCGTATCCCGGATGAATGGCATCCGCATTGGTGATTTCAGCCGCAGCAATGATATTTGAAATTTTAAGGTAAGAATCAGCACTGGCAGGCGGACCAATACACACCGCTTCATCAGCAAACCGTACGTGTAAACTTTCTGAATCAGCAGTTGAATATACTGCAACAGATTGTATGCCCATTTCCCGACAAGTACGTATGATACGTAAAGCTATTTCTCCTCGGTTTGCAATTAATATTTTTTTAAACATAATTTCATCAAATTACATTAGTATCGAATTATGGATAAAGGCTTATGCCTCGAACCTCTTAAAATACAGCAAATTGCTAGGAAGGATCGACCAAGAAAAGTGGCTGATCAAATTCTACCGGCGAAGAATCTTCCACCAATACTTTAACAATTTTCCCGGAAACTTCAGATTCAACTTCGTTGAAAAGTTTCATGGCTTCAATAATACAAACCGTATCGCCCGCCGCAATGGTATCACCCACTTTAACAAAAACGGGTTTATCGGGAGATGGTTTTCTGTATAGTGTGCCAATAATTGGAGATTTGATCACGATAAATTTTGAATCATCCTCAGCCTTGACTTCTGCTTCCGCATCAGATCCTGTTGGCACTGCAACAACTTTCATTTCCGGCTGCGCCTGCATTGGCATTTGCATCTGCGGAGAATGTTGAATATAGGTTGCTTCTTGAACGGTTGGTCCTGTTTTGATCGTTATCTTGATGTCTTCCATTTCCAACTTCACTTCACTTGCGCCAGATTTAGCCACAAATTTAATAAGGTTTTGAATTTCTTTAATGTCCATAATGTTCGGTTTTGAATGATTTTATGAATTATAACACCATTTAAAATAGATGGATCCCCATGAAAATCCACCACCAAATGCAGCGAAAATCACTTTGTCCCCTTTTTTAAGTTGCTTTTCATAATCAGCTAATAGTAATGGCAATGTCGCTGAAGTTGTATTCCCGTAATGTTGAATGTTCAACATTACCTTTGAAGAATCAAGATCTAACCTTTTGGCCGTAGCCTCCACAATTCTCCTATTTGCCTGGTGTGCAGCCAGCCAATCTATGTCTTCATGTTTTAAATTATTCTTGTCGAGAATTTTATCACAAACATCAGACATATGAAATACGGCGTTTTTAAACACGGTTTGACCTTCCTGACGAGCAAAATGCAATCTATTCTTCACTGTTTCTTCAGTAGCAGGAAGTACGGATCCTCCAGCCGCGACGTTTAAAAATTCTCGTCCCGAACCATCCGATCTCATATACTCGTCCTGTAATCCATTTCCGTCAGTAGTAGGTTCAACCAATACGGCTCCGGCTCCATCACCAAAGATGATGCAAGTTGCTCTATCGGTATAATCGATCATAGATGAATTTTTATCAGCTCCTATCAGTAAGATTTTCTTATAGCGCCCTGATTCTATATAAGCGGCGGCGGCAGACAGTCCATATAAAAAACTCGAGCAGGCTGATTCCAGATCAAATGAAAATGCATTGACCGCACCAATGGCAGTAGCTACAAAGGCACCCGTAGAGGCCGCCTGCATATCCGGGGTGGCCGTGCATAAAATAACCAGTTCAATTTCTTTCGGATCTAAATTTGATTTTTCAATTAAGTTTTCCGCAGATTTAATGGCCAGATAGGACGTCCCTTTTCCTTCTTCCTTTAAAATTCTTCTTTCCTTTATCCCCGTTCTTGAAGTAATCCATTCGTCATTGGTCTCCACCATCGTTTCCAATTCCTTATTGGTAAGAACATAATCAGGAACATATTTCCCAACAGCGGTAATCGCAGCAGTAACTTTATTCATGTCTATTTATTTACTGTCTT
>JAHEAR010000025.1:0-5485 GCA_024642665.1 Bacteroidota bacterium
ATGAGCCGTAGGTGGTTTGGAATTTTAATTGGAAAAGGCAGGAAATACTGCGTGGAAACAACTTTAAGTTGTCCGGATATTAAAATGCTGCTAATTTATCTACAGGAAGGTGTACATACACCTTAAAGTCTAGATGGTCAATGGATTGGAAACAAGCAAGATTGAGCAATAAGCGGAAAGGAATGAGAAATGAGTAGGTAAGCGTATTTAGGAATTCTTCAATGTGTCCGCAGCTTTACTGAGGGACGACAAGTATACTCACGACCTGACTGGAACCGTCAAATGAAGTGGACATATCTGGCCCGTTTTTCCAATACGTGGCAACAACATGAGGAGTTGTATTATAATCATACAGGTTTCCTGAAATATATATATCACCCCCAAAAAAAGCAATACCTGTTGCTTGTGCATAATTTGTCCCGTTGGTAAGTTCAACTCTTTGTCCGTTTTTCCAGTACATCGCTACAGATCCTGATCCTCCCACCAGACCTACATTATCGCCTGCCCAGCCCGCCACAAATACATCATTACCAATAACGACAATCGAAGAGGCTATAGCATTTTTTGTTGTTCCGTCTATAAGCGTCACCTCCTCTCCGTTTTTCCAATATTTGGCGCGACTCCTTCCTTCTGATTCTGACCCAGCCACATAAATATCACTACCAACAACCGTTATGGAATTTGCAAATGCATACGTTGCTCCCGGGTGGGAAAGGGTAACAGGCTGACCATTTTTCCAGTATTTGGCAACATAATTCTCATGACCACATACATATACATTGTCGTTTACCACAACCATACCAGTAGCCTCTGCATTATATTTCCCATCGGTGAGATTAACTGCTTCTCCGTTTTTCCAATATTTTGCAACAGTCTTGTTTCCTGAGAATTCCCAACCTGCCACATATACGTCACCTTCTGCCACCACAATACTATTCGCTTGTGCACCAGTGGGACCTGTCAGCAGCACCTCCTGACCGTTTTTCCAGTATTTGGCAATATTCTGACCATACACAAAACCGTCGCCTTGCCAGCCTGCTACATAAACATCATTACCGTCAATGGCAATAGAGGTTGCTCCGGATTCGTACCCAGGTTCACTTGCCAGCGATACTACCTGACCGTTTTTCCAGTAAGTTGCATTACCAGCATTGCCAGCCATATATATGTCAACAGGGGCATTTTCTATTGGGGGGTCTACAGATAAAGTCTCTTTTTGACAGGATGATGCCAGGATGGTAAAAACAGAAACTACAATTATTGCATTAAATACAGATTTCTTCATTTCAAAAGGATTAGAAATTTTTAACTTACCAAAGCTGCTACGTTGTGTTGACATCAACAACCCAGATCGAGCAGATGGCGGAATTGAATGAGCCGTAGGTGGTTTGGGATTTTAATTGGAAAAGGCAGGAAATACTGCGTGGAAACAACTTTAAGTTGTCCGGATATTAAAATGCTGCTAATTTATCTACAGGAAGGTGTACATACACCTTAAAGTCTAGATGGTCACTTTATCGAAACCAAGCGCATGGTTTTTGTCAAATAAGAAGGGTAAAAAAGTACTTTAATCGCGGAAGGAAACCGGCAAATGGAATCAGGAGCGATTCGCCATCAGATATTCCAGAACTTCTTTCCATTCTTCCCAACCATCAATTTCACTCAGGGCGGAATTGTGCCATAGAAAGACAAACTCCCCGTTGTGCTTTTTGACTTCTGCCTTTATTTTTTCGCACAGCACAATGCTCTCTTCTATGGTTAGCTTTTTGTAAAAACGCAAGGAGACATCCATGACCAATAGAGGTCTCTCTATTAGTGAGAGTTCCCGGCGTTGATGCATATCAAAAACAGGAAAGGGTCTTGAGGTGCCACATCGAAATCCAGGTTCAGCCGCATAGCCTGAAGTGCTGTCTTCCAGTATACCCGCGGCGGATAAATGACGCCATGTATCAGGCGTAGTAAATCGCAGAAAGTGTTGTCTTGATGCAGTGATGGTTAGACCGGTACTTTTTTGAAGAAGTTCCTTTTCCTTTTTCATCAGATCAGCATCTTTATAGGACTGATAGCTCGGATGCAACCCTATTTGGTGTCCTCTGGAGTTTGCCTGACTGATGAGACGTTTGATATCCTCATCTTCTATTGCATAGTATCCTTCATATCTTGTATTGCCACCTGCGATAAAATTGAACTGAAATGGATGGTCATGTGCTTCAGCCAGAGACATCAGATAATCAAAAGTATCATACGGATCTTCCTTGATACCTTCTTTTACTTTTCTATAGTCACCATACGCACTAATGAGCTTCAGTGGATTGAAGTGTTTGCGCAACCGTCCACCAAGAATTTTCCATAAGGGTTTGCTACTCCAGAAAAAAGGAATGTCCACATCACAAGTGGGCACAATTTTATATGAAGCACTTTCTTCAGGAATAAGATATCCCAACGTCTTCAACCACTGCTTTAACAGATGACAATATTCATCCACAATAGGTCTTAAGATAAATCCTTCTTTTACTGTCAGCGCTTCCTCAGCAGGAAATCTGTCGTGTAGATCTTTTTTTGAATTTACCGATTCCTCCCAACGTGTCAGCATAAAAAATGCTCCGGCAAAAAGATCCACGTGACAGACAATGCTATTCCGGGTAATTTCTAACTGCTCATCACCATAGAGTATTAGAATGTTGTCCAGTCCAACTGCGGAAGCTTGCATTATTTTTTTTGGAAGATGATCCGTATGCGCATAATAAATACCATCAGGAAATTTCCCAAAAAAACGATCTGCGATGGAGATGGAATGATCACCCCAATGCAATTCATAATCCTTCCTGTCTTTATCCGTCACAATTTCTGTTTCAATACCACAGAAATGCGAAAGCATGGTCCTGACGATGTATGTCCGCTCGGGAACATGGTTGTTTGGAATGTGTACGGTAATCATTTCGGAGTAAAGATAACCACTCCTGTGACGTTGAAGATTTGGGTTGTACTACGCAAAGAATTTATTAATCTGATCACAGATATAATTGATCTGATCGTCTGCCAGATCAGGATGCATCGGGAGGGAGAGTACTTCACCGGTTATGCTGTCGGTGTTGGTCAGTGGCACTCTGCGTCGAACGATTTTATTATAGCCTTGCTGCTCATGCATAGGTACAGGATAATAAATCATGGAGGGCACATCGTTTGAAGCGAGAAAAGATTGTAAGGCATCTCTGCGTCCATCAAGAATACGTATCGTATACTGATGAAAAGTATGATCAGACCACGCTACTCTTTTAGGTGTTATGAGATGGGGGATATTGGCCAGTAAAGTATCGTACGTATCTGCCGCACGCACCCTTTGTTTGTTCCAATCGTTGAGGTGAGGTAGTTTAACATTCAGGACGGAGGCCTGGACAGCATCCAGACGACTGTTGACGCCAATGACATCGTGGTAATATCTGCGCTCCATGCCGTGGTTAGCCAGCATTCTCAACCGCTGTACAATCCGCTCATCACTTGACATCATCGCGCCACCATCTCCATAGCAACCTAAATTTTTTGACGGATAAAAGGAAGTACAGCCGATATGGCCAATGGTGCCGGACATCTGCATCTTGCCGACCATATCCATACATCGTGCCCCGATCGCCTGAGCATTGTCTTCAATGACAAACAGGTCCCGACGATTGGCAATTTCCATCAGGGACTTCATATCCACACATTGTCCAAAGAGATGCACAGGAATGATCGCCTTCGTTCTGGCTGAAAGGGAGGCTTCAATGTCTTCCGTCTTCATGAGGAAGGTGTCGGGATCTACGTCTACCACAATTGGTTTTAAACCGAGTAATGCAATCACCTCCACACTAGCTACAAAAGTGAAGGAAGGGACGATCACTTCATCTCCGTGCTCAAGATTCAGCGCCATCAATGCGATCTGAAGGGCATCCGTTCCGTTGGCACAACCAATGACATGAGCACCATCAAGAAAAGCACTCAGGTTGGATTCAAATGTTTTGACTTCCGGTCCCTGGATAAAAGCCCCGCTTTCGATGCAGGCAATAATGCGTGCATCCATTTCATCCTTTAACCGAAGGTATTGTCGTTTGACATCTACCATTTGTATCTTATCCATAGGAGTTTATTTTGGTTGGATGATTTCTCTTCCAATACTGGAATAGAAAAAGCCGTCAGGGATGTCTTCCAGGTCATAGATATTACGACCATCAAAGAGTACAGGGGATTTCATTCTTGATTTTATTTCCTGGACATCCGGTGTTCTGTATTCATTCCATTCTGTGACGATGGCCAGCGCATCAGCACCATCCAACACATCGTACATATCTTCATCATAGGCAACATTGCCTGCAAACTGAGATTGAAAATTAGGAATAGCCTCCGGATCAGTCGCAGAAACGGTCGCACCACCGGCCAGCAGATCATTGATGATGTCAATCGCCGGAGCTTCTCGGACATCATCTGTATTAGGTTTAAAGGCCAGTCCCCAGATCGCTATTTTTTTTCCTTTCAAATCTCCCTTGAAATAATCACTGATCTTTTGTGCCAATATGTGTTTTTGTTTGCGATTGACATCCATCACCGCATCAAGTATTTTAAACTCGTAATCGTGCTCTTTAGAGGTGAGATGGAGTGCCTGAACATCTTTAGGAAAGCAACTACCGCCATAGCCTACACCCGGAAATAAAAATCGTTTTCCAATACGCGAATCACTTCCCATTCCTCTGCGCACATGATCCACATTGGCACCGGTGCGTTCGCAAAGATTGGCGATTTCATTCATAAAGGAAATCCTTGCAGCGAGATAAGCATTGGCCGCATACTTGGTCATTTCTGCAGAACGCTCATCCATAAAGAGAATTGGGTTTCCCTGACGAACGAAAGGTTTGTACAAACGCTCCATGACATCACGCGCCCTTTGAGAGGTTACACCAACAACCACGCGATCCGGTTTCATAAAGTCATCAACGGCGACGCCCTCTCGTAAAAATTCAGGATTGGATACGACATCAAACAAGTCTCCCGAAAGATTTTTTAGCATGATAGCCTCCACCTTTTCTGCAGTTCCCACCGGGACCGTACTTTTATCCACGATCACTTTATAGGAAGTAATGATTTTTGAAAGATCATCGGCGACCCCAAGAATATAGGATAAGTCTGCTGATCCATCCGAACCTGGAGGGGTCGGCAAAGCCAGAAAGATAATCTGTGCATCTTTGATACCTTCTTCCAGCGAGGTGGTAAAATGTAATCTTCCCTGCTCACGGCTTCTTTCGAATAAGACCTCTAATCCGGGCTCGAAGATGGTGATCTTGCCGGCACGTAGACTGGCGACTTTTTCGGTATTGTTGTCAATGCAGGTGACGTCATTGCCCGTTTCAGCAAAGCATGTGCCCGTCACCAATCCAACATACCCGGTTCCAACGACTGCGATTTTCATAGGGGGGCAAAGATAGTAAGCAATGGGCAAAGGGCATAGGGCATGGGG
>JAHEAR010000025.1:5585-50475 GCA_024642665.1 Bacteroidota bacterium
ACCACTCACCACTCCATCACTCAATCACCAATGCTCGCCTTCCCACAATCATCTGATTCCGATCTCGCATCAACAGGGTATAATATCCGGAAGGCAACCCTTTTAGGGATACGCGACTGCCGGTCACCGCTCGTAGGGTGCTCAAACCGGAAGTATTCACAAACTCGATTTTATCAACTGATCCGGCTTCGGACAATTCAATATAATCGGATGCCGGGTTTGGATAGATGACCGGCGAGTCTGTGATTATGTCCTGAACAGCCGTAATCATTTTGATGGCCTTGTTACCCTTTGAGAGGATCCATTTATCCTGATCAATGAGAATCTGGCTGATGGTGTTCATGCCGACATACATGGCAAATCGCTGGTGTTCATAGCTATGTTGAAATACAGTATCCGCCACAATTCCAAAGCGATAGGCAGCAATGGGAACAGGCATTTCAAAATAAGAAACTGAGGGATCTGATTGCACCTGGTCTATCCAAAGAATGACAGAGTCCTGTTGTTGTTCCCAGTTAACAGTGTACGAAGGGTATCCCTGTCCATAAAACCAATCAGCAAAAAATTCATCCAGATCGATTCCGGAAACAGCCTCCAGATGATTTTGAAAATCAGCCGTGCGTGCAAATGATGCATCATGATCCTGGAGATAGTTGCGACATGCCAGGAAAAATGAACTATCACCAACCACCCATCGCAACATATGGGCGAGATAAAAACCTTTATTGTAGGTAAGCCTTCCGTCAAAGATCACAGACAGGTCCGTGGTATCCGAAACATAGACGGAGCCTCCGGGCTGACTCGTGATCGAATTGATCTTGGCAGTTTTAAGGCCATTCCAATTGGTCGGTTGTAATGCCTCAACGGCCAGTCCGGCCAAGTACTCTGCCATACCTTCGCTCATCCAAATATCTGTCCAGGATCCAAAGGTGACATTGTCGCCAAACCATTGATGAGCCATCTCATGGGCGATCACTGAAAAATTAAAAAACCCCATGAAACTCATTGTTTGTACTTCAAGGGCACCACCGGCTGTATACTGGGCGTGTCCGTATTTTTCATCAGCAAATGGATACGCACCAAATCGACTTTCAAAAAACTGCATGATGTCTGGTGTCGCTTTGATTTCTTCGGAAAGTGTTGTAACACTTTCAGGATACAGATAATGATATAGGGGTAGCATAGTTCCGTCCATGAGCAAGACAGAGTCCTCCACGATCGTATAATTGGAGATTGCTAACTCCAGCAGGTAGGTCGTGGCGATCGGATGACGATGTCGCCAGTGATGAATCCATTGATCGCCTGTTGTATCGATGCCCTCCGAGGTCCCATTGCCGGCAACATATTGATTCGGAGGTGTGGTGACATACAGATCAACTGAATCTATCTTATCTGTCAGGTCTCGTTTGCCGGGATACCAAAGTACATCCAGATTCAGATCGGTGCTGATCACCGGTACTCCTTCGTGAAACGCCTGTCGAAGTATCTCTTCAGCTTCGTACGAAATGGTGAGCGTATCCTCTTCGCCGATTATCAGATTTTTATCCAGATCGATAATGATGAGATCATCGCTGCGTGAAAATGTAAGAGGTGTATTGCCTCTGCGAATAGATAGGATCGGAAGATTATCGTTGTAATCCACAACAAACCTGTCAAGTTGATCAATGAGGCTTGTAAAATAAAAAGTTACATCCCCTGCAACTTGATTGATGGCCGGATCAATCGCAACATGCATTTCCTGATAATGAACATCTGTTTCTGCGGCGGCAAAATTTCGCATGATCGGAGGTGATTGGCTGAGTCCAACCATGGTGAAGGACAGGCAAGTGATGACCAATAAGCCGAACAAATATTTTTTAGCGATCATGAGCGGATGTATTTTAATGTGCAGTTGATTTTACACTCTAAAATAACATAATCTTGCCCCCGACCCCTAAAGGGGAGAACACTCTTATATTTCCACGCTTCTGCCTTCCCGCCCTTCTGCCTTTTCCTAAAGAATATTCGTCCGAAACATCTGTATCGCAATCGCCAGTAGAAGTATTCCAAAAATCTTCCTTAGTGCTTCAGTAGCCGATTTTGAAATCTTGCGTTCAAGGAACGGGGTAGTTCTCAATACCAGAAAAATCACCAGTAGATTGACAACAATGCCGATGATAATTTCCCAGAGATGAAAGCTTGAACGCAGGGTTAAAATGGTCGTAAGCGTTCCGGCACCTGCAATGAGTGGAAAGGCTATCGGTACGATACTGCCCGAGCTCGGTTCGGTATCATCTGATTTGAAAAACCGGATACCAAGGACCATTTCCAAACCAATGAAAAATATGATCAGTGAACCGGCGATCGCAAAGGAGCTTACCTCAATGCCAAAGACTTTGAGGATCGCTACCCCAAAGAAGAGAAAAGCGACCATCAGAAGGCCTGCAGTCAAAGTAGCCGTGGTTGGCTGAATTGTCACACCGCGTTTTTTTAAATCCAAAATAATTGGAAGCGAACCAATGATATCAATCACGGAAAACAGAATCATGGTTACCGATAAAATACCTGTCAAAGCCATTGTTGAATTGTTTAATTTGTCTCAATATTAACGCATATTGAGTTGAATGTGTTTGTATATTGTATATTTACTGTCAATTATATTCAAAATACCCGTTTTAGGGAAAATATATAAAAATATGGGGCATGGAATGGACACTGGAAAATCAAATTGACAGCACGGATATCAGGATTATCAATGCGCTGATGGAAGATGGTCGAATCGCCTATTCCGCGCTGGCCGATGAAATTGGTTCTTCGAACACCCTGGTGCATCAGCGGGTGAAAAAGCTGAAAGATCAGGGGGTCTTAAAAAAGCCGGTTTTCCTGGTGTCCCCGGAGCATGCCGGCTACGACACAACAGCGATTGTCTTAATTATCGTTAAAGAGGCAAGCCAGATTTCTGAAGTAATAACAGCACTGAAAGGAATTTCTGAGGTGGTGAACTGTATGAGTATTATGGGGCGCTATGACCTGATGGTCCGGATTTATGCAATCAATAACCGGCATTTGCAGGACATTGTCCATGACAAACTGCAGGCGATCCCGGGGGTTGAGGGCACAAATACCATGGTGGCTTTCGAAGTTTCGTTTGAGCGCCAGATCAGAATTCCGGACGCAGACACGATTTCTGCTTACCGTTCCTATAAGAAATGAAAGGGAGTGTATCAGGCTAATGAATAATTGAGCTGAATTGCCCTAAAAACATCATTTTTTTCAATTTTGAACACAATATTGAATAATCCTGCTCTGTTATTAGGGGGTATAAAATATTGAGTATGAAGGAAGAATTTACCCAACTACAATTGACAAGGCTGATTTATGGAGAGACCACAAAAGCAGAATATGATCTGCTGAATGAGCTGGCCGCTTCCGTTCCTCAGATCGCAAATACCTTAGAAACCCTTCAAAAGGGCAAAGAGGCCTTAGGAAATGCTCGCTTTTCACCTTCTGAAAGGGTGATCAATGCGATTCTGGGGTACAGCGCCTCATCCGCGCCGGTATCTGCCAGTTAAATCTGACCAAACCTTGATCAAAAAGAAAAAGGCTCCGGGATACCGGAGCCTTTTTTTTATGTACTTCAGGTTCATTATAGGATAAAAAAATATTAAATTATTTTGTAATGACGAGAAATTAGTCATAAAATGTCTGTATATTTGCCTAAGCCTTTCGGCCTAACCGATTATTTTATCATCAAAATTCAATTAAAATGTCATCAGAAAAGGAACGCGAGTCACGGCTAAAAGCCCTCCAACTCACTGTAGATCGCCTCGAAAAAGCGTATGGTAAAGGAACGATCATGAAACTTGGCGATAAGCAAGTCGTAGAAGTAGATGTTATTCCTTCAGGTTCTGTCTCGCTGGATATGGCCATCGGTATAGGTGGTTTTCCAAGAGGTCGAGTGGTAGAAATATATGGCCCTGAATCATCGGGAAAAACCACACTGGCCATTCACGCCATCGCTGAATGCCAGAAACAAGGTGGTTTGGCTGCTTTTATTGATGCAGAACATGCTTTTGATCGATTTTATGCGGAAAAATTAGGCGTTGACTGCGAAAATCTGTTGATCTCACAACCGGATAATGGCGAACAGGCACTGGAGATTGCCGAAAATCTTATCCGTTCCGGTGCTATCGATATTATTGTGATCGATTCTGTAGCTGCTCTTGTCCCAAAAGCAGAGATTGAAGGCGAAATGGGAGATTCTAAAATGGGTCTTCAGGCCAGATTGATGTCACAAGCGATGCGGAAACTCACCGGTACCATCGGACGAACAGGTTGCTGCTGCATTTTCATAAACCAGCTCCGTGAAAAAATCGGGGTTATGTTTGGCAATCCGGAAACAACCACCGGAGGAAATGCATTGAAGTTCTATGCCTCTTTACGTCTGGACATCCGGCGAAACGGCGCTTCATTAAAAGACCGCGATGGCAATATGGTTGGTAATCATGTCAAAGTGAAAGTGGTAAAGAATAAACTGGCACCACCATTCCGTGTAGCAGAGTTCGATATTATGTTTGGTGAAGGAATTTCCAAAGTAGGGGAGATCGTAGACCTTGGCGCTGATGCGGACATCATTCAAAAGAGCGGTGCCTGGTATAGCTATGAAGGAACAAAGATCGCACAGGGAAGAGATGCAGCAAAACAATTTCTGCTCGACAATCCTGAGCTGGCCTACGAAATAGAACAAAAAATCAAGAGTAAATATTCTGTTCCTCGATTTGAAGGTTCTGAAGAAGAACACGAAGTGGAGGCAATAGAAAATTAAGATAGTCATCATTTGAGATTTTGAGACCTTAACAGGGAAGCAGTACATCGCTTCCCTGTTTTTTTTGCGCCCCATCGTCCTTAACAATATTCTACCCGGACAATTCGTAGTACACATGGAATACCATCCAGAGGAGTATCTTTATCGGATGCAATAAAGCACGAAATTATTTTTGAATGAATAAGTCATCTTATATTTTCCTTTTGGCCGTCGTAGCGGCTTTTTTTATTTCCTGCACATCAGCCAAACCGGCGCAAAAAGCAGAGGCTACTGATCCGGCTGATGTGCAATATGTCACATTGGATACCATGGTGGTTATGCCGGATGAGGAAGTCATTGCATATGATACGCCATTGACGTATCAGGGAACTGTGACAAGAGATTGGGATCTTTTACATACCAAACTTGATTTGTCTTTTGATTGGAAAAATGAAAAGGTGATCGGTAGCGCCACGCTGACATTGACACCCGTTTTTTATAAGCAGTCATCACTTGTGCTGGATGCTGTTAATTTTGAGATTAAGCGGATGACCATTAATGGAAAGTTAACTTCAGCATTTGAAAATACAGATCGGCAGTTGATGATTTCGCTGGAGAAGGATTACAAAAAAGATGACGAATTAATCGTGGAGATTGATTATGAAGTCCAACCGAGAGCAACTCCTTTAGTCGCAGGAGGTGCGATTACAAGTAACAAGGGATTGTTTTTTATTGATCCACAAGACACTATTCCAAACAGACCACAACAGATCTGGACGCAGGGCGAAACACAATACAATAGCCAGTGGTTTCCTACCCTGGATAGTCCCAATGAACGTGGAACACAGGAAATCATTTTGACCGTGAGTGATACGATGATGACCTTATCTAATGGTTTACTCATCTCCTCGACTCCTTTGGCTGGCGGGATGCGCCGGGATCACTGGAAGCTCGACCTTCCACATGCCCCCTATCTGACGATGATTGCTGTAGGTCAATGGGATAAAGTGACGGATTATTGGAGAGGCAGGACCGTAGATTATTATGTCGATCTTGGTTTTGGACCTTCTGCCCGAAAAATTTTCCAACATACCCCGGAAATGCTTGAATTTTTTTCAACACGCCTTGGCTATGATTTTGTTTGGCCAAAGTATGCACAGATTATTGTTAAAGATTTTGTGACCGGTGCTATGGAAAATTCTTCGGCCGTGGTGTTTGGAGATTTCATTCAGTTTAACAGCGATGATATTATTGATGAAGGAGTCAATGATTATATCGTATCCCATGAATTGTTTCATCAATGGTTTGGTGATTTAGTGACCTGCGAATCATGGTCCAATGTAACCCTTAACGAAGGCTTTGCCAATTATGGGGAGTATCTGTGGACGGAATATAAGTTTGGTCGCGAACAGGCTGACCTCACAAGAATGAATGAGCTCAGTGGCTATTATAATCAGGCTGAAAACGGAGCACATCCCCTGATTAATTTTTATTACGCTGATCAACAGGACATGTTTGATGCGCACAGTTACAACAAAGGCGGATTGGTACTGCACATGCTGAGAGACCTAGTGGGAGATGATGCTTTTTTCGCTTCCCTTCAGGAATACCTCAAACGAAATTCCTATAGTGCTGTAGAAGTTGCGGATCTCCGACTGGCTTTTGAAAGGATCACCGGGCAAGACCTCCAATGGTTTTTTGACCAGTGGTATTTTGGCATAGGTCATCCTATATTAAATATTACGCACACCTATGATGAGGAAAACCATCAATTGCAGATTAGTATAGAACAGACTCAGAGGGACCAGGGATTTACCGAAAAATTTATACTGCCTGTTGAAATTGCGATTATTGATGAAAACGGAAAAATAACGTACAAGCAGATAAGACTCGATCAGGAATCACAGCGTTTTAATTTTGAACTTGATGCGGAACCTTCAGCGGTCGTAATCGATCCGCGCGATATCCTGCTCGCTGTGGTTCATCATGATATGCCGGAATCAGAATATCCGGTAAGAACCCTGGCTCCTATTGCTATCAATCACCGACTTTCTGCTTTCCGGATGATGGACGAAGTAGAACCGGCGATCATCGATCAATTGTTATTGGACTCTTCCTACACCATGCGGTTGTTGGCGATCTACCATTTGATAGAACAAGGCGATGTGGATAAAATATATGCTATTGCAAAAAATGAAAAAAATCCGGAAGTACAATATTATATTTTAGAATCCTTAAGCGAATCAGATCCCCAAAAAGCAAAAGACATCGCGGTCCGTTTGCTTGAACGAACCGATAAGGTGCCAATTATTTATGCCAGTTTGTTAGCGGTTGCAGAAGTGGATATAGATGAGGCAATGCATTGGGTGACCCATTTTGAAGGCAGTGAATCAGAGGCCCTGTATGTGGCTCGCGCTTCCATTGCAGCAAGAAAAGAAGATTCCATTACCCTGGATTATTTTTTTACAGATAAGGCTGCGAAATTAACGGATGATTATCTTGAAGAGTATATTGCTTCCATCGCCTTGTTTTTGTCGTCGCAACCTGCCGCTGTGCAGCAATCCGGCCTGAATAAAATTGATTCTCCCTTTTTTCTCAATACCAAAGATCCTGAATACAGAAGATTTTTCCTCATCACAGGATTACTCAGACAATATTCTCTGGAAGAAGATGTCATCTACCAGGATGCAATCCTGCAAACTATCAATAGTTTGTACCAAAAAGAAACAAGTGAATACCTCAAAAGTATTCTCAAGGATGGGTTAGGAGACTTGTTGGATTAAAGCTGTTAATCCTATTCGAAATAATCGTTGAACGAAGCAAGTATTTTATTCAATTCTTCTACGACATCATTGCGAATAATCGTTTCTGAAGATTGAAGAAAATCTCCGACCCGGACTACGTTACTCATTTAATTACCAACCTGCGTTTTAGCATCCCCGTCTAATTCAGATGATTTATAGGCTTGCTTAAAACTGCTTGACAAATTATTGTATAAGATTTGGTAGTTTTCTCCTGTAGCGGTAACGTCTATTTCACCTAAAGCGGCGCTAATATCCTTTATGCCGAGTTTAGTTAGTTCATCCGCCTCCCACTTTGATCCATTGTTTAATTTGACAGGGATCAGATTTATCTGTGAAGCCACAGATTTTTTACTATTGAATTCTCGGTATTGGTTTCTTCTTTTGATTCAGATCCCCCTTTGCAGGCTGAAAAAAGGCAAACGAGACAAAGACAAAACAGGATTGAAAATGTGAATTTCTGCATGCGTATTTGGACTCGTGAAAAATGAGCAGCAAGTATAGTGTAACTAGAATTCCAAATCAATATAGCAAGGAAGAGCATTAGTTCAGCCAATTCCTCCCGGGAAGATGGTCAATACAATATTGAGCCAATTCCCTGAAGTTTAAGTTTCGGATAGGCTGTACGAATCAGCCTGGAAACCATGGGCGTTTAGTTTAGCAACTCTTTTTCCATTTTCATAGCCTTTGGAAATAACAGGTTGTTTTCCAGATGAATGTGGAGATGGAGGTCCTGTTCAAATTCCTTGAGCATGGCAAAGGCCACTCGATAGGTAGTACATCCATCTGCAGGTACTTCATAATTGTTCGACAGTTCGGCGATCATGGCGAATCGATCCCCTTCCATTTCATGTTCCTGCATCATCGTTTCAATCGGTCCAAATACCATCCCCGGTCTGAAAGACTCCTTATTTGCAAAAGCTAATTTTTTAATACGTGGAAAAAGGATCAACTCTTCCTTCTTCATGTGCTGTGCCAGGTCTGCCGCAGAATGTGAAAAAGTCTCAAATATCGCATGAAGTTCAGGATGTCTTTCCCCATGCACCTTGCAGAGTTTATTCAGAAATTGCAGGATTACGGGAGTTTTTTCTTCCACATACCGATGATGCTTTTCCTCAATTTGGTCAATCAGTTTATCCACAGACCAGGTCTTATAATCTGTTCCTTCTTCCGTCGCATTGGATTGAAGTTTTTTTATATCCTGCATGACCTCTTCGACATGAATGTTCTTTTTTTCACAAGCCACAGCAACAGGCGTATTGCCTTTACAGCAGAAGTCAATTCCATGTTTTTCAAAAACGGCGGCAGTCCTGAAATCATCAGCCACTACTTCACCCACTGTATTTTGATAAGTATTATCCATCGTTTATAAAGTTTATTTGATGCAAAGATAAGGTGTTTTTGAAATAAAAGACATATTTGTCTTTTATTATTATGCCACCCAAAACCCGGCCTGAAGTGCTTTAAATAGAACGAAGGAAATCAAAGGCGGATATAGATCAATGGAACATGTGTTTAGTCCAGAGCCCGATCGGTCTCTGTGGTTGAGAGCGTTTAGTTGTATGGCTGTTCACCACACAGGTTTAGTTTAACCTTCCTTTTGCTATTCGCTGTACGCTCACGTCTGGCAGACGTGATCTTCACTGAGATTCTATTTTACTTTGCTCATGCTCCGTCGCTGACAGCCGTCGGCCAATCCTGATCGACCGGAATTGGCGAAGACGGGACTCTTCACTTAATTTCTAAACTCTAAACAACAGACACCAAAGGTGGCGGGTGCTAAACTTTTCTAAACACATTGGTTTGTCCCTAAATCATTCAAAAGGCATAGCGCAAACATTCAAAATTTATTTTGAACATTTGTGTTCTCAAATTATGATTGATTATTTGATTACCACTATCTTTTGCGCCTGGATAAAGTTTGTTCCCTGCATCTGAACAAAATAAGTACCCGATGGCCAATGATTCAGATCAAGTGTTTCGGTATGACTTCCGGCCAGCATCCATTCATCCGACGCGATCGTTCGAATCACCTGTCCATTCATATTGATCACCCGCAAGGTCATGTGATCAGCTTGCTCCAAAACGAAATTGACATAAGCCAAATCATTGGCGGGATTAGGCACGACAGGAGATAGATAATGATTGACAAAACTTAACCCCGGATCATCAACGGCTGTTGTCTCATCTTCAAACACCACATCTTCATCACCATTATTATAGAGTACAAATGAAATCGGTAGGAAGAGCATTTCATCTGTTGTTTTCTCACCCCAGGTCACAAAGGCAGGTGGGCTGTTAGGGTTGCTCGGATTATTTACCGTGTTATCATAAGTGGCATACACATGCAAGGTTGTACCCGGTTCGATGATGATATATTTTTTAAAATTGTAGGACCCCTGCCAGTTAAAATCCCAATCCGGTATTCTGATCAGATTGGTCGTATCGCCTCCTGCATCAATGGTAAATACTTCGAAGCTTTGCCCTAACAGATGTGCATGAGGCCAGATAGCAAAAACACTTACTTTGATGGGAGAGGTAAATTCACAATGAAAAGTTTTGACCGAATTAGGAGCAATAAAAAATGGACCGTTGGTGATGTAAGGGGCAAATGGAAGAAAAATAATGTTCTGCACTTGTCTCGTGACCGGTTCTTTTTTGAAGAAAATATTTACAGTAGAACTATCCATTTGTGGGAATGGTTTGGGACCATAATGCACTTGCATTAAGATATCCGAGCCGGCCGGTAATATCTGTCCGGTACCTTCAGGATAGGGTATTGGTTTCTGACCCGGAACATAACCGGGAAACATTTTTTCAAAAGCAGAATTCACACCAAAGCCACCAAAACCGTCATAGCCATATTTGGGATCAGCCTCATCCAGCGCTCTGGCTTCACCGGTATTATCAGAACTAAATAACGCATGGTGAAGGATACTTGTATTTCCGGGACGCAATTCAATAGTGGAAATCTGTTTGTCTTCTGTCAGTCCGGTCGGCAATACAAATACACGATATTCATCCTCATTCCCTCCCTGATGTTCGAAAGACTCAGCCATCGATAAGACCAGATCCGGTGTACCAATTTGGGAGCCTGTAGGAAAATCCGGCAAATCAGGTTCTTCAGAAGCGATACCATAAGGTGCTCCATTATCCGCCCACTGCGCCAGCAAATCGATATCTGCCTGCGATAAGAAACGCTCTCCCTGAAATCTTGAATATTCAGGATCAGCTTTCCAGGGTGGCATATATCGTATGGATGTAACATATTTGATCATCGGTGCCCAGGGCTTTATCTCATCATAACTGGTCATGGAAAATGGCCCGATTTCATTCGGTCGATGGCATTTGGTGCAGTTGTTATAAATGATGGGCGCAATATCTTTCGTAAAAGTGACATCCTGTGCCATCAGCATACTGCCGGTTGCCAGAATAAATAAAGTCAGGAATAACGATTTCATAAAACAAAGTTTACGGGGTGGGGTTAATGACCGGAATTGTCAAAGTTAATAAAACATCCAATGGCCTGTGTTTCGATTAGTTTATCACTGGATTTCATGTCAATCCATGCTTGTATGATATTCTCCAGATCGCGATTTTGGGGATGAAGTTTTCGCTTCCCTACACGAACATAACTATCATCAATCCGGCCCCGATAAAGCAGTCGATTGTCACGATGATCCCAAACAGCGACTTCGGGAGTAACATTGATCTCAAACTTTTTCACGAAATCCTGATTGTGATCTGTTTCTAGTGGAAAATCAATATGATAGTTTTGGGCAAATATTTTAACCTCTTCAGCAGAGGTGGAGCTATTTGGGAAATATCCTATAAAGCCAATTCCCTTGCCCTCATATTTTTCATTCAATCTTGACAATTCCGGCGTATAGAATTGACTGATCAGACATTCATCCAGCAAAAAGACGTAAACCGTAAGACTATCGGAAGGAATCCGCACAACAGCATCCGAATTGCCTAAAGATTGATTTCCGGGTAGTAAACCCAATAATGAAACTAGCAAAGCTGCAATCATGAATTCAAAGGTAAGGCAGGAGACCTTGACGCACAGAAATTTAACGGATGATTAATACAGGTGTCCTGCAAAATGAAATCAGCATAGACCGGATAACCCGATGATTTAGCCATAATGATCACATATTCAATTAGTTAAATGAGTAGTTGTCAATGACTTTTATTAAAAAAAAGCCATATAAAAAGGGTAAAACGGAATCTTTATTGGTATGATTTGTGTTCCTATTTGAAGCGTTAACCTTTTCTTAAGTTGAAGGTTTGAATAGGATTTTGAAAAAATCCCCTTAATTTTGGGACTTCTTATGGCTAGAATTCTAATGGCAAATTTTCTGACAATGGTCATTCTGCTTTCGCAGGTTGGTCTGCCATTGCATTTGCATTATTGTAAAGGTCTGCTGGAGTCTGTTTCCGTTTTTGTCAGCGTAGGGTGTAATGACCATGAAGAAAAACCGGAAATCGTCATCGATCGGGATTGCTGTAAAAAAGATATCGTCTCAGATTGTTCAAAGGAGAAGAATAATTGTTGCGATGATGAAATCAAACTGTTAACGCAGGAGATTACTTCTATTTCTCCGGATTTTACAACATGGGTTGAAGTTCAGCCTTATATAAATACCCAACTTATAACCAGTCCGCCTCAGCTACTGGTATCCAATTTTTCAAATCCATATTTGCATCAGGGCACAGATTCAGGTCCTCCCATCTATCTGATGCAGCATGCTTTCATTTTCTACGGCTGATTATTTTTTGTGCAAATGAAACTATTGTGCTTAGGGGTGCAGTAGGTGTTTTAGTATTGGTATCAATGCTAAAAATAAATATTCATTATTGTTACAAATTATATAAATCAAAGTCATGAAAACAATTAGTCAAATATTCTACAAAAGTGTTTTATCCTTCTTTATAATTTTAGGGGCTTCCCTGACAATGTCTGCTCAGGCAGATAATCAAACAATCTCATTCAAGGTTTATGGTGTTTGCGGTGAATGTAAGGAGCGCATCGAGTCCGCTGCCTTAGATTCAAAAGGCGTGAAGAAAGCGGAGTGGGATATCCAAACGGATATGCTTGTACTCGTCGGCTCTTCAAAAATGGATAAACTTAAAGTAGCAAAAAGTATTTCCAAAGCCGGTTATAATAGTGAGTTTGCTAAAGCTGACAAGAAAGGGTATGACAAACTTCCGGGTTGCTGCCAGTTCGTAGAAGGAGCAGACAAGCATTAACCTGCCATGAAACATATATTATTTTACTTCTCTGCCTTTATTGGGATAATAGGGGTAGGCCACGCGCAGGATATTTCTGTCAAGGGTGTTGTGATGGAAGAAATGAATGATGGCTCTTTGGTGCCTATGGAGTTTGTGAATGTCTACTGGCAAAAGAGTACGCATAATACCACAACGGATTCAACAGGTTATTTCTTTATTGCCCATGGGCCCGATGATGGGGAGCAACTCATTGTACAGTTTTTAGGTTTTACACCGGATACCATAAAAGTCAAACCGGGACAGTATCTGTCTGTTGTTTTCAAGGAGGAAGCCAGTCAGCTTGAAGAAGTCGTTGTCGCTTATCGAAAACGGACAACAGAAGTTTCATTTCTTGATCCACTGCAGGTACAGAGTATTTCTAAAGAGGAGTTGTTTAAAGCAGCATGCTGTAATCTCTCCGAAAGTTTTGAGACCAATGCAACGGTAGATGTCAGTTTTACAGATGCGGTGACGGGTGCCAAGCAAATCCAAATGCTCGGACTTTCAGGAAATTATACGTTGCTTAGTCAGGAACAAATGCCGGGCGTGAGAGGAATCGCAACTCCTTTTGGAATGTTGTATACACCCGGTGCATGGATAGAATCTATTCAGATCAGCAAAGGCGCAGGATCTGTAGTGCAAGGGTATGAAAGTATCACAGGTCAGATCAATGTAGAACTGAAAAAACCTAAGGATGAAGACAAACTATTAATCAATGGATATTATAATGAATCTTCCCGGGCAGAATTAAATTTCTTTACACGAAAAAACGTAAGTCCGATGTTTAAGACTGCTCTGATGGGTCACTATAGTGTACGGCCAACAGAACACGATCGGAATGATGATGGATTTATTGATATGCCTACGGGGAGTATGCTGACTTTGGCGAATCGATGGGATTATCACAATAATAAGTCGGGTTTCGAAGGGCAATTAAATGTACAATATATTCAGGATACAAAGGAAGGGGGACAAGCCTCACATCATGAGCATACTCATCCTCTGTACAGTACAAAAATTGATGCGGATCGCATTCAGGTATTTGCCAAACTCGGCTATGTCTTTGCCAATAAACGTTACAACTCGATAGGGTCTCAATGGGGATTTACCAGACATAATCAGAAGGCAGCGATTGGCAATTCACTGTATGATGCAGGACAAACCTCCCTGTATGGAAATTGGCTCTATCAATCCATTATTGGAGATTCACGCCATAAATATGTCACAGGATTTAGTTTTAGATATGAAGATTATGCAGAGTCGTTTCGCGGATCGATTTATGATTTTAAGGAAATAATTCCCGGTGCATTTTTCGAGTACACGTATATTCCTGACAATCGATTTACGGTAGTGGCCGGGTTACGCACAGATCACCATAACCTCTATGGATGGTTGGTCAATCCAAGAATACATCTTCGCTATGCACCAAATGAAACAACAGTATTCCGGGTTTCAGCAGGTAGTGGAATGCGCACGCCGCTTCCCTTGGCAGAAAATCTGGGATGGATGGCCAGCTCAAGAACCTGGACCATCGGTGAGCCGGGGGAAACAAAAAATGATTATCCATACAATGGACTCGAGATGGAGAAAGCGTGGAACTTTGGTGCAAGTATTACAAAAGAGTTTACCATCGATTATCGAAGTGGGTTAATTGCGTTTGATTTTTATCAAACACGATTCACCAACAGAGCCATTGCGGATCTGGATATCAGTCCTCAGCAATTGCATGTATATAATCTAAATGGTAAATCTTATGCCAGTACGTTTCAGGTAGAAGCACAATATGAAGTACTTAAACGACTGGATTTAAAATTGGCGTATAAGTTGCAGGATGCACAAATAACGTATCAAAATACCGGTTTGAGAAAGCAAATATTTACTCCACAATCAAGATTCTTTGCCAACCTGTCATATGTGTCAAGTCTGGCCACCTACAAAGGCCATTGGCGCATTACCGGAACAGCACACTTTACGGGTTCACAACGAATACCGGACACCTTTGCCAATCCTGTAGATTTTCAGCTGGATGCCGAATCACCCGGATACTGGTTGTTCAATGCACAGCTGACCAGAGTATTCAGTAAAACATTTGAAGTATATGTGGGGATGGAGAATATAGGTAACTATAAACAAAAACCTGTCATCGTTGATGCTGAGAATCCTTTTGGCTCCTATTTTGATAGCGGATTGATTTGGGGTCCCATCTTTGGGAGAGAGTGGTATGTAGGATTCAGATATATCCTTAAATAAAAAAAGGCCTGTGCACAAAGCGTGCACAGGCCTTTTTAATGGATACTAAATTCTGTCTTTATTGTTTCACAAAAGGCATTGAGCCTAGGACATCACCCCCAAGCACAAAATTAAGATTGTAAACACCGTTTGCGAGACCGGCTACGTTTAATGTAATATAACCACTGTCCATATCGCCTACCGCTACTCGTTTGGATCCAACCTGACGACCGGATTGATCAAATATACGGATCAGCAGATCCTGACTAGTGCCAAAACCATGTTTGATGATTAATTCATCCGTCGTAGGATTTGGATACAGGATATGTATATAGTTCATCAACTCATTTTGCAGATCTCTGATACTTGTGGTGGTACCTGTATTATAGAGTTGTAATATTTCTGCACTGGTTAGTGCTTTATTATAAATCTTCACCTCATCCAGTGAACCCTCAAAATACTGTCCTCCTTCAATTGGATTGTTACCCATGCCTAATGGGAAAGCAGTACTGTTGAGTTTTGTAGGTACTGGTTTGCGATTGACCTCTACACCATCGAGATAGATGATGTCATCGGTGCCGTCATGTACCATGGTCACATACCACCAGAAACCAGGCACCAGTTCATTTCCGTCTTTGGAATCCATATCGGAAATGAATTCAGGAAACTGTGCATTGTTTCCGTTTGTCGTCCAAACTATTTTTGTGTGCTGTGGAAGTGAAATTTTCCAACGCTCACTCCAATGACCAAAATCTAAAATGTACGCTTCCGCATCATTCAGATTAATGCCATCGACTCTGATCCAAAAACCAACTGTGGTGTAATCAGAAATCAAATGCACTGCATTTGGAGCTAACACGGAATCACCATCACCGTCAAAAACAATTGACATACCTGCTGCATTCGGACGATTAGTCACAGGTTCGAAAACCGGATTACCTCCGATAGCGCCATGGTTATTGTAAGGCGTTGCATCGTCTGCATTACCTTCAAACGGATAGTGTGCAACAAGACCCGGTTCAGCAGTGACAATTGGCTCTGTAGTAGATTCAGTGATAAACGCTGTTTCTGAATCATTTCCTGCAAAGTCAAATGCATATACCTCAAATGTATACAGTGTAGAAGGATCCAGACCACCTATAAATACAGAAAGCGTTCCTGCATTTAAAGTGTCAACGTAATTTCCATCCACAAAGGTTACATACCCATTAACGCCTGTATCATCCGTAGAAGCATCCCATGAGAATACTGCAGAATTCGCTCCCGCAGATACCATCAGATTAGCTGGGGTAGATGGAGGAGTGACATCCGGAGTTTCATCCATTCCTGAAACAAGGGTGATGAATGATGGAAGAGATTCATTTCCTGCAAAATCAATGGCAGACACACCAAACTCATAAGAGGTCAATGGTGTAAGATCTGCGATGACAGCGGTTGTTTCTTCTGTTGTGCCTATCAGTGCACCATCCTGATACACATTATATCCGGCGATGCCTGATTCACCATCTGTAGAAGGTTGCCAGGTTAATGTTACTGTAGTAAAACTTACTGAGCCTTCCAGACCCAGTGGTGCATCAGGAGCTGTCATATCAGGATCGCCCGGATCAGCAGACTGAGCAGCATATAAATCTGCCACTTCCTGACCGGTTAACGCAATTTGATAAATCTGAACATCGTCCAGTAATCCATCAAAATAATTTGCTACATCAATCGGATCATACCCAATACCTAATGGATATTGTGTACTATTCAAATCGCCGGGTGAATCTTTTTCATTGGCCAATACACCATTCACGTAGATATAATCTTTTGTACCATCATGTACCATGACCATGTGTGTCCATGTACCGACAACAAGTTCATTGCCATCACCGGCATCAAGATCAGAACAGCATGAGGTCGCATGCGTCGTCCAAACCGCTTTACCATGACTAGGTAATGATATTTTCCAACGCTCCTGCCATCCACCATAAGAAAGCAAATAAGCTTCACCACTTGCAGGAAGCGCATTTGGATTGACCCAGAAACTAACACTGGTGGATGCTGAATTCAATTGTGGCGAATTATCAGCAGTAATGCCGGCAGCGCCATTAAAATTCATGCTATGATTTCTCCTGCCAAATCGATCTGCATCAGCTGTTGCTCCTGAAATACTTCCTGAATTTCTATAAGGTGAATCATCTTTAGCATTTGCATTCAGTGCATAATCAGCTACGATATCGCCCGCGAATACCGGAGCCATACTTTGCTCAGCATATAAATCAGCTACTTCCTGATCGGTCAATGGATGTGTATAAATTCGGGCTTCATCAATATCGCCATTGATGAAACTGCCCTTGTCAATTGGATCCCATCCGATCCCAAGCGGATACGTTGTATGATGGAGTGGTCCACCAACATCCTTTGCAGCAGCAAGTACGCCATTTATAAATATTTTATCCTGTGTCGTACCGTGAACAGCAACTACATGCATCCATTCACCGGGAACCAGTTCATTGCCGTCACCGGCATCCATATCTGAGCAGCATGATGTTGCGTAGGTGGTGAAAACTACCTTGCCATGGGATGGAACTGACAACTTCCATCGTTCCTGCCATCCACCAAAGGACATAAGGTATACTTCACCGGTTGCGGGAAGCTCATTCAACCTCACCCAGAAGCTCGCAGACATCCAGTCTGAATTGTATTGCGCTGAATTCGCCACAGTTAAACCGGAGGTTGCTCCCGGATCAATAGATTTTGCATTATTAGGATACCCAAAACGGTCATAGGTTAATGAAGCATCCGCCGATTCACCATTATTTTCAAACTGACTAACATCATTCATATCTCCAGCAAATGGGATATTGAGTACCAGCGGATCCGGATCGATGACGGTCGAACTTTGCTCTGCATATAAATCACCAATTTCCACATCACTCAAAGCATAATTGTAAACCTGGAATTCATCAATTGATCCGTCGAAGTAATTCGCTACATCAATTGGATCGTATCCGATTCCCAATGGATAAGTTGTGCTATTTAAATCTCCCGGAGAAGATTTTTCAGCAGCCAGAACGCCATTGACAAAGATTCTATCCATAGTGCCATCATGCACAAAAACGGCATGAGTCCATGTGCCTGGCACTAATGCGTTGGCATCACCGGCATCCAAATCTGAGCAACACGATGTAGCATGTGTAGTCCAAACCATTTTACCATGACTTGGAACGGATATCTTCCAACGCTCTTGCCAACCGCCAAAAGAGGCGATATAACTTTCTCCTGAAGCAGGAAGCGTCGTTGCATTAATCCAAAAGGATACAGTCGTTGTCGCAGAATTTAAATCAGAAGAATTGGAGGCAGTAACCCCAGATCCAATTCCATCAAAATGAACTGCTCTTTTCCCAAATCCAAATTGATCCGGAATGAATGAAACATCTTTTCCACTGGCATGATTAGCACTGGTAGAACGATCCAACAGATCTCCATTGAACGAATAGTTGGCTACCAGATCATTGGTCACCACCGGTGTAGCAGATTGTGCTGCATACAAATCGGCAACCTCTACATCACTCAAGGCAGCATCATAGATAATAATCTCATCGAGGGCGCCTTTGAAAAAATAATCATTGTCGATCGGGTCATAGGCAATACCAAGTGGACGTGTGGTGGTACTTAAATCACCGGCTGCATCCTTTTCATTAGCCAGAACGCCATTAGCATAAATCTTGTCTTTCGTGCCATCGTGTATCATTACCACGTGTGTCCATTCGCCAACAACCAGAGCATTAGCATCACCGATATCAAGATCTGAACAACAGGCTGTAGCATGTGTAGTCCAAATCGGTTTGCCATGGGCCGGCAATGAAATTTTCCAACGATCCTGCCAACCTCCGTTGGAAAGGATATAGACTTCTCCCTGGGCAGGAATTTCATCCGCTCTGATCCAGAAACTGACACTAATCGTCGGTGACTGAAGTTGGCCGGAATTGTCTGCTACAAGGTAGCTTTTGGATCCGCTGAAAAGAAAGGCCTGATTGGCCCGTCCAAACCGGTCCTGTGTAAGTGAAGCACCATGTATGGTGGCATGGTTTGCATTAGCGGAAACGTCTTTGGCGCTTCCATTGAAATCGTAGTTTGCTACGATTTGTTGTGCTTGTATAACGGATGCCGTAAATAGCAGCAGACATACAGGTAACAACCATAAGTACATTTTTCTCATTAGATTGATTTTATTGTTAGTAATAGTTTTAAAATTATTTTTCAATAATAAATGATCCGGCCCATACATTATTTCCCTGCCTGATCTGGAGTATGTAAAATCCATTTTGCATTGGTGAAACTTTTATCTTCCTCATGTTAAGGTCAGCAAAGGATTCTTGTAAAAGGATTTGTCCTTTATAATCCATGACGGATCCAACAAAATTTCCGGTACCTGTGTAACCTGTTAAATCTGATTGATCGATGATTACATAATCCTTTGCAGGATTAGGATATAATGACAAAGGGGTAATGACATGATCTGCCGGATTTGAAATGCCGGTCATGATCATCCCACTTTCCGACGCCACAGAATCAGGTAATAAAGCATAATCAAAGATTTTCACCTCATCAAGAATGCCACCATAATTGTACATCGGGTCATCGGGTAGCATCTGTCCAAGCTCAAGATCAACAGAACTGGTATTGATAGCACCACTAAAGGCAACAAAACTTTCAAGCTGTCCATTGATATACAACGTCATAAATCGGCCATCATACGAAGCGGCGATGTGATACGTTTTGGTGTTAGGATCAAGGATAGTCTCCGAATCAAGATCTCTTACCTGACCGGAGGCGTTTTTAAGTGTCCACCGCACTTTACGGTCAGGGGTGATAGATACTTTCCAACGACTTTGCCAACTTCCATGCGAGAGTATAAACCGCTCTTTATCTCCGATGGTCCCGGGCTTTACAAAGCAAGTGAGCGTCACCCCTTCCTCGAAGTTGAGGATTGGCTGATTGGTGACACGTATGTGATCATTGACACCATCAAAAAAATATGCAGAAGATGTATTTCCGAGAGAATCTTCAGTCAGTTTGGCACCAAATACTTGTCCGTGGAGTTCATGCCCACTGATGTCCTGTGGATTACCTTGAAAAGGATACCATGCGATCAGATCACCATTCACATGGAGAGAAGGATCTAATACCAGTAATTTTATATTGGCTGAAGCAGTCCCGCCGCGTCCATCCGACACCATTAGCGTGACAGTATATATTCCTTCTGCCGATGGTGCCAGCCAATCTGCAAAATCATCATCCCCAATGATATTTCCATCCGTGGCTGACCACGCATAACTGATCGGATCATTGTTTATATCGGTTACTTCAGCATGTAGAGAGATGGTTCCACCCGGTGCAGTATATTTTTTTTGCGCTGTCAGGTTGATGATTTCCGGTGCATAATTAATTTCACTGACCACCTCAATACTGATTACAGCGGTATCGGTTTGTTGTGCTTCATCTTCAATGATCAGCTTTAGTTCAATGGTGCCTTCTTCATCGGGAGCAGTCCATTCGGTTGTTTTTTCAAGGCCGGATATATTGCCTTGTGGCAGGACAAAAGTATAGATCAGGTCTTTTGTTTCCAGATCGATGCCTTTTCCAAATAAAGTAATGGTGCTGTTTTTTTCAACCGTATAACTTGGGGTAGCAAAAGCTTGTATTCTGGGTTGGCCATTGTATGGAACGACCGTTTGCTTATAGTCAACAATCACCCCATTGATCAACATTTTGTTTTGGTCATAAGTGATAGTGCCACCGGCAGGTGCTAACACAATGGACACAGCCTCATCTGCCGGTATGTCAATACTGAATTCACCACTTACATTTTGAACAAGAAAGGTTTCGGATAAGACATCATAAATATCTTTTGCTTCAGGACCGGCATCAATCGTTACAGATTTTGTGACGGCATACGGATTGAAAAGCAAATAGGACGGGTAGGCTTCGTCTTTAAAAAAATCAGTTTTCAATAAATCCAGCTTCAGAATTTTTTCATCATTTGTTTTTTCTATCAATGCGCCCATATAGCCGATGGAGGACGTGCTATACAAAGAAAGATTCGTAGCTGCCCAGCCACCTTTAAGGGCATCACCTGTTGCCAGAGGACGTAAGCCCTGCCATTGTTCGCGGAGTGCTTCATAACCAAGGATAGCATCAGGATCATTCACATCAGACCAGGCATCTGCATCCTGAAGATTGCCCGGTAGAAATCCGGGATACATGAGCCTTGTTGCATTGGCCACATTTAGCATCCACTTTCCAACAGTTCTTGCAAATTGTTTGTCATACCTGACTAAAGGCACCAGTGCACCGGCTTGCTGAACACCATTCAACTGAAAGGCATAATCATTTCCACCATCATTGGCTTCTCCTACCAGGCCGGAAACATCAAAGGTATTCCAGGTGCCTACAATGGTACCCCATCCTCTGATTGGCCCGCGATTGAAAATCCAAAAGAGAAGCTTTTCAATATTGTATTTCGTTCCGATCTCCGCGTTCATTCTGGCGGCGGCATATGCACCGTAGGGAAGTTGTAATTCGTAAGAGGGGTTGCTATTTAAATTGATGAGATATTCCATACTCCACTCCGCGCTGCGGAGGTAATCTTTATTCCCTGTTGTTTTATAGGCATGATACAAAAGCCATGCATACGCACCCGCTGCTTCCGGTTCATGCACCCCATCTGCATTCGGTTGCATATGTAGAAAGTCCCACGCGCGATAGTCCATAAAAGCGCGCGTCCATGGGGTAGCACTACCGCCCATCGCCTGCACGGCATCATTCATGCGATCGGCTATGAGGTGGAATTGATTGTCAGCCTCACCAACATTTCCATACAGATCATAGAGCTGATAGAAGTATACATTGGGCATCATATCATACCACCAATCACTACCGCTATGGCCACCAATATTATTGAGATATAGATTTTCGCCATTCGCTCTGTTAAAATAATCCTGGCTCATCAGAATCCAGTTTCTGCCAAATTGATTTGTTTTATCAATCCCTGCCAATGTTGCCCCAACTAATGAAGGAAGCACATTGATCCCTTCGCCATTATTATTGCTGAATGTGCCTACATAGGTATCCAGTCCAAACGAAGCTTCGCCCGGATAATTAACGCCCTCGGATCGAACGAAAACCAAAGGGAGATGCTCACCGGTTTTTTGTTCGTCATATACAAAGGAATCATACGCCATGGCCACTGCTTTCCAATCACGCATGAAAAAAGGTGATGGCTCATTTGGCATCAATTCTACCCGTCCTATTTCTATCTGAGTAACCTGCGCGGTGATTTGCCCTGCGAGGAAGCATAGGATAAAAAATGAATAAAACCGATAGAAAGAATAAGTCATAATAGAATTTTTAATATTAATAGCCGGTGTTTTGAGAAAGGTTAGGATTTAAATCAAGTTCGGTTTGCGGTATTGGAAATACTTCATTTTTGTTGGGAACAAAACCATCTACCACATTTGCCGCGATGCCCCATCGGACCAGGTCAAAGAAGCGATGCATTTCAAAGCCAAGTTCTACCTGACGTTCATGTCGTACCACATCAATCAATTCCTGCTGATCGGTTGTCGTAATTTCAGGTAGTGCAGTAGTTGGATCGGTAGCTTGTGCACGTGCTCTTGCCCTGACTTCTTCAAGAGGAGTTAATGCTTCGGATGTTCTGCCCAGTTCGGCAAGTGCTTCGGCTTCCCACAACAAGACTTCTGCATAGCGTATGGCAGTGTAATTAATTCCACCATCAGATTTTTGGGAAACCTCATTTGCATTTTGTAGATATTTCCTTGGACTTGCACCTGTGGATGAAAAGGATGCCTTATAGGTTACACCAAAATATGGTTCGTTGTGTCGAGCTACTGTAAATTTTAATCTTGGATCATTTGCCTCGAAAGCATTGACAAACGACATACTGACTTCTGCAAAACCATACCCATCCTGTACTTTTTTAGAAAGCCACCACTGATTTAGTTGGTTGCCTACACCAAGCTCCAGATTTGAATGCTGTATTTCCCAAACAGACTCACTGTTATTCTGTGTGGAGTCATAAAAGTTGTTTCTGTAATCTTCCTGAAGCGCATAAATGCCCAATCCTTTTATAGCGGCTACACTGCTAAGAACTGAGTTGTAATCTTTAAGATACAGTTGCGCTTTTGCGGCTAACGCCAGAGCAGCACCTTTCGTCACCCTTCCAATATCATTGCCTCCATAAGACACTGGCAACATGAGTGCAGCTAATGCACAATCTGATGCAACCTGCTCCAATACCTCTGTTTTAGGTGTGCGTTTTACCAGTACTTCATCAGGATTTTGAATTTCAAGGATTAGCGGAATATCACCAAATACCTGCACAAGAATAAAATGATAATACGATCTCAGGAAAAGTGCCTCTCCAATAATTCTGCTTTTCAAATCTTCGTCTGCATCGACATTAGGTGTTTTGGAAATCACAGTATTGGCTTGTACGATACCGGCATAATTCAACTTCCAGAAATCATTTATTTCTTGTGTAGAAGCGTTGTGCTTCATGATATCGATTTGAATTATCCCCGGACGTGATCCATCCCCTCCGGCAAGCGCTTCATCAGACGCAAGCGTGCCAAATGTCCAGTAGAAATTGTTATTGCTATTATTCATGAGTAAGGGCTGGTAGGCAGCATTTACGCCCTGAATCGCATCCTGAGCAGTTTTAAAATAATTATCTGCATCCAGCCGGCCCAAAGGTTCTTTGTCAAGTATATTACTGCATGCGGTGCAGAACAGCATGAAAAGAACGGGTATGTATAGGTAGGTTCTCATGGTTTAAAATTTTAGGTTCATGCCAACCAAAACTGTTCTGGGTGCAGGAACAGTACCCCAGTCTATACCAACAGCAAGATCGGAAGGAACATCATATCCCTGGGTGTCATTGGTGTTAGCTTGTATTTCAGGATCCAGCCCTGTGTATTTAGTAAAGGTGAATAGGTTTTGCGCAGAAACATAAACGCGCAATTCTTTGATTTTATCAGTTTTCAGCATATTGGTAAATGTATATCCCAATGTCACATTTCGCACGCGCACATACGAACCATCTTCTAAAAAGCGTGTCGAGATCCGACGATTGTTGTTGCGGTCATCCACACTCACTTTAGGAATGTCCGTATTTGTATTCGTTGGCGTCCATCGGTCCAGGATGGTGGCGTAACTGTTAAACCCACGAAGCTGTGTTTCATACGCAAAGTTTCCGTACAGGAAATACACATCATTTCCGAATACGCCTTGTACCAGCGTCGAAAGATCAAAATTTTTATAGCGGAGTGTCAGATTAAAACCAAGTGTAAAATCAGGAAAGGGATTGCCAATATGGGCGCGATCGGCATCATTAATCACCTGATCTCCATTGAGATCAGCAAAACGGATATCCCCCGGCCTTGTATCAGCAGATTGAAAAGCACTTGCATCAATTTCCTCTTGACTTTGAAATATCCCTTCCATTTTATAGAGGTAGAAGGAACCCAGTGGATAACCAGGCTCTGTGCGTGTGATTGGACCATCTGACAATCCAAACCCACCAAGCAATGGCTCAGTTCCTGCAATGGAAATAACCTTATTATTTATGGTAGCGATATTCGCCCCGATTTCGTATTGAAATTCATTCAGGTTGTTTCGATAACTTATGCCCAGTTCCAATCCTTTATTTTCAACAGTTCCGGCATTGACATAGGGAGGACTGAAAGCACCTGCCGATTGTGGCAGAGGCACCCTGACAAGAATATCATCAGTTCTTTTGATATAATAATCAGCTATGATGGACAATCGATCGTCCCACAAGCTCATGTCAATACCAAAATCAGTTTGAGTGGTTGTCTCCCATTTGATATTTTCATTTCCTGTCTCGACAACTTCAGTGCCGGTGGCTATTTGGTCTCCGAAAGGATATTCAATGATACCAGTGACCACCAACGAACTATAGGGATAGATACCAATTTCCTGGTTGCCTTGCTGTCCCCAACTGGCTCTGAGTTTAAGATGGGAGATGAAATCGATATTATCAAAGAATGATTCAGTCGACATATTCCATGCCACTGATACGGCAGGGAAAACAGCGTATCTGTTATCTTTTCCAAATCGGGAAGAACCATCACGCCTAACAGAACCATTTATGACATATCGGTTCTTGTAATTATATCCGGCTTGTGCAAAATAGGATAGAAGGCCCCATTCGGTAGCAACACCTGATGCATTGATATCCCCAAGTTCCTGCGTAACACTGTTATCAATAAACTGAAAATTCGGGTCGGTCAGAAAAAAATTTCTTGCTGAAGCACCCAGATAATCCGTACGATTGTCAATAGCTTCCATCCCGAGGACCAGACTTACATTATGTGATCTCGAAGCCCCAAAGGATGTTGAATAATCAATGGTATTGTTCCAGATTAGCGTTCGGTCAGTGACATTGCCACGGCTGAGAGAGGTAGGATCATAGATCGCTGCTGATAGTCGCTTCTTAAAGATGGTTTCATCATGAAAAAGTATATCAGTCCCCAGATTAGTTCTGACTTTGAGGTTGTCAAGAATGCTATATTCAGCAAATACATTTCCAAAAAAACGATAGCGTTGCACAGTCCAGTCAGTGGCATCGATGAAGGCTAGCGGATTGGCATTACCATCACCATATAAGGTAGGATCGCCAAGCGTAGCAGAAGTGTTGATGTAGTTTCCGTTCTGATCGTAGATCGGAAAAACTGGCGCAGCGATCAAGGCATACCGGATACCACTCAACTCATTTCCCGGACCACCGCCATCTCCGGAACTGTTGATGACATCCCGATCTGTGTATGAAAAGGAAATATTATTACCAACCCTGAATTTTTGAGTGCCAATATCCCCATTAAAGCGAAGAAGATATTTATCATAACGTTGTTTTCTAAATACACCTTCCTGACTGGAATACTCTCCCATCAGATAGAAACTGCCATTGTCCCCTCCACCTGAAGCAGAAAGAGAATAGCGCTGCGTAGGGGCTGTATTGAATACTTCATCAAGCCAGTTTACTTCGCCTAATGTATCCAGTATAGCCAGATCGTAGGTATCGAGTTGGCGGACAGGATCACGTAATAGATTGGCATTGTTGATGGCTTCATTGCGTATGAGCAGATATTCTTTTGTATTAAGAAGTTCAGGAAGTCGGTTGGCCTGTTGAAATCCGTAATAGGAATCAAAGCTAAATACAGGGGCTCCTTTTTTACCCTTTTTCGTCGTGATGACAATCACCCCGTTGGCACTCCGGGATCCGTAAATGGAGGCAGAGGCAGCATCTTTTAATATATCTATGGATTCAATATCTGTGATTGAAAACATATTGATGTTTCCTGTAGTCGGTACGCCATCTATGATATATAAAGGATTATTATTTCCAAGCGTCCCGGCCCCTCTTATACGGACGGAGATGTCATCACCCGGCGCACCGGTAACTTGAGTGATCTGCACACCGGCGGCCTGACCCTGAAGAGCCTGGTCCAGACCGGAAAGTGGAAGATGATTGATGTTTTCTGCTTTAACTGTTGCGATGGCACTGGAGATATTGCTCTTGATTTCTTTTTTGTATCCCACGACCACCACGTCTTCAAGCAGTTGATTGTCCGACTGGAGAATCAAATCTATGGAGGTTCTTCCATTAACCTTTACTTCTGATGTGATAAAGCCGGTATAACTAAATTGCAACACAGCATTGGCATCCGCTACAATAGTGTAGGCTCCATTGTAATCGGTGACGGTTCCTATATCAGTACCGGCAATGACCACATTGGCACCTATTAAAGGAAGCTGGTCTTCAGCGGAGATAATGAATCCTGAAATGCTCAGGCTTTGACCCAAAGCAAGGATTGACATCAATAAAAGAGCCGCCGTCAAATTTATTTTTGCTGCGTTCAGTATAGTTCGAGTCATGCAATTACTTTTAAATAACAATTAAGCAAACTGAGTCCAGTCAGACAAAAGCAATACCGGGGAGTAAAGTACCAGAATAAGGTAGGTCAAAATACAAAGAATCAAATCAGCAAATCTGTACTTTAAGTGAAAAGAATGGTACTTTTATGAAAATCTGATTAATCACATTTCAATATGTATTAATATTATGAAAGTATATCAGGAAATCACGCCGGTCACCGGAACGGACTTGTTTGTGATTATGGACTCTGTAAACAAAGGTTTTAAGTATCCGATTCACAACCATCCGGAATTTGAATTAACCCTGGTGTCAGGAAGTGCAGGAAATCGTATTGTGGGGGACTCGACCTTGCGTTACAAAGAGGAAGATCTTGTATTGATCGGTCCATACTTGTTTCACAAATGGGATGATGTGGACAAGCAAGGCACAGCAAAGGATCCTTGTCGCGTGATTACCATTCAATTTGACATGCATTTATTTGACAAATCGCTGCTTGCTAAAAAACCTTTTGCATTAATTCAGGGGTTTCTCATCAGCTCAGGTCGTGGCATTCGCTTTTATGGGAAAACACTTGTGGAAGCCAAAAAAAAGATGAGTCGATTGACCGGATTGAAAGGGGTAGAGAGTGCTACAGCGTTTTTAATGCTTCTGGATTATTTATCTAAATCCAGACAGTTTGAATTTCTGGCCAGTGAAGGATTTAATGTCAATCCGGTGCAGGCCAATAGTAAAAGACTGCATGCCGCTTACCAGTATCTGTTGCAGCATTTTCAGGAAAGCAGCTTAAGAATGTCTGATGTGGCGGCAGAAGTTAACCTTGGCGATTCAGCGTTTAGTCACTTTTTTAAAAAAGCAACCAACAGAAGTTTTTCGGAGTATCTGATTACTATGCGTCTCGAACATGCCTGTAAGTTGCTCATTGAATCAGATGAACAGATTAGTCGCATTGCTTTTTTAGCAGGGTTTAATAACATGGCAAATTTTAACCGCATGTTTAAAAACTCACATCAGTGCAGTCCTTTACAGTTTAGAAAAATATACCAGGAGAAAAGTAAATTTGACTGGAACAAACAGATCACCCCGGGACAATTTATTCCACAAGGAAGTTCTGCCGGACCGGGTAACAAACCTCCGCAATATCGCACACGAATTGTGAGGTCATGAAAAAAATTAAAATGACCCTTTTGATAAGGATCTTATATGCCTTTGATGTCTTTTTTATTCCGGCTAAATATCAGTTGTCTGGTGATCGGTTGCCTGGCATCCTGTCATCGCCAACAACACGATGACCATACGTTGGTATTCTGGTCATCGAGCAATCCCGAAGAAATAAAATTTGCTAAACAGTATGTTGACCGTTGGAACGAAAACCACAAGGAAATCCCGTTTTTTTTTCAACCTGTTCCGGAAGGACAATCCAGTGAAGAAGTTTTGCTGGCAGCCGTGGTAGGTAAAACTACCCCTGATATTTATGCAAATATGTGGCAGGGAGACGTGGAAGATTTTGCACGCAGTGGTGTGTTGGTCGCGCTGGATACCCTTGATGGATTTTTGGATTTTTTGTATGCGCGATGTGATACACAGGTAGTGAAGGAGATCACTTCAGCAGATGGTCATATATACCAGGTGCCCTGGAAAGTAAATCCGATCATGATGATGTTCAATCCTGCGATGTTTCGGGCGGCAGGTGTAGAAACAGTTCCCACAGATTATTCATCTTATCTCGAAGCAGGAGCGAAAATTAAAAGGCATGCTGCGGAAGCAAATCTTGGAAACCAATGGCTGGGCATCAGCGAAGTCAACCCGATATGGTGGCAGCGGTTTTTTAATTTTTTGCCTTTGTATTATGCTTCTTCGCAAGGTGCACCCATCGTAAAAGAAGGTAAAGCATTTTTCAATAATGAACATGGGATAGGGGTCTTCGCTTTTTTGCAGAAATTATATATGCATGATTATTTTCCGCGCGAACAACAAAAAGGTCAGAGCGATCCGTTTCTGGCCTCACGCATTGCATCAACGTTTATTGGCCCATGGACCATTCAACAAAACGAACGGTTCAAAACTGAAGGTTTTGAATATGATTTCATGCATATGCCCCTCCCGGATAGTATGACGGGTCCGGCATATTCATATGGTGATCCCAAAAACATGGTCATCTTTCAAACGTGTAAGCATCCGCAAGTCGCCTGGCAGTTTTTGCAAACCATGTTGTTACCTGAGGCGGATAGAGATTTTCTCGCCCTGTCAGGTCAGTTTCCCAGAAGAAAAGATTTGGATTCAAATCCACTTTTTGTGGATTATCTTCAGGCACATCCTGAGTTGATTCCGTTCGCCCGGCAGGCAAAGTATCTGCGCGGAATGGATAGTGCGCAATACATGAAAGAGGTGCTTGATATCATCTCACAGGAATATGAAGCTTGTGTAGTCTATGGACTTAAATCACCGGAAGAGGCTATTGCTGCTGCTGCCAAAGCCGTTGACTTACTTTATCTGAATGAATAGCCGGAGATAAATGCGACGAAATAAAACCATATCCTCTTACCTGCTGGTGTCCCCATACCTGCTGCACATCTTTGTCTTTGTGCTCTTTCCGGTTGGCTTTTCTTTGTATTTGAGTTTTCATCAATGGAATATCATCAGCCCGATGGAGTATGTCGGCCTGACAAATTATGAAAAGGTTCTTCAGGATCAGTATTTTTTAAAATCATTGCGCAATACACTTGTTTTTCTGGCGATTCACATTCCTTTACAAATTGGCATAGCTTTAGGACTCGCCGTAATACTCAATCAGAAAATCTGGTTCAGAGCTTTTTTCCGAGGGGCCTTTTTTATGCCGGTAGTCGTATCAGGTGTCGTGGTTACAATTTTATGGCAACAACTTTATGGGTACGAAATGGGATCCATCAATCTTTTCTTAATGAAGTTGGGTTTTGAAAAAATTGGCTGGCTGACAGATCCGCAATGGGCGATGCCATCCATAGCCATTATGGCCACTTGGAAAAATGTCGGTTTGTATATTATACTTTTTTTAGTCGGACTTCAATCCGTCCCAAAATCCCTTTATGAAGCTTCTTCCCTGGAAGGAGCGACACGTTGGCAGCAATTCTGGCATATCACCTTACCCGTGATCAATCCTACGATGATGATGGTCATGATTCTGTCTACCATCGGAGGGTTTTCATTATTTATTGAGCCCTATGTGATGACCGGTGGTGGCCCGTTGAATAGTACCCTGTCTGCCGTCTTATATATATACAAACAAGGGTTCTTTTATTATCACATGGGATATGCCGCTACACTTGGACTTTTACTGGCATTAATTATCCTATTGGTTGTTTTCATTCAACGAATGGTTATCGAAAACAAACAGCCATGAAAAAGTTCCTCTTTTATATACTGCTTGGTCTCGCTGCCTTCGCTTTTTTATATCCGTTCATCTGGATGGTCAGTGCGTCTTTGTCTGAAGAAAGAAGTATCACCGATGTTTCGCTTTGGCCTGTTGCGTTGACCTTTGATCATTATATCAAGTTGTTTGAGAACATTCCCATTGCAGGATCATTTGTCAATAGTGTATTTGTTGCCACCATCGTCACATTTGGTGTCCTGGTATTCAGCTCGATGGCAGGATATGCATTAGCCCGACACAGATTCAAAGGAAGAAATTTGCTTTTCTATTTTCTTCTGTTTACCATGACTCTCCCATTTCAATTGACACTGATTCCGAATTATATTCTGATGGTGCAATTCGGATGGACTAATTCCTTTGCTGCACTGATTTTTCCGGGGTTGTTGAATGCCTTTGCGATCCTCTTGTTTCGTCAACACTTTTTGTCCATACCGCAGGATCTCATTGATGCAGCAAGAATAGATGGATGCAATGAATGGAGAATTCTTTTTCAAATCCTTTGGCCTGTCTCTGTACCGACATTGATCACGGTGGGCATTATTACGTTTATGACTACCTGGAATGATGTGTTGTGGCCGATCATCGTCATTCGCGAAGAGCATCTTATGACGATGCCTCAATTAGTTACTTTGTTTGCCGTGGGAGGAAGATCCATGGGACAAATCGGAATGAAACTGGCCAGCGCGACATTACTGGCCTTGCCAATCATTATTGCTTACCTGATATTTCAAAAACATTTTATTCAGAGTATGGCCGCATCCGGTCAGAAAGAATAAAAAACACAGCCCGCTCATGTTTATACAACGACTACCACAACATTTTAATGCCGATCCGAAAAAGGTAATACTCCTCTATCTGGATCCCGGAGAATCAGATCGCCTGACACGCTTTGCAGGATTTGTTGAAAATCTTTCCGATGCACAGGCAGATCATCTGCTGGCAGAAACCGCTACCTTATTTGCACACAGACACAGGCGGTATAATGAGCTGCTAAGATTCCACGCACAAACCGGTATGGCCGCATTATCATCATCGCCCTCTTTTTCTGAAAAGCAGCAACTGGTCTTTGGATCTTATTTGACAAAGGAGTATTCTGTCGAAGCCGCAGCTCTCTTCAATCCATCGATTGTACATCATCCGGATCAATCCGGATTGACACCGGGAGAGACACGTTTTGTCTTAACCATGCGCTCAGTAGGCGAAGGACATATCTCCTCCATTGGGTTTATGGAAGGAGTGATTGATGGATCAAACGTAATTCGTTTTACACCACAGGGTCCCTGGCGTACGGCAGGGACAAAAGTGTCACATCTGGTAGGAGAAGATGATCATTATGATATACAGTTTACGGAAGATATTCCTTTATCTGAGCGTGTTATATTTCCACAAGCAGCCAGCGAATCGATGGGGATGGAAGATCTGCGCATGGTTCGGTATGAAGATGAAGGAGAAACAAGATACCTCGGTACATACACCGCCTATAACGGAAAACAAATCCAGTCAAAAATGCTGGAGACAAATGATTTTAAACGTTTCCACATTCGCAATTTTAAAGGAAGTCAGGTGGATAATAAGGGCATGGCATTTTTCCCAAGAAAGATTGGAGGTAAATACGTCATGCTGTCAAGACAAGGCGGAGAAACCTGTGGCATCATGCAATCCGATGATTATATGACATGGAACCAAAAGCAACTTCTGCAATTACCTTTCCGCGATTTTGAACTGGTTCAAATCGGAAACTGCGGTTCGCCAATAGAAACCCCGGAAGGCTGGTTGATGCTCACACATCATGTTGGTCCTATGCGGAGATACACCTTGGGGGTAACCTTACTTGATCTTGATCATCCGCACAAAGTTATTTCAATCCTTGACAAACCACTGATGGAGCCATTGGAGTCTGAGCGGGAAGGATATGTCCCTAATGTATTGTATACCTGTGGATGGATGCAACACGGTGATAGCATTCTGATTCCTTACGCGATGTCAGATGTTGCCTGTGGTTTTGCCACGATGAATACCTCCATGATGGTAGATGAGTTGTTAAAACACAAAAAATAATGAAGCATCTTACAAACAGCGTATTCAATTCTTTTTTATGCATGGTCTTCGGCGCATTGTTGCTGTGTATTTTATTGTGCCAATGTGCCCCACCTGTTGAAGAAAAAATCACCTCTGATACTACGATCAACACAGCTCATCTTGATGCACTGTATGAAGAGAAAATAGTTGACGGAGATACAGTCGGGATCATACATATTTATGCCGAGTTTCCCGATTATCATTTGGTAGGGGATGAAGATGAGGGCATTGCATGTGTGGATGATGCATCCAGGGCCGCTATTTTTTATTTGCGTCAATTTGCTTTAACCGCGGATCCTGAGCATCTCAGAAAAGGAAGAATGTTGGTAAAATTTTTACTAGCCATGCAGTCTCCCAATGGGTACTACTTTAATTTTATCTGGCCGGATAGTCGGATACATACCGATGGCATTACGACAAAGGCTGAACCAAATTTTTGGTCATGGCGAGCATTATGGGCATTCGGCGAAGCAATTGATATCCTTGAGCCAAATGATCCGCTGGTGACACAAATGAGTCAGCAGAGGGATAATCTCGTCAGAAATATATTAGCCGAGAAATCGTACTGGTCAACGGAGACGGATACAACCATGGGTTGGACTTTTCCTACCTGGTTGCCCAAATCTTCCGGAACGGATCAGGCGGCTATCGTGCTCATTGGATTGACCTATATGATTCAACAACATGATGCGACTGATCAATGGAGTTCAAGGGATTCGATTGTGGCGCTCATGAATCATTTCGGTGATGGTTTGTGTCAGATGCAATTTGAACAAACAGAGGCGATGCAAACAGGGGCTTTTTTGAGTTGGGAAAATACCTGGCATGCCTATGCCAATATTCAGTCGTATGCCTTGCTGGTAGCGGGTGAAGCAATTGACAATATTCATTTTACAGCCCATGCGTTTTATGAAATAAATCACTTTTATCCGGCAGTGCTCGCTGCCGGTGGTCTGGATCACTTTTCCATAAGAGTAGATGAAGGAAAAATCAGGGTCTATGACCAGGCGGTTTTTCCTCAGATTGCTTATGGCAGAAGACCAATGGTTTGGGCAGCATTGAAAGCATATGAAATGACGCAGGACGAAAAATACCTGGCGATGGCGACTGACCTGACAGCATGGTTTTCCGGAAAAAATCCAACTAACTTACCCATGTATGATCCGGACACTGGCAGAGGGTATGACGGGATTAGTAGCGCTGATCAAATTAATAAGAATGCCGGGGCTGAATCAACTATTGAATCTTTGTTGTCAGTACAGGCGATGGCGATGACAATTTCCAAAAAGCAATAACTCATGGCTGAAGTTTTTCTTAAAAATTTCTTTAAACGGTATGGTGAGGTAGTTGCCGTTTCGGATGTTTCCTTGCATATCCATGACAAGGAGTTTGTCGTCCTCGTCGGGCCCTCCGGTTGCGGTAAATCGACAACGCTACGAATGATCGCCGGGCTCGAAGATATTACCTCAGGTGAATTATACATCGGAGAAAAACAGGTCAACGAAGTGGCACCAAAAGACAGGGATATAGCCATGGTATTTCAAAACTATGCGTTGTATCCACACATGACTGTTTTTCAAAACATGGGATTTGGACTTCGACTAAAAAAAGTCCCTAAAAAAGAAATCAAGGAACGTGTGGAAGCAGCTGCAGAAATTGTTGGGTTGACACCTTATCTAAAACGAAAGCCGGGGACCTTATCCGGAGGTCAGCGGCAACGTGTTGCACTGGGTAGAGCCATTGTTAGAAATCCAAAGGTCTTTTTATTTGATGAACCCCTCAGTAATCTCGATGCTAAACTTCGGGTACAAATGCGGATGGAGATTTCTAAACTGCAACGCACCCTTGGTGTGACTACAATCTATGTGACACATGACCAGACGGAAGCCATGAGCATGGCGGACAGAATCGCTGTTATGAAAGATGGTGTCTTGCAGCAATTTGACACACCGATGCATATGTATGATCATCCTGCGAATCTTTTTGTTGCCGGTTTTATCGGAAGTCCGGCTATGAATATGCTTCCGGGGAAACTCGACGAATTAAAAATATTCAAAGATGCTTCCGGGCTTTTTACGCTGGATCTGAACGGGTATTTGCCTTCTTCAATAGACGCCGGTGAATATGTGCTGGGTATACGACCTGAAAATATACGTGGCGATAATCGATTGAATAACCCTTTTTATGTGCCGATCCAGATTCTGGCAGATGTGGTGGAGCCGATGGGTAGTGACAGTTATCTGTATTTTAAAATCGGAGACATTTCGATGACCGCGCGTTTACGTCCGGAAACGGCGCCACAAGAACAAACAGCTGCAACATTATATATCGATCGTAGCAAAATTCATTTCTTTTATGCCGAAACTGGGCTAAATATTAAAAATTGAAGCCAGCGCATGGGGCGTAAAAGAGAAAATGAGTAGTTCGGGAACTTTTTTCAAGATTCCTGATATCGACTGCAGCTTTACTTTCGTAGAAAAAAGAAGAATTATTTTAGAATTACCTTTAACTTGTATTTGATCATACGATTATTTTTTCAAAACGAATTAAAGAAAAGCAAATGGACGCACAGAAAGTTGACATGTTTATCATGACGAACAGTAAGTTTTTTGAAACGAATCATTTGGCCTGGGTGCGAGAGCAACTTGTTCAGGCAGATGATGACCGATGGCCCGCATTACAAATGCTTCAATTTAAAGATCCAACCACCTATCTGATTATTTCTCTGTTAGGGGGTAGTCTTGGGATCGATCGTTTCATGCTTGGCGATACAGGGCTAGGTGTTGGGAAACTGCTCACTTGTGGGGGTGCCGGTATCTGGGCCATCATCGATTGGTTTATGATTATGCCCGCTACCCGCGAAAAAAACATGCAACTGTTTCAAAATGCCCTTGCATAATTTTTGCGAATGAGTCGGAATCAACTTTATATTCCAGTCTTATTGTTTTGTCTGAGTGGCTTATTTTGGATAAAATTTAATTTACCCAATGCCGCAGGTGACACCCATAATATTACGGTTTGTCCCATTAAAAAAGTGACCGGTTTTCCTTGTCCTTCCTGTGGCTCAACCCGCGCTGCTGTTGCCTTTGTTGAAGGGGACATAAAAAAATCATTTTTTGAAAACCCATTGGGTGCTTTTCTGGCATCATTTCTCCTGCTGGGGCCACCCTGGATTGTTTGGGATTACCTGTCCGGTCACTCAACCTTTATGTTTTGGTATACGCGTGCTGAGAAATTTATTCGTCGAAGAAGCGTGTCTGTCATTTTGATTGGCATGATGGTCGCCATCTGGATCTGGAATATTATCAAAGGACTATGAAACTAGTTTCAGCATTCGCCTATCCTCCCATGGAACATGAAGCAGAACGGGCTTCCAACAGCTATGTGATGTCGCTGATTGCGGTGATGGCAGGTCTCCCACTGCCCATCATTAATCTCATCGCTACGTTTATCTTTTTTATGGGCAACAGAAAGGGATCCTACTTTGTGCGGTGGCATTGTACGCAGGCACTTCTTTCTCAAGTTTCTTTGCTGGCGATTAATTCGGTGAGTTTCTGGTGGACGATCGATGTTTTTTTTCGGGATGGTGACATTAGTAATCATTACATCTCTTATATGATCACAGTATTTTTGTTTAATCTGGTCGAACTGATCGCCACGATTTATACCGCCATCGAAACACGTAAAGGACATCATATAGCCTGGTGGTTTTATGGCGATTTGACCAATGTACTTTGCCGAAAATAGTATGGGAAAATTAATAGTTCAGTTCGCCTTATTGAATGCTTCATTTTTTGCGATGTGGAATCTTTTGGGCCGCCTCGACTGGATGACCATTCTGCATGTGGAACAAGTAAGTGAGAGCATGGAAGAAAAGCTGGGAGAAACCTATTGGGAATTGTTTAAACATGCAGAACAGGAAGTACTTGATCATGCGATTGTTTCAAAAGTAGACAGACTCCTGACCAAATTGTGCGAAGCGAATGATTTTGATCGGGATCAAATGAAATTGCATCTTATTAAAAGTGAACAAGTCAATGCCTTTGCCTTGCCCGGTGGACACATCATCGTTTATACCGGGCTGATTCTGGACAGTGAAACGGAAGGGGAGCTGTGTGGTGTGCTCGCACACGAATTGGCTCATCAGAAGCTTGGCCATCTCATGAAAAAGCTGGTGAAGGAAGTAGGGTTATCCATGCTTATTTCAATGACCTCCGGCAATGGAAATCCTGAAATGATCCGACAGGCATTGAAAGTGCTGACCTCTTCTGCCTATGATAGAAGTCTCGAACGTGAAGCCGATCTGAAAGCAATTGATTATCTGATCAACAGCAAGATCAATCCTGAGGGACTGGCCAACTTTCTGTTCAGAATGTCCACCACGGAAAGCGATATTCAGCAACAGTTGTTCTGGTTAAGTACACATCCCGGGGGTGAAGAAAGAGCTAAAGATATTCTTGATCAATTGGAGACATCCGTATTGATCGAAGAGCAGATTCTTACCCCTGATGAATGGGAACAGCTTCAAGAGGACCTCAGCTTCTGAAATTGATTTTATTTTCGTTTTTATTATTTAGCGCTATTCGGTTGTATCAAGATAGCAGTACAAGATTACCAACATAATGGCTGAATTAATCCTCGCTTGTTGTATGGTATGCAATAATTTGTAACGCCGTATCGTTGAGTGATTGCTTGTCATATAGGCTCCACTCTTTATACACAAAATCAAATCCATCCATCTTGAAAGTAAATTTCTCTAGCGGAATATTGATAAGGCCAATTCCATTATCACGTGATGCAGAGATATAAATGAACTTAAGGGACCTAATTGCTTTGGTGGTAATCGCGATACTTGTTTCCAGTTGCAGTTTAACATATAGCGTACTGCTGGGAATCGATACAACACCTAAATGGAAGACAGACGAGCAAATAGCAAAGCAAGCTAAAAAATATAATATACCGACGGAGTATAATTTACTACTCGATACAGCATCCTTTATAAGAGAGCTAAAACTCATCTATTCAGAAGCGAATGCTGTAATAAAAATTAGCCACAACGATTCAATTCAATTAGCCAAACTAAGGAAAGCACGGAATGATGACTTGCAACCCTCTCAATTTAGATTGTTTGATCAAAATGGAGTAGAAATATTCAAATTAGTCAACTGTTACATTGATCCTCCTATTCCATTAAATTGGAATGTTAACGGATGTTTTGATTCCTTTCCTCCAAAAACCTCGATGGAAGCATTAGATATACACATGTTTAAACTCGAATTTCTACTATCCCATACTACTAATATTAATCGACAAAGATTCACCTACTCAGGATTGCCCAATGCAGACTATTATGGAGTGATCATGTGGAACGATTTTTATAGGAGACCCTCAAGACGGCTGATTAAGACTGTTCATGAATATATGGATAAGACAGAAAAGTCAGTACCTATGATTTATATTAACAACCATAATCAGTTTTTGTGGTCAGTAATGAATTTCGAAGAAAAGGAAGAGGTAAAAAATAGCCTAAAAGATTGAAGTTGAAATTTAGCAAAGCAATCCAAATTGAAAGTTCGCAACGTTTAAACATCGGTATATCTCAGTGAAAGAAGAACATACCTAATAGAAGTAATTTGGGTTAATCATTATTGGGCAATAGAAATAATGATGTCCACAACATCGGATGCTTATAATCAGGGATGGTAAGATTGAGTCTTCTTCGCTTTTCTAAACGTATCCTCTGGCACAGCTTCGGCGACCAAATGGTGCCTTCGCTAAAAGTGCTATGGCGACCAAAGAAAACCGTAAATTTTATAAAAGTGCCCAGGAAATAGCCTCAAGATGGTCGGCATGGTTTCAAGCATCTTTTGGCGCTTGCCGCAACGTATTATAGAAAATCCTTAATTTCACAGAGATGAAAAAAATTAAAGAACTTACAGCTATTATTGAGCGAGAGGGTGATGGCTATGTTGCACTCTGTCCTGAACTTGACATAGCAAGTCAGGGAGATACCATTGAGGAAGCTCGAGCCAATCTTATTGAAGCACTGGAGCTTTTTTATGAAATGGCCTCAGAAGAAGAGATAACACGTAGAATTCACGAAGAGGTACTAATTACGCGCGTTCAAGTAGCTGTCTAATGAGAACCCTATCCGGGAAAGAAGTTTGTTTGATATTAATGAACCATGGTTTCGTTCAGGTAAGACAGAGAGGAAGTCATATTCTCATGCAAAAACAAACAAATGATTCTTGTACGACTATTCCCGTTCCTAATCATAAAGAATTGAAAATTGGAACACTCCGCTCCATCATCTGACAAAGTGGTATCAAGAAAGCAGATTTTGAATCGTTCAACCGTTTTTAGAATCAGATGCATATCAGCAGAGCATGGAAAATTTGACCTCAAATTTGGATTAAGGTGACTCGAAAACAATCTTATTAACATCAGTCTGCCCTCGAACATCTTTGAGAGAACTGTTCATTTCTAAATTGAATATAATGCAATCCAATGCTACCACCCCTGAAGAATATATAAACTCGCTGCCGGAAGATCGTAAAGCCATTATCACCAAACTTCGGAAGGTAATTCTTAAACATCTTCCCAAAGGATTTGAAGAGCAAATGAGCTATGGCATGCTGGGGTACGTCGTGCCACATAAATTATATCCGAAAGGGTATCATGTCAATCCAAAACTTCCACTGCCGTTTATCAATCTGGCGTCCCAGAAGAATCATATCGCTTTTTATCATTCCGGACTTTATGCCGGTCTTCATCTGGACTGGTTCCTGAAGGAGTGGCCAAAGCACACTACAAGGAAATTGGACATGGGCAAGAGTTGTATCCGATTTAAAAAACCGGAAGATGTGACCATTGACTTGTTGGGAGAGCTCTGTACTAGAATAACAACGGAGGAGTGGATTGCATCCTATGAAAAAGTGATCAGCCGAGAATGATTTTTAAAGAATAGCTCCATGGTTTAGGATTATTTACCGGTGGGCTTTTTTTGAGAGGCTGGTGGCCTGAAAGCGCCTATGGAAAATCAGGTACAAATTTTGCATACCTGAGGGGTATGAGCCATAATTTGCCTTTCAGGCTACTTGTATTGTTTGTTTTGCTGACGAGTGTGACCACCCTGAGCGCTCAGATAGTCAATATTGAACAGCGGCGTATTAAGACAGACACCACCGGATTGTTTGGAGGCCTTCATTTTAGTTTTGCCGGTTCAAAAACCACTAAATCGATCATTGCGTTTAGTGGCGGAACCTATCTCGAGTTAAAGCCGGCCAGGAAGAAGGATCGATGTTATAATAGAGATTTGTGGTTATTTCTTACAGATTTTAATTTGGTTAGCGGAAATAATGAGAAGTTTTCTAATTCCGGATTTGGCCATCTGCGCTTTACACGAAAACTAGGAAAGGACTATAGTAAGCTGGGTAATTACGTACGGTGGGAGACTTTTGCCCAAATACAGTATAATGACCTTACTAAAATTGGGACGAGAGCCCTTGGGGGCACGGGTCCACGCTTTAAACTTACAGATTCGGAAGTTTCAAAATTCTATTTTGGTATAGCTTATATGTATGAATATCAGGAATTAATTGATCCGGATGAGCTTCTGAGAGAGCACCGCATGAGCAGCTATTTCAGCTTCACCTTGCTTCCGGAGGAGTCAGTCACCTTTATTAGTACAACCTACTTCCAGCCTGTGTTGAAGGATTTTGGCAATTACAGACTAAGTAATGAGACCACACTCGCACTAGACATCACTGAAAAATTTACGTTTAGTTTCTCTTTTAACTATAACTATAATTCATCCCCACCTTCAGAGGTCCCGGGCAGCACCTATTATTTTCGAAACAGATTGGCCTATGCCTTCTGATCGTAAGACCTGAAGCACCAAGTCTTTTCGACACACGACTTTTCGACACGCGACGAGCGATACCCATATTTTAAAATTAAGGCGGTGAGCATGGGGCATGGAGCATAGGGTGATTTAGTGATAAGTGATTTTTTTAAATATTAATGTGTTTATGAGGGTTATGTTGGTTATAAGAGGTTATGAAACATAGAATATTCTCTGCCCTTTGCTCTTTACCCTGTACCTAAGAGTCGCGCGTCGAAAAGTCTCAGGTCTAAAATCCCAGGTCCATACGTCTCACTAAATGTTAATTTTTTCTTAAAATACGAAACGCTTCGTACTAAATGGGTCAAAACCACTACTATTGTATACGAAACACTTCGTATTTAAGCTATGACAGAAAATATTCAACCCACACAAGGTGAACTGGAGATCCTCCAGATTCTTTGGAAGAAAGGCCCGTGCACAGTCAGAGAAGTCAATGAACTACTCAATGCAACTCAGGATAAATCCATTGGCTACACCACGACTCTGAAGATTATGCAGATCATGTTTGAAAAGAATCTGTTGTCACGCAACGATTCCCAGCGAACACATGTCTATTCAGCAGAGGTCAGAGAGAGCAACATACAGTCTGCCTTGTTAGGTCGGTTTTTAGATGCAGCCTATAAAGGTTCTGCTTCAAAACTGGCTATGCATCTTTTGGGAAATCACAAAACTACCCCTGATGAATTGGCAGAGATCAAAGCCCTGATTGATAAACTTGAAAAAAATAAACCAGCATGAACCTGAATTTTTCCTGGATGGAATCCGAATGGACACAAGCATTGGGATGGACTTTTGTCCACTCGATCTGGCAAATAGCCTTTATTGGATTGGCTTTGTTTATCACCCTGCGATTCATTCCCAGACAAAAAGCTAACACACGTTATACGATATCAACTATCGCCTTGTGGATGATCGTGTGTACCACCTTATCCACTTTTCTCGTCATGCTCCCTAACGGAAGCGGAGTGATTTATGGGACGCAGGATGTGCTCTTCGTCAATGGAAATAAACCTATGACGTTTACAGAAAGTGTTGCGGCATGGATAGAGATCCGCATGCCGATGATGCTCACCATTTGGGCCGGTGGTGTATCTATATTACTGATCCGATTGCTATTCAGCCTTGGATGGGTACGACATGTCCGATCCACATCGATTGCTGAGCAAGAAATTCAGCGCTCATTAAATAGTATTATCAGCAGACTCCAGTTGAAAATCAAACCAATCGCTGCCGGTACATCCTATGTGTCTTCACCCATGACAATCGGTCATCTGAAACCTATGATTCTTTTTCCGATTGGCATTCTCAATCAGATATCTCCCAAAGAGGTAGAAGCGATTCTTACCCATGAGTTGGCTCACATTGTCAGAAAGGATTACCTATCCAATCTTTTACAGTCATTTATTGAAACCTTATTTTATTATCATCCGATCACCTGGTGGATTTCAGCAATGGTTCGATCAGAGCGAGAAAACCGTGCGGATGATCTTGCCGTGGCCTGGTGTGGAGATCAACTGGGTTATGCGAAAGCACTCATAGCCGTTCAGGAAATACAAATTACACATGGACCATCACTTGCCATTGGCTTTGCCTCGCGAAAAGGAGCTATGCTGGCGCGCATTCAACGCATCCTTAATGTACCTTATAAAAATCACAATCAAATGGAAAAAACAGTTCTTTTAAGTCTGACGACACTTTGCTTTTTAGCATTTACACTGACCAGTCACACAAAAACGGACCTGCCATCAAATGATGGTGCAGACGTTCAAACCACAGTTACACGCACTGCCGTAAACAATGATTCCATTCCATCGCAAGGAACTTATCGGATTAATAAAAAAACGAATGAACAAGAGATCAATGTGGAAGTGGAAGATGGTGAGATCAAAGCACTCAAAGTCGATGGAAAAGAAATTGCCCCAAATGATTACCAGCAATATGACATCACCATCAATGAATTGTTTGGCAATATGCAGGCTCCTAAATCGCTGAATCAATTATACTTTACAACACCTCCTTCCACGCCTATGCCTGAGGGTCTGTACGATCTGGATTTTGATTTTGTAATGCCACCTATGCCCGACATTGATTTGGATTACTTTACCGATGATCATCAGGTAATCATTCAAGGTGGAAATCCTGGCGATGTTAAAGTGTTTACCAGAAGAATGGATGACGGCAAAGGAACCGTTATGATTTATGTTGATGGAGATACCATCCTTCAGGAAATTAACCTTGGCGATTGGACAAATGTCCAGGATGAATTAATCAGGGAATTTAGAATCAATGGAAAAGAGTTTTCTGAACAATGGAGAGATGCCGGAGATCAGCATAACGATGCACTTCGGATGGAGAAAGAATTAATGAATCGACAAAAAGATGCTATTCGCTATGAAATCAGAAGAAACGAAGCGCTCGAAAATGAAAGTGATGCTATGCACCGTGAAATGCTTAGAAACCAGGAAGAAATGGAGGGTAGAAACATACAGATAGAGGAATTCTATGGCCCTTCCGCAAACGTATTTGCGCTACGATCTAATCGATTAAGCCTGAGCGAACAAATGGTCAAAGATGGTCTTGTCGCTCCTGGATCTGAAATTGAAGTTCAGCTGACACCAAATCGATTAAAAATAAACGGAGAAAAAATGCCGGACAATATTCACCAAAAGTATCTTAAACTATATGAGGCACAGCAAGGCGTTGAACTTTCCGGAAAATCTAAAGTAGAATTTACCACGAAGATTAAACAACGTTTGTGATTCGTCCACCCAAATCAGCTATCTATCGATAAATAAGCAGATAACCTTGACAACAGGAACGAAACCGACTATCTTTTCATACATAAAACCAAATTGTTTTAACCTTTCAACCTTCTTTCTTATGAAACATGCAAGTTTACTAATTGCCTTATGTGTCCTATTTAGTTTGTCGGGGTTCGCTCAAACCAACGCTCAGGAAACGAATAAAACTAAACGGATCACCATTACCACCAAAAAAGTTGACGATAGCGGAAAGACTATTACTGAAACATGGATAGCTGAAGGAGAGCAACCTGAGCAAATTCTCCAGGAAATGGCCAAAGATCCGGGCATCATGCAGCAGGTAGAAGTCGAGATGGAAACGGATTCACCCACGAAAGAAAGACTATTTTTAATCAGATCTGCAGGTGACAATGTAGTTTTGGAAGCGACGCTCGACGATGATATCAGTTTGAAAGCCGATAAAATTGTGTTTGTAACGAAGGATATTGAAAGCGATGGCGATAAAGAGATAGAGCGTGTGTATACCTGGAAAGGAAATAATGAAGGACATCGCGCCTATGGCGTTTCACATGGTGGCCAAAACAATTCAAACTGCGCCGCCTTAGGGATCTATTCCAATAATCATTCTGATGAGTATGGAGCAACGATCAATGAAATCATAGGACAAAGTGGTGCCCAGAAAGCCGGTTTAAAGCAAGGAGATGTCATCAAGAAGGTAGAGGAATTTGATGTCAGTGATTTTCAATCGCTCCATTTTGCCTTGTCTAATTTTTTACCGGGGGATAATGTCATGGTCGATTACATGCGTAATGGAAAATACATGCATACCAATGTAACACTGACCAACTGGTCAGATATACCCGGCCACGAGTTCAGAGCCAGAACAGATTGTGATAAGCCTGAATTACCGACCGTGATCAATAGAGATGACCTGGATGTAGATGATCCTACGGGTATTCATTCCATCCAGCCACTTGAATTGGAGGATGTAGCTGTATATCCTAACCCAAATGATGGTATATTTGCTTTGTCATTCATTCCGCAACCTGGACCGTTATCCGTAACGATCACAGATGTAAATGGTAAAGAGGTGTATAGTGATCAAAATGTAAATGCAGGTGGACTGTATCAAAGAGATATCAATATCGCCAAAGTTCCGCAGGGAAATTATGTGATTACAGTGACGCAGGGAGGTAAAGTGTATACCCAACAGATTTCGAAACAATAGCAGGTTACGTTCAAGGTAACAATACTACAGGGCCGGAAGCACATCGCTTCCGGCTTTTTTGTTTTTGAATTATCCTGTGTGTTGAGAAAGTTGAGCACTGCATGCCTTCGGCATTTGTTGTTGAGAGCGTTTAGCTAAAGGATTATGTGTTTTAGCTGGGTTGAAAAATAGGAAGGTTTAAAGTCTAATGACTCTTGGGTTTAGTGAGTAGTGTTTAATGTGTAGGGCAAGATAAATGTCGTGTGCCGTGTCTTAAGGTCTGGCTTCCTTAATTTTCGTAATTTTTAATTTGCCTCCTGCCTCCTGCCTCCTGCCTCCTGCCTCCTGCCTCATGCCTCATGCCCCATGCCCTCCGCCCCATGCCCCATGCCCTTTGCCCTTTGCCCTCCGCCCCATGCCCCACGCCCTCCGCCCGTTGCATATATAGTCATTGAGCATAAGTGCATAGCCGTTCAAT